>JAUSOD010000057.1 GCA_030656215.1 Azoarcus sp.
GCCGCCACTGGCCAGGTGAAACAGCGGCGAGGCAAACTGGTCCGGATGCAGCAACCAGAATACGCCGGACGTCATGGCGAGTCCGGCAAGAAAGCCGGTGGGCAGGTGCCAGGTGATGGTGCGGGTCGCGATCAGGAACAGGCCACCGACCAGGTAACCGGCAGCTATCCACTCCCAGCCGCGGCCGCCGGCGAGGCCGAAAGTGCTGGTCTGCAACAAGGCATCGACGGTGGAGTCCCCGCGCAGCCCGGTGCGCAGCGCGTCGAGCGCGGTTGCGCCGGTGATCCCGTCGAGATCGCGGGCGCCGCCAAGAATGAGGCTCAACTGCGCAGCGAAGTCGACCGTGCCGGCCGCCGGCCATTGCGACATCAGCGAGGGGTAGGCGACGATCATCGTGCAGTAGGCTGCCATCGCCGGATTGAACGGGTTCTGCCCAAGTCCGCCATAGAGATGTTTGACCGCGACGATTGCAATCAGCACCGCAAGCATGGTGAGCCACCACGGCACAATGGGCGGGAATGCGAGGACGACCAGCCACGCGGTGACGACGGCCGAGAGATCGGTGATGCCGATCGCGACCGGGCGCTTGCGTAGTGCAAGAATGAGGGCTTCAGCCACTACAGCGGTCACACTGGCGATCGCGAGGTTGACGAGGATGCCGGCGCCGATCTGCCAGACGTAGGCGGCGATCCCGGGCAGGAGGGCAAGCAGCACGGTAAACATGACGCGCTGCACGCTTGCCGGTTTGCGGATGTAGGGTGAATGGATCATCGGCTCAGGCGGTGGATTCGGGCGAATGATCGGAGGGAGAGCGCGGTTCGAGTGTTGCCGACGGCGCAGTCAGTGTTTTCTGCCGACGTGCTTCGATTTCCGCAATCTCGGCTTCGGTTGCCGGGCTCAGGCTTTCGGTGTTGCGTGGCTGCACGGACTCCTTCTGCGCCTTGGCACGGGCGAGGGCGGCAGCAATGAGCGCCTTCTTCGGATCGTCGCCGGGGGGCGCGGGCGCCACTGGCGCGGGTTCGGCCGGTGCAGCGGTGTCAGCGAGCTTGGCCCGGGTTTCTGCCGCTTTCGCGGCGAGCTTTGCCGCTTTTTCCTCTTTCTCGCGCTCCTGCCGGTAGTTGCGGAACTCGAACCGCTCCCGGGCCTGGTCGGCCGCCGATTTTTCACGCTCGCGGGCCCAGATCTCGCTCTTGGCAAAACGGTAATAGTCGACCAGCGGGATATGCGACGGGCAGACGTAGGCGCAGCAACCACATTCGATGCAGTCGAACAGCTTGTATTCCTGCGCCTTGCCGAAGTTCTTGGCGCGGCTGAACCAGTACAGCTCGAACGGCTGGAGTTCGGCCGGGCAGGCGCGCGCGCACTCGCCACAGCGGATGCAGGGCTGCTCGGGTTGCGGTGGCGGAAACAGCTTGGGCGAGGCGGAGATGATGCAGTTGGTGCCTTTGACCACCGGCACGTCGAGGCGGGGAAGCACGAAACCCATCATCGGACCGCCCATCAGGGTGCGGTCGGAGTCCGGGCGGGGCACGCACAGCGCCAGCAGATGATCGATCGGAGTTCCGATCAGTACTTCGAAATTGGCCGGATGCTCGACATTGCCGGTTACGGTGACGATGCGCGATACCAGCGGTTCGCCATGGGCCAGGGCCCGATACACGGCATGCGCCGTCCCCACGTTGAAACACTGGATGCCGAACTCGCCGGCCAGCTTGCCGTAGGGAATCTCGACCCCGGTCAACACCCGGATCAACTGCTTTTCGCCGCCGGCAGGGTAAAGCGAAGGCACAGGCATCACCGCCACCTCGCCCCCGATCGCCGTTGCGGCGATTTGCATGGCAGCGATCGCCTGTGGCTTGTTGTCTTCGATGCCGACCACCAGCTGGCGCGCGCCGATCAACTCGCGCAGGATGGCTGCGCCGGCAAGGATGTCGGCCGCGCGCTCGCGCATCAGGCGATCGTCGCAGGTGATCCAGGGCTCGCACTCGGCGCCGTTCAGGATCAGGGTGTCGATGCCGCTGCCCTTTCCCAGCTTCACGTGGCTGGGAAAGGTCGCGCCGCCCAGCCCGACGATGCCGCAGTCGCGCAGCTGGGCAAGGGCCTGTTCGCGGGTCGCGTTGTGATAATCGAAGCCCTTGTGCCCGACCCAGCGCTCCTCACCGTCGGGTTCGATCACGATGCAGCGCGTATCGAGGCCGGACGGGTGGGCAAGCGGGTACAGGCCGACTTCGGTCACGGTGCCCGAGGTGGGCGCGTGAACAGCGGTGCCGAGATTGCCTTCGGGCTCACCGATGCGCTGGCCCTTGAGCACCTTGTCGCCGACGTGAACAATGCAGCGCGCCGTCGCACGTGTGCTCTGGCGCAGCGGCACGACCAGCCAGGGTGGCATCGGCGCGGGCCGGATCGCGGCTTCGGCCGATTCGTTCTTGTGCGAGTTCGGCTTGATCCCGCCGCGGAAGTTGAACAGGCGCGTGATCATGCTGACTTCCTGATTTCGACCACGGGGTATTTCCACTTCCAGGTCTGGACGGTGTCAGGCACCGGCACCATCGTGATGCAGTCCACCGGGCACGGTGCCAGGCAAAGCTCGCAGCCGGTACACAAAGGGTCGACAACGGTGTGCATTTGTTTTGCCGCACCCACGATGGCATCGACCGGGCAGGCCTGGATGCACAGCGTGCAGCCGATGCAGGTGAGCTCATCGATCAGGGCCACCGACTTCGGCTTCTCCACCCCGTGCTCTTCGGACAGGGGCTTGAACTCGCGACCGAGCAGGTCGGAAAGCTTGCGTATTCCTTCCTCGCCGCCGGGCGGGCACTGGTTGATGTCGGCCTCACCCTTGGCGATGGCTTCCGCATAAGGTTTGCAGCCCGGGTAGCTGCACTGGCCGCACTGGGTCTGCGGCAGGATGGCGTCGATCTTTTCGACCAGCGGGTCACCTTCCACCTTGAAGCGGATGGCGGCGTAACCCAGTGCTGCGCCGAGCACCAGGGCGATCCCGGTCATGATGAGGAGTGCGGTGAGCATGGAGGTTTAACGGATCCGGGGGCGCAAGGATAGACCGCCCGGCGGGGCAAGGGTTTGCGTCAGGTCAGACAAGCGGGTGGCAAGGGTGCGCGTGGGCATCAGTTAAATCGATCCAGCCCGGCAAAACCCATGAAGGCGAGGCTCATGAAGCCGGCGGTGATCATGGCAATGGCGGTGCCCTTGAACGGCAGCGGCACATCGGCGCCGTCGAGCCGCTCGCGTATCCCCGCAAACAGGACCAGTGCCAAGGTGAAGCCGACCGAAGAGCCAAAACCGAACAACAAGGATTCGAGCAGGTTGTGGTTGAGCCCGACATTGAGCAGTGGTACCCCGAGCACGGCGCAGTTGGTGGTGATCAGCGGCAGGTAGATACCAAGCACCTGGTGCAGCAGGGGACTGGTTTTCTGGATCACAAGCTCGGTCATCTGGACGATGGCGGCGATGACCACGATGAACGACAGCGTGCGCAGATAGGCGAGATCGTTGGGTACCAGCAGGTAGTGGTCGATCAGGTAGCTGGTGCCGGCGCCGAGCGTGAGCACGAAGGTGGTGGCCGCACCCATGCCGATCGCGGTCTCGAGCTTTCTGGATACGCCCATGAAAGGGCACAGGCCGAGAATGCGGACGAAAACCACGTTGTTGACCAGGACTGCGCCAATGACAACAAAAATATAGCTGCTCATGATCCGATGGCCGCAATTAACCGGCGGATTATCCCCTTCCGCGCTGCGCCACTCAAGCCCGCGCCGGTTATGGTTTTATGCCGGTGAGGCAAGGTGGGGTCAGGACGTGGCGCGCACGCATTCGCGCACCAGTGCGGGGCCGCGATAGATCAGGCCGCTATACACCTGTACCAGACTCGCGCCGGCGTCGATCTTGGCCCTGGCGCCGCGACCATCGAGCACGCCGCCCGCGGCGATGATGGGCAGTTCGCCGCCGAGGGCGTCCGCCAGTTGTCGCACTACCGCGGTGGATGCCTCGAACACCGGCGCTCCTGACAGACCACCCTGTTGCTCGGCGTAGCGCACGCCCTGGATCTTGTCGCGCGAGATCGTGGTGTTGGTGGCGATCACGCCGTCGATTCGGTGGCGGCGCAGGGCATCGGCGATATTGACCACCTGCTCTGGCTCGAGGTCGGGCGCAATCTTCAGCGTTAGCGGAACGTAGCGGCCATGGGTGTCGGCCAGGCGGGTCTGGGCGCTCTTGAGGCGTCCGAGCAGATCATCGAGTTCGGATTCGCCCTGGAGCTGGCGCAGGTTCTTGGTGTTCGGCGACGAAATATTGACAGTGACGTAGCTCGCGACCGGATAGACCTTTTCCAGACCGATCAGATAGTCATCGGCCGCGTTCTCGATCGGGGTGTCGAAGTTCTTGCCGATGTTGATGCCGAGTATGCCCTTGTAACGGGCTGCCTTGACATGCGCAATGAGCGCGTCGACACCATGGTTGTTGAACCCCATCCGGTTGATGATGCCCTTCACCTCGGGCAGGCGGAACATCCGCGGGCGGGGATTGCCCGGCTGCGGACGGGGCGTTACCGTGCCAATCTCGATGAAGCCGAAACCCATGCGGGCGAGTCCGTCGATGGCTTCGCCGTTCTTGTCGAGTCCGGCGCCAAGGCCGATGCGGTTGGGAAAACTCAGACCCATCACTTCAACCGGGTCGGCGGGTTCCGGTCGACCGGCCGGCAGCACACGACCGGTGATGTGGAGAGAGGCGAGGGCGAACTCGTGGGCAGTTTCCGGATCGAGCGAAAACAGCAGGGGGCGGGCTATGTCGTAGAGCATGGGGCCGGATTGTAGCGATTCGTCGGCCGCGACGCGATGCGGGTGTCCGCAGCGCAGGTTTTTTTAGCGCGCCTGGTCCGGATCGAAGGGTCCCCATTCTCCCTGCCGATAGGCCTCGATCGGCTGAAAACGTGCCTTGTAGGCCATCTTCTGGCTCTCCGCAATCCAGTAGCCGAGATAGAGGTAGGGGAGCTGGAAACGCCTGCACGCCTCGATCTGCCACAACACACCGTAAGTACCGAAGGCGCTGCGCGCAGCATCCGGATCGTAAAATGTATAGACGCTGGACAATCCATCGGTCAGGCGGTCGATGACGCTGACCATGCGCAGGGTATCGTGATCGCGGAATTCGACGACCCGGGTATCAACATGGCTCTGCAGCAGGAAATGCGTGTATTGCTCGCGGTTGTCGAGATCCATGCCGCCGCCGGCATGGCGTGAGGCCTGGTAGCGCTGATAGAGCAGATAGTGCTCTTCGGAGAATTCGAGCGGGCACTCCCGCGCCTCGAGGGTCGCGTGCCGGGCCCATGCACGTCGCTGGCTGCGGTCCGGCGTAAAGCGGTTCACCGCAATCCGCACGGGCACGCAGGCATGGCAATGATCGCAATGCGGGCGATAGGTGAATACGCCGCTGCGACGGAAACCGCGCCGTACCAGGTCGCTGTACACCTGAGGGTCGATCAGGTGACCGGGCGTGGCCACCTGCGAACGTGCCATGCGATCGGGCAGGTAGGAGCAGCTGTAAGGCGCCGTGGCGTAAAACTGGATCAGTGCGTAGGGGTAGTCCTGCTTCATGGTTGCACTCCCTTGGCCAGCTGTTTTCTTTCTAGTTCCAGCTGATCGCGTTCGCCAGTTCCTGCGGCCAATGGCCGGGGGTTTCGTTTTGCCGGGTCAATCGCTCGAGGGCCGCACCGAACTCGCTGCGTCGGATTTCGCGCGCCCCCATCGACAGCAGGTGAGGGGTCGTCATCTGGCAGTCAATGACGGCAAAGTCCAATGATTCGAGCACCCGTGCCAAGTATGCCAGCGCAACCTTGGATGCGTCGGTTTCGCGCGAAAACATCGACTCGCCAAAGAATGCCCGTCCCACCGCCATGCCGTAAAGTCCGCCGACCAGTTTTTCGTGTTGCCAGCATTCGACGCTGTGGGCGTATCCCAGTTCATGCATCCTGCAGTAGGCCGCCTGCATGCGCGGCGTGATCCAGGTGCTGGCCCCCGGTTCCCGTGGGGCTGCGCACTCTGCCATCACCTGAGGGAATGCTGTGTCGATGCGGATCTCGAAACGTTGTTGCCTGAGCACCTTGCGCAGGGAGCGGTGAATCCGGATTTCGTCCGGCATCAACACCAGACGCGGATCAGGGCTCCACCACAGGATTGGCTCTTCGCCGCTGAACCAGGGAAAAATCCCGCGCCGGTACGCTGCCAGCAACCACGCCGGGCTCAGCTCGCCACCGGCCGCAAGCAGGCCATTGGGTTCGGAAAGGGCTTGTTCGAGCGGCGGAAAGCCCGGTTCGCCGTCAAGCCACGGGATCATCCTGGCAACTGGACGAGCTGAAGTGCACCTGCGCCGGCTTCGCTACCCTGGAAGGTCACCACGTGATCCACTGCCAGACGGATGCCGATGCGTTCGCCGAGGGCGTGATTGTGGTGACTCGGCACCAGCGACAGCACTTTCGCCCCGCTTGCCAGCTTCAGGGTGTACAGGATGTCGGCGCCACGAAACGCCTTGTGCACCACCTCGGCGCGCATCGGACTTGCGTCGTCATGGACCACGTCGTCCGGACGCAGCAGCACATCGACGCTGCAGTTGCGCTCACAGGCGGCACACCCGACGCCGCACTCCACCGGTACTTCCGTTTTGAGGGTGCCGACCTCGACCTGCACTTCCCTGTCGTTCAGGACCATGCCTGGCAGGAACACGCCCTGGCCAATGAAGTCGGCCACAAAACGGTTCTTTGGTCGATGATAGAGGTTGTACGGCGTATCCCACTGCTGGATGCGGCCCTCATGCATGATGCCGATCTCGTCGGCGACGGCGAAGGCTTCGTGCTGATCGTGGGTGACCAGAATCGCGGTGGTCTGCGCTGCCTTGATGATGTCGCGGACTTCGTAGGAGAGGCGCTCGCGCAGCTCGACATCGAGGTTGGAGAAGGGCTCGTCAAGCAGCAGCAAGGCGGGCGCCGGCGCCAGTGCGCGAGCGAGGGCCACACGCTGCTGCTGACCGCCGGACAGCTCGTGCGGATAGCGGTCGCCCTGGGTGCCGAGTCCCACGAGCCGCAACAGCTCACTCACTCGGGCCTGCTTCTGCTCCCGGTTTGCATGGCGCAGGCCAAAGGCAATGTTCTCGGCAACGGTCAGGTGGGGAAACAACGCATAGTCCTGGAACACCATGCCGATCCGGCGCTGTTCCGGCGGCAGGTGCCGACCCTTGCCGCTCACGAGGACGCCGTCGAGCAGGATTTCTCCTGCAGACACCGGTTCAAAGCCGGCAATACAGCGCAGCACGGTGGTTTTGCCACAGCCGGACGGGCCGAGCAGGCAGCCGATGCTGCCTTGCTCGAGCTTGAATGAAAGTCCGCGTACCACCCGGTTGCCCGCGTACGCCAGATCGATATCTACCAGTTGCAGATGGGACATGGTTGATCGGTAATTTGCAGGTTGCCCGATTATTGCACTGCGGCGATCCAAATGCGATCAATTATAATTCTGCTCGACAGCCCGCAAGACAACCGTTTGCGGCACAGGACATCGGGAGCAGGATGACATCCAGCGAGGGACTTGCGCGCCTCAGACAGCGCGTTTCGATACTGACCGCACTCGCGGTCGTGGTGGCCATCTTCATTGCGGCGCCCGTCCTGTCGGTGTTCTCCAACGTCTTCGTGGGTGGTACGACCGGAACCTGGGCCCATCTGGCCGACACGGTACTGGGCGAGTTCGTGCAGAACACGGTCATCCTGTGCATCGGCGTCGGCTTGGGCGTGGCCTCGATCGGGGTGACCACGGCGTGGCTCACCACCATGCACGAGTTTCCTGGACGGCGCATCTTTGAGTGGGCGCTGATCCTGCCGCTTGCGGTGCCGGCCTACGTGATGGCCTATGTGTACACCGATTTTCTCCAGTTTGTCGGTCCGGTCCAGACCGGGCTGCGCGAGGCCTTTGGCTGGACGCGGGCCGACTATTGGTTTCCCGATGTGCGCACCGTCGGTGGGGCGGTGGTGATGTTCATGTTCGTGCTCTACCCCTACGTGTACATGATTGCTCGCGCCGCCTTCCTCGAGCGCGCCGGCGGCATGCTCGAGGCGGGCCGCTCGTTGGGGCTCGGCCCCTGGGCGTGCTTTTTTCGCGTATCGCTGCCGCTGGCACGGCCGGCCGTGATCGCCGGCACTGCGCTGGCGCTGATGGAAACACTGGCGGATTTCGGCACCGTGTCCTATTTCGGGGTGCAGACCTTCACCACCGGCATCTACCGTGCCTGGTTCTCGCTCGGCGACCGGATCGCTGCCGCCCAGTTGTCCGCCGCCCTGTTGTTGTTTGTCGTCCTCGTGCTGGCAATGGAGAAAGCGAGTCGCGGTCGTGCGCGCTTCAACAATACCTCGCGAAACCAGGGCGCAGCCATCCGCCATCGTCTGTCGCCGTTGGCGGGGATCGTGGCTGCGACGTCGTGCTTTCTGCCACTCTTCTTCGGCTTTCTGTTGCCAGCCTGGCTGCTGCTGCGGATGGCGTTCGGGGACGGCGACGCCCAGTTTGGCCCGCGCTTCATGGACCTTGCGCGCAACAGTTTCGTGCTTGCGGCGGTGACTGCCGTCCTGGCCGTGATGCTGGCCTTGTTGCTTGCCTACGCCGCACGGCTTGCTCGCTCGCGCCTGCCGCAGATCCTGAACCGGATCGTCGGCCTGGGCTATGCAGTGCCCGGCTCGGTGATCGCGGTCGGGGTGCTGATACCGGTCACCCGTCTCGACAACTGGTTGGGGGCTTGGTGGGAGAGTGCGTTTGGCGTCAATCCCGGGCTGATCCTGACCGGTGGCATTGCCGCGCTGGTCTACGCCTATCTGGCGCGCTTTCTGGCCGTGGCGCTACACACCGTGGAGTCGTCGCTGGGCAAGATCACGCCGAGCATGGACGATGCGTCACGCAGCTTGGGTTTCGGCAAGTGGCCAACCCTGCATCGGGTTCATATTCCCATCCTGCGTGGCAGCTTGCTGACGGCTGCACTGCTGGTGTTCGTCGATGTCATGAAGGAGTTGCCGGCCACGCTGGTGATGCGCCCTTTCAACTTCGATACGCTGGCGACCCAGGCGCATACCCTGGCATCGGATGAACGGCTCACCGAGGCCTCCACCGCCGCATTGACGATCGTTGCGGTGGGCTTGCTGCCCATGTTCGTGATTTCACGCCAGATCCTGAAGGGACGCCAGCCGGGGTGAACACAAACGGCCCGTCGCACCGGTGAGGTGCGGCGGGCCGTGGTGCCGATTCAGAAGTGGATCAGCGATAGCCGGCGCGGTCAAAGATCCGCTGTGCTTCGCTAACCGTGTCGGCGAGTTTGCCGATGGACAGGGTGTCGGCCTTGAACGGACCGAGCTTCTCGAGCGCCGGGTTGCTTACCTTCACGCTTGCCACCACCGGCCACTCGTTGTTGCCGTTGGCAAAGTAGGCCTGCGCCTCGTCCGATGCCAAGTACTCGAGGAACTTGACCGCCGCGCCTTTATTCGGGGCCGTCTTGAGCATGCCGGCGCCGGACACGTTGATGTGAGTGCCCCAGCTCTGCTGGTTCGGCCACACGGCAACCACGTTGGCGACAACGGCCTGGTCTTCGGGCTTGCTCGAGTTCATCAGGCGGGCCAGGTAGTAGCTGTTGGCGATGGCAACGCCGCACTCGCCAGCTGCAACTGCCTTGATCTGGTCGGTGTCGCCACCTTTGGGCGCACGTGCAAAATTGGCCACGACGCCCTTTGCCCATTCCTCGGTTTTTTCCGCCCCGTTGTGCTGGATCATCGCGGCGCCGAGCGACAGGTTGTAGGGATGGCTGCCTGAGCGCGTGCACAGCTTGCCTTTCAGGCCGGGATCGGCGAGCCCTTCATAGGTCTGTGCCTGTTCAGCTTTCACCAGGTCCTTGTTGTAGACGATGACGCGGGCACGGGTCGAGTAGGAGAACCAGTTCTCCGCGCGCAGGTGCGCAGGAATCCGCTCTTCGAGCAGTGCCGATTTGACCGGTGCAAAGATACCCATCTGGTCGGCGTAGGCAAGGCGCGAGGCGTCCACCGTGATGAACAGATCGGCCGGGCTGTTGGCGCCTTCGTTGCGGATGCGTTCGAGCAGTTCATCCTCCTTGGCTTCGATACGGTTGACCTTGATGCCAGTCAGTTTGGTGAAGGTGCCGTAGAGCGCTTCGTCAGTCTGATAGTGACGTGCGGAGTAGATGTTGATCTCGTTGTCTGCGGCGAGGGAAACGGTGCCTTGCAGGCCGAAACCGGCTAGAAGGGCGGTGGCGAGGGCCTTCTTGATCATGGATGAACTGCCTATATGGGTGGGAACGGGGTGAAAAACTGAGTGAAGGAGGGCAAGCAAGAGGTGGTGAGATAATAACGAGAACAACTCGCAGTTGCAAATGCGCTGACTTGCGTTCAATATAAATGCGAATCTATCGCATTAAGGAGAGTTGCATGAACGCATTGATCGTCGGCGCCGACCGTCTCGGCAACATCCCGGACGTCCTTCAGCAGTTCGGTATCCGCATTGCTGCCCATGTCAGCGGGCGGGACAGCAGCCACCAGCGGCGCAGTGCGCCGCTACCGGCGGGGATCGGGATGGTGATTCTGTTTACCGACTTTCTCGGGCACAACGTGATGCAGCGATTCCGCGAGGCGGCAAGCCGCGAGGGGGTCAGCGTCGTATGTTGCCGGAGATCGGTGTGTGCGCTGCAGCAGGCACTCGGAAAGCGAGTCGACAAGGACGATTGCAACAACTGCGGTGCATGTCCTGCGCCGGTGCTTGCTCCGCCGCGGCGCAAACGCCACTGAGGGCATTGAGCCCTGGTTTTTCTGCGCTACCGAGGGGAATCAGGATTCAGTGCGGAAGCACAGGGGAGCGAACTGCGACGGGGTTGCCTTCGTCGACCAGCCGGCGAGCGCCGTTGAAGCGTTTGGCCCAGTAGCTGGCACTCATGTTCTCGACCCTGACGCCACCGCCGCTCGACGGCGAATGCAGAAACTGGCCGTCGCCGACATAGATGCCAACGTGCGAGAAGGCCCGGCGCATGGTGTTGAAAAACACCAGGTCGCCCGGCTTCAGTTCCTGCTTGCCGACCTTGTCACCCTGGCTTGCCATTTCGCGCG
>JAUSOD010000059.1 GCA_030656215.1 Azoarcus sp.
TGGTCCACGTTCAACCGGGTCCAGGAAAACCTCGTCAAAGGCGGCCTGACCGGCCGAAGTGCCAACGGGCGCCAGCAGCGCACGCGCCCCGTTCAGGGCATCGACCAGAATGTCCGGCTCAACCGGGCACTCTGGCTCCTCGCAGATGGCTTGCGTAAGCTGAAAGCCTGATCCAAAAGCGGATCGTGCCCATCGCGGCATGATCCGCTCCTTTTCTTCGCCGAACTGCGAGGTGGGCTTACGGTATCAAAACGACCCAATGGCAACATTCAAGCCTGCATAGATGCAACGCCAGACAACCGAGCAGACCGGTCACTAAAGCCGGCTCCTCTCGGTCAGCAGGTCGGCCACTACTGTCGGTCAGCGTCACGGTCAACGGCTCCCCAGCGTCAGCTCTCTGGATACAACCTTGAACTCACACTTGCGGCCAACTGCTGCCGCACGCCGTTTCCACAAAGCCGCCAACTGAGGGACCGCTGTTCTTCGAGACCTGCCGTTTGGCCAATTCACAACTCGCCCTGAGGAGCCGTTCGCACATGCCGGCACCGCTGGCCGAAGCAGGATCCGAGAGCGGCCATTGGTTGCCCCTATACGGATGCTACTTTTATAGACTCCGACTCCCAAGTCCCCTATTTACTTGGCTTGATACGCCAAGAGCCGGAGGGCATTGAAAACGACCAGGAGTGTCGAACCCTCATGGAATACGACGGCGGCGCCCATTTGCAGTCCGAGTATGGTCGCGGGAATAAGGAATACGACAATGCCGAGGCTGAACCAGAGATTCTGCCGAATGATGCGGCTCGTTTGCCGACTCAGGCCGACGGCGAAGGGGAGATGGTTCAAGTCGTCGGCCATCAACGCGACATCGGCAGTTTCCAGGGCAACGTCTGAACCGGCCGCGCCCATCGCGATCCCAACCGTGGCGTTTGCCATCGCGGGAGCGTCGTTCACGCCGTCACCAACCATTGCCACGCCCTCTTGTTGGCTGAGTTTCTTGACCGCCTCGACTTTGTCGTCGGGCATCAAGTCACCCAGGGCTTCGTCGATACCGACTTCTTTGGCGACCGCATTGGCGACCTGTTGATTGTCACCCGAGAGCATGATCATTCGCCCGATGCCAAGCTCCCTCAAGCGGGCAACCACGTTCTTGGCTGATTCGCGCGGCGTGTCCATCAAGCCCAGCACACCGAGGTAGGTGTCACCACGCCGGACGATCATCGTTGTGCGTCCACTGGCTTTCAGCGTCTCGACAGACTCGCGCAACGCGTCCGGGAGCGGTGGTCCCTCGACTTCGGCGAACAGGCTGTCTTTGCCGATGTAAACCGGCTGACCATTTACGGTGGCTTTGACCCCGCGGCCGGTGATGCTTTGCGCGTCGTGCGCCTGCAAGTCCGCATCGCCCTTCAGTCGGCCTTTGGCACCCAGCACCACGGCGGCGGCCAGCGGATGGTCGCTGAGTTTTTCGACAGCCACGGCAACCTGCAACAACTCGTCTTCGGCGACGCCCTCTGAACTGACCACGTCGGTCAGCCGCGGTTTGCCTTCCGTCAATGTGCCGGTCTTGTCGAAGGCGATCGCGCCGAGTGTTCCCAGGTTTTCCAGCGGTCGGCCGCCTTTGACGAGGACTCCGCCGCGTGCCGCGCGAGCCACGCCGCTCAAGACCGCGCTTGGCGTCGAGATTGCCAGAGCGCAGGGGCTGGCCGCCACCAACACCGCCATCGCGCGATAGAACGACGCACTGAACGGTTCGTCGATCACCACCCCGGCGAATAGCAGCAGGACGACTAACGCCAACGCTGCGGGGACAAAATAGCGCTCGAACTTGTCGGTGAAAAGCTGCGTGGGGGACTTTTGCGTCTCGGCCTCATTCACCATTTGAACGACGCGTGCCAGCGTGGATTCGCTGGCGAGCTTGGTCACCTGTATCTCCAGGGCGCCGCTGCCATTGATCGTGCCGGCGAACGTGCGATACTGCGGATCGAGTTGTTCGGGATTGGCAGCCGCCTTCTGCGCATCATCGACCGCCCGCTTGTCCACGGGCACGCTTTCGCCGGTAATCGGGGCTTGATTGACGCTCCCCTCCCCCTTGATCACGAACCCATCCGCGGGAAGCCGCTCGTTCGGTTTGACGATCACCACGTCCCCAGGCCGGAGCTGTTCCACCGGCACTTCTAGGGTGTTGCCCTCAAGTCGGACAACTGCGGTTTGGGGCGCGAGTTCGGCGAGGGCTTCGATCGCCCGTTTGGCGCGGCCCATCGCATAATGTTCCAGCGCGTGTCCGAGGCTGAATAGAAACAGGAGCAGTGCGCCTTCGGCCCATTCGCCGAGCGCGGCGGCGCCAGCGGCCGCTACCAGCATCAGGAAATCGATTTCAAAGCGGCCGGCACGGATGTTCTCGATCGCTTCCCGAAACGTGAAATAACCGCCGAAAAAGTACGCGGCCAGATACAGGCTCCAGGGCACCCATGATGTGATGCTGGTCAATGCCGACAGCAGCCAGCCAATGAGCAGCAGCCCGCCGCAGAGTGCGGCAAAAACCAACTCCGTCCTCTCGCCAAACAGACCACCATGCTTATGTTCTTTCGCCGCAGGCTTGCCTCCGGCTTGAGAAGGTTCCGATTGCGTCCGCGCTTTCGCCTTTTCGTTGGTTCGCACACCGATCTGTTGCACCCCCGCCCGAATGGTTTCTTCGTCGGCTGCCTGGCGATCAAACTCGATGCGCAACACGCCAGCGGGAGATGCGGCGGCTTCCAGCACGCCGGCGATTTGTCTTACTCGCGTTTCGATGGTGCGCGCCTGCCGAGCGTGCATCGGTTCCGACTTGAGCAACAAGTGCCCGAACCGCTTGTCGAGCTCCGCTCCGGCGCGGTGGGCCAAATCGCGAACTTCACCGATCGATAGGCGGGCGGGATCATAGTGGATGCAGATTTGGTCGGGCCCCTTGTCTTTCATGTCCGGAAGATGTGTGGCTTCAATTCCCTCTTCCGCGCTCAGCAAGTCGCCGAGTCGCTGAATGCATGTGTCGCGCACATCCGGCACCTCGGGCAACAAGAGAGCGATTTCGATCCGCGTCTTCTCAGCCATAAATTTCCTTTCCGACTCACGGCGAACTCAAATTTATGCCTATATCCTTTGCATGATCATAGACGCCTGCTGTCCCAAGTCGATCCCGATCTGCTGTCGCGACGAGCTTTTGAGCTGCTGGCCCTTCCAGCGCAGGCCAGCCAGGTCTTTGCGTTCGTCAGGGGCTTGCCCTCTCCACCTCGTCCGCCACCAGCCGTGCAAGCTGCTCCGGGCCGAAGCTGGGCAGGCCGTGTCCATTCACAAAGAACGTCGGTGTCTTGTTGACCTGCAGTACAGTCAAATCCTCGATGTCCTGTTCCAGCAAGGCACGGATTTCGGGAGACTCCATGTCCTGCCTGGCCCTGCTCATGTCGAGTCCCGCATCTTCAGCCGCCTTGAACGCGAGTTCGAGATTAGGTGCGGCATGGTTCGCCCATGCTGGCTGAGCGGCAAGTAGCGCTTCCAGCACCGGCGCGTAGAGCCCCTGGCGTCGTGCAGCTTCGAGCAACTTGATCACCTGATCGGACCCCTGATGAAAGGGGGCATAGCGCAGCGCAAGGCGCACCCGGCCCTGGTGCTGGGCCATGATCTCCTTCACGATCGGGTAAAAGGCACGGCAGGTTTCACATGCGGGATCGAAGAACTCGACGATGGTAACTGTTGCGTCCTGTGGCCCGATGATCGGCGTATGCATCCTCACGAGGCGGCTGTTTTCCACGCCGACGCGCGCCTCCTGATCCGCCTGGGTCTGGTCGCGATATGCGTTCATGCCCAGATAGAAGGCCAAGCCGAGGACGATCAGAAGGCCGAGTACCAGCAGTTTTCTAGCGTTCATGTGCGAGTCCTTCGCAGATATACGATTAGGGAGACGGCGATCAATGCGAAAGCCGCCAGCGAAAGCCAGGGAATCTGGATATTCCCAAGGATCACGAGTGCCTGCTGGCTGCAGGAAGGTCCCGTGCCGCACGGGATCCACCATTGGGGCACCCAACCTGCAACGAGTGCAGTGTGGTAAGCGGCCAATGCCATCCCGCCGGTAGCGAACGGCAGGCCATACAACGCGCCGCGTCGGTCGTCGGTGAAGACGGCCATGCCCAGGATAACCGCGAGTGGAAACATAAGAATCCGCTGGTACCAGCACAGCACACAGGGCGTCATGCCCATCACTTCGCCGATGAAAAGCGCACCCATAGTCGAGGTGAGCGCAACGATCCAGGCGGCCAACAGCCACCACCAGTGTGGTTGTTTTTCATCCATAGAATTGATCTAAGTCAGTCGCTTCAATCGAGATTGCGTGGTGTGGGACGCTCCGCCGTTACGAGGGCAGATGCCCAGCGTTGCACGTGGCCGCAGCCCTGCGGCATGTGTGCTACAGAACGAAACGCGGGACGATGCTGCCGATCAGACCGCTCAGCGCCACTTCGGGCGTTCGGGCTCTGGCGCGGGTGCAGACTTGGTGACGACGTGCGGTTCGCCGGCGAAGACTCGGCTCGGGCCGGATCCAGCGAGGCTGCCCGCCTCGGGCAAAGCGGCGGTCACCACCTGACAAAATCCGCAGTCAGGGTGGAGCTTCGGGTCAGACCCAGCGGGGGACTCGTCGCCTTGGTCGCGGCATTGATGATGGCCGAGGTGATGCGTCGCAGGGCCGGACTCATGCTGGCAACAAATGCTCACGCCCCCCCACGAGAGCTGGAGCGGCATGAACAGCATGAGAAAGACAGCAAGCCATCGGCGCATGGGACCGGATTGTAACCCTTGCGGGGTGGCCTTTCGACGGTAGGTTTTCATCGGCAGGACGAAGCGTCCAGTCGCAATTGGCCCTTGTCGTCCTTTGGTCGAGGTATGTGCAGGATTGTCCGCGCCCAACCCGAGAGGCATATCTCCACAGTGATCGATCACCTGTTTGCCGGGCATGTGGCTCGTCACAGTAACAATCCCCCGGCAAAGCCGGGGGCCTTCATTTGTGAGCCGCTCAAAGCGGCTATGCGGGGACGCTAACGCGGCCCCTCGTCTTGCGCCACCTACGGGTGACCACGCGTCACACGAGGTTGAGCTGCTCCAGGCGCC
>JAUSOD010000019.1 GCA_030656215.1 Azoarcus sp.
GCAACCCGGTCCAAAGCCGGAAGGTCGTCGATGATCTTGAAGGCTTCTATGAAGCGGCGGCCAAGCTGATCGAGCATTCCCGAACGCATGAGGCGGTCCCTGAGAATGACCGGCTGCTGCGGGCCCTCGGGTCGATGGGCCGCATCATGCAGACGGATGGCAAGGTTGAGTTCCGGGGTGATGCTCATGCTGAGCGGTTCGCTGATGAGCTGCGTCAGCGGTATGGCAAAGGTGTTGTGGATAAGCTTTCCAGTGGGCGGACGGATGCGCTAGCTGGTGACTTCGAGGATTCAGACCAGCGGAGGTGGATCGCCAAGGCAGTAGTCTCGGCCGCCAAATCGCATGTGACTTTCGGGCTTACTTTGAGGGAGGTAAAGCGGGCCGAGCGATCTCTCACAGGTTCGTCCAAACGGGACAACGGCAAAGATTGGGAGCGCTGAGCGTCCCTATCGGGCGAAAGCTATTGTCACGCAAGTGTTCAAATCCGCATGCGGCATACAGATGGATCTGTGGTCCTGCAGCGGTGCCAAATGAAGAACGCTGCAGGAGAAATGCATCGGTGCGAGGAGCCAACATTCACCATTCAGCTACTTCCATCCTTGCGTCTGCTTGCATCCTCCATGCGGTCGTTCAGCACTATAGTTGTTGATTCCGAACGCAGCCACTCGCACAAAGGTTGTGCAAGACTAATGGCAGAAAGTAACTGATGGAAAAGCGTAGCACCATTCAATTGCGGCGCTGCTTGTATGTGGGGGAACGACTAGATGAAACTAGCGCATTTGCGCATCTGTAATTTCAGATGTTTTGGGAGTGTGGCTGCCGAGATCGCGTTGGACGACACGACGTTCATCCTTGGGCCAAACGGCACTGGCAAAACTGCAGTGTTGCAGTCGCTGGCAAGAATGTTCAGCGTCGATCCTGCGCTGCGCAAGATCAGACCCTCCGATTTCCACATTGCAGACGACGAGGCGCCCGATGCGGTGCCCGAGCAGCGCAGGCTCTGGATAGAAGCTGATTTCGAATTTCCAGAACTCGAACTGGAAAATGCCGCCGACATGCCTGCAGTGCCAGGCAACTTTGCGCACATGCTGATGGTGGATGACGACGGCTCTGTGCGCGTCCGCTTACGCTTGGCGGCGACGCTCGATAAGGATGGCGATATTGAGGAGACGTTCACCTATGTAACCAAGGCCGACAATGCAGGGTTGCCGGCCGAGGAAAGCCGTGCCTCTAAGCAAGATCGAAACGCCATTCAGGTGCATTATCTGCCCGCCCGCCGCGACCCTTCCGACCACATCTCATATTCCGCTAACGCACTGTTAGGTCGAGCATTACGGGCAGCGAACTGGGGCAATGAGCGGGCGGCGATTGGCGATCTCACAGCACAGATTACCGCCGCGTTGACCGGTAACTCCGCCATCGAAAGCATCGGAGAGTCGCTGACTGGGATTTGGGGCCTGCTTCACAAGGGTAAGTTCTTCGCCGATCCCGCAATCTCTTTCGCACAGAACGAAATCGACTCACTGCTTCGCCATCTGAGCCTGACGTTCAAGCCCGGCCACGGTGAATCTCTCGTCGATTTCTCAAGGTTGAGCGACGGTCAACAGTCGTTGCTCTACATCTCGTTGGTCCTCGCAATGCGCGAGATTGGTGACAAGGTTCTTGCCGGCGAGCTGGAGGCTTTCGACATCGATAATCTGCGGCCTGCGATATTCACCCTCCTCGCGGTTGAAGAGCCTGAGAACAGTCTGTCACCACATTATCTGGGGCGCGTCGTCCGTGCGGTGTCCGAATTCGCGAAAGGGCAAAACGCCCAAGCGTTGGTAGCAACGCATGCGCCGTCGCTCCTGCGGCGTGTTGCTCCCGAAACGATCCGCTATCTGCGACTTGACGGCTCACGCCGTACGGTGATTGCGCGCATCGTGCTTCCGCAAAATGAAGATGCGGCAAAATATGTGCGCGAAGGCGTGCAGGCTTTCCCAGAACTGTATTTCTCTCGCTTCGTCATACTGGGTGAAGGTGACAGTGAGGAGGTAGTGCTGCCACGGTTGCTCGCAGCGCGTGGTATTCTCACCGACGACGCGTCGATTTCAGTCGTGCCCTTGGGCGGCCGCCACGTCAATCATTTTTGGCGGTTGCTCCACGCGCTCGGCATCCCGCACGCCACTCTGCTCGACCTCGATCTTGCTCGCTATCAAGGCGGCTGGGGTCGGATTAAATATGCCGCCAAACAACTACTCAAATATAGCGATGTCGCGAATGCCGGCATCGACGAAGATGATATCGCCGGGATTCCTGCGTGGGACAGCGACAAGGGATTGCTGATCGATGACGACGGCTGGATCGAGTATTTTGAAGATCGAGGAGTATTTTTTTCCTCTCCGCTCGATCTTGATTTTATGATGATCGAGGCGTTCGGAGAAGTGTATAAGGTCGAGGATGTAGAGCGCGAGGAACCGGACGAAGCCATGCTCAAGGCGGTCCTAGGGAAGCAGCATGACGTCGTCGGCGGTCAATATACCGAGGAACAACTCGAACTTTTCGATGCTTATCACCGTCGATTCAAGCTCGGCAGCAAACCGACCTGGCACATCCGGGCGATGGCTGCTCTCGGGGATGCCGAACTTGCGGCTGACATGCCAGCGGTCATGACCATGTTATTCGACTACGTCGAAACCGCGTTGGAAGGTCTGCCAGAATGATTGCGGTCGCGCGATGGTCGCCCGCCGATGAACTGACGCTCGAGCCGAACGCACTGGCTGCAGCTACAGAGATTGCGCGAAATCTGGTTCTGACTGCAGGTCCGGGTGCCGGTAAAACTGAAATGCTCGCTCAAAGAGCGGACTTCCTTCTTCGCACGGGCAGTTGCCGCTATCCGCGGCGAATTCTCGCCATTTCGTTCAAGGCCGATGCAAGCCGCAATCTCAAGGCCCGCGTCCGAAAGCGCTGCGGACCCGAATTGGCGGCGCGCTTCGATAGCCTCACCTTCCACGCATTCGCTAAGCGGATCATTGATCGCTTTCGCCCGGTACTTGGCGGTCGCGACGCGCTGGACGCGGACTATTCGATCGGTACGCGCCGGGTACAGCGCAAGTCCATCACGTTCGCAGATATGGTGCCGCTTGCGCAAACGATCATCGAAACCAGTTTAGTTGCGCGCAACGCGGTGCGTCAGACCTACACGCATATATTCCTCGATGAGTTTCAGGACTGCACAGCCGAGCAGTACGCACTGCTCCTCGCCCTTTTCGGGGGCACCTCGGCGAAGCTGACGGCGGTGGGCGACACCAAGCAAAGCATTATGGGCTGGGCCGGCGCACTTGAGGGCATCTTCCAGACTTTTGCCGATGCGTTCGATGCGGTGCCCAGTAACCTCTATCAGAATTTTCGATCTGCACCGAGACTGCGCCGCATGCAAAATACTATGGTAAGAGTGATGGATCCGTCGGCCGCAATCGACGAAGCGAATATTGTAGGTGATCAGGGCGAGATCTTGGTTCTCCGTTTCGACGACGATGGTGAGGAAGCCGCGGGCCTGACAGAGCGAATTCGGTGCCTAATCGACGATGGCGTCGCGCCCTCTGAAATCGCGATTCTGGTCAGCAAGCAACAGAGTCTATATTGTCAGCGCCTTATCGCCGCATTCGAGGCAGCTGAGATACCGTTTCGCGAGGAAGACAAGGAGCAGGATCTGGCGTCGGAGCCGGTCGCCAGCCTGATCATCGACTTTCTCCTGATCGCAAGTGGCACAAAGCAACCTGCCTCCTATCGTCGATTGCTGGATATTGTTGTTTTCAACCATGGCTATGACGAGGAACGCGAATATCAGTTGCGCTCGCGCTGGGATCGATTTGTATCCGAAACCAGACGACAGATCGTGACAGGTGAGGTCGATCTTGCAGAGGTGACCGACCTGCAAGCGCTTGTCACGGTGCTAGTCGCAGAGGTTGGCCGCGACAATCTCGTCGCGCAATCGCCGGAATATGCGCAGGGCGGCCGCCTAGATCAGTTGATTGAACAGGTCCTCCAACGTGCTAGCCTGCTTCTTCAGGGTGGCGCGGACCCTGCGACTGCATTGGCGTCCTTCTCTGGCGACAGTGCCGTTCGCATCATGTCAGTGCACAAAAGCAAAGGTCTAGAGTTTGACACGGTTGTGATTCTCGGGCTCGAGAAGGAAACTTTTTGGGGCGAAATATCGGCGGAACGTGCTGCTTACTTTGTCGGGATCTCCCGCGCCAAACAACGGCTTTGGTTGACAACATGCCACAATCGGCAGCGACCAGATGGCGCGAAGCGCTGGAGTGTCGAGCGCTGTGAGCATGACGAATTCCTTGGTTACGTGTCATAGATGCAATTGAACCTGCTCTGGCGATATTGATCTGCGGACAGCGCGAGCTTTTTTAGACCCATGCTTCGTTACCGAGCTTAATTGTCCGTGCCACAACGATGGGCAAGTAGAAGGAGTTTGGCGGAAGTGGCCAGGTCAAAATCGCTGGGGTATCAATGACTGGCTGGTCAGGGGTTGCACAGCGCCGACCAACGTAGGGTGATCGGCAGGTATGGGCCAAAGTTGACGGACAGTTGACACCTACTTCGTAAGCCACTGACCATAAGCTTCTACGTCGATCATGGGTACGGTCCCGCTAAACTGAAGTTGAGATATGAGCTTAAACAAGAACGCCGTTGCAGGCTTGTTTTCCTTGACGAAGCTATAGATTGAGTTTGTTTCGTCGTAGAAGAAGTGTCCATGTGACGCGACGCAGCCGATATCGAGTTTCCCATCGCCAAGGTCTGCAGCAAGGGCTTTCTCAAAAGAAGGTCCCAAGGCTGGACTCCACTCACTTTCAAAGGTCAGTAGGCCACCTAGGATTGGGATCAGCGGCTTCGCTGGGTAAACCCCCTTGGCATAGGGGATTGGCAGACTGGTTCGGTGCAGACGGCGAACACTTGCAACCTTTTCCTGTGCATAAGCGATCAGCCTTGTATCGGCCGTCTGCTTTGCCTCGAAAACAGCATAAACGCTTTCAGCTGGGATAATGGTCTCGTTTTCATAAGTGAAAATGAATGGTGAGTATTGTCGATCGAAGATCACGACATCGATTTGTTGGCTAAAATTGCCCAAGCTGTCGACTACATGTGCCTTGGCGGCCTGATAGCGCTTCGGCAAATAGGTCTCCAACATGCTGATCCAAACCTTTTCGCTGGCATCGCCTTTCGTCCCGGGATGGTTGAACGACTTCCGGACGGTTGCGAGACGCTGCTGAATGTCATCATGCAGCGAAGACAGAAGTTGAGACAAAGACCATTCCGACATCCGTAAACCTCACTATGAATTTGGTGGCTGCCGTTATGACAGTGGAAACTTCGGGCCAAACAATTCACGCCAGGCGCGCAATGCTTCGCCGTTGCGGCCGCGCCGCACATGATCGATTGCAAGGGTTGCTTCACGCTCCGCTGCCTTCAGAAGTTCGCGGGCCCGCGTTTTGTGCGCCGTGTCCATGCCGTTGCTGATCGGTGGACCTAGACCAGCTGGGTCGGGCCACTCATCGAGAATCCGGGCCGCAAGCGTCGCAAAGAACCCCTGTATCTCCCGGTCAAAACTGCCACCCCAGCCGCCATGAAGGCACTGCATGGCCATTACTTCTATAAGGAAGGAGGGCTTCACCGGCTTCTCGCCGTGTTTGGGGTTGTTGTTCCAGTACTTCAGCATCCTCACGAGACCCTTCCATTCGTTGGAATAGGCCTGATGCGCGGCGGTCGCCTCTGCTGCATGTGTCAGAGGGTTGGTCCCAATCCATTTTCCGAGTTCGTTGTCGGGAATCTCGAAATTTGAACCTTTGTTGAACGCCGGGACGACATCCACGCTGATAACGCAGTAATTGGTATTGTCATCGGCATCGGCCTTCACGCCAAAATCGACGTTGATTGAGCGGTTCTGCTTCCTAGCTTTATCGCCATACTTTTCGACCAAAGCGTTGTGGAAATCGGTTAGAACCACGGATGGCGCTTTGGTACGATAGTGGTCTTCAGACGATTTCAGTACGAAAAAGATGTCGATGTCCTTCAGTGGCTTGGTTTTGGTCCAACGCGCGTAGGACCCAGTCAGGAAGCTCCGATCGATCTTGAACTTG
>JAUSOD010000068.1 GCA_030656215.1 Azoarcus sp.
CGCGCAGCCGCACCGCCTCTTCCACCGCGATCTCGTCGAACGGATTCATGCTCATCTTCACGTTGGCGATATCCACGCCGCTGCCGTCCGCCTTCACGCGGACCTTTACGTTGTAATCCACCACGCGTTTTACCGGGACCAGAATCTTCATCTTTCGTCGCATTCCTTGCTTGTGTTCATCATTCGGCGGCGAGCGTCGCGGTCGTGTAGCGCACGATCAGCTCGAACACTGCCACCGGCTTCTCCATCCCGTCGCCTTCCACGCTGACTGCCCAGTCGGCTTGGCCCCCTTCGGGACGCGGCGTCCAGCGCTCGAGCGTGATGCGTGCCCGCACGCGGATACCGGCCGGCGCCGGAGCGACGAAGCGTACCCGATCCAGGCCGTAGATCGTCGCCATGGCGGCACCCTGCACTTTCACCACGTCGAGCATGGAGGCGGCGGCGGACGAAATTACCAGAAAGCCGTGGGCGATGGTGCTGCCGAAGGGCGATTCGGCGCGCGCTCGCTCGGGATCGACGTGTATCCACTGGTGGTCGCCGGTGACGGCTGCGAAGCCATCGATGCAGGGCTGATCCAGGGTCAGCCACGCGCCGACCGCGACCTCCGTGCCGACCACGTCGGCGAGTTGGTCCAGGGTTTCGAACGCGGCAATCTTCATTCCCTTATCCATTGGGTCAGCTCAGCAATCGGCTCAGAACGCCGCCTCGTCGAAGCGCGTCAATGCGTCGCCGGCGCCGCACACCGTTGCCGCATGGGCCGCGGCCTGGGGGCCGACGGTAGCCATGTAGAAACGGGCAAGTTCCACCAGGCTGTTGTGGTATTGCGCATCGCCCTCACCCGCCGCAATCCGGCGCCGGGCGGCCTGGGCGGCGCGCGCCAGTTGCCAGCTGCCACACACGGTACCGAGCAAATACAGGAAAGGGACCGCGCCGGCATACACGTCGGCCATGCGCGCCTTGCCGTTGGCCAGCACCCACGCCAGGGTCTGCTCCAGCGTCTCCGCCTGTGCCGCCAGGTCGAGGCCGATCGAGGCCAGTTCGCCGTCCTCGGCCAGCTGGCCTGCGCTTGCGCGCATGTCGGCGATCAGCTCGGTGAGCGTGGCGCCGCCCTCGCGCAGGATCTTGCGTCCGATCAGGTCGTTGGCCTGGATGCCAGTGGTGCCTTCGTAGATGGTGATGATGCGGGCGTCGCGGAAGAACTGGGCGATGCCGGTCTCCTCGACGAAACCCATGCCGCCGAACACCTGGATGGCCTCGTCGCACACGTCGTTGCCGATCTCGGTGCACCAGCCCTTGGCCACCGGCATCAGCAGGTCGACGTAGCGCCTGTACTTGTCGGCCACCGCTGCATCCGGGCCGTGATGGGCAAAGTCGAACCAGCCGGCGGCGGTGTATAGCAGCGCGCGCATCGCCATCACCCGGGCGCGCATACCGAGCAGCATGCGCTTGACGTCGGGGTGATGGATGATGGGTTTGCCGGCCTCGCCGGTTACCGCGTCGCGGCCCTGCACCCGGTCGCGCGCATAGGCGAGGGCGAACTGGTAGGCGCGCTCGGCCAGCCCCGCGCCCTGCACGCCGACGCCGAAGCGGGCCTCGTTCATCATGATGAACATGGTTTCCAAGCCGCGGTTGGCACCGCCGACGAGGCAGCCGAACGCCCCGCCGTGGTCGCCGTAGCTCAGCGTGCAGGTCGGGCTGCCGTGGATGCCCATCTTGTGCTCGATGGAGATGCAGCGCACGTCGTTCCGCTCGCCCAGGCTGCCGTCGGCAGCGACCAGGTACTTGGGCACGATGAACAGCGACAGCCCTTTCACCCCGGCCGGCGAGTCCGGCAGGCGGGCCAGCACCAGGTGCACGATGTTGGGCGTGAGTTCGTGCTCGCCGTAGGAGATGAAGATCTTCTGCCCGAACAGCTTGTAGCTGCCGTCGGCCTGCGGCTCGGCACGGCTGCGGGTGGCGGCGAGGTCGGAGCCGGCCTGCGGCTCGGTAAGGTTCATCGTGCTCGCCCACTCGCCACTCACCACCTTGTGCAGCCAGGTCTGCTTCTGCTCCTCGGTGGCGGCGATCAGCAGCGCCTCGGCCTGGCCGACGTTGAGCTGCGGCAGCATGGTGAAGGCCATATTGGTGGAGAACCACATCTCCCACACCGGGGTGGACACCAGTTTGGGCAGGCCCTGGCCGCCGAACTCTGTCGGCAGTGACAGGCCGATCCAGCCCGATTCGCTGAACCGGGTATAAGCCTCCTGCCAGCCGTCGGGCGCAATCACGCGGCCGTCCTCCAGACGACAACCCTGCTCGTCGCCCTGGCGGTTTATCGGCGCGAGCACCCCGGCGGCGAATTTCCCCGCCTCTTCCAGAATGGCAGCAACCAGATCGGGCGAAGCTTCCTCGCAGCCGGGCAGCTTGCCGATGGCCTCGAGGCCGGCGAGTTCATTCAGGATGAACTGCATGTCCCGCAATGGGGCGTTGTAGTCGAACATGATGGGTGTCTCCTCGTCCCGATTCTTCGGTGTGCGTGTCGGTGGTGTGCTCGGACGTTTACTCGCAGGCCGCGCGGATGTCTTCCGGAATCGGCACCGCCTTGATCCGCAACGGGTTCTCCGGGTCCTGCATCGCGAACACGCGCACTTCGCGGCCCTCGCACAGCACGGTATCGCCGCGGCGCGCGACATGGCGCATGACGAAGCTCTTGCCGCGCCACTCCTCGACCGAGGACTCGATCTCGATGTCCTCGCCGTAGGTGGCGGAGTTCATGAACTTCGCCTGCACGTCGACCAGCGGCGTGCCGATGATGCCGCGCTCGGCGCTGGTGACCCGCCAGCTGGGCACCCCGCAGGCGGTGAAGAACTCGCGACTCGAGGTGTCGAACCACTTGAAGTAGTTGGCAAAAAAGACGATCTGCGCGGGGTCGCAGTCGCTGAAGGCGATGCGCATGCGGTAGAGATTGCTGCGGGCCATGGAAACTCCGATTACCGGGGGGCGAGGCGCACCGCGCCGTCGAGGCGGATGGTTTCGCCGTTGAGCATGACGTTGTCGACGATGCTGATCACCAGCTTGGCAAACTCGGCCGGCTCTCCCAGGCGTTGCGGGAAAGGCGTGGCTTCGCCAAGCGACTTCTGCACCTCGGGCGGCAGGCCGCGCATCATCGGGGTGATGAACAGGCCCGGTGCGATGGTCATGACCCGGATGCCCGAGCGCGCCAGTTCGCGTGCGATCGGCAGCGTCATCGCCACGATGCCGCCCTTGGAAGCGGCATACGCCGCCTGGCCGATCTGGCCGTCGTAGGCCGCGACCGAGGCGGTGTTGACGATCACGCCGCGCTCGCCGTCGGCCTGCGCTTCGCCTTTCGCCATCGCTTCGGCGGCGAGCCGGATCATGTTGAAAGTGCCGATCAGGTTGATCTGGATGGTGCGTGCGAAATCGCCCAGCGCCATCGGCCCTTCCTTGCCCAGCACCTTGCCGGCGGTGCCGATGCCGGCGCAGTTCACCAGCCCCTGCAAGCCGCCGAAGCGCGTCAGCGCCAGCTCGACCGCCGCCCGGGCGTCGGCCTCGTCGGCGACGTTGGTGCGATTGAACGCAGTCCGTGCGCCGAGTTCACTGACCAGTTTGTCGCCGAGCTCCGCGTTGAGGTCGGCGATCACCACGTTGGCGCCCGCGGCATGCAGCGCGCGGACCGTGGCCTCACCGAGGCCAGACGCGCCACCGGTGACGATGAAAGTGTTGTTGTCGAATTTCATGTTGTCTCTTCTCCATTCATTCGGAACCCGTGTCGGCGGGTTGAAACCCGCCCTACGGCGGCCGATGCAAGCTGCGTGGCAGGACACCGGTTTTTGTAGGGCCGACTTCAGTCGGCCACAGGTTCCAATGTCCAGCACCGGTGCCCAAATCACCTCCTGCGGCGGGTTGAAACCCGCCCTACGGCGGCTGTGTCGAGGACGGGTGCTTGGCTCGGATAACGGCATCTACAAAGGTGCCTACGCCATCACGATATCGATGGGCGGGCTGCGCCTCCCGATACTCAGCCGGCGTTCTCCACAATGATCGCCACACCCTGCCCACCGCCGGCGCAGGCCGACGACACCCCGTATTGCAGGCCGGACTCTTTCAGTTCGCGCGCCACCGTGGTGGTCAGGCGCACGCCCGAGGCCCCCAGCGGATGGCCGATGGCGATCGCGCCGCCATGCACGTTGGCCTTGTCGCGGTCGAGCCCGAGCTCTTTCTCGCAGGCGAGGTACTGGGCGCCGAAGGCTTCGTTGATCTCGATGCGGCCGAGGTCGCCGACGGTGATGCCGGCCTTCCTCGCCGCGGCGCGGATCGCCGGGGCCGGGCCGATACCCATGATCTCGGGCGGCACCGCGACCGCGGCACCGGCGACGATGCGGGCCAGCGGTTTGATCCCGTTAGCGCGCACCCAGTCGCCGTGGGCGACGATCACGGCGGCCGCGCCGTCGACGATGGCCGAGCTGTTGCCGCCGGTCTGCACGCCGCTAAAGGCAGCTTTCAGTTTCTGCAGAGTTTCGAACGCGGTCACGCGCACGTGGCCGTCGCGCTCGCAGCGCTCGGCACGGTCGGCGAGTTTCAGCCCGCGCGGGTTGTAGCCCTCCAGCTCCCACTTGCTGTTGAGCACGGTGGCGACTTCATCGGCGAAGTAGCCCGCCTCCCACGCCGCAGCGGCACGGGCGAAGCTCTGCTCGGCAAAGCGGTCGACCTCTTCGCGGCTGATCGAGTACATCCGCGCCAGGTTCTCGGCAGTGTCGCCCATGCTCGCGCCCGGTGCGGTGTCCTTGGTCGCCTCCCACAGGAAGTCCTTGAACTCGACCTGGCCCATGCGAAAACCTGCGCGGTGGGTGTAGGCCGCCACCGGGTTGCGCGACATCGACTCGGTGCCGACCGCGAGCATGACCTTGGCCTTGCCCAGCTTGATCTGGTCGGCGGCGGTCAGGATAGCCTCGAAGCCGGTGCCGCACAGGCGCTGCACCAGCACCGCCGGCACATTGGGATTGACCCCCGAGTAGAGGCCGATGTGGCGCGGTAGGAAGTAGGCGTCGAAACTGGCCTGGGCCATGTTGCCGGCGATGATGCCGCCGACTTCGGTGGCCGGAATGCCGCTCTTGTCGAACAGCGCGCGCGCTGCATAAATGCCGAGATCGGTGGGCGACACGTCGCGCAACACGCCGTTGTAGTCGACAAACGGTGTGCGCTGGCCGGCGACCAGCCAGATGTCGTCGTAGGCGCAAGTGAGCGCGGATGCTTCGGAAGCTTCAAAGTGGTTCATGTCTGTGGTCCCTTGCCTTTGCGGGTGAGAAAGTGGCCGATGCGCTCGGCGACTTCGGGGCTGGTCTGGGTCAGTGCGGCGGTCAGCGATTCGACGAAGAAACCATCGTCCGTGGCCATGTTGTCGATACGCGAGATGGCCGACACCATCGCCCAGTTGGCCATCGGTGCGTTCTCGGCAATGCGGCGTGCCAGTTGCTGCGCCTTGGCCAGGGCTTCGCCGGGGCCGACGAGGTAGTGCGCCAACCCGAGGCGCAAGCCTTCGTCGGCATCGAGGACGCGGCCGGTCAGCATCATTTCGCACATGCGCCCGGGGCCGATGATCTTGGCCACCCGCACCGAGGCGCCGCCGCCGACAAAGATGCCGTGACGACCTTCGGGCAGCTGGTAGATGGTGTTCGGTTCGGACACCCGCACATGGGTCGCGGTGGCAAGCTCCAGTCCGCCGCCGATCACCGCACCCTGCATCGCGGCGATCACCGGGATGCCGCCGTTCTGGATGCGGTCGAAGATGCGGTGCCAGCCGCGCGAGTGCTGCATCACGCCGAAGGGTTCGCGGTGCTGATGCTCGGCGAGGTCGAGCCCGGCACAGAAGTGCTCGCCCTCGCCCGCCAGCACGATCGCCCGCGTGCCTTCCGGGGTGGCGATCAGCGCCGCTTCGAGCGCGGACAGCAGGCGGTCGCTGACCGCGTTGCGCTTTTGCGGACGCGCCAGGGTGATGTTGTAGATGCCGTCATCGACCGAAGTCTTGACCAGTTGTTCGCTCATGCTCGCTTTCCTTGGTGAGTCAGAGGGCGGAGTGGACCGTGATCACGGTCTTGTCCACCAGGTCTGCATGCAGGTACTCGACCAGGTCGGAACGGCGGGTGAGCACCATTCGCTGGTTGATGTAGCCCTTGTCGGTAATCTCGCCCGCCTCGACCGACGGCGGCTCGCCCATCAGCAGGGCCCTCGACGGGAAGGTCGAGGAGCCGCCGCCGATCTGCTTCATCAGCGCCATGCCCTGGCGCACACGCTGGCGCACTGCCGGGTTCATCAGCAACTCGACCAGCGACGCATCCGGCGGCAGATCCGGGCACAGGGTCCGGCACTCGGGGATGTTGGGGAACACCAGGAAGCCGATCTCGTCGCGGTCGTGGCCGGTCACCACGATGTCCTGCGCCACCGGCCTCATCGCATCGATACCCGCCACCCGCAGCGAGCCGACGTGGACCCAGGTGCCGGTCAGCAATTTGAAGTCCTCGCCAACACGGCCGTCGAACACCAGCCCTTTCTCCGGGTGCTGCTCATCGACAAACTCGACTGCGTCGCCGATCAGGTAGTAGCCCTCTTCGTCGAAGGACTTGGCGGTGATGTCGGGCTGCTTCCAGTAACCGGGGAACACGTTCGGCCCCTTCACCCGCACCTCCAGCTTGTCTGCCGCCGGCACCAGCTTGAGCGTGGTGCCCGGGATGGGCACGCCGATCACACCCGGGCGCTCGGCCTCGAAGTGGCAGTCGGTGCACATCGGCGCGGTCTCAGTAGAGCCCCACGACGACACCATGGTCACCTTGGTGCCGGTGGTCTTTTCCGACAGGTCCTCGAGTGCTTCCCACAGGTGGTGCGGCAAGGCCGCGCCGGCGTAGAAAATGAGGTTGAGACGGCTGAAGAATGTCTCGCGCAGTTGCTTGTCCTCGCGCAGCAGCGGCACCAACATGTCGTAGGCGCGCGGAACGTTGAAGTAGACGGTGGGTGCGATCTCCTTGAGATTGCGCACGGTCTTGTCGAGCCCGGCCGGGGTCGGCTTGCCGTCGTCGATCCAGATCGTGCCGCCCCAGCGCAGGATCATGTTGAAGTTGTGGTTGCTGCCGAAGGTGTGGCTCCACGGCAGCCACTCCACCAGCACCGGGCGGTTTTCCTTGAGGAAGGGCCACACCAGTTCCTTGGCGAGCTGGTTCGAGCACAGCATGCGATGGGTGTTGACCACCGCCTTGGGCACCCCGACCGAGCCTGAGGTAAACAGGAACTTGGCGATGGTGTCGGGGGTGATCTGCGCGAACGCGGCCATCACCGCGGCTTCGTCGGGGGCGACCTCGATCTCGGAGAAAGGGATCGTGCCCGCGGTGGACCGGCTGTTGCCGCCAGCTACCACCACGCCGTCGTGCAGGTCACCGATCGCAACTAGTGCCGGGGCGAACTTCTCCACCGGGTCGGCGTAGATCACGCCCGGACGCAGCAGCTCGATATTGCCCTTGAGCTTGGCGTGGTCCTTCGACATCAGTGAATTGCCCGACGAGATCGCCGAGGACGGCACGCCGATGTGCATCGCCGCCAGCATCAGCAGCGCATGTTCGATCGAATTGTCGGACAGGATCACCACCGGCCGTTCGGCCGACAGCTTCTGCCCGAGCAGCCAGGTGGCGATCCCGATCACCCGCCGGCGGGTCTCGCCCCAGGTGATCTTCCGCCACTCGCCGGCGGCATCGCGCTCGGCGAGAAACAGCGCATCGGGCTCGGCCTGCGCCCACTGCTCGAGCCATTCGCCCACACAGCGGGCAGCGGTATCGGGAAGAGGAATCCCGGACCGCAGGATGCGCGTTCCATCTCCCCGCGTTTCGACATTGACGACCGGCTTGGCAAACATCCGGTCGGTGTCGCGAATTACCGTATCCATAGGATTCCCCATTCCCTCGTCAGTCCTGCTTGCCCATCAGCTTGTAGGCACCGTTTTCAACCTTGACCAGCACGCGGGCGCGCTCGTCATGGCCGAAGTGGTCGGTCGGGCTCATGTTGAACACGCCATGGACGCCGACCACGTCCTTGCTCGACTCGATCGCATCACGCAGCGCGGCACGGAACTCGGGCGTGCCCGGCTTGGCCTTTGCCATCGCAGTCGGTACCGCAGCGGCGAGCAGTGCGTAGGCATCCCAAAGGTGTCCGCCCTGGGGACCGAGCGAACCGGCGCCGTACTTCTCTTCATAGGCGGTGACGTAGGTCTTGATCGAAGCCTTCAGCGGGTGACTGTCCGGCAGCTGGTCGCCGACGATGATCGGCCCACTGACGAAGATCCCACCCTCGAGTGCCTTGCCGCCAACGCGCAACACGTCGCGACCGATGGCGCCGTGGGTCTGGTAGATGCGGCCCTTGAAGCCGCGTTCGACCAGGGTGGAGTGCGGCAGCGCCGAAGGCGTGCCCGAAGCCACGATCAGTACGGCATCGGGCTTGGCCGCCACAAGCTTCACCGATTGGCCCATCACCGAGGTGTCGGCACGGTTGAACTTCTCGGTGACGGAGATCTGGATGCCCTTGGCCTCGGCAGCCTTCTTCATCTCGGCCATGAAGCTTTCACCGTAGGGGTCGGCAAAGCCGATCATACCGATGCTCTTGACCCCGTTGGTCACCATATCGTCGGCGATGGCACCGGCCATGATCGCATTGTGCTGGGGCATGCGGAACACCCAGTGGCCCTTCTCCGGCGGCAGGTTCATCGGTGCCAGCGCCATCAGCGGCGTCTTCGACTCGACCATCACCTCGGTGACGGCGAGCGAGTTCGACACCGTGGACGAGCCGAACACGATGTCGGCCTTGTACTCGTCGACCAATTTCTTGGCGTTCTTCGAGGCCTGGGTCGGGTCGGTGGCATCGTCGAGCACGACGTAGTTCACCTTCTCACCAGCGATGGTGGTCGGCAGCAGCGGTACCGTGTTCTTTTGCGGTGCGCCGAGCGCCGAAGCCGGGCCGGTGGCCGAAACCGTGATGCCCACGGTAATGTCGGCCAGCGCCGGCACCGAGAACAGGGACGCCACTGCGGCGGCGATTGCGAGTTTCTTGATCATCATGTTTCCTCCTTTGTAGTTCCAACCGGACTTTCGGTCCGGACCGTTTCACACCACGTCATCCGGCAGCATCGGCAGATGCCGTGCAGCTCTTGTTCTGTTCAATCGTTCTATCTCAGGCCCAACCTATGGCAGACCGTAGGGCGGACTTCAGTCCGCCGCCTTTGCACCGTTCCAGCACCTGCGCTATCCCCACCACCTGCGGTCGGCTGAAGCCGACCCTACGAAACCCGCCGAGCCGATGGGTCTGGCATCGGCTTACGTCGCCAGCATCGCCTGATGCTTGCCCCCGAGCCCGAGGTAGGCCTCGATCACGCGCGGGTCGTCCTTCAACTGTTCGGCCGGGCCTTCCATCGCGATCTGCCCGGTCTCGAGCACGTAGGCGTAGTC
>JAUSOD010000082.1 GCA_030656215.1 Azoarcus sp.
GTAAGCGTCCGGTCAGAACCGTCTTGCCCCTGAGGGCGTTTCAGGCTGCAGCGGCTTGAATTGCGAGCGGTGACAGTTCTTGAGCAACGGCCCAAGGCAGCAATTCGGCAACACGATTGACTGGGTGATCCGCGATGCGGCCAATCACATGGCGCAGATAGGCTTCCGGATCGAGCCCATTGAGCTTGGCGCTGCCGATCAGGCTATAGATCGCCGCCGCGCGTTCGCCGCCGGCATCCGACCCTGCAAAGAGGAAGTTCTTTCGCCCCAGGGCAACCGTGCGCAATGCTCGCTCCGCGGCGTTGTTGTCGATCTCGATGCGCCCGTCGGTCGTGTATCGCACGAGCGCCGCCCAGCGGGCGAGCGCATAGCGGATCGCCTCGGCCAGGGCCGATTTCTGCGACAGCTTGTGGAGCGTGGCGTCGAGCCATTCGCGCAAGTGAAGCAGTTCAGGGCCAGCGCGCGCCTGGCGCTCGGCTTGGCGGATCTGTGCAGGCTTGCCCCGGATGTCGGCCTCGATCGCGTACAGCGCGGCAATGCGTTTGAGCGCCTCGGCCGCCAGGGGCGAACTCTGCGCCTTGTGCAGATCGAAGAACTTGCGCCGCACATGTGCCCAGCACGCGGCTTCCTGGATCGCGCCATCGGCATAGAGCGGGCCGAAGCCGGTGTAGGCGTCGGCCTGCAGCACGCCCCGGAAGGCTTTGAGGTGGGCCTGCGGGTGTTCGCCGCGGCGATTGGGCGAGTAGGCAAACCACACCGCTGGCGGACACTCGTCGCCAGCCGGCCGGTCGTCCCGCACATAGGTCCACAGTCGCCCGGTCTTGGTCTGCCCTTCGCCGGGGGCGAGCACCGGCACCGGCGTGTCGTCGGCATGCAACTTGTTGGCACCGAGCACGTAGGCTTGCAGGGCCGCCACGAGGGGGCGCAGTAATACGTTGCACTGACCAACCCAGTCGGCCAGCGTCGAGCGCTCGAGCGCCACGCCTTCGCGGGCGTAGATGTCGCTCTGGCGGTAAAGCGGCAAATGGTCGCAGTACTTGGCTACCAGCACGTGAGCGAGCAGACCCGCGCCGGCCAGACCGCGCGCGATCGGCCGCGACGGGGCCGGCGCCTGCACGATGGTGTCGCAGCGCGTGCAGGCGAACTTGGGGCGGACATGGCGGATCACCCGGAAGCTCGCCGGCACGTACTCCAGGACTTCGCTGACGGTCTCGCCCAGCTTCGCGACCTTCCCGCCGCAGGTGGGGCAGTCGCACTGTGCGGGCAGGTGCTCAACGGTTTCGCGGGGAAGATGTTCCGGAAGCGGCCCACGAGCAGCGCGGGGGGGGCGCTCGGCCTCGGGCGTCTCGGCCACCGGCGCTTCGCCCCGTTCGGCGCGTCGGGTCTCGAGCTCTTCGAGCGAGAGCTCGAGCTGACCGAGCATCTGATCCATTTGCTCGGAGCTGCGACCAAACTGCATGCGCCGCAGCTTTGCGATCACGAGCTTCAGGTGGGAGATCTCGGCGGCCTGCTCAGACACCCTCGCACGTAGCGCGGCGAGTTCATCGGGGGCGGGAGCGGTGGCGCAGGACATGGCGCCATTATACCAAGGGAGTGTGGCGAAATGACGCCAACGTTCATCGAACAGCCGTCAAACGGCGCGTTGCGGAGCGGTTCGGACCGGGCGGCGCCAGTCGATGCCTTCGAGCAGCATCGACAGCTGTGCCGTACTCAACGACACCGTGCCGTGGGTCGCCTGCGGCCACACGAACTTGCCGGCTTCGAGTCGCTTGGCGAGCAGGCACAGTCCATCACCATCCCACCACAACAGTTTCACCCGATCACCGCGACGGCCGCGAAAGACGAAGATCTGGCCCGAGAAAGGATCGGCCTTCAGTTGCGTCTGCACGAGTGCAGCCAGCCCGTCGAAACCGCGCCGCATGTCGGTCACCCCGGCGGCGATCCAGATGCGGGTGCCAGCCGGCGGCGCGATCATCGCAGCAGCGCCGCCAGAACCTGACTCAGTGTCTGCGCGTCGGGCTGGCCCTCGATGACCAGGCGCGCGCCGCGCCGCTCAAGCACCAGTCGCCCGGTGTCGGCTGAAAGCGTGCTCGTCTCGATGACCGGAGCCGTACCGGGCGCGACAGTCACCGGGAGGAAGGTCGCCGCGCCGAGCCGCCCCTCCTGGTGCGCTTTGCGCCAAGCAAACACCTGGTTGGCGTTGATGCCGTGTTCGCGGGCCAGACGGGAAACGGAGACGCCCGGCTGCAGAGATTGCTCGACCACCGCGCGCTTGAATGCCACCGGATGATGCCGGTAACGAACGCCCCGACGCGCGGGGCGACCTTCCTCACTCAAATTCGTGTCCATAAATTCATTCGTGGGCACGAATTTGGGTGCCCGCTCCGGACACCGATCGTCAGGGATCGCTAGGCGAAGGGCAAGACGGTATTGGGCGGACGCTTACGGCCCACCGTTGGCGCCGGATACTGGCGCAAAGGAAAGGCCGGCCTGAAGTGGCCCTGAACTCATACCCTTGAACACATGCGCATCGCGATCATCGGCAACTCCGGTTCTGGCAAGTCAACACTGGCGCGGTGGCTGGCGTCCCGAGCGGGTGTGCCGATCCTGGACCTGGACACCGTGGCGTGGGAGCCCGGCCAGATTGCCGTGGCCCGATCGACAGATGCCGCCGTGCGTGATGTGCGAGCCTTCTGCGCCTTGCACGAGTCCTGGGTGATTGAAGGCTGCTATGCCAACCTTGTAGGCGTGGCGCTGGCGTTCGCGCCAAGGCTGGTTTTTCTGAATCCCGGCGAAACCCGGTGCATCACCAACTGTCGGTCGCGTCCGTGGGAGCCTCACAAGTACGCCTCGAAAGCCGAACAGGACGAGCACCTTCAGCACTTGCTGGCGTGGGTGGGTCAGTACTACTCTCGTGGAGGCGAGATGTCCTTGTCTTCGCACGCGGCGCTCTTTGCCGCCTACGAAGGGCGGAAGAGCGAACTCAACTGCATGCCCGTTCTGGAGCCTCCCTCAGCCGAGCTCCTGGCGTGGACAAACGACGGCTGAGCCATCAATACTGGCGTCCTGCGATCTACGCGTGCAGGCTGCCTTGCGGCTCCGGCGACCGCTTACCTCAAGCATGAGCCGTTCAATTTCAATATTGGGAGGCGTGGTGCCATGCTGTCGAGAAGGAAGTTCATCGCGACTGCCGCCGTGTCGGGGCTGGGTGCCGCAGGCGTGCTGGCGCTCTATTCCGCCAACAAGGGTCGTTCGGAGTATGAGCGGGCGGTGGAGCGGACATGGCGCCATGGCGAACTCGTTTCGGGCAGCGCGCCGGCCGCACTGCGTGAGCTGGTGCGCTACGCCACGCTCGCACCGTCCAGTCACAACACCCAGTGCTGGAAGTTCGGGGTGGGCGAGCGGTCGATCGCTATCCTGCCGGACTTTCAACGCCGATGCCCGGTTGTTGATCCGGACGATCACCATCTCTATGTCAGCCTTGGCTGTGCCGCCGAGAACCTTGTGCAGGCAGCCGCCGCAATCGGCTTCAGAGGCGATGCAGTTTTTAGCAAGGGCGCTGGCGAGGCGCTGGATGTCGCGCTTGAGCGCGCACCGGCGGTGCGTACGCCACTGTTCGACGCAATACCTCGCCGGCAGTCGACCAGAGGCGAATTTGATGGCAAGCCGCTTTCGAACGACGAATTGCGGCTTCTGGAGGCCGCGGGCGCGGGCGAGGGGGTTCGGGTTCACCTGCTCACGGACAGGGCTGCAACGGAGGCGGTGCTTGATTTTGTGGTGCAGGGAAATACCGCACAGATGCAAGACCCTGCCTTCGTGCGCGAACTGAAGCACTGGATTCGATTTAACGGCGGACAGGCGGCACGGCAGGGGGACGGCTTGTTCGGGGGCGCGTCCGGCAACCCGTCGGTTCCCGCCTGGCTTGGCGGCCTGATGTTCGACTTGTTCGTTACCGAGAAAGCCGAGAACGACAAGTACGCGCGACATGTTCGAAGCTCTGCCGGGATTGCGGTATTCGTTTCGGAACATGAGGACAAGCGCCACTGGATCGAGGCCGGTCGCGCTTTTCAACGGTTTGCCTTGCAGGCAACGGCATTGGACGTTCGAACCGCACACCTCAATCAACCGGTGGAGGTCGCATCACTGCGGTCGCAGTTCGCCCGATCGATCGGCATCTCGAGCGGAAGGCCCGATCTTGTCATCCGGTTCGGTCGTGGCCCCGAAATGCCGAGGTCCCTGAGGCGCCCGCTTGACGCGGTACTGTTGTGAGTGTCAAGCGACGCGCAGATTTAACCCCCGCATTGACTCATCGGTAGTGTTACCGAGTCGGTTGATGCGAAGGTGCTTGCCTTACGTAACGTGCGTCCGGTTGAACTATCAGGCCGGGCGCCGCCGTAACATTGTCATGCCCAACACGCCGACACCGAGCAGGGCAAGTGTTCCCGGTTCGGGAAGCTCGCGCAGTGCGCTCATCTGCAGTTCAGCCGAGCGTTCGGATATCTGCATGGCGCCGCCATATTGCTGCTCGCTTGCGGAATCGGTGCTTGCGACGCCTGCGATGCCTCCGGGCAACGGCACCACCAGTTCGGAGTGGCGGAGCTTGATATTGCCGCCGCCCACCGATACCCCGCGGAAGAGCTGGAAAGTCAGCGTTCCAGTGGTGAAGTCGAAAAACTCGCTGACGTCGAGATTAGTGACGGCGAAGGAGGAGGCCCGGCCAGAGGCTTGTAAGCTACCGTCGAGAAACAGCGAGATCGTGTCATTCTGGGCTGCGGCGTTTTTCGACACATCGAAGCTGAGTGACAGCAGTGCCTGGCCTTCTGTGACTTCGGTCAGCGCCAGCATGTGTGTGAAAGTGCTGCCCGCACTGCTAAGGCTGGTGCCGCCATGCGATTGCGTGAGTGAAATTGGAGCTGCCTGCCCTGCTGTTGCGACTGTCGCCAGCAATGCGCCGGCCAGAATAGAACGAATTGCTTTCACGCTGTAGCTCCCTGAACCCGATGAAGTTGTATTCTTTTTTGATCAGTTCCCGATTCGAGGCTAAAGCATCGAGGAAGGCCTGTCCGTGCGGCGGCGCACATTGGATGACTCGGGAGGGAGGAGTGTTCAGTGTCGATCCGGGACATGCTGCAGTCCGAGCCAGCTGGTCTTGAAGCCAGGCGCGCCGTCACAGGTACGGCAGGCCTTCCAGCTTGTTCTGCCGAGCAATGCCGGCGGAGCCGTGCGTCATGCGATTTTGATCGGATCGTGACGTTGCAGAAGTTGGGTAATTCCCGACTCTGTCGCGGTCGGAACCATGACCTTGACCTCCAGCTTGTCTTCGTCGGCGAAAATCTTCTCGCGCGGGAGTCCGTCGTTGACCAGATCGTCGACGACGTTGGTGAGCGCGGTCTTGTTGTCGTAGGTTGCGGTGATCGTCTTGAACATCACAGTCTCCTCATGCAGTTGTTGTCCAGTCTCAACGAGCCGACGTGGCTCCCTTGCTGGCGGTCGGCTGGCTCGTGTCAGCTGCCCACACTTGACAAGAGTAGAAGGAGAGGCGAGAGAGATCTGTACGATATCGAACATAGGGCCACAGCCGGCCGCTGCCTTGCGGCTCCGGCGATCGCCTACCTCAAACATGAGTCGTTCAACAATGGGAGGCAGTGATGTACTGTTGTCGAGAAGGAAGTTCATCACTTCGGCTGGAATTGCCATGACCACACCAAAGATCGCGATACGACCCGAGACCGAGCATGATGCTGAAGCGATCACCGAAGTCACTGTGGCCGCCTTCGAGCCCCTGGAGATCAGCAGCCACACGGAGCAGTTCATCGTCCAGGCGCTTCGTTTGGCGCGGGCATTGAGCTTGTCGCTGGTGGCCGAGGTGGATGGCCGCGTTGTTGGGCATATTGCGTTTTCCCCCGTGAGCATTTCAGATGGTAGCGACGGGTGGTACGGACTTGGCCCGGTATCTGTGCTGCCGACGTATCAGAGAATGGGGGTCGGCAAAGCGCTGATACGGGAAGGGCTGTCGCGCTTGAAAGACCTGGGTGCCAAAGGCTGCTGTCTGGTGGGGCATCCGCAGTACTACATCAAATTCGGGTTTGAGAATGCCGTGGGACTCGTCCTCGAGGACGTTCCGCCAGAGGTGTTCTTCGCGCTTGCGTTTGACGGCCGGTTTCCGCGCGGTAAGGTCACGTTCCATGAGGGATTCAAGGCAAATAAGCAGCAGGCGCCAACAAGCCAGTGAGGCTGGATGTGAATATCGATCAGTTCATGGAAGGCGACAAGGCTGCCTGGGAGCAGCGTGACAAATTGATGTTTGCCCCGGCTACACACATGAATCGCCGCAGCTACAACGCCATTGTCAAAGACTGGGACGCAGTTCGCACCGCGCTCTTTCGCCACGAATCTGCGTTTCTCGACCGCCTGGTGAACGATATGCGGCCTTCCGCCAAAGTCCTGGATCTGGGCTGCGGCACGGGTCGCCCCGTTGCGGAGCTTCTTCTTCAGCAGGGTTTCTCCGTTACCGGTGTTGACCAAGCCGAAGACTTGCTTGCACTCGCAAGGCAGCGCCTGCCGGAAGGCCGCTGGCTGCACGCGCAGATGGAGGCGTTCGAGCCGGACGAAGACTACGACGGTGCCGTGATCTGGGATTCCTTGTTCCATGTCCCGCGCGAGCATCACGAGCCCATCCTTCGACGGGTCGTACGCCGCCTGCGGCCTGGTGCCCGATTGATGCTATCGGTTGGTGGATCGGATCACCCGCCGTTTACGGACACCATGTATGGTCAGCCCTTCTTTTATGACTCACACACGCCGGAGGCGGTCGTCTCCATCCTGACTGCGCTGGGTACCGTGATCGAGAAGGCGGAGTTCATCAATCCACCCACCGATGGTCGAGACAAGGGTCGCTATGGCATTGTTGCGCGCATGGCCTGATCCTTCCGTCTGCGGGGCGTGTAATGGCGGGTTACGCATGAGCTTCATTTCATGCTGGTCGTTGCTCCGGGTTGGCCCTGTCCGCGAGATGGCCCCCAATCCCCTTTTTTGGAGAGCCCATGCCACTCCTCTTTTCATACGGCACCCTTCAACAGGAAGACGTTCAACTCAGCACGTTCGCTCGCAAGCTCGCCGGAGAGGCTGACGCGCTGGTCGGTTTCGAGCAATCGATGGTCGAGATCGACGATCCGGAAGTCGTCAGGACCAGCGGCAAGACGCACCACCCCATAGTCCGGCACACGGGCCTGCCTGCCGATCTGGTGCCCGGCACCGTCTTCGAGATCACGGAAGAAGAGCTCGGACGCGCCGATGACTATGAGGTGGAGGCATACAAACGGGTGCTCGCCAGCCTGGCGTCCGGCAAGTCCGCGTGGGTCTATGTGGATGCGCGATTCGCCCCCGAACGGCAAGCCGGAGCGGCACGGCTTTGAATTTCCCTGCGCGTTTACTAAGCTGAAACTCCGGCGAGGCTTCTGCGGCCTGCCGCCATGTGTTGCTGTCGCTACCAGCATATTGGGAGGCAATCATGCGTAGCTTGGCGTATCTGTTCGCTGCACTCGTTTCGGTCCTGAGCTTGGGGTCGGCTGCGGCGCAAGACCCGATCGTGATTCGTTTCAGCCACGTGGTTTCCGCCGACGCGCCCAAGGGCAGGGCTGCATTGAAGTTTGCCGAGCTGGCGGCCGAGCGCACTGGCGGCAAGGTGCGCGTCGACGTGTTCCCCAATAGCCGTCTGTACGGCGACAAGGACGAGATGGCGGCGCTGTTCTCGGGGCACGTGGAGATGCTGGCTCCGTCTCTGTCCAAGTTCAGAGTGCTGCGGGTGACCGATTTCGAGGTGTTCGACCTTCCGTTTCTGTTCTCTGATATTGCGGCTGTGCACCGGGTGACCCAGGGCGAGATCGGCAAGGCAATGCTGGGCAAGCTGGAGCAGTCGGGGGTGGTCGGGCTGGCGTTCTGGGATAACGGGTTCAAGCAGATGAGCGCGAACAAGCCGCTCCGCACGCTAAAGGATCTCGATGGCGTGAGTATGCGCATCCAGCCGTCCAATGTACTTGATTCGACGATGAAGGCGCTCGGCGTGCGGCCGCGCCCGCTTGAGTTCAGCGAGGTCTACAGCTCGCTCAAGGTGGGCGCGGTGGACGGAACCGAAGGTCCGATCTCGAACTTCTACACCCAGAATCTTCACCGCGCACAGAAGTATCTGACCCTGTCGGATCACGGCTACCTTGGGTATGCGGTGATCACGAACAAGAAGTTCTGGTCCGGACTGCCCGCCGATATACGCACTGCACTCGAGACGGCCCTGCGTGATGCCACCGTTTTTGCGAATCAGGCTGCGCTGGACGGCAACGCGGCCGCACTCGAGGCCGTCAAGGCATCCGGGCAGACCGAGGTTATTGAGCTGACGGCGCAGGAGAAGGCCGCATGGCGGGATGCGGTGGAGAGCGTCTATCACAGTGGGGTGGGCGGCATTCCCACGGACCTGCTGGAAAACGTCCGTAAGGTGGCAGGTCACACGTTGGCGAGCGACGCACGCTAGTCCGGGTTGGTTGCAGGATCGGTAGACTGGCAGGGCGCAGTCCGGCGCATGCGGGCCTTTGGTTGCGTGCGTCTTGCTGCGCCGCAAAAACCTGCCAGAATGCGGCTTTCCCGCCACCGTCCTCCATCGTGATCGTTCGTCCCCGTCCGCACTGGGTCCACCTGTTGTTCGTTCGCCGCGGTTCGCTGGTTCACCGCATTTTCTGGCAGCAGTTGTTCGTGTTCTTGCTGGCGTGCACCGTGGTGGTGATGCATGGTCAGCTCTTTCACTGGAAGGTGACGCTGACTGCGGCACCGTTCTCGCTGATGGGCGTGTCGCTGGCCATCTTTCTCGGTTTTCGCATCAATGCCAGCTATGACCGTTACTGGGAGGCGCGCAAGCTGTGGGGTACGGTGCTGGTCGCCGCACGCAATCTGGCGCGCCAGGCGCTGACCCTGACCACACCGGGGACCGATGCGCGGCCTTTCGTGCTCGGCTTGATCGCGTTTGCCGTGGCCATGCGCAACCAGTTGCGTGGGCGCGCACGTGATGCGGGGCTGGACGGCCTGCTGCCGGCCGAGGTGCTGGCTCGGCTGGGCACTGCGCGTTCTGCGCCGACCCTGATCCTGATGTGGCTGGCGCAGTGGTTGCGCGAACGGCGTGGAGCCGGCGCGCTGGAGCCGATGCTGGCGCAGCACATGGAGCAAGGTCTGGACGAGCTGTCGGGCGCGCTCGGCGGGTGCGAGCGCATCGCCAACACGCCGCTGCCGTTCACCTACTCGGTGATCCTGCATCGCAGCGTGTACCTTTATTGCATGCTGCTGCCCTTCGGGCTGGTCGATTCGATCGGATGGATGACGCCGCTGGTGGTGGCCTTCGTGTCCTATACCTTTTTCGCCCTCGAGGCCTTGAGCGACGAGATCGAAGACCCGTTCGGCGTCATGCCCAACGACCTCGCGCTCGATGCGATCGCCGCCGGCATCGATGCCAGCCTGCGCGAACTGCTCGGCGAGATCCCGCCACCGGCGCCGCAGCCGGATGCGAACTTCATCCTGAACTGACTTAGTGGACTGAATCAGGCCGCTCCTTTCGCCCCCTTGTCCACCGCGCAGATCAGCTCGTCTGCCAGCCAGCGGGCGAGCCAGGTGCCGACCAGGGGGGCGGCGTCAGGCGCACGGGCGGCGACGGTTGTGCACACCTCGGCAAAGTTGAGCCCGTCGTGCAGGCCCTGCAGGGCCAGATGTTCGGCAGGTTCCAGGGTGCGAAAGCGCGTGTGCTGTTCGCCGCGCCAGAATAGGTGCGCCCGAGCTAGCGGCAGGCGGCGCACCGCCGGGGGCGCCTGCCGCTGATCGAGTGCATGCCAGACCTCGAGCACGTTCCATTCGAATGTCGCGAGCGATACCGAGGGATGGAGCACCAGGCGGGCCCGTTCCCAGTCCGACTCGTTGAGCGCGGATAGCTGCGCCGGGGTGAGTAGTGCAGTGTCGGGGGCGTCGAAAGCGAGGTGGAGCTGCCAGTCCATGGTCGCCAGTTCGGCCACCTCGGGGTCGTCGGGGAGGGACCGGCGCAGCAAGGCAGGGAACGCGCTGCCGTAGTCGCGCAGGTTGCGTCGGGTGGATCGCTCGGTTTCAACATGGCGCGCGCACAGGGTGTCGAACTCGTCGTCGCCGAGGTAGGCCCAGGTCCGTTCGAATACGGAGCCCAGCGCCTCGCGAAGTCTGGAGCGATAGGCCGAATGATAGATCTGCAGTCCGCGTTGTGCCGCGCTGCTGGCAGGCTCGTCGTCGCCGCCCGGCCGCTGATGAGGTCGTGCTGATCTGCGTTCGCGCAGCAGGGGCAGGATGAGCTGCGAGTCGGCCGCTTGGTCCAGCACGTAGGCCTGCATCCGTGTCTGCAACACCTCGAGGCCGCTTGAGATCAGATCAGGCATGGTGCGTCCTCTTGGTAATGAGTGTGGTGGGGGCACGCGTCCGCGGCGGTGCTGCGTACCCGGTCGAGCTCGGCGCACAGTTCTGCCAGCGGCGGAATCGCGTCGTCGCGCTCGATCATCGTGCTCACCGGGCCGAAGCGCCGGCAGGCGTGGGCGTAGAGTTCGAACACCGCGTCGGCTACCGGCGCATCGTGGGTATCGATGATCATGTCGCCCGCGTCCGAATGGCCGGCGAGATGAATCTGGCGGACACGCCCGGGCGGCACGCCGTCGATGAAGTGGCGAGGCTCGAAGCCGTGGTTCATGCCGCTCACGTAGATGTTGTTCACGTCGAGCAGTAGCAGGCAGTCTGCCTCTTCCGCGACCGCAGCAAGAAAGGCCCACTCGCTCATCTCCGACTCGGCGTAGGTGAGGTAGCTCGAGACGTTTTCGATCAGCAGTTGCGTTTCCAGCATGTCCTGCACCTGACGGATGCGTGCCACCACGTGGCGCAAGGCCTCTTCGGTATAGGGCAGCGGATAGAGGTCGTGCAGGCTCATTCCATGTACGCCGGTCCAGCACAGGTGGTCGGAGATCCACATCGGTTCGATGCGGCGCGCCAGGGCCTTGAGTTGGCGCAGGTAGTCGCGGTCGAGCGCGGAGACCGAGCCGATCGACATCGACACGCCGTGCATCGCCACCGGGTAGTCGGCACGGATCCGGTCGAGCATCGCCAGCGGTTTGCCGCCCTGGATCATGTAGTTCTCGGAGATGAGCTCGAGCCAGTCCACCGGCTGCGGCCCGGCGAGAAAGTCGGTGTAGTAAGGGGGACGAAGGCCGAGGCCGAAGCCGGCGAACGCAGGGGGCGATTCCGCTCGGGTAAGCGGCGAGGTGGGCGCGGCGGTGGATGCGTTCATGCCTTGTGGCCTCCTGGGGCGGCCCGGTGCGCAGGCAATGCGCGCACCGGAGACGGGTGGAAAGGGCAGGCGAAAAGGGCGATCAGCCGATATCGCCGATGACGCCGCCGGACGACAGGCAATCGGCGGCTTTCTGCGCCTTGAAGCCATGGCCCTTGCAGGCGTTCTGCCCCTTGCATTCGTTCTGCGTGGTCTTGCAGTCGGCCTGGCCCTTGCAGGCATTGGTGCCGTAGCAGTGCACCATGTCGCTGGCCGAGATGGTCTTGCCGGTGGAGCCAGCCGGCGCGTCGGCGGCGAACACCATGGAAGAAGCGGCGAAGGCCGCGGCAAGCGCGGCGATGCGGGCCCCACTGAGTGTCGTGTTCATGTCGGTTTCCTTTGTCTGTCGGGAGGTTGAAGGCGGCAGCTGCGAATGTGGCCTGCGTGTTCTGCCTGGGACACATGCTGCGCCGGGGGAGGTGGGCGAATCCTCACGAAATGATCACGAATTGGTCATCGTTGTCATAAGCTCGGGAAGGCGTCTCGCCCGCCGGTGACGAAGCCGCAATCCGATGGTCGGATACAGTGAGCGATGGCGCCGAACCATGACTTAATCGTGATGAATTCGTGAGGACTTGTAGCCCGGCCCCGCGCGATCATGGTTTCCGACAGCGAACACCGGTCGCGACGAGCGTGCTGCCGCCTGCAACCGGAACCGAAGGTGATCCGCCAATGACTGCCTCCATGAATGTGCCGATGAACGTGCCCACTGCGGCCGACCGCCGCATCCTCGTCATCGAGGACGAGCAGGATCTCGCTTCGCTGCTGGTGCTGCACCTGTCCGAGCTGCCCGCCCAGGTCATGGTCGCGAACGATGGTCAGACCGGTCTCGAGCTTGCGCTGGCACATCAATGGGACGTGATCGTGCTCGACCTGCGCCTGCCCAGGCTGGGCGGGCTCGATGTGTGCCGCGAGGTGCGGGCAAAGAGCGCCCATGTCCCCATCCTGATGCTCACCGCACGGTCGAGCGAGCTCGACCGTGTGCTTGGGCTGGAGCTGGGTGCGGACGACTACCTGACCAAGCCGTTCAGCGTGCTTGAGCTGCAGGCCCGGATCAAGGCCTTGCTGCGGCGGGCGGCTCACGGGGCCCGGCCGGAGAGCGCCGACGATGGCCCCGTCCGGATCGAGTGCGGCGCCTTGCGGGTGGACCGGGCCCAGCGTCGGGCCTGGCTCGCCGACGCCGAGATCACCCTGACGCCGCGCGAGTTCGACCTGCTGTGGCACTTCGCCAGTCACCCGGGGCGCGTATTCACCCGCGCCGAGCTGCTGTCCTCGGTGTGGGGCTACGGCCACGATGGCTACGATCACACCGTCAATAGTCACATCAACCGCCTGCGCGCCAAGCTCGGCGACGAGCGCACCGACGCCAGCTACATCCATACCGTGTGGGGTGTGGGCTACCGCTTCGAGGCTGTCGCATGATCGCGCGCCGCGGCATCCCCTTCCTGCGTCGCCTGCATGTGCGCATCACGCTGATCGTGCTGCTGCTGCTCACGCTGATGGGTGCTGTCCTGCTCGGGCTGGCACGTCACTACGGCATGCTGACCGCGCTCGAAGCCACCCAGCGCCTTAACCTGGATCTGGCGCAATACATCGTCACCCACCAGCCGCGCGCGCTGATCACCCCGGACGGCAAGCCCGAAACCGAGCTGATGCAGGCCATGGCCACCCAGGTGATGATGATCAACCCCGCGGTCGAGGTGTATCTGCTCGACGCTGGCGGGCGGGTAATCGGTCATGCGCTGGAAGACAGCGTGCCGCTTGGCGTGCGGGTCGATAACGCGCCGATCCGGCGCCTGGCCGAAGGCGGGCGGGGCGCGCCCAAACTGCCGCTGTTCGGTGACGACCCACGCCGCCCGGGGCAGACCAATATCATCTCGGTGGCACCGCTGCGGCGCGATGGTACGGATACAGGCGAGATCGCGGGTTATCTGTATGTGGTGCTGCAGGGCCACGACACCCAGACCCTGACCGAGGCGCTGGCCAATTCGAGCGCGCTGCGCCAGATCGCGATCGGCGTGGCACTTGCGCTGCTGCTCTCGGGGCTGGTGCTGGCCGTCGTGCTGCGCACGCTGACCCGCCCGCTACGCCAGCTCACCGCCCAGGTGCAGACCTTTCGCGCGGGCGACGAGGCGGGCACGTCGCCCGCGCAGGGCGACGAGATCGCGGTGTTGCGCGATGCCACCGACGCGCTGCAGCGGCGGGTGGCAGAGCAGTTCGCCCAGATCGAGGACAACGACCGCACGCGCCGCGAGCTGGTCAGCAATATCTCGCACGACCTGCACACCCCGCTCGCCAGCATCCAGGGCTACGTCGAGACCCTGATCCTGCGTGGCGACCAGCTCGACGCCGCCACCCGCGAGCAGCATCTGCGTACCGTGATGCGCCACGCCACCCGGCTCGGTGCGCGGGTGTCCGATCTGTTCGAGCTGTCCAAGCTCGAGTCGGGCCGGGTCGAGCCGCGACGCGAGGTGTTTTGCCTGTCCGAGTTGCTGCAGGACGTGATTCAGAGCTATCAGCTCAATGCCCAGCAATGCGGCGTCACCCTGTGCCTGTCGGACGACAGCCATCGCAAGGCCGAAGTCGTCGCCGACATCGCCCTGATCGAGCGTGTGCTGCAGAACCTGATCGACAACGCGCTGCGCCATACGCCGGAGGGGGGTACGGTCTGCCTCGGCGTCACCGCCGAGGCCGCGCAGTACCGGGTCAGCGTCAGCGATACCGGCAGCGGCATCGCCGAGGAACATCTGCCGCACATCTTTGAGCGCTACTGGCGTGCGAGCGATGCCAGCCAGACCACATCCGGCCCCAGCGCCGGGTTGGGACTGGCGATCGTCAAGCGCATTCTGGATCTGCATGGCAGCGCGATGCGGGTGCAGTCGGAACGCGAGCGCGGCACCTGCATCGACTTCGCCCTGCCGCAGGCAGGCTGACACACCGGGTTTCCGGAAGGAGGAATGACCATGAAGCGACGCTATTTCCTGACTGGCCTGTTTGGCGCGGCGGCGTATCCGTTTGTGCACAGCCTGGCCGCGCGGGATGACAAGCAGGAGGGGGTGATGATCGAAAAAATCGACAAGACCGATGCCGAGTGGAAGGCGCTGCTCACGCCCGCCCAGTTCGAGGTGCTCCGCAAGGAAGGCACCGAAGCGCCCTGGACCAGCCCGCTCAACGACGAGAAGCGCGCGGGCACCTACGTGTGTGCGGGCTGCGAACTGCCCTTGTTTACCTCGGACATGAAGTACGACAGCGGCACCGGCTGGCCCAGCTTTTACACTACGCTACCGGGTGCGTTCGGGCTCAAGCGCGATTTCAAGCTGATCCTGCCGCGCACCGAATACCACTGCACACGCTGCGGCGGCCATCATGGCCACGTTTTCGACGACGGGCCGAAGCCCACCGGCAAGCGCTGGTGCAACAACGGTGTGGCGTTACGCTTTGTGCCGGCGCAAGCATAGTGCAGTGTTGCCGGTTGGTTGCCGCTACCCGTATCCAGGGGATCAGTGCGGGGTCGGCAGCCACAGCAACTGGCCGGGGCGGATGTGATCGGGGTTGATCACGGTGCGGCGGTTGGCCGCGTGGATGCGGGGCCATTGGTCCGGGTCGCCATAGAAGCGAGCGGCGATGTGCCACAAGGTGTCGCCCGGCACGACCCGGTAGGCGGTGGCAACGGGGTCGAGGATTTCGAGCTGCTGGCCGGGGGCAACAAGGTTTGGGTCGGTCAGCGGTGGACGGTTGGCCTCGAAAATGCGCGGCCATTGCGATCCATCGCCGTAGTGGTGTGCGGCAATGCGCCACAGGCTGTCGCCGTGGCGGACGGTGTAGGTCGATACGGCGCTGGAACCGGAACCCATGCCGCTCCCCATACCGGTGCCTGCACCTGGTGTGAGCGGTTCTGCGCCGGCGGAGGCGCCGGGGTCGAGTGTGGCAGTCGGGAAATGCGCCAGGATTTCGTGCAGCAGCGCGAGGTTCTCCGGGCGCTCCGGGTCGATCTCCATCAACATCTGCGCGGCGCCGGCAGCCTTGCCCGGCTGGTCGGCAGCAAGCGCCTGGATTGCGATCGCACGCAGGCGTGTGGCAAGCTCGGTGCGCTGTTCTGTCGGGAGGGCGGACAGCGCCGTGAGGTCGTCGTCCAATTGCAGAGCCTCGTCGAGCTGGCCCAGCCCGTCATCGTCCGCACCTTGCTGCAGCAAGCTCAGTGCCCGGGTATAGCCCTCTGCTTCCGGTGCTGGTGCGGGCAGGGGAGGTGCCGGGAGAGCAGGAGCTGGAGCAGGAGTGGGCGTCGGCGCGGGTGCCACGACGATGGGTGCAGGGTCTGCGGGCGGGGTTTCGCTCTCCAGCCCGGTCATCGCCAGCCACCAGCCGGCAAACAGCACGAGCGCCGCTGCGCCCGCCACGACGCCCCACACCCGTCCGCGCCGACGGGGGGTGGCTGCTTGCGCGCCAGATGGCGGTGCAGCGGGTGGCGATAAAGGGGGTAGCGACGGTGTCGTCGGAGTGGGTGTCCGTGGCGCCGCGGTCCGGTTTTCTGTCGGCGGCGCGGCGACGGGGAGGGTGAGCGGTGTGGCAGTCCGCGCGGGAATCGCGGCGATGTCGAACAGGCGTCCGTCGGGGGCGCGCATGTGCAGTGCCGGCGCGCCCCATTCCACTGCGTAGCCACGCGCATACAGGAAGGCGCGGGCGGAGGTGAGCGCGGTATCCACCGGTTGGCCGGCGGCAAGGTAGCGGTAGAAGTGGCGGGCAAGGGCGATCGCGGCCTGGTCCGGAATCGCGAACTGCATCGCGATCACCGCCGGAATGCCGCGCCGGATCAGGTTCTGGGCGACGCCACCGAAAGGGTCGCGATGCGAGGTGGTGGCACCCATGCAGCTGTTGAGGAACACCAGACGCAGGCTGGCGAGGTGGTTGCGCAGCAGGATCGCGAGTTGGCGACCGGCGATCGGGTCGGCCGCGCCGCGTGGGTTTTCGGCTTCGAGCACGATCATGCCGTCGTCGCCGGTAAAGTCTCCATGACCAATGAAGTGCAGCACGTGCGGGCGATGTTGCAGCAGCGCGGTGTCGAGGCTCTCCAGGCTGGTGTGCGCCAGCCGGGTGACCTGCACCAGGCCGCCGCCGGCCAGTTCGCCCAGCGCGGTGTCGAGCTGGGCGAGCTCCTCGCCCACCGCCAGGTCGGGGCGCCCGGCCGGTGCCGCGCTTGCAATCAGCAGGCGCAGCGGCGGGGTGACGGCGAGCGTGGGCGGCGGCGCGTCGACATCGAGCCAGCGCACGACCGGCTTCATGCGGTCGGAGAACAGGAAGTCGTCCTGCGCCGGGCTGTAGATGAACTCCCACGGCAGGCGCCCGAGATCGGGGGTGGCGGTGGTGTTGATCACGAAGCGCAGGCCTTCGCCACGCTGGGGGTCGATCGATCGCAGGTGCTGGTCCAGCAGCGGACGATACGGCCCGGCAAACAGCGATTCGTATAGTTGCCGGCCCACTTCGCGCGCGTCGGCCGCCGAGGGCAACCATGTCTGTACCGGGGCCCCACCGCGGCGGACCTCGCCAGCAGCCGCGGTGGGGGCAGCCCACAGGCGAGCTTCGAGCGCGGCGGGGTCGAGCGGACAGGTGTCTCCGATTGAGCCGTCGGCTGCGGAGCCCAGCGCAAGCGGATAGCGGCCATCGTGGCCGGGACTGAAGCGCAGCTCCAGCGACTGGTAGCGAATGCCGGTTTCCTGATCATCTGGTAGAGGGGTTGTCGGCGGCGGATGGGGCGAGGCAGCGGGTGCCGGCTCGATGCTGGCGGCAAGGTCGGCGACTTCCAGCGCCACTTCGGCCGCGAGGTTGCCCACCGGCTCGAGTACGGTCACCGACGACAGATAGGCCGGCAGGCTGGAGAAGGGCGTGGGGGCGACCATGACCGGCAGCACCCGCCCCGCCGGGTTGGGCCACTTGCGGCTGGCGATCTTGAGTTCGGTCAGGGTGTAGTGGCCGGGGGCGACGGCCTCGGGCGTGATCAGGAAGATGAACAGGTCGCTGTCCCTGATCGCGTGGCGGATACGATCGTTGTAGTCCTGCCCGGGCGGAAGATCCTCGCGGTCGAAGAATACCTCGTGCCCCACCGCCTGCAGGGCGCAGCAGAGGGTCTCGGCAGTGTCCTTGTGGCTGGACGAGTAGGAAAGGAATATCTGCACGCCATGAGGGCGGTGGCCGAGGGCGTGCCGCGACCGGTCCGCGTGTGAGGTCTGCATTCACTATAGTCGGCAGATCCGCAATATGTGACCTGTTGTAACGTGTGCGGGTGCGCCGGGGATACGCTTTCGGAATATCGCGGGAGGATGGCGATTGAGGCGGCGATCGGCTCATGTCTCGCAACCTGGTCTTGCTGCAGGCAGCCGGCTGTGGGGTCGGTTACAAACGCTGTTACAGCGCTGTGTGCAATGCCGAACGCCGACGCAGGCCAAGCTGTGCTTCAATGGCTTCATGGCATCGATCTCGGCGCAGCCCGCGCCGAAGGTGGTGTGCCTGGAGCGCAGGAAGTCGATGATATGAATTCGGTCAAACTGGTAGCGATCACCCTTGTCGTGGCCGGAGTCCTCGCGTTGGTTTACGGTGGCTTCAGCTATACGAAGGACTCCACGGCGGTCAAGCTGGGTCCGCTTGAACTGACGGTGCAGGAAAAGGAAACGGTCAACGTCCCGATGTGGGCGGGGATCGGTGCCATCGCAGCGGGCGGTCTGCTGCTCGTGTTCGGTGGCAGGAAGTAAGGAAGGCCCTGTTTTGAGACGCAGGCTCGGGCTGATCGCCTGAGCCTGCGGATGGATCGCTGTGGCCTGCGCTTACGGCCTGCAGCCTCATGTTGTAAGCTGCCGGCAGACCTCAACAGGAGCCGAAACATGAGCAGCGTCGAAATCACCGCCGACAATTTCAACGACACGGTCGCGAACAACGAGATCGTGTTCCTCGATTTCTGGGCCGAGTGGTGCGGCCCGTGCCGCGGCTTTGCGCCCGTCTACGAGGCCGCTGCCGCCGCCAACCCCGACATCGTGTTCGGCAAGATCGACACCGAGGCCCAGCAGGAGCTGGCGAGCACCTTCCAGATCCGCTCGATCCCGACGATCGCGGTAATTCGCGACAACATCATGGTCTTCCGCGAATCGGGCGCCCTGCCGGCGAGCAGCTTGCAGCAGGTGATCGAAGGCGTGCGCGGGCTCGATATGGAGCAGGTGCGGGCCGAAATCGCCTCCCAGCAGGATGGTGCTCAGCCCGGCTGAGCCCCGGGAACAGCGCCATTGGCAGCAACGCAGTGCCAGCTTGCCGTGGCGTGAGTCGTGGTGAGCGGCGCTCGCTTACTCGAACAGGGCTCCAACGCTTTCGCCGCTGTGGATGCGCTCGATCGCGGAGGCGAACAGCGGGGCAACCGTGAGCACGGTGAGCTTGTCGAGGCGTTTTTCGGCGGCGACATGCACGGTGTTGGTGACCACGATCGAATCGACCGGGGCGTCGCGCAGGCGTTCGATGGCCGGGCCGCACAGCACACCGTGCACCGCGCAGGCGTGGATGCTGCGCGCGCCGGCCGCACGCAAGGTGTTGATGGTGGCGAGCAGGGTGCCGCCGGTGGAGATTTCGTCCTCGAAGATCACCGTATCGCGGTCGCGCACTTCGCCCACCACTTCGCCCTGCTTGACGTCGGTGTCGCTGACCCTGCGCTTGTCGATGATCGCCATCGGAATCCCGAGCCGCTCGGAGAAGCGCCCCACGCGCTTGGCACCACCGGCGTCGGTGGCCACCGCGACCATGTTGGTGAGGTCGTGACGCTGGCGGAAGTGTTCGGCGATGGTCGGGATGGCGGTCAGGTGGTCGACCGGCACGCTGAAGAAGCCGTGCACCTGGTCGGCATGCAGATCCATGGTGAGCACCCGGTTGGCGCCGGCGGTGATCAGCATGTCGGCGATCAGGCGGCCGGTGATCGAGATCCGCGGCTTGTCCTTCTTGTCCGAGCGGGCGTAGGAGTAGTAGGGAATGATCGCGGTGATGCGCTGGGCCGAGGCGCTGCGCAGGGCGTCGAGGGTGATCATCAGCTCCATGATGTGATCGCTCACCGGTGCGGTGAAGGATTGCACCACGAACACGTCACGCTCGCGCACGTTCTCCTGGATCTGGACATGGAGATTGTCGTTGGAGAAGCGAGAGATCTCCATCTGGCTCAGACGCACGCCAAGACGATTGCAGATTTCGGTGGCGAGACCGTCGTTGGAGTTGCAGGCGAAAATCTTCAGGGCATGTTTCATCGCGACGGCTCCGGTTGCGTGTGCGGCAATTTCAAGGATAAAGAAGGAAGGGGATGCGTTGTTCGCGCCAGCTTGTTTCGTCGGCCACCGCGAGGGCGTCGAGATCCTGCGGCCGGGCGCCGGCGTCATCCACCCAAAGGCGTAGCAGCGGGCTGCCGTTGATCAGGTCGATGGCGAGGCGGTCGTGCTCGTATTCATAGGCGAAATCGCGCCACAGCGGGTAGTCCGCCTGCAGCCGGCGCAAGGCCTTGAACGCGAGGGCCTGCACCCGCCACGGGCGGAAGGCGGCGTGGTCGTAATGCTGCGGGTCTTCGACGTGGATCTGCACGCCGCTGCACAGTTTGCCTGCGTGCTTGTGAAAGGTGGGTTCGAACCCGCATTCGCGCAGTACGCAGCCGCGCAGCCAGTCGGGGGCGAGGGCACGCATCTCGGCGATCAGGGCGCGGGCATCGATGTCGGGGGCGCCGAACAGTTCCAGCGGCCGGGTGGTGCCGCGGCCTTCGCTCAGGGTGGTGCCTTCCAGCATCACGGTGCCCGCATAGGCGCGCGCCATCGACAGGTTGGGCGCGTTGGGGCTGGGGTTGATCCAGCTCCGCTCGCTCAGCGGCCAGCCGAAGCCGGGGGCGGCCTCCGGCTGCCAACCCTCCATCGCGACCACCTTGCAGTCGACGTCGAGCCCGAGCGTGGCGATGAACCAGTGCGCCAGCTCGCCCATGGTCAGGCCATGGCGCATCGGCAGCGGGCCGGCGCCGACGAAGCTCTCCCAGCCCGGTTGCAGCAGGGTGCCTTCCACCGGGCGGCCGGTGGGGTTGGGGCGATCGAGCACCCACACCGCCTTGCCATGCTTCGCAGCTTCCTCGAGCACGTAGCGTAGCGTGGTGATGAAGGTGTAGATGCGGCAGCCGAGATCCTGCAGGTCGACCAGCAGCACGTCGAAGCTGTCCATCATCGCTGCGGTCGGGCGGCGGACTTCGCCGTACAGGCTGAACACGGGGATGTGATGCTGTGGGTCGACGAAGTCGGGCGACTCGACCATGTTGTCCTGCTTGTCGCCGCGCAGGCCATGCTGTGGGCCGAAGGCGGCGGTCAGCGTCAGCTCGGGCAGGGCGGCGAGCGCATCGAGCGAGTGGGTGAGGTCGCGGGTGACCGAGGCCGGGTGGGCAAGGAGCGCGACCCGGCGACCGGCGAGCGGGCGGCGCAGTTGGGCATCGGCGAGCAAGCGGTCGAGGCCGAAGCGAACCGTGTTCATGCAGCCTCCGCTGCCGCCGTGCTCAGGATGAGGACGAAACCATCGCGATGATGGAAGTCCGGCTGCGCGGCCGGGTGATGGACGGCCCAGTATTCGAGCTTGCCGTCGCTGCGCTCGATCACCGCCGACAGGGCGATGCGCAGGTCGGCGCCGGGTGCCACTGGCGGCAGGGCGGCCGCGGGCAATTCCGCTTCCAGCGTAAGGCTGTCGGTGCGTTGTGCGAAACGGATACTCGGCACGGCGGTGGGGGTGAAGTCCTCGTCGCGTTCGCGGTAGCGCTTGAAGGCGTAGCTTGCCCACTGGCCCGAGGGCGAAAAGTTGAATTCGCGGTAGGCCTCGTCGCCTGGCATGGCGACAAAAACCTCAAAGCAGGTGTGCCGCCACAATTCGTCTGCGGCGCCAGCGGTGTCCGGGGGGGAGGGCGGCGGGATACGCAGTCGAGCACGATCGCCCTCGAGCTCGAACACGAAACGGGCGCCGCCGTCGGGCAGTGCGTGCATCGTGGCGAGGATGGCGCGCACCGCGGGGGGCGTGTCTTCGGTCAGTGCTGCGGTCTGTGTCGCACTTTGTGTCGCAATATGGGGGCGCAGGCCGATGGTGATGGTCGGGATGCGCGCTGGGGCAGTGTTGGATTTGCTGGTCACGGGGGGGCGGGGCCGGTTTTTGGATGAGTACACGCGCTGTTGCGCGGGGCAGGCGCAATGTTATCCCCCTTCGGCGGGATGGGGGCGCCCGGATTGAGCGCTGATCATGCGCGGCAGGCCCACTTATGCCGGCGGCACGGGACGTGTTGGCGTACGTCCCCGGTCTCTGCGCCGCCTGATCACGAGCCCGGCATAAATCGCGATGTTGGCAAGGATGACGATGGCGGCAAGGATGAACTGCCAATCGCGGGTGAGCCCGGCAGGGTAGATGAGGCCGAGCAGGTAGTGCTCGATGAAGCCGCCCGCATAACCGGATTGGCCGGCTCGCAGGCGGAGCAGGTTCTCGAGCGGGGTCAGCGGACAGATGCCTCCAGTCAGCTCAATGAAGACCCCCCAGCCTGCGGCCGGCAGGTGGACGAGTGGCATCCAGCGCCATCGAAAGCACAGGATGCCGCCCAGCACCACGAACACGATGAAGGCCAGGTGCAGCACAAGGACGGTATCGGCCGCGAAACGGAAGAGCATGGTGTAGTGGTCTGAACGAGAGAGCTTGCCCGGTGTGTGAGCGTACTACTTTCTGCCGCCCGGGCAAGGTGACCGGGCACCGTTCGGTAATGCCGGCGATGACACTGTCCGGCAAAGGAGGGGTGCCGAGCATTGCTGGTGAAGGCACGGCTGACTTCAGGCAGCTTTCCGCGGGTGGATGTCCATCTGGGGGTAGGGAATGGTGATGCCGTTTTCGTCGAAAGCGAGCTTCACTTTCTCTCTGAGATCGCACATGGTGGCGAAGTAGTCCGCGGTGTTGACCCATGGGCGCACGTGAAGATCGACGCTGTGCGCGGCCAGTTCGGCGACGCCGATGAAGGGCGCCGGGTCGGCCAGAAGGCGGGGTTCCGCGGCGAGCACGCCTTCGATCACGCTGCGTGCGCGGCGGATGTCGTCGTCGTAGCCGATGCTGAACAGCAGGTCGATGCGACGGGTGCCGCGGGCGGAGTAGTTGGTGATCACGCCCGAGTAGATCGCGCCATTGGGGACGATGATCTCGCGGTTGTCCGGGGTGCGGAAGGTGGAGCTGAAGATGTTGATCTTCTCGACCACGCCCTGGGTGCCGCCGGCCTCGACGAAATCGCCCGCACGGAACGGGCGGAACACGATCAGCATCACGCCGGCGGCGAAGTTCTTCAACGAGTCCTGCAGTGCCAGGCCGATTGCGAGGCCGGCCGCACCGATCAGCGCCACCATCGAGGTGGTGTCCACGCCGAGGCGATCGAGGGCTGCGATGAGTACCACCACCAGCAGCAGGCCGTGCAGGATGGAGCTGACGAAATTGACCAGGATCTCGTCGAGCCCCGCACGTCCGAGCAGGCGGCCGATCAGCGTTACCAGGCCGTGCACGACCCAGCGCCCGAGGATGAAGATGCCCAGGGCGAACAGCAGATTGAAGCCCCACGGCAGGGCGTAGGTGTGCAGCCAGTCGGTCGAGGTGATCGCTTCGATCATGAATACTCCGGTGATGAATTGGTTTCAGGCAATCAGGCGGCGTCCTTCGCGATCAACGCATTGGGCTGCTCGGCAAGCAGATCGGCGGGCAGGACTGTCGTCCCGTCCTCAGGCGCGAGCGGCGGCGGTGCATTGACCGCATCGAGGAAGTCCTGGCCCCAGCGTTGCACGTCATTGTGGCAGACCACGTCGTACAGTTCGCGCAGGCGCGACTCGGCCTCGGCCCGGTTCATCGCGATGCCGAAATACAGCTTGGCGGTGAGATCGTGGATGTCGTGCGGATTGGTCAGCACCGCGCCATGCAACTCGGCGGCCGCGCCGGCGAATTCAGACAGCACCAGCACGCCCTGGCCGCTGATCAGGCCCTGGGTGGCGACATATTCCTTGGCCACCAGGTTGAGTCCGTCGCGCAGGGGGGTGATCCACATCACGTC
>JAUSOD010000096.1 GCA_030656215.1 Azoarcus sp.
GGCGCAAGCGAGCACAACCTGCGCGATCTCACCGTGGCCTTTCCGCTACAGCGAATGACCTGCCTTACCGGGGTATCCGGCTCAGGCAAATCGACGCTGATCCAGGACGTACTCTACCCGGCGCTGGCCAAGCATTTTGGCGAGGCGGTCGAGAGCCCGGGCGCATTCGAGCGACTGGAAGGGGTGGATCAGTTGCGCGGGGTGGTGATGGTCGACCAGTCGGCGATCGGCAAGAGCTCGCGTTCCAACCCGGTAAGCTATGTCGGTGCCTGGGATCCGATCCGCAACCTGTTCGCGGCGCTGCCGGAAGCGAAGGAGCGTGGCTATTCGCCCGGCACCTTCAGCTTCAATGCCGGCCACGGACGCTGCCCGACCTGCACCGGCTCGGGCTTCGAGCATGTAGAGATGCAGTTCCTGTCCGACGTGTGGCTGCGCTGCCCGGACTGCAACGGGAAGCGTTACCGACCAGAAGTGCTCGAGCTGCAATGGCGCGGGGTGTCGGTGGCCGATGTGCTGGAAATGACGGTGAACGAGGCGCTCGCCTTCTTTGCCGACCAACCCAAGGTGCTGGCCGCGCTGGCGCCGCTGGGTGACGTCGGGCTGGATTACCTGCGCCTGGGTCAGCCGGTGCCGACCTTGTCAGGCGGCGAGGCACAGCGCCTGAAACTGGCAGGCCATCTTGCCGAAGCGGCGCAAAAGAAGAAGAGCAGGAAGCCCGCCCTGGCATCGACCACGCAAACCGCTGACGAGTCCGGGCTGTTGTTCCTGTTCGACGAACCGACCACCGGCCTGCATTTCGAGGATGTCGCGACTCTGCTCGGCGCCTTCAACAAACTGCTCGAAGCCGGAAATTCGCTGATCGTGATCGAGCACAACCTCGATGTGATTGCGGCCTCGGACTGGGTGATTGACCTCGGGCCGGAAGGCGGCGAGGAGGGCGGCGCGATCGTGATCGAGGGCAGCGCGGCGGAGGTACGCGCACACGCGGCATCGCACACCGGCGCTGCGCTGCGCGATTACGCGGCGGCGCTGGAGCAGACCCGGGGCGCAGTGGCGCTGGTGGCCGAACCCCGTGCGATCTACCGTCAGTTGGTGGCGCCGGCGATCGAGATTCACCACGCCCGCGAGCACAACCTGAAGAACATCAGCGTGTCGATTCCGCGCGACCGCTTCACCGTGGTCACCGGCCTGTCCGGCTCGGGCAAATCGACGCTGGCCTTCGACATCGTGTTCGGCGAGGGCCAGCGGCGCTATCTGGAATCGCTCAATGCCTACGCCCGCCAGTTCGTGCAGCCGGCCAGCCGGCCCGATGTCGACGGGGTGTTCGGTATCCCGCCGACGGTGGCGATCGAGCAACGCACCAGCCGCGGCGGGCGCAAGAGCACGGTGGCGACGCTGACCGAGATCCATCCCTTCTTGCGCCTGATGTACGTGAAGCTGGGTACCCAATACTGCCCGGACTGCCAGGTGCCGGTGACGCCGCAAAGCTTCGAGGCCATCGTCGCCCAGATCCAGCGCGAGTTGCGCGGGGCCTCGGCCGAACTGTTGGCGCCGCTGGTGAGCAATCGCAAGGGTTTGTACACCGATCTCGCCAAGTGGGCACGGGCCAAGGGGCATACCCAGCTGCGGGTCGATGGCGAATACCTGCCGACCGCCAAGTGGCCGCGCCTGGACCGCTACAAGGAGCACAGCATCGAGTTGCCGGTGGGCATGCTGAAGGTGGAGCCGGAGAACGAGGCCCGACTGCGCGAACTGGTGCGCGAGGCGCTGGCGCATGGCAAGGGCGTGCTCAAGGTGCTGGAGCTGGGCAAGTTCGGTGCGGTGGCGGTGACCTTCTCCACGCTGCGTGCCTGTCCTTCCTGCGGTACCGGTTTTCCCGAGCCCGATCCGCGCTTGTTCTCGTACAACGCCAAGCACGGCTGGTGTCCCAAGTGCTATGGCACCGGGCTCAAGACCACGGCGCGGGTGGAGGATCCGGATGCGCTCGATCTGGGCGACGCCGAGGACACGGTCAGCAGCGACGAAACCTGCCCCGCCTGCGAGGGTGCGCGGCTGAATCCAGTGGCGCGCGCGGTGCGCTTTCGCGATCGTGGACTGCATCAGCTGGCGACTTTTCCAGTGCATCGTGCGGCCGAGTTCTTTGCCGAACTGGTGCTCAACGAGCGCGAAACCGACATCGGTCGCGACCTGTTGTCCGAGATCCGGGGGCGGCTGGATTTCCTGCAGCACGTCGGCCTGGGTTATCTCGCGCTCGACCGCGGTGCGCCGACCTTGTCCGGCGGCGAGGCGCAACGCATCCGCCTCGCCGCCCAACTCGGCTCCAACCTGCGCGGGGTGTGCTACGTGCTGGACGAGCCGACCATCGGCCTCCATCCGCGCGACAACCGCCTGTTGCTCGATACCCTGGAAGCCTTGCGCGACCGTGGCAACACCCTGCTGGTGGTGGAGCACGACGAGGACACCATCCGCCGCGCCGACCATGTGATCGACCTCGGCCCCGGTGCCGGGGTGCGCGGTGGCCGGGTGGTGGCCGAGGGCGACATCGCTGCGCTGCTGGCGGCGCCGGAATCGGCCACCGGGGCCTGCTTCCGTCATCCGCTGCAGCACCCGATGCGGCCGCGGCGGGTGGTGCCCGACGCACATCCGGCAATCCGGGTCGAAGGCGCGAGCCTGCACAACCTCAAGGACATCACGGTGCGCATCCCGCTCGCGCGGCTGACGGTGGTGACCGGCGTGTCAGGTTCGGGCAAGTCCTCGCTCGCCCGCGACGTGATCCACGCCAACCTGCGCGCGCGCTTGGGCGATCCCGAATCCACTCGCGCCCGCCGCCGTGGTCAGGCCCAGCCGGACGAGGTTGACCAGGTGCTGGTCGGCTGTCGCGAGCTGGCGGGCTGGCAGCAGGTAGGGCGCGTGCTTGAGGTCGACCAGACCCCGATCGGCAAGACCCCGCGCTCCTGCCCGGCAACCTATGTCGGCTTCTGGGATGCGATCCGCAAGTTGTTTGCGGATACCTTCGATGCCCGTACCCGCGGCTGGAATGCCTCACGCTTCTCCTTCAACACCGGTGCCGGACGCTGTCCGGTGTGCGACGGGGCGGGCCAGACCACGGTCGAGATGAACTTCCTGCCCGACGTGAAAACGCCGTGCGAGGCCTGTGGCGGTGCCCGCTTCAACCCCGAGACGCTGACCGTGCGTTGGCGCGACAAGACCGTGGCCGAGGTGTTGGCTCTGCCGGTGGACGAGGCCGTGGGATTTTTCGCCGCGCATCCGGCCATCGCTCATCCCTTGCAGTTGCTGCAGGACGTCGGTCTCGGCTATCTGACCCTGGGCCAGCCCAGCCCGACCCTGTCCGGCGGCGAGGCTCAGCGTATCAAGCTGGTGACCGAACTGGCCAAGGTGCGCAGGCGCGCCGGCGATCCGACCGACACCGGCGGCGTGCCGCTGGCGGCCGACAAGCACACGCTTTACGTGCTCGATGAGCCGACGGTGGGCCTGCACATGGCGGATGTGGACAAGCTGATCCACGTGTTGCACCGGCTGTCGGATGCGGGCCATACGGTGCTGGTGATCGAGCACGACCTCGACATCATGGCCGAGGCCGACTGGCTGATCGACCTCGGGCCGGAAGGCGGCGACGGCGGCGGACAGGTGGTGGCGGAAGGCCCGCCCGAGGTCGCGATGGCAACGCCCGGTTCGCACACCGGTTGGCATCTGGTCGAGTTTCTGGCCGACCGGCGCACAGCCCTCGAGCGCCGTGCAACTATCCCGGCCTGAGCGGGTCAGTGCAGGCAGCATGCATTTTGATTTTTTGGCAGATATCACTATGAACAAGAGAACCATCCGGATCTGGGACTTGCCCGTCCGTGTCTTTCACTGGGCACTGGTCGCGTTGATGATCGGCGTCTTCACCACCGGTCTGATCGGCGGCAATCTGATCTTCTGGCATGGCCGTCTCGGCGTTGCGATTGCCGGACTGCTGGCGTTTCGCCTGGCGTGGGGCATCGTCGGCTCTACTTACGCGCGCTTCGCGCATTTTGTGCCGGGGCCGGGGAGCGTTCTGGCCTATCTTCGTGGTCAGTGGACGGGTATCGGACACAATCCGCTGGGTGCGCTGTCCGTACTCGGGCTGCTCGCGGTGCTGCTGTTCCAGGTTGGCAGCGGGTTGGTGGCGAACGACGATATCGCCTTCGAGGGGCCGCTGTACGCGGCGGTGAGCAAGAACACCAGTGACTGGCTCACCGGCCTCCATCGGCAGAACACCTGGATCATCGGCGGACTGGTGGCCTTGCATGTACTGGCCATCCTGTTCTACGCCCATGTGAAGAAGGACAACCTGGTGAAGCCCATGATCACCGGGACCAAGGAGGTGTACGATCCGGCGGCGAAGCCTGCTCAGGGGGGCGGGCTGGTGTCCTTCATCCTGGCCCTGGCGGTAGCGGGTGTGACGATCTGGGTGGTGACCGGCGGTTTGTTATCGGCGCCGCCTCCACCACCGCCGGCGCAGTCGGTGCCGGCCTGGTAAGACGGCGCAAAAAAGCCGCACCCTCGGGTGCGGCTTTTTTGTGGCGAATGATGGCAATGCCCGGCGCCAATACTCAGTCTTCGCGGAACTTGTCGTGACAGGCCTTGCAGGTCTTGCCAACGTCACCGAATGCGACCTTGACTGCAGCGGCATCGCCGGTGGCCGCAACCTTGGCCAGATTGGCGGTAGCGGCATTGAACTCGCCTGCCAGCTTGCCGACTTCGGGCATGCTCTGAAACAGCTCGGGTTTGACCCGGGTCTTCTGGTCGCCGATGGACTTTTCGGTACCGGCGCCATACAGCGCACCCATGCCGGAACCGGCAATACTGGCAATGGCGTTGGCAGCGGCGGTCACCTGCGCGGCATCGTAGGTGCCTTCGAGGTTGGCCTTGATCTTGCTCATGTTCCAGCTCATGAAGCTGTACCCGGCCTTGCGGTACTTGATCTGGTCTTCCGGCTTGACCTGGGCGGATGCCACGCTGACCAGGGAGAGTGCGACAATGCCGAATGCGGCGCGAGAGAGTGATTTTTTCATGTTTGAGTTCTCATTGTGAGTGGTTGAAAAAGAAGAGGACGAAGCGTCCCGTTTTTTATCCTGCATGCGACAAACCACGCGCATGAATGGTTCCATGCTTCCATCAGCGGAGCATGATATTCCCATTGCGTGACTTTTCAAGCCGGGTGCATTCATACCGGTAACTATCTGTAGAAAAAGACTAAAGCTTCGGGCGGATTGAGCCGTAGTACTTATGGACTACGGAGTGGCTCGCATCCCGGGGCTCAAAACAAGGAGAAAGTCATGCGTCGTCTATCCGACACGCCGATATGGGTTCGCCTGACCGGCGCAATCTGGCTGATGCTGGTGCTGGCGTGGGGCAGCATGATCGTGTGGGAAACCCGCGTTAACCGCGAAACCGCGATCGATCAGGCGAAAGATTTCGCCAGTACCGTCAACGAGATGACCATGGCTGGGCTGACCGGCATGATGATCACCGGGACGGTGGGGCAGCGCGATGTGTTTCTCGACCAGATCAAGGAACTCTCATCGGTACGCGACCTCAAGGTGATCCGCGGCGAAGCGGTAAGCAAGGTCTATGGTCCGGGTACCGCTGCCGAGCAGGCGCTCGACGAAGTCGAGAAGCAGGTCATGGCCGGTGGTCCGCCCGTACTGCAGGTGGCCACGGATGCGCGCTTTGGCGATCATCTGCGGGTCGTGTTCCCCTCGCCGGCGTCGAAGAACTATCTGGGCAAGGATTGCACGCTGTGCCACCAGGTGCCGGAAGGGACACCGCTCGGTGCGGTGAGCATGCGTATCTCGCTCGACAAGGTGAATGCAGCGGTGAGCGATTTCCGCAACAAGAGCATCCTGTTTGCGTTTCTTGTTTCCTTACCGCTGATTGGTTTCGTGTATCTGTTCATCCGCCGCTTCGTGACCCGGCCCTTGTCGCACCTCACCGACAGTCTGTCCGAGATTGCGCAGGGCGGCGGCGACCTTACCCGACGACTGGACGCGGGCGGGCAGGATGAAATCGGCCGTACGGCAGAGACATTCAACCGCATGCTGACGACCATCGGCGACCTCGTGCGCCAGGTCGGTGCCTCGGCAGAGGCAGTGGCCGGTTCTGCACACCATCTGGTGCGAGGGGCCTCGCAACTGGCGGAAGGTTCGCATCGACAGAACGACAGCTCGGTGAAGGCGGCAGCATCGGTCGATGAGCTCAATGCCAAGATTTCGCATATCGCGGACAGCACCGAGGCCGTGCGCGAGCGTTCACGCGAGAGCCTGTCGCGCTCGCAGCAAGGACAGACCAGTCTGGGGCAACTGATCGGCGAGGTCGCGCATGTCGAGTCGGCCGTCCAGAACATGGCGCAATCGGTGGGTGCATTCGTCGAGTCGACGCGGGCCATCACCAGCATGACCCAGGAGGTGCGGGAGATTGCCGAGCAAACCAATCTGCTTGCGCTCAATGCCGCGATCGAAGCGGCGCGTGCCGGCGAACAGGGCCGTGGTTTTGCGGTGGTGGCCGACGAGGTCCGCAAGCTTGCCGAGAAGTCGGCGCGCTCGGCGGGCGAGATCGACAACATCACCCGCGACATCAGCCGCCAGTCGATTTCCGTTCAGGACTCGATCTCGCGCGGACTGAGCCACCTCGAATCGAGTCGACATGCAGCGGAAGTGGTGTCGGACGTGCTGGTGGCGGCCAATGCCTCGGTCACCGAGGTGGGCGAGGGGCTCGACCTGATTGCGGCAGCGACCGGCGATCAGCGGCGAGCGAGTGAGTCGGTTACCGCCAGCATTGATGCGATTGCCGGCATGGCATGCGAAAACAATGCGGCGATCGAACGCACGGTCGATGCCGCACGCGAGATGGAGCAGCTCGCATCGCAGCTGCAGGACTCGGTGTCACGCTTCAAGGTGTGATTGATGAGCCGCTGCTGCAGGCGGTTACTACCCGGTTTCGGCCGCCGGACTTTGCATGGTAAAGCGCGGCGTCTGCGGCAATGAACAGGTCGCGGGCGTTGTTACCGTGGTGTGGAAAGACGGCGATACCGAAACTCGCGGTCACGCTTGCGGTGTCGGGCAGAAAATCCCAGCTTTGGCTGGCGAGCAGCACTCGCAACTGTTCGACGCGCTGCCAAAGCTGTTCGAGCGAAGTGTCGACGCAGACCAGGAGGAATTCTTCTCCGCCCCAGCGGAACAGGTAGTCGGCGCTGCGAATGTGCTGACTGAACAGCTGTGAGACGCTGGTGAGCACCTGATCGCCACGCAGATGCCCGTAAACGTCGTTGATCATCTTGAAATTGTCGAGATCGAATAGACAAATTCCTAGTGGTAGCCCAAGCCGCTCACACAGGCGGATCTGGGTGTTGAGAATGATCTCGCTTTCGCGTCGGTTCAGCAGCCCGGTGAGGCTGTCGTGTGAGGCGAGTTTGTGCAGTCGAAGCTCCAGGTTCTTGCGGTCGGTAACGTTCTGCACCATGCCGACGACGCGCAGCGGACGGCCATCCGCATCACGTTCGCAGACCCGACCCCGGTCATGCACCCACAGGTAGTGCCCGTTGCGGTTGCGTAGCCGGTATTCGGCTTCGTAGCGTTCGCGTTGGCCGCCAAGATGGTCTTCCAGCACGGCGCGCACCCAGTCGGCATCGTCCGGATGAATGTTGTCCGACCAACTGGAGAAACTGGCTTCGAGCTCTTCAGGGCCGTAGCCGAGCATGCGCTTGAGTTGCGGGCTGAAGAACACCTCGTTGCTTGCGATCTCCCAGTCCCACAGGCCGTCGCTGGCCTCGTTGAGCGCAAAGCGGAGCTGAGTGTCCCGCGCCGAGAGCTCGCGCTCGAGCTGGGTCCGGTTGGTGATATCGCGCGCGACCGACAGAAAGTAATCCTGCCCCTTGAAACTGAAGCAACTCGTATAGACCTCGACCGGTAGCTCCCAGCCCTGACGGTGGCGATGCCGACCAATGAAGACATAGGGTGAGCGGCTGCGGATTTCGGCGGCGATACTGCGCCACTGCTCGGGCCCGATCACGTCTTTCTGCAGGCTCAGCACCGAATGATCGAGCAGATCTCCAGGCCCGTCATAACCAAGACCTGCCCAGGCTGCCCGGTTGCAGTACACGATGCGTGAGGTGTCCGGGTCGATCAGGAAAACGCTGTCTGGAAGGGCATTGAATAGGCTCTCCAGGAGCGGGTAACTACCGTCGGCTTGGGTGTGGGCAAACGGCATCGGATCTCACAGGCAGGCAGGACAGCTTTTTTTTCATAGCGGGGGATGATAATCCCTTGATCAATAACTGGGAATCCGGTTCGCATGGAAAGGGGGTGCTGGACTGCATGAAGTTGATCGTGCTGTGGCTCGGCCACAGCACGATCAACTTCCACTGGCGTGTACGTCATGGCGAAGATGCGTTTGCGCTCGAACTCACCGCCCGGTATTGGCGGAACTCAATCGAGGCGGACCGGAACGAAGATCCGCGCATCGCCGCGCTGGATCAGTACCGCGAAGCGCTTGCCGGCACGGTCGAGCAACTGGCGAAACTGTTCAACCGTGGTCACCGGCTGATTGTTGAGGGCAAGGATCACATCTCCACGCTGCAGGCCGGCGCGCGCGGCCGGGCCGGTGCTTCCTTCGACCACGAGTCCGCCGGCAACACCGAGCTGGGCGGCTTCCTGCCCGGTCAGCGCGCGTGCGTTCAGGCCCAGTTTGCCGCCGGTGTTTTCGCCTCGAGGGGCACCGGCCACTGCGGCAGGTTCCGGCGTCAGCTCGTCCAGGGTGGCAATGACTTCCCTGCTCTTGCCGTCGCGCCATACATCGAGCCGGATACGCGTGCCGGGGCGTTTCTCGCCGATGATGCGGGGCAGATCGGCCGAATCGCCAACCCGGTTGCCCTCCACCCCCAGCACCACGTCGCCGGGGCGCAGACCGGCCTTGTCGGCCGCACTGCCTGGCTCGACGCTGGCGATCAGCGCACCGCGTGCATCAGGCAGACCAAAGGACTGGGCGAGCTCCTTGTCTACTCCCTGAATAGCGATGCCGAGTCGGCCGCGTTGCACCCGTCCGTGGGTCACCAACTGATCCTTGATGTTCATTGCGACATCGATCGGAATTGCGAACGAGATACCCATGAAGCCGCCAGAGCGTGAGTAGATCTGCGAATTGATGCCGATCACTTCGCCGCCGAGGTTGAACAGCGGCCCGCCCGAGTTGCCGGGGTTGATTGCGACGTCGGTCTGGATGAAGGGCACATAGTTCTCGTCCGGCAGACGCCGCGCCTTGGCCGAGATGATGCCGGCGGTGACCGTATTGTCGAAACCGAAGGGCGAACCCATCGCCACCACCCACTCACCAACGCGCGCGCGGTCAGCATCGCCGATCTTCACCGTGGGCAGGTTGCTGGCCTCGATCTTGAGCACTGCAATATCGGTCCGCCTGTCGGTGCCGACCACCTTGGCCTTGAATTCGCGTTTGTCGATCAGGCGTACGGTCACGTCCGCACCATCTTCGCCCACCACGTGGGCGTTGGTCAGTACATAACCATCGGCGCTGACGATGAAGCCGGAACCGATCCCGCGGCTGATGCGCGGCGCGCCGCCGGGCTGGCCGGGCATGCCCGGCGGCATCGGCACGCCAAAGCGACGCAGGAAGTCGTAGAAAGGGTCGTTGGCCAGGGGATTGTCCATGCCGGCTTGTTGCTGTTCCTGGACGACACTGATATTCACCACCGCCGGCCCGACCTGTTCGACCAGATCACCGAAATCGGGCAGGCCGTAGCGGTTGGGCGTGACCATGGACGGCGCGGGTGTCCCTGTCGTGGCGGCATGTGAGGACGAGATTGTGGGGGTGTCGGACAGGCACGCGGTGAGGGTGACAATCAGGGTGCTGGCAACGAGGATGTTTCGCATGGGGTTTCCTGTTCTGTAGTCAGCTTTGATGGGGAGGTTGACGCCAATGCAGACGCTGCGTTCCCGTTGAAACGACAGTCATCGATATGGGGGCGCATGGCGAGTACATCAAGTCCGACAGCCTCCTGATGCCCAAACTCAGAACTGTGCGCTGACGGAAAAGTGAATTTGTGGCTCCAGGGGGTTGGCCGCCTTGTCACCGCGGTATTCGGGCAGGAACTCGACCGGGCGGTGCACCAGCTCCTGATGCTTGCCCAGCAGATTGATTCCGCTGAGCCGAAACTCCACCGGCTGATCGCCGAACCGCAACCTGCGTGCAAGGCTCCAGTCGAGCGTGGTGTAGGCATCGACCACGAAGCCCTGGCCGCCGGCGAAACCGTTGCCCGCGTCAGACGGACCCATGCGCAGGACGCTCAGCGTGGATTGCCACGCCCCGACATCCTGCAGCCAGGTAAGGCTGGCGACGTAGGGTGCGACACTGCTGCTGACTAAAGGGTCGTCGGCGCTGGCCCGGATCATGGCGTGGTTGAGCAGAATCTGGGAGCCCGGCCGTAGTCGCAGGCGCAACTGGTATTCGAGACCGGTCAGGCGGACTGTGCCGCGGGCATTGTCCCACCGGGTGCCGCCGAGGATGCGCTGGAAGATGTCGGTGGGCAGGGCCGCGCCATCCGCTGGCGGGATGATGTCGAGTGTGTTTACCGGGCTGAAGCTGGCCGGGCGACGAACGATGTAGTCCTTTATCCGTTCATGGAACAGGCGCACATCAAGATTGCCCCGTCCTCCGGGCAGCAGGCCGAGAAAGCCGAGTTCGTAGGCGTCGATATGCTGTGGCTTCAGCGCAGGATTGCCCTGGTGACGAATCTGCAAGACGCCGTATGTCGGGTCCTCGATGCGCACGTCGGCCGTGCGTTCGAACAGCGAGGGCTGACGCCAACCGCCCGAGTAACCGATCCGGAAGGTGGCTGCTGCTTGCGGTTGCCAGTTGAGGAACAGACGGGGTGCGAGGCGGGTACGGTCGCGCTGGATGTTCTCGACCATCGCGCCGGCGTTCCACAGCCAGTGTTCTGCCATTCGCCACTCGGCATTGCCGAACAGACGCCACTCGTGCTGGCTGCGGGACTTGCCGTCGTGAAACAGGGAATCGGCGTCGAGCCAGTCGTGGCGCCATTCGGTGCCCCACAGCAGTTGCAGGGTGTCGGATCGGCGCAGCCGGTGCTGAAGTTCGATGTTGTGGCGCCGACTGTCACGGTTGTTGTTCACATCGAAGCGCAGTCGCGGTGCCGCCAGCAGCGCGGCGACCAGCGTCGGATTTCCGCCGAGTGTGCCTTGCAGGTTGGCATGGGAGTCGACCTGCCAGGCATCGCGGGCACGCTCGCGATTGTGGTACCACGACAAGGACCATTCTTCATCCGCCGTTGGCGAGTGGCGCCAGCGCAGATGCAGATGGTTGTCGTCGTGGGTGGCATCGCGGGGCTGGCTGCCGTCGAACAGTACGCCGTTGAAGCCCTGACCGCGGCTGCCCTGGCTGAGGCCGGCAATGATGCCCAGCTCGTCGATGTCGCTCAGGCGCAGGTCACCCCGGACATTCAGGGTGTTGATCCGGCGGCCATCCTTGAGCCCGGAAGTTCCGTCATCCTGTTGGTGACGGGCGCTGATGCGCAGGCCGAGGGGACCCCGACTCGCCACCACCCGGGCGCTGGCATCGGCAATCCCATGGTTGCCCAGACTCACGCTGGCCGAGCTGCCGGCTTCGGCCGCTGTATGCCGGGTCAGGATATTGATCACGCCGAGAAAGGCGTTAGACCCATAGGCCGCCGAATCCGAACCCCTCACCACTTCGATCCGGTCGATGTCCCCGGTGCTCAGGGGCAGCGCTCCCCAGTCGGCACCTCCAAAGAAGTACGGGCTGTACACCGAACGGCCGTCGATCAGGATCTGCATCTGGTTCGGATAGTCCGCGCCCAGACCGTGGTAGGTCACCCATTGATCGTTACCGCGTTCCTGTGCGACCTGCATGCCCGGCACGAGGCGGAACAGCCGTGCAAGATCGCGGTATCCCGTGGCGGCGATCAGATCGGCGTCAATCACGCTGACTGCGCCCGGGGTGTCCTGCATCGGTTGCGGCAGGCGTGCAACCGTCAGTACAACCGGTAAGGACTCGAAGTAGGGCTCTTCACCACCATCGGGCGATGCCATTACGGTTGCAGCGAAGCCGGCGAGCAGGCATTCTGCAACCCGGCGGACCAAGAGTCGGGCAGGCATCGTGTGTTGTTGGTGTTTTTTCGTCGTGCGCCGGAGTATATCCTTTAGCTGATTTCTCATGCCGGATCGCTGACTGCGAGATTCAGTCATCACGCGCGTAGCGGAGATCAAAACCGCGGTTTCCAAGCCGAACCAATGCCATGACGCTGACCGATCTTCGTTACCTCGTTGCGCTTGCCCACGAACGTCATTTTGGGCGAGCGGCAGAAAAATGCCATGTCTCGCAGCCCACGCTGTCGGTTGCGGTCAAGAAGGTCGAGGAGGAGCTGGGCATCCAGCTGTTCGAGCGCAGTGCGTCCGAGGTCAAGATCACTGAAACCGGTCGCCGCATCGTGGCCCAGGCCGAAAAGGTACTGGTCGAAGCGAGTCAGATCCACGAGATCGCCTCGGCCGGCAAGGATCCGCTGGCGGGTCCCCTGCGGGTGGGCGTGATCTACACCATCGGGCCCTATCTGTTGCCACGGCTGATTCCGCGTGTTCATCACCTGGCGCCGCGGATGCCGCTGATCATCCAGGAAAACTACACCACCCGGCTGGCCGAAGCGCTCAAGCGCGGCGAGCTCGACGTGATCATCATCAGCCTGCCGTTCGAAGAGGCCGGTATCGTGACCCAGTCGGTGTACGACGAGCCGTTCCGGGTGCTGTTGCCGGCGGCACATCCATGGACCGCCGAAACCAGCATCGATGCGGCACACCTTGCCGACGATCAGTTGCTGCTGCTCGGCGCGGGCAATTGCTTCCGTGACCAAGTGTTGGAGGTGTGTCCGCATTGCCGCAATGTTGGTGGGCTTCAGCGCACACTCGAGGGCAGTTCGCTCGAGACCATCCGGCACATGGTGGCGACCGGTCTCGGGGTTACCGTGCTGCCCAGCTCGGCCGCCGACGAAATGGGCGTGCATAACCCGCTCGTTGCGGTGCGGCCCTTCTCCGACCCTGAACCGACACGACGGGTGGCGCTGGCGTGGCGGGTGACCTATCCGCGCAGTGCTGCGATCGACATATTGCGCACCGCGATCTTCGAGAGTCATCTGCCTGGCGTCCATCCGGTCGGCGGACTACCCTCGTTCGAGCCATCCTGAACACGATCGCGCAAGCTTCCGCATAGGCCCCTTCGATCGCATGGATTTGGCCAATCAATTGGAGGAATGCTCCCGATTGGCTTAGGATCAAGACATGGCGGACGCATTGCGCCCCGTCCCCGACAATCAGCCCGAGGAGTGAGAGCATGGAAATCGATATCGGCATCAACAAGGAAGACCGCGCCAGCATCGCTGACGGCCTGTCCCGTCTGCTGGCAGACAGCTACACGCTGTACCTCACCACCCACAATTTCCACTGGAACGTCACCGGCCCGATGTTCAACACCCTGCACCTGATGTTCGAGGCGCAGTACAACGAACTTGCCCTGGCGGTGGACCTGATTGCCGAACGCATCCGTGCGCTGGGCTTCCCCGCGCCCGGCACCTACCGGGAATTTCAGAAGCTCACCAGCATGAGCGAGCCGGAAGGCGTACCGAGTGCCACCGAGATGATCCGTCTGCTGGTTCAGGGCCAGGAGGCAGTGGTCAGGACCGCGCGTAGCGTTGCGCCGCTGGCCGACAAGGTGAGCGACGAGCCGACGCTGGACTTGCTTACCCAGCGCATGCAGGTGCATGAAAAGACCGCATGGATGCTGCGCAGCCTGCTCGAAAGCTGAGTCTGGCGGATCCGATGTACTCGAAACCGGGCCCCGCTGGGGCCCGTTTCATTCGGATGGAGTGGTGCTCCTGATGAGTCAGCGCACTTCGACGAATCTCCGTTTTCTCGATGCCGGGGATGCGGCATTCACCGTGGAATTCGGCGTCACCATCGATCCGGCATTGCTGGCCGCAGTTCATGCACTCGATGCGGCGATCGCCCGCCTGCAGGCCAAAGGTGGTTTGCCCGGGCTGATCGAGACCATGCCCACCTTCCGCTCGCTGACGGTGTTTTTCGACCCGCTGCTGACCGGACGTGAGGCCTTGATCGACGCCTTGCAGGCCTTGTTGGCGGAGGCCGGGCATGGCGAGGCAGCGGATGGCCTCCACTGGCGCCTGCCCGTGTGCTATGAAGGGGCGTGTGGCCCCGATCTTGGCGAAACTGCGCGCGCTATCGGTGTCACCGAGGCCGATGTCGTCACCCTACACAGCGCTACGGAATATCTCGTCTATATGCTCGGCTTCCTGCCCGGCTTTCCGTTCATGGGTGATCTCCCCGAGGTGCTTCGCCTGCCGCGCCGGGCCGAGCCAAGGGTGCGTGTGCCGGCCGGCAGTGTGGCAATCGCCACCGGATTGACTGCAATCTATCCGTGGGAAAGCCCCGGTGGCTGGCACCTGCTCGGGCGCTGCCCGGTGCCCTTGTTCGACCCCCGGCGGGCCTCGCCCTCGCTGCTCGCGGCGGGTGATCGGGTGCGTTTTGAACCGGTGTCGATGGTCGAGTTCCAGCGCCTGGAGCGCACCTTGCGTGCAGGTGAGATTGACCCCCTTCAATGGCTGGACAGCGCTCCGGCGTCGGTGGCCGCGGGGCAGGCACGATGAGCACCTTGTCCGCGATCGAGATTCTCGCCCCCGGTGCCTACGCCTCGCTGCAGGATGGCGGCCGCCGTGGCTATCGGCGCATTGGTGTGCCGTGGGCCGGGGTGCTTGATCCGCGCCTGATGCGCATTGCCAATGCCCTGGTCGGCAATGCCGACAGTGACCCGGTGATCGAGTGCTTCGACGGCGGGCTGCAAGTTGCCGCCCGCGGAGCCCCGCTGCGGGTGGCGGTGGCGGGTGACGCGGTCATCGAGCTCGAGCGTGAGGGCGATCGACGAGCGCTGGCGGCGTGGCGCTCGGTGACACTGGCAGACGGCGAGATCCTGCGCATCCGCCGGATCAGTGGCGGGCGGATCGCGATGCTTGCGGTTGCCGGCCTGGCCGTGCCGGCCGTGATGGGTAGCGCCTCGACTTATGCGCGTGCTGCGCTGGGCGGGCTCGACGGTTGCGCACTGACGAAGGGGGCACGGCTAGCGGTGAAAGTGGCAAATGATGGCCCGGAGCGTGTGCTGCCACATCCGCCGCTGGCCGATGGCGGGCCGATCCGGGTGGTGCCCGGCCCCCAGGCAGACCATTTTTCAGCAGCCACGATGGAAGCCTTTCTCACCGGCGAGTACCGGGTGACGACTGAGGCTGACCGCATGGGCGTGCGCCTCGGAGGCCCGGTGCTGGACCACCTGGGCGCGCGCGAAATTGTGTCCGACGCCACCGTGCCGGGCTCGATCCAGGTGCCGGGCAAGGGCCAGCCGATCGTGCTGCTCGCCGATGCACAGACCGCTGGCGGCTACCCCAAGATTGCCACCGTGATCAGTGCCGACATTCCGCGTCTGGCTGCGTGTCGGCCGGGCCAGGCAGTGCGCTTCGCCGTGGTGAGCGGCACCGACGGAGAGCGCCTTGCACGGATGGCCGAAACGGCGACCCGTGACCTGCTTGCGTCCATCCGCCCGCTGGTGGCCGACGGGGTGGATGTGGCCGCACTGTATTCCGCCAACCTGGTAAGTGGTGTTGTGCTCGCGCTGACAAGCGACGCTGGCACTCACGTAACGCCCGCTGACCCGGACGGACGACCGAATCGACAGGAGTCCCCGACATGAAGCAGATCAATCTCAACGCCGACCTTGGCGAATCCTTCGGTGCGTGGACGATGGGCGAGGACGAGGCGCTGCTGCAGGTGGTGCGCTCGGCCAACATCGCCTGCGGCTTCCATGCCGGAGATCCGCTGGTGATGCGTCACACAGTGCGCACTGCACTCGCCGCCGGGGTCAGCCTCGGTGCCCACCCTGCCTATCCCGACCTGCAAGGCTTCGGCCGCCGGCAGATGAAGATGGCGCCGGCCGAACTGGAGGCGATGGTGATCTATCAGGTCGGCGCGCTCGCCGGTATGGCTGCGGCCGAGCGCGGGCGGGTGACCCACGTCAAGCCGCACGGTGCGCTCAGCAATCAGGCTTGCGAAGATGCGGTGCTGGCCGATGCGGTGGCGCGTGCGGTGCGTGCGATCGACCGCGAGCTGATTCTGCTCGCACCGGTGCGGTCGGAACTGTACGTGGCCGGCGAACGCATCGGCCTGCGCGTTGCCGGCGAAATCTTCGCCGATCGCGCCTATACCGATACCGGCATGCTGGTGCCGCGCGGCCAGCCCGGCGCGGTGATTCACGACCACGATCAGCTCGTCGCCCATGTGTTGCGCATGCTCGAGGCCGGCGGTGTGGTGACGCAGAGCGGAAAAGTGCTGCCGGCGCCGATGGACAGCATCTGTGTGCATGGCGACACCCCCGGTGCGGTCGACAGCGCCCGCCAGCTACGGATGGCGCTCGAGGCTGCGGGCTGGACGCTCGTCGCCCTGCCCGAGCTGATGACGGTCTGAATCCGCCGCGTGCGCGCACCATGAGAGCGCGCCGCCGGTGCAAACAGGCGGCGGATGGCGCCTGTCGCAGCGGGTGTGGGGCTCGCGCCAAGACGCTTGCGGACTCCACGACTGTGCAGAGCGCGACGAATGCGCGACGATCGCGGACAATACGGCCGGCTTGCGCCTTTTGCGACCTACACCTACATCTACATCTACCCAGACAACGACAATGAAGCTAAAACCCCAATACATCCAGCCGGTGATCATGGCCGGCATCATGGCCTTCCTGATGACCGGCTTCATCACCTGGCTCAATCTCGGTATTCCGGCCAATTTTCTCTTTCTGTGGGCCCGCGCCTTCATCATTGCGTGGCCGCTCGCGGCGCTTGCCGCCTATATTGCCATTCCGGTTGCGCAACGGCTGACCAAGAAGATCATCGCCGCGCTCGGCAGCTGATCACTGCATAGACTGCAGGAAGCACGCGAGTGGACATCATCTTTGGCATCATCCTGCCGGTGTTCGGCACCCTCGGACTCGGCTACGCTGCGGCCCGGCTCGGCGTGTTCGACGAGGCGGCCAACCGTGGCCTGTCGGTGTTCGTTTTCAACTTTGCGTTGCCGCTGATGCTGTTCCGCGCGATCGCACAGGCTGACTTGCCGGACGCGCTGCCATGGGGTTATCTGTTGTCGTACTACCTGGGCGCCTTTGCCGTGTTCGGCCTGGCGATGTTGGCGGGGCGGGTGCTGTTTGCGCGCACGCTTGCCGAACAGGGTGTGCTGGGCCTGGGGGCGAGCTTTTCCAATACCGGCATGCTCGGCATTCCGCTGGTGATGACGGCCTATGGCGAATCGGCGGCCCTGCCCCTGTTCGTCATGATCGCCTGCCACAGCCTGTTGATGCTGCCGCCCACCACGGCCTTGATCGAAGCTGCGCTGGGCGGCAAGCAGTCGACCGGTGCCTTGTTGCTGAATCTGGCCAAGAGTGTCGGCAGCACACCGATCATCTGGGGCTTGTCGGCGGGGCTGGCGGTTGCGCTCACCGGCTTTGGCATTCCCGGGCCGGTGGATGCGGTGGCAAAAAGTCTGGGCGCTGCGGCAACGCCGTGTGCGCTGTTCGCGCTCGGCGCCTCGCTGACCCGTTACAGCCTGGGCGGCAACCTGAAGGAACCGATGGTGCTGGTGGCACTCAAGGCGGTGGTCCATCCCGTGCTGGTGTGGGTGCTGGCGACGCAGGTGTTCGACGTGCCGCAGTTGTGGGTGGTGACCGGCGTGACGCTTGCCGCACTGCCGGCCGGAATCACGCCTTATCTGTTCGCCCAGCGCTACAACGCCTGTCAGTCCACGATTGCGTCGGCGGTGTTCCTGTCCACCGTGTTATCCGTGTTGACGCTTTCCGCGCTGTTGTTCCTGCTGCGGCCGTGAAGCGGCGCAAGAGGTGGGGTGCGTCTTCGCCGGCACTGCGCGCGAGGTACGCGTGGCCGGGGTTTCCCTTGTTTCCTCGTTCCGACGCAGTGAGATAAGGGCAGTGCAATAAGGCGCCGCCGATGTCCGATTTTCTTGCGATCCTAGAGTTCTCCTTTGCGGTTACCGGACCGATCTTCGTCATTCTCGCGCTCGGGGTGTTCCTGCGTCGCATCGGCATGATCACCGACGGCTTCATCGAAGGGGGATCGAAGCTGGTATTTACCATCGCCCTGCCCGCCCTGCTCTTTCTCAGCATCAGCAAGACGCGGATCGCCGATTCGGCCAGTCTCGGCATGATCGGCTACGGGCTGCTCGCCACCCTGCTGATTTTCATGGTGCTGGAATGGCTGGCGAAGTTCATCGTGCACCCCGAGCGCGATCGTGGCGTCGTGGTGCAGGGGGCGTTTCGCTCGAACTTCGGTGTCATTGGCCTGGCCTACTGCGTGAATGCATACGGCGAAGCGGGTCTGGTCACGGCCTCGCTCTATCTCGGGCTCGTCACCATCCTGGTCAACGTGCTGGGGGTGGTGACGCTGAGCCGCTCGCTGGACAAACGCCCGGGGCTGGGCCGGATGGCGAAGGGGATTGCGACCAATCCGCTGATCATCGGAATCCTGCTGGCGCTGCCGGTATCCTGGTTGGAGATCTCGCTGCCCGGGCTGGTGCTGCAGTCGGGCCGGTACTTCGCGGACATGACGTTGCCACTGGCCCTGTTGTGCACCGGGGCCTCGCTCAATTTCCGTAGCCTGCGGCTGGAGTTGGGCAATACCCTGCTCGCCGCCGTCGGCAAGCTGCTTGTGGTACCGGCTGTGTTTACGCTGGGCGCAGTGCTCTTGGGTTTTCGCGGAGTCGAACTCGGCACGCTCGCCTTGATGGCGTCTGCACCCTCGGCCGCTGCGGGCTACGTCATGGTTCGTGCGATGGGCGGAAATTCCACACTGGCGGCCAACATCATCGCCCTGACCACGCTTGGCTCCATCCTCAGCACCAGCGTCGGCATCATGGCCTTGCGGAGTCTACGGCTGATGTAATGCGCATCGCCCCGCGTATCCGCCCGCTTTGGGAAGGGGCGTTACGCAACGGCCCCGGCGCCTGGCGCGCGACAGTGTAATATTCGCCCATACTTGGTGGTGGCCCGGATCCAGGCCCTTACCCTGTTGATGCAGCGAACGGTTTTCTCATCCCGGAGATCGGTGTTCAGTGGCAAACTTCCTGCCCCGTCTGGTGGCGAGCTGCAACGAGCGTCCGCTTTGCCTGATCAGGGTCTTGATCGGCGCGGCCTGCCTGCTTGTGCTTGTGGTTGTGTGGCATGACCTCATTGTGTCTGCCCGCGCCAATGAGCGGGCGGAAGTCGAGCGGGTCCGGACCGAGGCAGGCATCCAGGTCAGGGCGGCGAGCGATACGGTGCAGGCCTCGATCGACCGCTTTGATTTTGCTTTGCGAACGGCAAGTGCGGCGGCAAAGGCAGGGCCGGAGGCACTCGCGTTACAGGGCCGTATCGTCACCGAAGCACTGCCTGCGGACCTGGTCCTGCAGTTGTTTCATATCGATGCAGACGGATACCTGAGCTATTCGTCGCTTGGTGCTGCCCCGCGTAATTACCTTGGCGACCGCGATTATTTCGAGACGCTTGCGGCTGACGAGGGCGAACAGCTGGTGGTCAGCAATCCGGTGCTTGGCCGCCTGACCAACAAGTGGAGCATACAGATTGCCCGCGCGGTGAAGCGCGATGGCCGCTTCGAAGGGGTGGTTTCGATTGCGGTTTCGCCCGAGGTCTGGATGGCGCAATTGCGCCGCTACCGACATTCGCCGGGAGACACGCTGACGCTGCTCAGCGCCGATGGTCACTATCTGTTGCGGACACTCGACTCCGCCGATTACTTTGGTAAGCAGGTGCCGCTGGATCGACCTTTCCTGCTGCAGCGCGAGCAGGTCGAAGGCGACTTTGTGGCGTGGGGAAGCAATGACGGGATAGAGCGCCTGTTCTCCTGGATCCGCCTGCCGTCGGGGCTGATCATGGTGTCCGGTATCGCGCTCGACGATGCGCTTGCCGCAACGCGTGCGTTCAACCGCTGGTCCTTGATACGCACCATCGTCTCGACTTCTCTGATCCTGCTTGCGACCGGGGCGCTCATTGTGGCCCTGGCCCGGTATGAGAGTGTGGTCCGTGCCCTGGGCGAACGTGAAGCGCATTACCGCAAGGTGCTCGACAACATGGCGGAAGGTATCCTGGTGATTGATCCTGACGACCGGATCGTCAGCATCAATCCGGCATTCTCGACCATCACCGGATACCGCGAGCAGGAGGTGAAGGGGCGTACCCCGGAAATGTTGTCACCGACGTATGCCGGTGCCCGTAACCTGGGAGCGATTATCCGCAGTCACGCCAGTGACCGCTGGGCGGATGATTTTGACGGTTTGCACCGCAGTGGCGACACCTACACTGGCCACGCCCTGCTCTCCACCGTGCGCGATGCCGGAGGTGTGCAGCGCATTGTCATGCTCTCCGATGTGACCGAGCGCCGGCGCAAGGACGCTGAGATCTGGCGCCAGGCCAATTACGACCCGCTCACCGGTTTGCCCAACCGGGCGCTGATGACTGATCGTCTTGAGCGCATGATCGGTAAAGCGCGCCGCAATCTTGCGTGTGTGGTGGTGCTGTTCATCGATCTGGATCAGTTCAAGCCGGTCAACGACCGTTTCGGGCATGAACTCGGTGACCTGTTGTTGAATGAGGTAGCTCGACGCCTTGAGGTCCTGTTCCGTGACGAGGATACGGTTGCGCGTATCGGGGGCGACGAGTTCGTGGTGTTGATGTCGGGAGAAGACGCGGTCGGGGCTGGTGAGCGCTCCGCCGAAAGGGTCGTCGACAGCCTGTCGCGCCCGTTCGTGATCGATGAGCACGTGCTGGAAATCTCGTGCAGCGTCGGCATCGCCCGCTTCCCTGACGATGCTTGTGACGCTGCCGCGCTGCTGCATCAGGCCGACCTTGCGATGTATCGGGCCAAAGAGCGTGGTCGGGCGACCTGGAGCGTGTGATGCCTGCCAGGATTCGTGGTCGTATACGTCGTCGGGCGGGCGTCCGGTGGCTGGCTTGATTGGCGTGACGCGGAACTCTTTCGCCCAACTGCGCACTTATGACTTACTCCATTCATCGAAGTGCCTGCCATGATCAGCAGCTTGAAAGCGCTTTTCAACAGCCTCACCCTTACTTCCGGCGCGCCCGCCGGGCACGACCCGCAAGGGCGTGAGCATACTTTGCAGCTTGCGACCGGCGTGCTGCTGATCGAGATGATGCGGGCCGACGCAGAATGTACCGAGCACGAGAAACGGGCGGTCGTTGGCGCGCTGCGCGATAAATTCACCCTTGCCGACGACGAGGTGGCGCGTTTGTTCGAACTGGCCACCACTACCTCGCGCGATGCCCCCGATTTGTTTACCTTTACCTCACAGCTCAACCGCGGTTTCAGCCTCGAGCAGAAGGTGCGTATGGTCGAGTATCTGTGGCAGGTCGCGTTTGCCGACGGGGTACTCAGCCATCACGAGAATCAGCTGATGCTCAAGCTCGGCGACCTGCTCTACATTCCGCGTGCCGAGTTTGTGGCTGCCAAGCAGCGCGCGCGCGATGGCGAGAATTCTTCCGCGCCGAAGCTGCATTCCTGATCGAACATTTCACCGGATAGCGGCGCCTATGGCCGCAAGGAAAACCATGCATACCGATAAGAGGCGAAAGGATTTCTTCCAGCAGTTCTCACCCAAGCCCGGCCAACCCCGCAGCCTGCTGCAGAAAATCGTCACGTTTGCGGTTGCCGCCGGCGTGTTCGCCCTGGCCCTGATGTTTTCGGTGGTGGTGTTTGCGCTGGTGCTGACCGTGGGTGTCGTGGCCTGGGGCTATCTGTGGTGGAAGTCGCGTGATCTGCGCCGGAAAATGCGCGAGAACCCGCCGGGCGGCCTGGTGATCGAGGGCGAGGTGATACGCGAGGTGAAGACCCGCGACGAGCCCGAGCGCTGATTGCCGCCGCGTCCGGCTGCTGTAACCGGGGCGCTTACTGCGGTGGCTGCGCTGGCGCCTGCCGTTTTCCCGCTGTGCGTTCGGTAGGGGTATATTCCGCCCTCGGCCAACAGCCCTGTCGGTGCGCCTCGTTCCGGAACGGCCCCTACTCCCACAAACACCATGCCCCTACCCGTTTACGATCCCGCCGAATATCCCGCGCAACTGGCGCACAAGGTGTCGCAGTTCAAGCGCGACTTTGCCGCTTTCGACGTGCCCGAGCCTGCGGTTTTCCCGTCCGCGCCGCTGCATTACCGGCTGCGTGCCGAGTTTCGCATGTGGCATCAGGGCGAGCGGGTGGACTACGCGATGTTCGACCCCGCGGAGCCCAAACAGCCGATCGTGATCGAGGATTTTCCCCCGGCGGCGGAGGCGATCAGCGCCGTGATGCCGCGCCTGCGCGAGCGCCTGCAGCAGAGCGAAGCGCTCAAGCGCCGCCTGTTCCAGGTGGAGTTCCTGACCACGCTCAGTGGCGAACTGATGATCGTGCTGATCTATCATCGCCCGCTCGATGAAGCCTGGGAGGCTGCCGCCCGGGTGCTGGCCACCGAACTGGCAGTGCAGCTGATCGGACGCAGCCGCAAGCAGAAGATCGTGATCGGACGTGACTGGCTGCTGGAGCGGTTCGAGCTCGATGGTCGCGAACTGAGTTACCAGCAGGTCGAAGGCAGCTTCACCCAGCCCAATGGCGGCGTGAACCGGCAGATGCTCGGCTGGGCCCGCGCCCAGGCCACCGACATTGGCGGCGACTTGCTCGAGCTGTATTGCGGCAATGGTAACTTCACCATCGCGCTGGCGCCGCTGTTCGGACGGGTGCTGGCGACCGAGGTCAGCAAGTCGTCGGTGCAGGCAGCGCACTACAACCTTGCTGTAAACGGGGTCGACAACGTGGCGATGGTGCGCATGTCGAGCGACGAGATCAGCGGCGCGCTCGCCCGCGAACGGGAATTCAACCGGATGCAGGGCATCGACCTCGACAGCTACCGCTTCACCACGCTGTTCGTCGATCCGCCGCGCAGCGGACTGGATGCACCGACCCTGGCGCTGGCGGCCGGCTTCGATCACATCCTGTACATCTCGTGCAGCCCGCAAACCCTGCAGGAAAACGTCGCCGCACTACAGGCTACCCACGCCGTGGCGGCGGCGGCGGTATTCGATCAGTTTCCATATACCCATCACCTGGAGTGCGGCTTGCTGCTGACACGGCGCTAGGCGGGCGATGTACTCAACGATGGCTCTGCCCGTTTTTCAGCAGTGCAAGCAGGGTATTGCGTAGATCACACAGCTCCCCCATCCGGGCGATCGCTTCGTGTTGCCGGCCGTGAGCGTTGAGCGCACAAAGTTCGGTGGCGAGCGCATGGGCCTGTTGGTGCACGGTGTCGATGGCCTGGAAGTCATCCCGTGTGCCGCGCTCGGCCAGCCTTTCGGCATCGAGCCATTCGCCCAGGCGACATTGGTGGTGGTCGAGCTGAGGCGGGGTGGCGCGCTTGTCGGTCAGGTGCTTTTCAACGGCTGCAATCCAGGCGCGGTGCTCCACGATGGCATAAAGAAGCTGTAGGTTGGCACTGCTTACCACGGGCTGCGTGGTCCACAGCGGATCGGGATGCCAGCTTGCCATCCATGCCGCCAGTTCGTGCGCAGGCATGGGGCGGGCAATGCCGAAACCCTGTGCAAGTTCGCAGCCCAGTTGAAGCAGCATTTCGCCGTGTTCGGGGCTTTCCACGCCCTCGGCGATCACCTTGCGTCGGAAGGCAGTGGCCAGGCCCAGTACGCTCTCGACGATGGCCAGGTCATCCGGATCGTCCAGCATGTCGCGGATGAAGCTCTGGTCTATCTTGAGTTGACTGACGTGCAGACGCTTCAGATAGGTCAGCGATGAATAGCCGGTGCCAAAGTCGTCGAGCGAAAAGTGGATGCCGATCTTGAGGCACGCTTCGATGACCCCGGAAACCTGAACCAGATCTTCGAGCGCACTGGTTTCTAGCACCTCGAGCTCGAGGTTGGCGGGGTTGATTTCGGGATGCGCCGCCAGCAGGCCGCGCAAGCGCTGGATGAAGTCGCTGGCCTGAAGCTGGCGCGCACCGATGTTGACGCTGACCGGTACGTTCAGGCCGGCCGCATGCCAGGTCTCCATCTGGGCCAGCGCGCTATCGACCACCCATTCGCCGAGCACGACCGCGAGCGGATCATCTTCGATCACCGGCAGGAACACCGCGGGCGACAGCAGGCCGCGTTGCGGGTGTTGCCAGCGGATCAGGGCTTCCGCGCCGATCACTGCGCCGGTGCGCATGTTGACCTTGGGCTGGTAATAAAGCACGAACTCGTCGTCGACCATCGCCTTGCGAATGCGCGCCACGCTCTCGTGGTGCCCGCGGGTGTTGCGGTCGAGTTCGGCGTCGAACACGTGGTAGCAGTTCTTGCCCGAGAGTTTGGCCTGATACATCGCCTGATCGGCCTGGCGCAACAACTGGTCGGCATCGACCTCTTCCGCCTGCGGGTAGAAGGTCACGCCGACGCTGGCCGAAACCTGCAGCAGGAGATCACCGACCACGACCGGTTCGGCGGCGGCGGCGAGCATGCGGCTGAGCATGGGTGTGCTGGCGGCGATATCGGGCAGATCGACCAGCACCGCCACGAACTCGTCGCCGCCGATGCGGGCAAGGGTGTCGCCCTCGCGCAGGATCTGTTTCATGCGTGCCGCCAATGCCATCAACAGCTGATCGCCGGTCTCGTGGCCATGCCGGTCATTGATGGTCTTGAAGCCATCGAGATCAAGGTAGGCCACGACCAGCTTCTGCCGCCGGCGCTGGGCCTGGGCCATGGTCTGGTGCAGGCGGTCGGCAAACAGCACGCGGTTGGGCAAGGTGGTCAGGGCATCATAGTGAGCGATGTGCTCGAGCTGACTTTCGTGCTCCTTGAGCGCGGTGATGTCGGAGAACAGCGCGACGTAATGCTCGGCCTGACCCTTGGCGTCGTAGACGGCACTGACCGTGAGCATCTCGGCAAAAAGCTCGCCGTTCTTGCGCCGGTTCCAGACCTCGCTGTACCAGTAGCCCTTCTTGGTCAGCGTGCGCCACATGAGCTCATAGAATTCCTTACCGTGTCGGCCCGAACTCAATATGCGCGGGTTGTGACCGATGACCTCGTCACGGTCGTAGCCGGTAATCTGGGTGAAGGCCTTGTTGACCTCGATGATGTTGCCGTCGGCGTCGGTGATCATGATGCCTTCGCGGGTGTGGGCGAATACCTTGGCCGCGAGCTGGAGCTTTTCTTCGGTGCGCCTGTGTTCGGTAATGTCGGTGATGAAGCCATACCAGAGCGTGGAGCCGTCCGCGTCGCGCGTCGGGTTCGCGTTGCCGAGCAACCAGCGGATGCTTCCATCGTCGAAGCTCACCCGGTATTCGTGTCGCCATGGGCTCAGCGTCTGTGCCGACTGGTGTATCGAGGCGGTGAAGGCCTCACGATCATCCGGGTGAATGCGGGCAAAGACGCAGGATGCATCGTCACGCGCTTCGTCCGGGCTCACGTAATGGATGGTGTGCATGGCTTCGCTGGCGTAGGGAAAGCACATGCTGCCATCCGGGCGCAGGCGAAACTCGTAGATCATCCCGGGTAAGCGGTCGGCAATCTTCTTGAGCCGGATCCAGCTCGGCGCCTCCTGGCGTGCCGCCTCGAGTTGCCTGCGCTCGGTGATGTCGGTGAGCGTCATGCGCAGCGCAGGTAACCCGTCGGCGTCGGTGGCGTGTGCACTGTCAAGCTGGGCCGGAAAAGTCGACCCGTCGGTGCGCTGCAGGGTCAGTTCGATGCGTTGGTTTGCGCTTTGCTGCAGGGCGTGCTGAAAGTGCCGGTGCCAGCGGTCGTGGTCGGCGGGAGCTACCAGGCGAGCGAATTGGAAGTTCAGCAGATCATGGCGATCCGCGCCGAGCAAGGAGGCGCCGGCGAGGTTGATGGCGCTAATCCGCGCTGCTTGCGACAGCGAAAGGTAGCCAACCGGCGCGAATTCGTAGAGGTCGATGTAGCGGTCGCGGGTTTCCTCCAACTGGGCCCTTGCCAGCTGCAACTCCTCGTTCTGCATCTCCAGTTCGAGCTGATGTACCCGTAGCTCATGAACCAGTCGTGGCAGATCGCCGGGCTCGTCCGCCAAGTCGACGAGCCCGGCGGGCAGGCGCTCTTCCGCTTCAAGGCGCAACGCTTCAGCGCGCGTGTCGGGCGTTGCTGAAGAGACCCTTCGAGCCATGCATAACTCTCCCGATTGGCATTCCTTATGACTTAAGTCATAGCTTGTATAGCCATGATAGCGGATCCGCGGAGCGCTGGCCGTGCGTGGATTTCACACAGAAAACAGAAAGAATGCCACGGTGGCTAAAATCCGGCCGCCGCGTGGCCGGTGAGCAGCGCATCGAGCTGGCTGCGACCGCGCGCGATCGCGGTTTCCAGCTTCATGGCGGTCACCAAGGGACTTATGCTTGCGCTGGTTTCCGGAACGAACAGGGTGAGTTCGTCGCGCATCCGGGTGACCGCAACATAAAAGCGGTTGCTCTCCTCGCTGCGGTCCCAGCCCGCCATCGGAAACGTACCATCCTCCAGGCCGGGCAGCATGACGCTGTCGAACTCCTGCCCCTTCGCGGCTTCGACCGTGCACAGCAGCACGGTCTTGCGTTTGCGCAGTTCGGCGGATTTTTCTTCGGCCTGGCGTAGCCACAGGGCGAACGCGCGCAAGGGTTGGTTGATGCGGCGTGCTGCGTCGATGAAGCCATCGACCGACTTCGCCACCATCTCGGCGGTGGTCGGGTCGATGAACAGCCGTTGCGCCACACCGCGCAGGTCGAGCGCCGCGACCGCGCGCTGCAGGGACAGGTGGGCGGGTTCGTCGGCCGGCGCTGCGCGTAACACCGCCAGTGCCTGTTGCAGCCGCAGCCGCGCATGGCGCTGCGCGGGCGCTTCGTCGACGGTTTGTGCATCGTCATGCTGCTGGCCGAGCACGGCGTTGGCTTCGTCGTGGCGCCCCTCGCGGCGCAGCCGGGCGATCAGGCTCAGCATCCGATGGGCGGCCTGCATCTCGGCGTCTTCGGAGAGGTCGGCGGCGGCCTTGTCGGCCCGGGTTTGCGCCCGCAGCAGGCGGCCCTTGAGAAACGCGTCGAACAGATCGGGCTGGGCGGCTGCGGTCTTGAGATCGTCCACGCGGCGCGTGCCCCAGGACAGCTCCTGCCACAGTTCGAGCGCCTGCAGCACCTGGAAGCGCTTGTCCGCCCCGGGAATGGACTCGTAGTCTTCCAGTGCAAACGCGATCACCCCGCGCAGCAGCAGGATCTCGCTGCGCAGCAGATAGCTCTCCAGCCCCTCCACCCGCCAGCCGATGCCGGCCTCGAGCAGGGCGTTCTCGATCGCGATCGACTGGTGCGGCGCGCGCAGGATGACGGCGCAGGCATCGAGTCGATGGCCCCGCTGCTGCCAGTCGAGCAGGCCGGCGACGAGCTTGGCCGCTTCGTCGCGCGGGTCGGTGTAGCGTTCGAGCCGCAGCCGGGTGTCGTGGCCGCGTCCTGACACAACTGGTTTGTGCTTGAGAAAGTGGGTGGCCAGGGCCATGGCCGGGCCGTGGCGGAAGGTGGTGGTGAGCGGCAGGCGCTTCACCCCGTGCCAGCTCGCGCCGAGGCGGGTGGCGACGAAGCTCGGGTCGGCGCCAGCCCAGCGGTGGATGATCTGATCGAAGTCGCCGGCGCCGGTGAACCAGGCGCGGCCCTGCTCAATCAGGTGCTCCAGGCAGGTCAGGGTGGCGGGGTTCATGTCCTGCAACTCATCGACAATGACCACGCGGTAGGCGGGCAGACGGACCGGTACGCCCGGCTGCGCGAGCAAGGAGGCCAGATCGAAGGTGGCGTCGAGCTCGGCGCGCCACAGACAGCCGTCGCCATCGCCAGCGCGGTTTTTCTCCAGCTGCCGATACAGGGCGAACAGGCCCTCGGGCACATTGATCGCTTCGGCCCGCGCGGCGACGGTGTCGTCTTCGTCCAGTTCGGGTGACACCTGCTGTGCCTTCATCTGCCGCGCAATCTTGAGGAAGTCGGCGATCTGGGCATTGTGCTCGGGCAGCCAGAGTTCGCGCGGGCTGCGCCGCTCGGCGTTGTGGCGGCGGACCTCGCTCACCGCGACCCGCACATGCGGGGCGACCGCCTCGAAGCTGGGCAGAAAGGGCGTGTCGTAGGCCTCGTGCTCGCGCAGTGCCTGGCGGGCAAACTCGTCGAAGGTGGTGCACCGGACCCGGCGCGCGAGTTTGTCATCGACGCCGATCTCGACCAGGCGCTTTTTCAGCACCCGCGCTGCCTCGCTGGAGAACGTGAGCGCGACCATGTGATCGGGCGACACCCCACGCTTGATTGACTCGGCTATGCGCAGGGCCAGGGTGGTGGTCTTCGCCGCTCCGGCATTGGCCATCGCGATGAGGTAGCGCGCGCTGTTGGTCTGGATGTCGGTCTGCTCGGCGGTCGGGGTGAAGCCGATGGGCTGAAACCGCGGGCTGGCAAGCGTGCTGCTGGAAGAGGTCTTGGTCATGCCCTGATATCGGTGGTCGTGGCGGCAGCCGGCGTCGGAACGCATCGGCCGCCGGCCGAATGGGGCTGCGATTGTCTTACATGTGAGGACGCACGGCCATCACGGCGTACCCGCGGACACAGGTTGCAGGAGCCTGGTTTCAGGCGGCGCGGCACTCGTTGGCGAGCGGTTTGTGGGTCTTGCCTTCCAGCAGCACGCCCTTCCATGGCAGGTCGATCCACACCAGGCCGCTCGATACATCCTCGAAACGCGGCAGGCCCGAGTGGGAGGGATCGCGTTCGAGCTGGTAGCTTCTGCCGTTCCAGCCGACGTGGATGCGGGTATTCACGTGTGCATGAACTTCACGCCGGACATGGACATTCAGCCCGTACTCGCAACTGTAGCTGCCGCTTGCAAGCTCGAAATCGAGCTGACCGTTGCGGTGCGCCGGGCCTGCGCCGGATGCCTGGGTGTCAGACGGTGGCTGTGGGGTCGTTGTGCACGCTGACAGGACGAGAGGCGATACAACGAGCGCCAGAAGCGATAAGCGGATCATACGGAAGTGTCTCCATGGAGCGGTCGCTCCGATTGTAGAGCAAGGGCGGACAGCCTCTCGCGCTCCGTGCAAGGATGGTACAGACCGGGGCGATGGTCTTCATCCGGATCAGGCATCGCGATCCCGGATTGAGCACGCAAATCCGTCCAGCCGCCCTGCTTCAGCGGGGCCGCGGGAACTCGCCGACGCCGTATCCGTCAGACCACTTTGCTTGGACCGTGCCGTCGCAGAATTTCGGTGATTCCGGACTCGGTCGCGATTGGAACAATGACCTTGACCTGGAGGACATCCTCGTCGAGATATATCTTTTCGCGCGGGAGTCCGTCGTTGATCAGGTCGTCAAACACGTTGCTGAGAGCGGTCTTGTTATCATAGGTCGCAGTGATCGTCTTGAACATCAAGGTCTCCTCATGCTGTTATGGTGCCTTTGACACAGGCAGACGACCGCGGTGCCCCCGACGCAGGATCTTTTTTTGGCGGCTTACTTGTCGGCGCTTGCTGGCACCGGTGAGGTTGATTTTTTCGACGATACTCATCGGTCGTGAGGATGCGATCGGGATGATCATGGAGGTTTGGCACGACTTTACTGGCCACCTTCCTCTGCCATTACCACAAGTATAGAAAACCCGACCGACGGGGTCTGTACGGCATTCACCGTAGCGACCCGCGCGCTGCTCGATCTGAACTCACCATGGAGAACACCGCATGACCGCTTTGATCATTGGACTCGTGCTCTTTCTCAGCACTCACTCGGCGCGGATCTTTGCCGAGGACAACCGCGCCCAGTACATCGCGCATTACGGCATGACGAAGTGGAAGCTGGCATATTCCCTCGCCTCGATCATCGGCCTCGTGCTTATTGTGTGGGGCTACGGGCAGACGCGCATGGATCCGGTCTATCTGTGGTTTCCGCCGATGTGGACGCGACATCTTGCGGCCTTGCTGATCGTGCCCGCTTTCATCCTGATTGCGGCAGCCTACGTACCGGGTACGCGGATCAAGGCCGCGATCGGACACCCCATGGTCTTGGGGGTGAAGTTGTGGGCGGTGGCGCACCTGATCTCGAACGGGACGCTGGCGGATGTACTGTTGTTCGGGAGCTTTCTCGCGTGGGCGATCGCGAGCTTTTCGAGTTCGCGCAAGCGTGATCGTGCGCAGGGCGTTACGCGGAGCCGAGGTTCGCTGGCCAGGGACGCAATTGCGATCGTCGCCGGCTTGGTTGCCTGGTTCGTGTTCGCGCGCTATCTGCACGTGTCGCTGTTCGGGGTCGCGCCTTTCGGTTGACCGTTCCCGCAAGCGCCTGCGCTGCAACCGGCGCATCGGCATCGCGCGCAAGCAGGGTCGCGAATGACCAGAAAAATGGCGGGGAACCGTTCCAGTTCACCCGCCCTTCGCGATCAACTGCAATTTCCTGGGGTTGGCACTGCCTATTGGTGCCCTGAGGCCGGCGTCTGCCACTGTTTGCTTCTGCGCAGTCTGTATTACTGCGCCGACTGGATGCTTCTCAGGTTGTCGTACGTCGCGCTTTCGCTATACGACCAGGTGGGTTCCATAAAGTCGGTACGAACCGGCCCCTGTGCACCGCGTCCGGTGGTCATGCTTGGTGCAGCCTGGATCTTTCTCAGATTGTCGTAAACGGCGCTTTCATCGTACGACCACACGGGCTCCGTGAATTCTGTCCGGACGGGCCCCTGCGCGCCGCGCTCAGCATCGATCATGCTCGGTGCGGCCTGGATGCTTCTCAGATTGTCATGAACGGCGCTTTCGTCGTACGACCAAACCATCGATTCCGCGCCGAGCGAGGCTAGGGGTGTCAGTGCGCCTGCAATGACCAGCAGGCCAAGCCCGGTTTTGCGTAAAGGAATGTATTTCATGGTACGTCTCCTTTAACCGATCCACTTGGTACAGCAACCGCGGACACCATCACCGCGTGTCCCTGACCCTGTCCCTGATAGCAGGGAACCGCACCTGCTTTCGCCGATGCAGTGAGACTTGGATCCGGGTCTGAGGGGGTAAGTTCTGTAACTACTTATCTCAGCGTCGGCGGGTCGCGAATCCACGCCCTGTGACCTCGGCAAGCCCGGCAATGACGCTTGTTTCGCCGGCGTCGGCCAGGGGGCCTGGCGCCACATCCTCAAGCAAAAATAGCGCGAGAATACCGCCAACGAACTGCTTGTGTGCTGGCGGTGCGTTCTTGTACCAGTTGTCGAGGTAATCGCGCAGGCTGTTCCGGGCGTCCGAGGGGTCGAGGTTTAAGTACCTCAGCGCCTCCCAGTTCTGCGGGTTTTCCTGAAAAAGCGGTAGCAGCAGATTGGCCATCACTTCGTTTTCGTGCCTGCGATAGGGGTCGTGGCGCAAGCGCTCCTCGTTGTCATGGAGCCAGGCAACCAGCGGGGTGTGCGGCGGTAACTGCCGATGCCCTTCGGCGATCAAGTGGTCGAAGAATCGGCGCAGCTTGCGAGCTTCCTTTGACCAGTTCGGCGCAGGAGGGGAAGTCTCCCAGCTTGCCGCCAGGTTTTTCAGCGCAAACAGCGAGGCCGTTTCACACAGGGTCTCTTCGAACCACTGGTTGTACTTGGTGGTGTCCGCGCCGACGTTCTCCTCAAAGTTCGAGAGGATGTGGCACAGCTCATGGGCAAACTCGTACACATACAGATGCCAGTTTTCTCCGCTGGCATGCAGATGAACCCGATATTCGCCCGCCGGGCCGCGCTCATACAGGGCGACCGGGCTTCGGTTGGTGTGACTGACGACGATCGGGACGGTCAGCTTGTTCGGCACCTGGGACATCAACACATCGGCGACTGAATACAGCACCGTTTCGATGGACTCCTTCGACACGTTCCCCCATCCGCCAGGCTGAACCTCGAGCTTCAGGCCCATCTTCTTGCTGCTGAGGAGCTGCGTCCTTGCGGTCGCGGGTTCGGCCATGTCGGCATGCGCCATGGAGCACGCAATGGATGCGATGATCAGCGGCAAGCGCATGGTCCGCGCCACCCAGGCCCTGGGCGTTCCCTTGCGGCGTTCGTTTTGCTTTGTGCTCATGGTGAGATCCTCCCCCAGTAGAACCGCCCTGACCCAACGCTTCGCCCAAACTTTAGCTGCGACAAACTCTCTTGTGCCGTCGGATGAATGGATGATCAGGGCCCCTTCCATTGCAACGTCTATTAGACCTTCGCTATATTTGGAGTTCCGGCCTGTCCGGCTCGCGCCAGTCCATGTCGTCCCCGACTTTGCCTGGCTTACGGCGCCAATTCCCGATTCCGGAATGTGCGACGGTGAGCACCTGCAGTGATGGCGAGTGCCATGACGATCAGGGTCGCCGCAACCATGAAGGTGATTCGCATGCCAGTGGCAACGGCATCGGGAGGCGCCGCTGTAATGTCGTTCGTCGCCGATCCGAATGCGAAGACTGCGCCCATGACGGATGCGCCGGTGATCAGGCCGAGGTTGCGCGACAGGTTGAGCATTCCGGAAATGGCGCCACGTTGGTCCGGGCTGGCATCGATCATGACCGCAGTGTTGTTGGCCGTCTGGAACAACGCATAGCTGGCGGTGATGACGACGATGGGTGCGATGTAGCCGGGGATGCCGAGCGTTGTCGGCAACAGGGAAAGCGCGAGGGCGCCGGTCGCCATGCCGATCAGTCCAACGGTGGTGACACAGTGGGTGCCAAGCCGGTCTGCCAGGCGTCCGGCAGGCACTGCGGTCAGTGCGGCCACCACCGGGCCGACGGACAGGACGAGTCCAAGCATTGCCGACTCTAGTCCGAGCGAACGAGCAAGATAGAACGGCCCGACGACCAGCGTCGCCATCATCACGCTCGAGACAAGGACACTGGCGACCAGGCTCGCACTCAGCTCAAGCTTGCGAAACATCGCAACCTGGATCAAGGGTGATGGGCTTCTTGCTTCGGCAAACACGAAGAGGCCGATGCCGACGCAGGCAACCAGTAACAGCACAATATTGAGCAGCCCGAAACTTCCGCGCCCCATGGTCATCGCCAGCGCATAGGCGGCGAGCGTCAACGCAAGGAGGAGCGTGCCGACCGTGTCGAAACGGGCGCGCTCGTTTTTCGGCTTGCCTTGATCAGCGCGCAGGTAGCGATGGGCGAGAAAAAGCGTCAGGGCACCCAGCGGAAGGTTGATGAAAAATATCGCCCGCCAACCGAACCCGGCGATCAGGACACCCCCGAGCGAGGGGCCAAGTGCGGTGCCAATTGCCGACATCGTTCCCAGCAGGCCAATGGCGCTGCCAGTTTTTGCCTTTGGTATCGTCTCGCCGACGAAAGCCATGGTGAGGGCCATCATGACGGCTGCACCCAAGCCTTGCAGCGCACGCGCAGCGATCAGCAGCCACAGTGTGGGTGCCATGGCGCACAGGAGCGAGGCGAGCGTAAACAGAGCAATGCCGATCAATAGCAGCCTTCTGCGACCCATGATGTCGCCGAGTCGTCCGGCGCTGACGATCAGGGTGGTGATGGCGAGCAGATAGGCAATGACGATCCACTGGACCGCCGCGAAGGAAGCGTTGAACGCCTCTGCCAGGTTCGGCAAGGCCACATTGGCAATGCTGGTGCCGAGGGAGGACAGCAACACGGCTAGCGCAAGGCTGGCCAGCGCCCAGCGCGCCGACGACGTCGTTTCCGTGCTACGAGCGTCCTCCTCGACTTGCCTTGCAATGAGTGTTTTCACCATGAACTCCTTTTACGTGCAGGGCCCAAAGGGGGCTATCTGGATCGTAGGTCTTTGCATGGCATGGCGGAAGGCGCAGCGGTTGCATCTTATTGATGCGTCTGACGCCACATATCGAGCAGACACTGCTATCGTTGCCCCATGTCGAGACCCGATCTGAACCTGCTGTTCACCCTTGATGTCTTGCTCGCCGAAGGCAGCGTGGCACGCGCCGCTCGACGCTTGCGGCTCAGCGCGTCGGCAATGAGCCGGGCGCTGGCGCGATTGCGCGAGGCGACGGGTGATCCTTTGTTGGTCAGGGCCGGGCGCGGTCTGGTGCCGACGCCGCGTGCAATCGAACTGCGCGAGCGCGTCGGCCAGCTTGTGCAGGATGGGGAGGCCGTTTTACGCCCCGCCGAGAAGCTCAAGCTCAAACAACTGATCAGGACCTTCACGCTGCGGACCAGCGAGGGTTTTGTCGAGAATTTCGGACCGGACCTGATTGCCCGTGTTGGCGAGGAAGCACCCGGCGTGCGGCTGTGCTTTGTGCAGAAACCGGACAAGGACAGCAAGCCGCTGCGCGACGGGCTTGTCGATCTGGAAACCGGTGTTGTGGGGCAGACGACGGCGCCGGAACTGCGTGTGCAGGCATTGTTCCGGGACCGTTTCATTGGCGTCGTGCGGATGGGACACCCACTGAGCCAGGATGAGGTCACCCCTTCCCGTTATGCGGCCGGAAGGCACATCTACGTATCGCGTCAGGGGGCGGACAAGGGGCCGATTGATGAGGCCTTGAGCGCATTGGGATTGGAACGGAAGATCGCCACCATCGTCGGTGGCTTTTCGACCGCGCTGGCCCTGGCTCGGGCCTCGGACCTAATCGCCAGCGTTCCCGAACGCCACACCGGGAATCTGCGCGCCGGCATGCACAGCTTCCCCCTACCGGTCGCCACGCCGGAGATCACGGTTTCATTGCTTTGGCACCCAAGGCTGGATGCCGATCCCGCCCACCGCTGGCTACGGAGTCACGTCAGGGATGTCTGCGCGGCGCTCCGCTGAGACGATTGGAGCGATACCGACAGCGTCGAACGGCAGGTTCTGAATCACTTTGCCGGCCGACCCGCAGGTTTTCGAACCTGCAAACTTGCACATCGAAGATCGACAAAGAAAAAGGGGCGCGCACCTTTGGTTGCTCGCCCCTTTTCGGCCCGTCTGCCAGTTTATGTGTTCAGAACTGCCAGTTTATGGGTCCCGCTACAACCATCACACATCGATATTCTGCGCATACAGCGCATTGCTCTCGATGAACGCCCTCCGCGGCTCGACGTTATCGCCCATCAGCGTGGTGAAGATCTCGTCGGCGGTGATGGCGTCGTCGATCTGCACGCGCAACAGGCGGCGGACGGCGGGGTCCATGGTGGTTTCCCATAGCTGGTCGGGGTTCATTTCGCCCAGACCTTTGTAGCGCTGCTTGCTGATACCGCGTTCGACTTCGGCCAGCAGCCAGGTGATGGCGTCGGCGAAGCGGACCACGGTATGACGTTTCTCGCCGCGGCGGATTTCGGCGCCGGGGCCGACGAGGCCGGTGATGGCTTCGGCGGCGTTGCGGATGGTGCGGTAGTCGCCGGAGACGAGGAAGTCGTTTTCGACCCAACCGAACTTGCGGTTGCCGTGGTGCAGGCGCTCAATGGTGAGGCGCCAGGCTTCGGACTCGTCGTGGTATTCGGCGTAGATCTGCAGGCCGTCGGGCAGGTGGGGCTGGATGCGGGCGGCGGAGTCGCGGGCGGCGGCTTCGTCGTCGAGGCTGATGGCGATGTCGTGGGCGAGCATGGCCTGCAGCACTTCGGGGTCGATGTAGCTGGCTAGGCGCCGGGTCACGGCTTCGGCGAGCAGGTAGCTGCGCGCGAGGCCGCCGAGGGATTCCTCGGCGATCGGGTTGGCGCCTTCGCGCGGCACCAGCACGGCGCCTTCGAGGGCGAGCTTGAGCAGGTGGTTGTTGAGCTCGTGGTCGTCCTTGATGTACATCTCGCTCTTGCCGTGCTTGATCTTGTACAGCGGCGGCTGGGCGATGTAGATGTGGCCGCGTTCGACCAATTCGGGCATCTGGCGGTAGAAGAAGGTGAGCAGCAGGGTGCGGATGTGGGCGCCGTCAACGTCAGCGTCGGTCATCAGGATGATGCGGTGGTAGCGCAGCTTCTCGGGCTTGTAGTCGTCCTTGCCGATGCTCGTTCCCAGTGCGGTGATCAGGGTGGCGATTTCCTGGCTTTGCAGCAGCTTGTCGAAGCGTGCCTTTTCGACGTTGAGGATCTTGCCCTTGAGCGGCAGGATGGCCTGGAATTTGCGGTCGCGGCCCTGCTTGGCGGAGCCGCCTGCGGAGTCGCCCTCGACCAGGTAGAGTTCGCACAGCGCGGGGTCCTTCTCCTGACAGTCGGCGAGCTTGCCGGGCAGGCCGACGCCGTCGAGGATGCCTTTGCGCCGGGTCATGTCGCGTGCCTTGCGTGCGGCGTCGCGGGCGCGGGCGGCTTCGACGATCTTGTTGCAGATGGTTTTGGCGTCGATGGGGTGCTCGAGCAGGAAGTCGCCGAGCTTGTTTGCCACCACCTCTTCCACCGCGGGGCGCGCTTCGCTCGAGACCAGCTTCATCTTGGTCTGGCTGGCGAACTTGGGGTCAGGCATTTTGACCGACAGCACGCAGGCGAGGCCTTCGCGCATGTCGTCGCCGGTGATGTCGACCTTGGCCTTCTTGGCGATCTCGTTTTCTTCGATGTACTTGTTGATGACGCGCGTCATCGCCGCGCGCAGGCCGGTGAGGTGGGTGCCGCCGTCGGCCTGCGGGATGTTGTTGGTATAGCACAGCACCTGTTCGGCATAGCTGTCGTTCCACTGCATTGCCACTTCGACGGACAGCTCGGCGTCGTGACCCTGGCCGGTGGGGATGCGGGTGGTGCCGGCGGCGTAGAACACGGTGGGGTGGAGCACGGTCTTGGTGCGGTTGACGTACTCGACGAAGCCTTTCACGCCGCCGGCGAAGGCGAAGTCTTCTTCCTTGCCGTTGCGCTGGTCGATCAGGCGGATCTTGACCCCGTTGTTGAGGAAGGACAGCTCGCGCAGACGCTTGGCGAGGATGTCGTAGTGGTATTCGATGGTGCCGAAGATCTCTTCGTCGGCGAGGTAGTGCACTTCGGTGCCGCGCTTGGCGGTGTCGCCGAGCACCTTCAGCGGGCTCACTTCGACGCCGTTTACCACGTTGATCAGGCGGTCTTGCGGCACGCCGCGGTGGAATTCGAGGAAGTGCTTCTTGCTGTCGCGGCGCACGGTGAGGCGCAGCCACTTGGACAGCGCGTTCACGCACGACACGCCGACGCCGTGCAGACCGCCAGACACCTTGTAGCTGTTCTGGTTGAACTTGCCGCCGGCGTGGAGCACGCACATGACGATTTCGGCTGCCGAGCGCTTGGGCTCGTGCTTGTCGTCCATCTTGACCCCGACCGGGATGCCGCGGCCGTTGTCGGTGACCGAGATCGAGTTGTCTGCGTGGATGGTGATGACGATGTCGTCGCAGTGGCCGGCCAGGGCTTCGTCGATGGCGTTATCCACGACCTCGAACACCATGTGGTGCAGGCCGGTGCCGTCAGAGGTGTCGCCGATGTACATGCCGGGACGCTTGCGGACCGCTTCCAGGCCTTCGAGCTGCTGGATGCTGGTTTCGTCGTAGTCTTCGTGGGCAATTGCGGAAGCGGTGGGCAGGTTTTGCGGTTCGGACATGGTCATCTCGGGTGATTCATAAAGAACGTGCCCCCGCTGGCGGGGGCATCGAACCCGGACGAGCCGGATTCATCGCTGCTGGAACGGAGGTGGGTCAAATGCGCATCGGCATGACGACGTACTTGAAGTGGTCGTTGCCGGGCAGGGTGATGAGCGCGCTCGAGTTGCCGTCGTTGAAGCGCCATTCGATGGTCTCCGACGACAGGTTGTTGAGCACGTCGAGCAGGTAGGTGACGTTGAAGCCGATGTCGAGCTTGGTGCCGTGGTAGTCGATCTCGAGTTCGTCGAGGGCTTCTTCCTGCTCGGCATTGGAGCTGACGATGCGCAGGATGCCGTCGTCGAGCACCAGGCGCACGCCGCGGAACTTCTCGTTGGTGAGAATGGCTGCACGTTGGAGGCAGGCCAGCAAGGGCACACGCGGCAGGGCGACGATGCCGGGGTGGTTGTGCGGGATCACGCGCTGGTAGTCGGGGAACTTGCCGTCGATGAGCTTGGTGACGAGTTCGATTGCACCGAAGCGGAACACCGCCTGGTTGCCAGCCAGGATGACTTCGAGCGGGTCGTCGCTGTCCGCAAGCTGGCGCGACAGTTCGAGCACGGTCTTGCGCGGCAGGATGGTTTCGCAGCGCTGGGTGACGGGGGCTTCGAGTTCGCTCGCGGCATAGGCGAGGCGGTGGCCGTCGGTGGCGACCATGCGCAGTTCGCTGTCCTCGGCGATCACCAGCAGGCCATTGAGGTAATAGCGGATGTCCTGCTGCGCCATCGAGTAGGCGACCTGGGCGAGCTGGCGCTTGAACGCGCGCTGCGGCATCGAAAAGCGGGTGGCTGCACCGTCGGGCAGGTTCATCCGCGGGTAGTCGGCCGCCGGCAGGGTCTGCAGCTGGAAGCGGCTCTTGCCCGACTTGACCGTGAGCCGCTTGTCGTCGAGGGTGAGGCTGACGTCGCTATTGGGCAGCGCCCGCAGGATGTCCTGCAGCTTGCGCGCAGCCACGGTGATTGCCACATCCTCGCCGCCGGCGTTGCCGGCCGTGGTGGTGCGGATCTGGATTTCGATGTCGGTGGCGAGCAGGGTCAGGCGGTCGCCCTGCTTCTCGATCAGCACGTTCGACAGGATGGGCAGGGTGTGGCGCTTTTCGACAATGCCGGCCACGGACTGCAGCGGGGCGAGAAGCGCATCACGGGTGGTGTTGAGCAGGAGCATGGCGTCAGTCTGGTCAGGAAATTGATCGGAAAGTCATCGTTGGCTCAGCCCCGCAGAACCTGGGTGAGCACGTGTACGTCGTGGTTGAGCTGGTGGTCGCCGAGGCGCAGCTCGGTGATGGTACGGCATGCATGCAGCACGGTGGTGTGGTCGCGGCCGCCGAATGCCTCGCCGATGGCCGGCAGTGACATCGGGGTGAGCTCCTTGGCCAGCCACATCGCGACCTGGCGCGGGCGGGCGATGACCCGGGTGCGCTTCTTGGAGTGCATGTCGGAGATCTTGATCTTGTAGTAGTCGGCGACTGTTTTCTGGATGTGCTCGATCGAGAGCTGGCGGTTGTGTGCGTTGAGCAGGTCCTTGAGCGCGTCCTTGGCCACTTCGAGCGAGATGCTGCGGCCGTGGAAGCGGGCGTAGGCAACGACCTTGTTGAGCGCGCCTTCGAGTTCGCGCACGTTGGAGCGCAGGTTCTTGGCAATCAGGAACGCGACATCGTCGTCCACTACCACGCGCAGGGCCTCGGCCTTCTTCTGCAGGATCGCGACCCGCATCTCGAGCTCCGGCGGCTCGATCTGCACTGTCAGACCCCAGTCGAAACGGGAAATGAGGCGGTCTTCCAGGCCCTGAATGTCCTTGGGGTAGGTGTCGCAGGTGATGACGATCTGCTTCTTGGCTTCGGTGAGCGCATTGAAAGCGTGGAAGAATTCTTCCTGGGTCCGGTTCTTGTTGTTGAAGAACTGGATGTCGTCGATGATCAGCATGTCGAGCGAGCGGTAATAGCGTTTGAACGCATCGAAGCTCTTTTGCTGATAGGCGCGCACCACGTCGGCGTAGTAGTCCTCAACGTGTACGTAGCGCACCACCGCGCGCGGATTGTGCTGGAACACCGCATTGCCGATGGCGTGCACCAGGTGAGTCTTGCCCAGGCCGACGCCGCCGTATACAAACAATGGGTTGTACGAGGTGCCGGGGTTCTGCGCCACCTGCATCGCAGCGGCGCGGGCGAGGTCGTTGGCTCGGCCGGTGACCAGGGTGTCGAAGGTGAAGTCGGCGTTGAGCCGGGTCTTGTCGTAAGCGAGTTCGGCGCCGGACGGGGGCTCCGGGGTGGCCTGGCGAATGATGGCGGGCGATGCGGCCGGGCGCGTTTCGCTGGCCGGCACGGGCCCCTGTGTCGTTGTTGGCGTCGTTGCCGGAGCGCTTGCCTGGGATGATGATGCGGCAGGGGTGACCGGCGCGCGGGCGGCACCGGGTGCGGGCAGCTGGAGGTCGAGCAGCAGCGGTACGCCATGGAACTCTTCACCAAGCTCGCCGATGCGGCCGATGTAGCGTTCGCGCACCCACTGCATCACGAAACGATTGGGCGCGATCAGGGTCAGGGCCGGGCCGCTGTCGCTGCCACCGCATACAACCTGCAGGGTCTTGATCCAGGTATTGAACTGCTGCTGCGGCAGCTCCTGTTCAAGGCGCGCCAGGCAGAAGGGCCAGAAATCCTGATTCACGGAGGGGGCGGTTTGCGTTTGCGGCACGATTCTCGAAAGCATACACGCCGCGCCTGCAACACGAGGCGTAGCGGGAGCGACGGCCTGGCGGCCTGTTTCTGGGAATAATCCGGTCAGCCGGAACGAGCGGAACACACCGCATCGTTTGCTGGCGAATGATCAAGGCAGTGATTCTACCCCTCGAAAGCCGACTTATCCACAGGCAAGCGCATTCGTCCGATAGAATTGCCGGAGCGGGTAATCGCTGGTGTGGGTGGCAATTGTTCTTGACAAACAGGGCATTATCCAATTTAATCTCGCGTTTGACCTTACCACTGGCTGCCGATCATGAAACGCACTTACCAACCCTCCGTCGTCCGTCGCAAGCGCACCCACGGCTTCCTGGTCCGCATGAAGACCCGTGGCGGTCGTGCGGTCATCCGCGCCCGTCGTGCCAAGGGCCGTCATCGCCTCGCTGTCTGAGGTGGTCGACCCAGCGGGCGCTGACCAGAGTTTTCAAAGCGCTCACAGATTGCACAAAACGGATGAGATTTCATCCGTTTTTGCTTTTCGGCGTGCGTTGCGCGGCCGTTTCTACATGCTGCATTACCGGCCCAACGAGCTGGATTCCGCGCGTTTCGGCGTGGTGGTGGCAAAGAAGCTGGCCAAGCGCGCCAATGTACGGAACCTCGTTAAACGCATTGCACGCGAAATCTTTCGTCGTCAGCGTGTCTTGATTCCGGCATACGATCTGATTGTTCGTCTGCATGCGCCGGTGGCCACTGCGACGCGCGCGGAGATCAACCAGGATCTGCTGCAGTTGTTGTCGAAGCTGCCGCGTCTGTGACTGCTCTGCCGCCGGATTTGTCCGGTTTTTCCCGCCCCGACCTTACTTTAAGGCCGGCCTGCGCTTGTTCCTCCCTCAGGGCGGGTATCATTCCGTTCCCTGACTAACGACTGTACGACCACGAACCCGATGGATCAACGTCGCCTCATCCTCCTCCTGATTTTCTCCCTGTCCCTGGTCATGCTGTGGGACGGTTGGCAAAAGTACAACCAGCCGGCCCGACAGCCGGTGCCTGCAAGCGCTGCTGCGGAGGCGGGCGGTAGCAGTGTGCCGACCCCCACTGCAGGGCTGACCCCCGGGGCTTCCGTACTGCCTGTGGTCGAAGCTGCAAAGACCGGGCCGCGAGTACGTGTTGTCACCGACCTGTTCCGCGCCGACATCTCCGCCGAGGGCGGCAGCATCGTCCGTCTAGAGTTCGAGAAGCACCAGGCCACCACCGACCAGACGCGCGGCTTCTTGCTGTTCGACGACGGCGAGCGCCATCTGTATTCGGCCGAGGCCGGGCTGATCGGTAACGGGCTGCCCAATCACCGCACGATCTACAGCCTGCCCGAAGGTGAGCAGGTGTTGAAGGCGGGTGAGGACACCCTGGTGGTGCGTCTCGAGGCGCCGGAGCAGAACGGAATCAAGGTCACCAAGCTGATGACCTTCCACCGTGGCAACTATCTGGTTGATTTCAGCTACGAGATCACCAATGGCAGCGGCGAGCCGCTGTCGGCACACGCCTACTTCCAGCTCACCCGTGACGGCAAGGAGGCTGAGCAGGTTGAAGCTTTCGGGGTGACCACCTTTACCGGCCCGGCTTTCTTCACCGATCTGGCCAAGTTCCAGAAGGTGAGCTTTAGCGAGATTGCAGACGGCAAGGCCAAGTTTGCAAAGAACGCGAGCGATGGCTGGGTAGCCATGGTCCAGCATTACTTTGTCAGTGCCTGGATGCCGACCGAGGGTGTCGAGCGCGAGTTCTTTGCACGCAAGGTCGGGGGCGATCTTTACTCGGCCGGGGTCATCGTGCCGGTTGCCGCGATCGCGCCCGGGGCCAGTGGCAAGGTTGAGTCGCGTCTTTACGCCGGTCCGCAGGAACAGGACAAGCTTCAGGACATCGCGCCCGGACTCGATCTGGTGGTCGACTACGGCTGGCTGACGGTGATTGCGGCGCCGCTGTTCTGGGTGCTGTCGTGGTTCCATAGCCTGACCGGCAACTGGGGCTGGGCGATCATCCTGGTGACGGTGGCGATCAAGCTGGTGTTCTTCCCGCTGTCGGCCGCGAGTTACAAGTCGATGGCCAAGATGCGCGTGCTCGGCCCGCGCATGCAGCGCATGAAAGAGCTGTATGGCAACGACAAGGCCAAGATGCAGCAGGAGATGATGAGTCTCTACCGCAACGAGAAGATCAATCCGCTTGGCGGGTGCCTGCCGATCCTGGTGCAGATCCCGGTGTTCATTGCGCTGTACTGGGTGCTGCTGGGCAGCGTCGAGATGCGTCAGGCGCCGTGGCTGGGCTGGATCCAGGATCTGTCGGCGAAGGACCCGTACTTCATCCTGCCGGTGATCATGGGTGCGACCATGCTGATCCAGATGAAGCTCAACCCGACACCGCCGGATCCGCTTCAGGCAAAGATCATGATGGCGATGCCGATCGTGTTTACCTTCATGTTCCTGTGGTTCCCGTCCGGCCTGGTGCTCTATTGGGTGGTGAACAACACGCTGTCGATTGCGCAGCAGTGGCAGATCACGCGGATGATCGAGAGTGCCAAGCCAGGCAGCAAGAACGCCTGACACAATCGCCGCGATTGCAACGGCGCCGGGCCGCGGAGGCATCGGCGTCGTTCGCGTTTCCGGCGCTGCGTTGTCAGGCTTTGCGCGTGAGCTGACGGGGCGTAATCCCCGGCCGCGAGTTGCTTCGTTTGTCCGCTTTGTGGATGCGCGGGGCGAGACGATAGACGAAGGCCTGCTGCTGTACTTCAATGCGCCGGCTTCGTTTACCGGTGAAGATGTCATCGAGCTGCAGGGCCATGGCGGTCCGGTGGTCATGCAATTGTTGCTCGATCGCTGCCTCGCCCTTGGCGCGAGGCTGGCCGAACCCGGTGAGTTCACCCGGCGAGCCTTTCTCAATGGCAAGCTCGATCTGGCTCAGGCCGAAGGGGTGGCCGACCTTATCGAGGCTTCGACCGCTGCGGCGGCACGCTCGGCGGTGCGCTCACTGTCGGGTCGGTTCTCGCAAGAAATTCACCGTGTTCGAGATGCCCTGATCGACCTGCGCATGCTGGTCGAGGCGACGCTGGATTTCCCTGAAGAAGAGATCGACTTTCTGGAACAGGCACGGGCGCTGCCCCGGCTGGGGTCGATTCGAGTCCAGCTGGAGAAGGTACTCGATCGCGCGCGCCAGGGAGCGCTGTTGCGCAGCGGTCTCAATGTGGTGCTCGCGGGGGCGCCCAATGTCGGCAAGTCGAGCTTGCTCAACCAATTGGCGGGTGAGGAGCGGGCGATCGTCACCGATGTTGCCGGGACGACGCGCGATGCCGTGCGTGAGACGATCCAGATCGAGGGTATCCCACTACACATCATTGACACCGCCGGCTTGCGAGCGACCAGTGACGTGGTGGAGCGCATCGGTATCGAGCGCACGCGACGTGAGCTGGAACGGGCCGATGTGGTGCTGCGGCTGGTGGATGCGTCGCGTCCGGGAGAGGCTGCGGGCGGGACCGACATCGACCTGGGGCTCGCCGCCGGCATCGAGTGCATTACAGTGATCAACAAGATCGATCTTGCAGGCTTGTTGCCGCAGCGGACCGAGGAGCAAGGCAGCGTTACGGTATGCGTCTCCGCGCGCGAAGGGCAGGGGATCGATCTGTTGAGGAGCGAGCTCTTGCGGGTGGCGGGCTGGCATGCGCATGGCGAGGATGTGATTCTGGCCCGCGAACGTCATCTGGTCGCGCTGCGTGCGGCGCTCGAGCATGTCAATGCCGCCGGGGAAAGGCTCTCTGCGCTCGAGCTGTTTGCCGAGGAGCTGCGCCTGGCTGGGGATTGCCTGGGTGAGATCACCGGTGAGTTTTCGGCTGACGATCTTCTGGGCGTGATCTTCTCCCGTTTTTGCATCGGGAAATGATGGTGGATTTTCAGGTCAATGCCATTGGCATGATCGGGAATGGCTGTCCCGCTGCAGCCGGATGGGCTTGCTGTGTCGTAGCGTCTACGCCTCTTGCTGAGCTATGCGCGTGAGCCGAGATCCTTTCCTGTTGCCGCTGAAAAACCTTGATGATGCGCTGGCCCTGGTCGCTGCATTGCAGTGCCTGGCGGAAATCGCCGGCGTTACTTTGCGTCCGCCTCCACCGGTGCCGACCACCTGCTGTGGCAGGGGGTGTAACGGGTGTGTGTGGCAAGGCTACTTTTCGGCCTTGTGTTACTGGCGTGATCAGGCTGCTGACAAACTGGAGCGGTAGCGCCCGCACGGTGCTGCGTCGTTCTTCTATCTTCGTTTCGGGGGCGTGTTATGAGTTGGGATCCTGATCGCTATCTGGGCTTTCATGATTTGCGCCTGCGCCCGGCGGTGGACTTGTTGGCGCGGGTTCCACTTGATGCGCCCGCTTGTATCGTTGATCTGGGGTGTGGTCCGGGCAATGTGGCACGGGTACTGCGCGAGCGCTGGCCAGATGCCGCATTGATTGGTGTTGATCAGTCTGCGGCCATGCTTGCCCGCGCCCGCGATGTGCTGCCAGATGCGCGCTGGGTCGAGGCTGACATTGCGCAATGGCGCACTGAGGGGCGGGCTGATCTCATATTTTCAAACGCTGCTCTGCATTGGGTTGACGAGCACCCGGCGCTGTTCGCACGACTCGCCGAGATGGTGACAGACGATGGTGTGCTGGCCGTGCAGATGCCGGCTAACTTTGATGCACCTTCCCACCGTTTGATTCGCGAGCTTGCTTCTGCAACGGAGTGGGCTGAGCGCCTGAGTGGCGCACGAATGGGATCGGTACTGGCAGCCAGTGTCTATCATCAGCTGCTTGCAGCGCACTTCGAGGTGGTGGATCTGTGGGAAACCACCTATTTCCAGCAGCTCGCTGGTGAGGATGCAGTGTTCGAGTGGTTGGCGGGCACGACCTTGGTGCCCTACCTCGATCGGCTCAATGCTGTTGAAGGTGCTGAGTTTGCTGCAGGCCTGAAGCCATTGCTCGCGAATGCATATCCGGTCGGTTCCGATGGTTCTGTGTTGTTCCCGTTCAAGCGTATGTTCATGGTTGCCAACGGGCGGAGGCATCGTGTTTCACGTGGAACATGATGATTGACGGGGATCTGGTTTTTCTGATTCTGGGTGTGGCTGCGTTTAGCGCTGGCTTTGTTGATGCGGTCGTTGGGGGCGGTGGGTTGATTCAGATCCCCGCGCTGTTCGCTGCGTTTCCAGCGACCGCTCCCGCGACCTTGTTCGGAACGAACAAGGTCGCGAGCATTGTTGGCACTACGAGTGCCGCGATCCAGTACAGTCGCCGGGTGTCCATTCCTTGGTCTGTTGCGCTACCTGGGGCCATAGCGGCACTGATTGGCGCCTGGTACGGAGCGAAGGCGGTTGCGTACCTGCCGCCCACCGTGCTGCGTCCGTTGATCCTCGGCTTGCTGGTGCTTGTGGCCGTCTACACCTTCATGCGTAAGGATCTCGGGTCGGTGTCGCACGAGGATGAGCATGGGCGGCGCTCTATCCTTATTGCCGTCGGCATTGGCGGGGTGGTCGGTTTTTATGATGGCTTCTTCGGACCGGGTACCGGTAGCTTCCTGATCTTCCTTTTCATCCGCTTCCTGGGGATGGATTTCTTGCGCGCCTCAGTCACTGCAAAGATCCTGAACGTGGCAACCAACTTTGCCGCCATCAGTTTCTTTGCCACCAATGTCGAGATTATGTGGAAGCTGGCGTTGACGATGGCCGCATGTAATCTCGCAGGTGCCGTGATTGGTTCGCGTACGGCCTTGCGCCACGGTACCGGGTTTGTACGCAAGATGTTCCTCGGTGTGGTGTCGCTGCTGATCGCGAAGCTGGCCTACGACACCTATTTGACGTGGTAGCCGCGGGGGAATGTTTCACGTGGAACACCGTCAGAACAGATGACCCCAGGGGCGATTTCAGCGAACCGAATGGTGCTGCCGACGACGACGGTCTCAGGTCTGCCGCTCCGATGAATTCCAGTAATTGCAATGATCCTCGAACCGAGCCAACAAACTGGCCGGCCCAAATAACTACTACTTGAGCATCAGAAACCAACGTGACCCGTTCATCGCCATTCAGTTCGAACCGCCCCCGCACAGGCCTCCAGGAGCGCCGAAGCGTGCGCGCCCGTGACCCCATTCCGCCCCTTGCAGAAGACAGCCTGGGCTATGCGCTCCGACAGGCAGCCCTGCTGGTGGCCGCGGTACTCCAGGGTGAGAATCTGACCGACCGCTACGAGGCCCTGCTCAAGGCGCATCCGGGCTGGGCCGATGGTACGCGCGGAGCGGTGAGGGACCTTGCATGGTCCACCCTCCGCGAATATGGGCGTGGCGACGTTGTGTTGAAAAAGTTTCTACACAAACCCCTGCCCGCCTATGTGCATGCACTGTTGCTCGTCGCGCTTCACCGCCTTGAGCAGCGTCCCGGACAGGCACATACCCTGGTCGATCAGACGGTGGAGGCCGCTGCTGTCGATGCACCAAATCTCAAGGGTGTCGTAAACGGCGTGCTGCGCAACGTATTGCGTGAGGCGGTGAGCATAGACGCCTTGCGCCAGCAGGACCCCGTAGCGCGTCATGCCTATCCGCAGTGGTGGATCACCCGAGTGCGCAAGGACCACCCCCAGGACTGGGAGGCAGTGCTTGCCGCGGGTAATCTCCATCCGCCGATGTCGTTGCGGGTGAACCGAAGACGGGCGACATCAGCCGATGTCCTCGTGTCGCTCGCAGAGGCCGGGATCGCTGCCCGAGCACTGGAAAACGGCGCTCTGTTGCTCGACCGTCCCGTCCCGGTGTCGCGCCTGCCTGGCTTTGCCGAAGGGCGCCTCTCGGTGCAGGACGCCGGGGCGCAGTGGGCCGCCAGCTTGCTCGAGGTAGCGGATGGTCAGCGGGTGCTGGATGCGTGTTCGGCACCCGGCGGAAAGGCCGCACACCTCTTGGAGCTTGCCGATATCGACCTGACCGCGCTCGAACTCGACCCTCAACGCGCAGCGCGGGTACGGAGCAATCTCGACCGGCTGGGCCTCGAAGCACGTATCAAGGTGGCCGATTGCCGGCAGCTTGACCAGTGGTGGGATGGCCGGCCTTTCGATCGAATTCTGGCGGATGTGCCGTGCTCTGCATCCGGGGTTGTGCGCCGCCATCCTGACATCAAGTGGTTGCGGCGGAGCGAGGACATCGTCCGATTTGCCGCCCAACAGGCCGAAATACTTGACGCGCTTTGGCACACGCTGGCGCCCGGTGGCACAATGCTCTACGTGACCTGCTCAGTCTTCGAAGAAGAAAACCGTGACCAGATCGAACGCTTCAGAGCTCGCCACCCGGATGCAGCGCTGGACGCCACCGAGGCGTGCGATGCGCGTCCGCTGTTACCCACTGCGGATCATGACGGCTTCTTTTATGCGCGGCTGCGCAAACATCCTTGATCCCCTGCGCCGGCTGCTGCTGCTGCTGGCGCTGACCTCGTTTTCCGCGTTGGCAGCGGACGAGAGTCGCATCACGCATGCCGAAATCGTGCCCGGCGATGGCGGTTATGTACTCAACGCGGATATTGAGCTCGATCTGAATCCTCGTCTTACCGATGCGATCATCCGTGGCGTGGCCCTGCATTTTGTCGTCGAACTGGTGATCGAACGCCCCCGCTGGTACTGGTTCAACGAGGTGGTTGTTGAACGAGAGCTCAACTACCGAGTCTCCTACCATGCGATCACACGGAGCTATCGCCTCACGATCGGTAGCCTGCACCAGAGTTTTGAGAGTCTCGATTCGGTCTTGCGGACCATGCAGCGCATCCGCAATTGGCAGCTGACGAACAAGGACGAACTGAAACCCGGGGTGTCGCATGAGGTCGCGCTCAGGTTCCGTCACGATACCGCGCAGCTGCCCAAGCCATTTCAGGTGACCGCTATCGGTAGTCGCGACTGGAACGTCGGCACCGACTGGATACGTTGGACCTTCCTGCCCGGTGCGGCCACCTCCAGATGAAACGCGTCGCGCTCATCGTCATCGCCGCCATCGCTGGTATTTCGCTGTATCTGCTGACCTCGGCGAGCGCGAATTCGGATCTTTTCGCCGGCAACTATCCGTATCTGCTTGCCCTCAACGGTGTGGTGGCGGTGGCACTGGCCGGGCTGGTGGCGTTTCAGCTGCGTTCGCTGTGGCGCGAATACCGCTCACGCCAGTTCGGCTCCCGGCTCAAGTTCCGGATGATGCTGATGTTCGCGCTGATGGCCTTGCTGCCCGGCGTTGTCGTCTATGCGGTGTCATTGCAGTTTGTGATGCGCAGTATCGAATCCTGGTTCGACGTCCGGGTGGACTCCGCCCTTGAAGGGGGTATAGCGCTTGGTCAGAACGCGCTCGATTACCTCGTGAGCCAGGTCAACGCCAAGGCGGGTGACATGGCGCTCGATCTGGAAGCGACCGAGATCGTCAGCCCGACCCGTCTGAGCCGACTGCGTGAGCTCTCCGGCGTTGCCAGCGCCACCGTGCTTGCGTCAAACGGTCAGGTCATCGCGACCGCCTCGGATGGTATGGTCGAACTGCTTCCCGATCTGCCTACAACTGCGCAGTTGCGTCAGGCACGGCAGAGCCGCAACGTTCATATGGTCGATAGTGGTGCAGATGGAAGACTGGTGATCCGGGTGATCGTACCCATCCCGACCCGTTCGATCATCAGCGAGCCCAACCTCCTGCAGCTTACTCAGCCGGTGCCCGAGACCTTTGCCCGCCATGCCGAGGCGGTCCAGGAGGCCTACCGCGACTACCAGCAACTGACCCTCGGGCGTGACGGCCTCAAGCGCATCTACACCCTGACCCTGACCCTGACCTTGCTGCTCGCACTCCTCACCGCAATGGCAGTCGCTTTTGTCCTTGCTCGGCGGCTGGCCGCGCCACTACTGATCCTCGCCGAAGGCACTCAGGCGGTTGCACAGGGGGACTATAGTCCGCGCCAGGCACTGCCCGCGCGCGACGAGCTCGGCGTATTGACTCAGTCGTTCAACCAGATGATCCGACAGCTCGAAGATGCACGCGCCGCGGCTGATCGCAACCGCGCAGCCGTGGAAGCCGCCCGAGCCTATCTGGAAAGCGTCCTGGCCAACCTGTCGACCGGGGTGCTCGCCTTCGCCAGCGATGGCACCCTGCGCGCGGCCAACCATGGCGCAATGGATATCCTGGCCGATGACCTCGCCGGTTTTGAAGACATTGCCCTCGCCGACTGGCCGCGCAATGCGGTATTCCGTGATGCACTCCTCGCTGGTTTTGCGACCCATGAGGGAGACTGGCACGAGCAGATCGAGGTGGCGTCGAGCGACAGCTCGCCGCTCACTTTGTTGGTGCACGGTTCGCGATTGCCCGAGGGAACCGGTGGTGGACTGGTGGTGGTGTTCGACGATATCTCGCGTCTGATAGAGGCGCAGCGCACCGCAGCATGGGCCGAAGTGGCAAGGCGTCTGGCGCACGAGATCAAGAATCCACTGACACCGATTCAACTATCTGCCGAGCGGCTGGCGCTCAAGCTCGCGGATCAGCTCGATGAAAACGGGCGCGCGATGCTCGAACGCGGTACGCGAACCATTGTCAATCAGGTCGAGGCGATGAAGAATCTGGTCAACGCCTTCCGCGACTACGCACGCTTGCCGGCGACCGAGCTGGTGCCGATCGATCTTGCCGCCCTGTGCAGGGAAGTGTTGAATCTGTATGAAAGTGCTGCGGTGCGGATCAATGTCCAACTTCCGGATGACCTGCCCAAGGTGTTGGGTGATCCGTCGCAAATACGCCAGATCATTCACAATATGCTGCAGAATGCACAGGACGCAGTGGCTGGCCTGGACGACGGCGAGATCACCGTGCTCGCACGGCGCGACGGCGATCGCGTGTTGATGGTGTTCTGCGACAATGGCCCGGGGTTTCCGCCCGAGGTCCTGGGGCGCGCATTCGAGCCTTACTTTACGACCAAGTCCAAGGGCACCGGACTCGGGCTGGCGATGGTCAAGAAGATCGTCACCGAACACGGTGGCGACGTTCGGATTGCCAATCGAGACCTCGGCGGCGCCGAGGTGCGTATCCGTCTGCGGACAATCATGACAAGCGGTGAAAACTAATCATGGCAAAGCTACTCATCGTTGACGACGAAGTCGGCATCCGGGAATTGCTCTCGGAGATCCTGCGCGACGAGGGGCACGACATCCAGCTTGCCGCGAATGCAGCCGAAGCGCGTGCAGCGCGTAATGCGGGTCGGCCCGATATGGTACTGCTCGATATCTGGATGCCCGACACCGACGGGATCACCCTGCTCAAGGAGTGGTCGGCCAACGGGCAACTGACCATGCCGGTGGTGATGATGTCAGGGCATGGCACGATCGACACGGCCGTCGAGGCTACGCGCATCGGGGCCATCGACTACCTCGAGAAACCGATCGCCCTGCAGAAGCTGCTGTCTGCCGTGAAGCGGGGGCTGCAGCGTCCGGTGGCAAGCGGCATACCGGCGCCGCTGACGCTGGCGGCCTTTACCCGCTCGGCGCCCCTGCGCGAACTCAAGCGGCGCATCGAGCAGATTGCGGATAGCTCGCGAGTATTGTTGCTCAGAGTCGGCGGTGGCAGTCTGGCCGAGCTCGCCGCCCGCAGCCTTCAGACGGGAGGCACACCGTGGCTGGATCTGAGCGCAGTGGTTGCGCCGCTCGATCTCACCCAACTACAGGCCAGTCAGGGTGGCCTGTTGTTTGTCGGCGAGCTGGGACGACTGAGCCGGGCGCAACAGAAGAATCTTGCCTTTGCTCTCGAGCGGCTGGAGCGCTACGAACTGCGACTGGTGGTGGCCACCGAGCGTAGCCACGACATGCTGCTCAACGACGGATGGGACGAGACCCTGCTCGACCGCCTGTTCGAGGTCAGTCTTGCGCCACCGTCGATGGCCGATATTCGTGACGATCTCCCTGAGCTGGCTGCGCAGGTTCTGCTCCATCTGGTCGAAGCCAACGAGGTGCCCCTCCGCCGCTTCTCGACAGCGGCGCTGAATCACATGCGCACTCAGCCCTGGAGCGGTGGCTATGGTGAGCTGCGTGCCGCGGTACGTTCGTTGGCGCTGGCTACCCTCGACGAGGAGATCGGCCTGTCGGAGGTTCGCCGTCTGCTTGCCCCGGCGGGCGATAGCGCGTCTTGTGCAATTTCGTTCGATCAGCCGCTGCGCGAAGCACGAGAGGCCTTCGAGCGGATGTACTTCGAACACCATCTTCGACTCGAGAGCGGCAACATGACTCGCCTGGCCGAGAAGACCGGTCTGGAGCGTACCCATCTCTATCGTAAGCTCAAGCAACTCGGCTTGCAGGCAGGAAGACGCCACGAAGAAGTCTGACCGCTTGCAGCGGTCGGTGGCGGTGGGCACCGGAACTCCCGCGTCCGCTTTGGATGCGGCAGTGCAACATTCTGTTTCAAGGGCTTATAAGAGGGCGTAGAATCGAGCGCTTCTGTGTCTGTCTGGGACTTCCCGGTGAAAATCATCATCCTCGGCGCAGGTCAGGTCGGCGCCTCGGTAGCTGAAAATCTGGTGTCGGAAGCAAACGACATCACCCTGGTGGACACCAGCGCTGAATACCTTGCCGAGCTGCGTGAGCGGCTTGAGGTACGTACCGTGTGTGGCAACGCCGCTTCGCCTTCGGTGTTGCGCGAAGCCGGCGCCGATGATGCCGACCTGTTGATCGCGGTCACCCAGTCGGATCAGACCAATCTCTGCGCCTGCCGGGTGGCGAAAGCGCTGTTCAACCTGCCGACCCGAATTGCCCGTCTGCGCTCCTCTGACTATGTCGATCATCCAGAGCTGCTCGACGAGAACAATTTTGCGGTTGATTTCTCGATCTGTCCGGAGCAGATCGTCACCGACTACATCAAGCGCCTGATCGCGTTTCCCGAAGCCTTGCAGGTGCTCGAGTTTGCCGACGGTGTGGTCAGCCTGATCGGGGTACGCGCGTTCGAGGGCGGACCGCTGGTCGGGCATCCGCTCAAGGCCCTGCGCTTTCACCTGCCGAACGTCGAAGTGCGGATTGCTGCCATCTATCGCAATGGCGAGCCGATCATTCCCGAGGGTGACACCGTCATTGTCCCCGGCGACGAAATGTTCTGCCTCGCCGCCTCTGTGCATATCCGCCAGGTGATGCGCGAGTTGCGCCGTACCGACAAGCCGATGCGCCGGATCATGATTGCCGGCGGTGGCAACATCGGCTTTCGTCTCGCGCGTTCCATCGAGAACGACTACAACGTCAAGATACTCGAGGTCGACAAGAGCCGTGCCGAGATGCTTGCCACCCAGCTGGCGCATACCCTGGTGCTGCGCGGCGATACGACGGACGAAAAACTGCTCGAGAACGAAGGGATCGACGAGACCGACCTCTTCGTCGCCCTGACCAATGACGAGGAAGACAACATCATGTCGGCCTCGCTCGCCAAGCGGATGGGGGCGCGCCGCACGCTGGCCCTGATCAATCGCAAGAGCTACGTGGACCTGGTTCAGGGGGGGCCGATCGACATCGCAATCTCGCCGGCGCATACCTCCATCGGGTCACTGTTGGCGCACGTGCGCCGCGGTGACGTGGTCGCAGTGCACAGCCTGCGCCGAGGTGCCGCCGAGGCCCTGGAAATCATCGCTCATGGCAAGCACAAGGACTCCAAGGTGGTCGGACGGCGGATCGAGGAGATCGCCCTGCCCAAGGGCGCCACCATCGGCGCCATTGTGCGTGACGAACGTCGCGGCGATGGCAAGGTGATCCGGCGTATGGTGATCATTCCCCACCACGACACCCTGATCGAGAACGAGGACCACGTCATTGTGTTCTGTACCCACAAGAAGCTGGTGAGCAAGGTGGAGAAGCTGTTCCAGGTCGGCTTCACCTTCCTCTGACTCCATGCCATCCCCCATGCGTGCGTACTATCCCGCCCTGAATGCGCTTGGCCTGATCATCGTGATGTTCGGGCTGCTGATGGGATTTCCGCTCGCGGTTTCGTTCTGGCTCGAAGATGGCGCCACGCTTGCCTACGATCAGGCCATCGTGGTCACGCTGGTGGCCGGTGCCGCGCTGTGGTTATGGACGCGTGGGCGCCGGCGCGATTTGCGTATCCACGACGGGTTTTTGCTGGTGGCGTCGACCTGGGTGGTGTTGCCGATATTCGGTGCCCTGCCCCTGCTCGGCTACCTGCCGGAGCTCTCGCTTGTCGATGCTTACTTCGAAGCGGTCTCAGGCCTCACCGCAACCGGCGCCACGGTGCTGACCGGGCTGGACGATCTTCCGACCTCGATCAACCTGTGGCGCACCTTCATGCACTGGATCGGCGGCATGGGCGTCATTGTGCTGGTGGTGGCGATCCTGCCACTGCTGGGCATCGGTGGTCGGCAGTTGTTCAAGGCCGAAGTGCCCACCCCGATGAAGGAAAGCAGCCTGACGCCGCGCATCGCCGAGACGGCCAAGGGCCTGTGGGTCACCTATATCCTGCTCACGCTGGGCTGTGGCTTCAGTCTCTGGTATGCCGGGCTCGAGCCTTGGGATGCGGTCATCCATGCTTTCAGCGTGGCCGGTCTGGGGGGGTTTTCGAACAAGGACGCATCCCTTGGCCATTTCCACAATGTGAACGTGGAACTGGTGGTGATCGTGTTTGCGCTTGCGTCGGCACTCAATTTCGCAACCCACTATCTGGCGTTGTCGCGGCGCTCGATCAAGCCCTACCTGAACGATCCCGAAATCCCGTTCTTTTTCGGCGTATTGCTGTTCAGTATCGCGATGCTGACCGTCTACCTGATGCAGTTCAATGCTCACACAGACCTCTTTACCACGGCGCGTTACGTTGCTTTCCATGTGGTGTCGATCTCGACCTCGCTCGGCTTGTCGACCTACGACTACACCCTGTGGCCGATGTTCGCCCAGATCTGGGTGCTCTTTCTTGGCAGTTTCATCGCTTGCTCGGGCTCCGCTGGCGGCGGTATCAAGATGATGCGCGCCATGATCCTGTACAAGCAGGTGTTCCGCGAGATCATCCGTTCCCTGCACCCGAATGCGGTGAGCCCCGTCCGCCTGGGTGGCAAGCCGGTGTCCGAGGGCATCCTGCACGCCGTGTTGGGCTTCAGTTTCATGTACATGGTCTCCATCGTGTCGCTCACGCTGGTGTTGGCGGCGAGCGGTCTCGAGTTGATCACGTCGTTCTCGGCCGTGGTGGCCTGTCTGAACAACACCGGCCCGGGGCTGGATGCGGTCGGCCCGACGTCCACCTACCAGTCGCTCGGCGACTTTCAGAAGTCGGTCCTGACGTTCACCATGATTCTCGGGCGGCTCGAGATTTTCACTTTGCTGGTAGTGCTGACGCCGGCGTTCTGGCGGCGCTAGGCGTAGCCGATGATAGGCGCCGGGCGCCAAAACTGACCGCGCTCAACCCATCTTGCCCTGCAACAGGCGATAATCACGGCTTGACGCCAATCGGCCGGATGAGAGGACTCGACGTGAGCCGCCTGAAAAATGATACCTTCCTGCGCGCCCTGCTGCGCCAGCCTACCGAATACACCCCCGTCTGGCTGATGCGCCAGGCGGGTCGTTACCTGCCGGAGTATTGCGAAACCCGCAAGCGCGCAGGCAGTTTCCTGCAGCTCTGCAAGAGCCCGGCCATGGCCTGCGAAGTCACCCTGCAGCCGCTGGCGCGTTACGACCTGGATGCGGCGATCCTGTTCTCGGACATCCTTACCGTGCCTGATGCAATGGGCCTTGGTCTGTACTTTGCCGAGGGCGAGGGGCCGCGCTTCGAGCGCCCGCTGCGCGACGAGTGGGAGATCCGCAACCTGTCCGCACCCGACCCGCATGCCGAACTTCAGTATGTGATGGACGCAGTCTCCGAAATCCGGCGTGCCCTCGATGGCAGTGTGCCTCTGATCGGTTTCTCCGGCAGTCCGTGGACGCTGGCCTGCTACATGGTCGAGGGTGGCGGTTCCGACGATTACCGCAAGGTCAAGAGCATGGCTTACAGCCGGCCCGACCTGATGCACCATATCCTGAGCGTGACCGCCGATGCGGTGGTGAAGTACCTCAATGCCCAGATCGAAGCTGGCGCCCAGGCGGTGATGGTGTTCGACTCGTGGGGCGGCGTGCTCTCCGAGGCCGCCTACCGTGAGTTTTCGCTGCCTTACCTCGAGCGTGTCGTGTCAGGGCTGATTCGCGAACGTGACGGCCATCGTGTCCCCAGTATCGTGTTCACCAAGGGGGGTGGTTTGTGGCTGGAGTCGATTGCGGCGATCGGCTGTGATGCGGTGGGGCTGGACTGGACCATGGATATCGGCCGTGCCCGCGCCCTGGTGGGCGACAAGGTCGCGCTGCAGGGTAACCTGGACCCCAATGTGTTGTTCGCTCCGCCCGAGGTGGTTGCGGCCGAAACACGTAAGGTGATCGACTCGTTCGGACTGCATCCCGGGCATGTGTTCAACCTGGGGCACGGAATCTCCCAGTACACCCCGCCGGAAAACGTATCCGTATTGGTCGACACGGCGCACGACTACAGCCGCCTGTTGCGTACCCGAGGCTGACATCGGCAGTGGAGCACTGAGAGTGGGCTGGTTCCGGCCTTCTTTCAGTGCATGTCAAGCAAAGAATTTGAGCTTTTTGACTTGACTTATGCACACGGCGACCAGAAATGTGTGCTGGCTCCATGGAACAGGGTACTTATGCAGGCCAATTTGCAATCCTTTGATTTTAATCAGTAAAAACTTTGCTTCATGTTAAGGCAAAGTGACAGAAGTGCTCTATTTCCGCCACTTGCAGGCGGATTCACCCAGGTTTCCCACAAAGTTATCCACAGTTATTGTGGACAAGCCGAAGGGGGTGTTTCCCGGCAAGTGCTTAGCTGTCTTTTTTGTGTAATGACATCAAGTTTCAGCGTCAAGCACATGAACTGAAAGCACTTTTTGAGTAGATTTCGCTTCTTGATGCCGATCGTTCGCGTTGCTCTCCCTCTGCCGATACCGCAACTCTTTGATTATCTTGCAGAAGACGCCATTCAATCCGATGTGGGTCGGTGTGTCCGGGTCCCATTCGGGCGGGGTGAGAAGAGCGGCCTGATTATTTCCCTGCCGGCAGAGGCAGACATCGACTCTGGGCGCCTGAAATCGGTAATCCATATCCAGCGCGAGGTGCCACCGCTGCCGTCGGACTGGCTAGAGCTGGTTTCCTTCGTTGCCCGGTATTACCACGCGCCGCTGGGCGAAGTTGTTGCGCTTGCGCTGCCGCCGGGCCTGCGCCGGGCGGACGGGGTCAGTGCCGACGAGGTCGATCCGCTACTGGTGGTTTCCGAGGCCGGTGTAGCGGCATTGGCCGAGCTGCGCCGCGACAGCCGAGCCCTGGCGCTGCTGCGGGAGATGGCAAGTCTGGGTAAGTCGATGCGGCGTAGCGTGGCGCGGGCGCTCGAACCGGGAAGCGCGGTGGGCGAGGCGCTCAAGCGGGGCTGGCTGGAACTGGCCGTCGACCACGGCAATCGTCACCTCGCCGTCAACCGCCCGGCACTGACTGACGAACAGGCCGGCGTCATCGACACCGTGACCCAAGCGGGGACGGGATTCAAGGCCTGGCTGTTGCACGGGGTTACCGGCAGCGGCAAGACCGAGGTCTATCTCCGCCTGGCAGAGCAGGTGCTGGCCGCCGGGCAGCAGGTACTGATGCTGGTGCCCGAGATCGCCCTGACGCCCCAACTCGAGAACCGGGTTGCACAGCGTTTTCCGGCCGCCAATGTGGTGAGCCTGCATTCCGGGCTGGCTGAAGGGGCGCGATCGCGTGGCTTCGTGCAGGCCTTGAGCGGCCATGCGGACATCGTGCTCGGCACCCGCCTGTCGGTGTTTGCACCCTTGCCGCGGCTCGGGATCATCTTGGTCGATGAAGAGCATGACGCTTCCTACAAGCAACAGGAAGGGGTGCGCTACTCGGCGCGCGATGTCGCGGTGTGGCGGGCGCGCCAGCGCGGTCTGCCGGTGGTGCTGGGGTCGGCGACGCCATCGCTCGAGACCTGGCAGCACGCACGCAACGAGCGCTACGGCCTGCTGCGCCTGACCCATCGCGCGGTGGCCACCACCCTGCCCCGGGTGCGCGGGGTAGACACCCGGCGGATGAAGCTCGACGAGGGCCTCAGCCCGGCGCTGCAGGCGGCCATCACCGAGCGCTTGAGCCGGGGTGAGCAGAGCCTGGTCTTTCTCAACCGCCGCGGCTATGCTCCGGTGCTGTCCTGCCCCGCCTGCGGCTGGGTCAGCCACTGTCCGCACTGTTCGGCCAACCTGGTAGTCCATTTGGCCGACCGCCGCTTGCGCTGCCATCACTGCGGCTGCGATGGGCCGATTCCGCACGCCTGTCCGAGTTGCGGCAATCAGGACATTCAGCCCTTTGGCCGCGGTACCCAGCGGGTGGAGGCGCGGCTGGTGGAGCTCTTCCCCGAAGCGCGGGTATTGCGCGTGGATCGCGACGCGGCCCGCACCCGGGCGCAGTGGGAGCGTCTGCTCGACACGATTGCCGCGGGCGAGGCGGACATCCTGGTCGGCACCCAGATGATGGCCAAGGGGCACGATTTTCCCAAGCTCACGCTGGTGGGTGTCATCGGGGCGGATTCGTCGCTCCATGCAGCCGACTTTCGCGCGCCCGAGCGTCTGTTCCAGCAGCTGATGCAGGTCGGTGGTCGCGCCGGTCGCGGCACCCTGCCAGGCGAGGTGTTGATCCAGACCGAGTACCCCGCACATCCTCTATACCAGCATCTCGGTCGTCACGACTTCGACGCCTTTGCCCGCATGGCGCTGGACGATCGCAGGAGCGCCAGCTTTCCGCCCTTCACTCATCAGGCCATGCTGCGTGCCGACGCCCCCGAACTGAAGGATGCCGTCGAGTTCCTGCAGCACGCCCGTCGCCTCGCCGGGTCGTGTGCGCCGGCCACGCTGCGCTTGTTCGATCCGGTACCGATGCGGATGACCCGGCTCGCACGCCGTGAGCGGGCCCAGCTGCTGATCGAGGCCGATGGCCGTGCCGAACTGCAGGGCTTTCTGGGGAGCTGGATGCAGATGCTCTATGCTCAGCGCACGCCGCGCGAGCTGCGCTGGCAACTCGACGTCGACCCGCTGGACGTGTGACGGTAGCCCCGGGGTGGTGTAAATCTAGCGCGCCTCTTCGCCGACCGGCCACAACCACGCCGCACCGCGCACGCCGGACGAATCGCCGTGGCGGGCCGGGCGCAGTCGGGTAACGATCTGATCGGAAAAGACATGCTCGCCCCAGTGCGCGGGTACGTTGATGTAGAGGCGCTCGAGCTTCGACAGCCCGCCACCGAGCACGATCACGTCGGGGTCGAGCAGGTTGATCACCACTGCGAGGGAACGTGCCAGACGGGCCTCGTAGCGTTGCAGGGTGGCCTCGCATGTGCGGTCGCCGGTTGCGGCGGCAGCGGCGATGCGGGCCGCATCGAGCGTGCCACCGTAACGTCGGGCGTGATCCGCTGCCATACCCGGGCCCGAGAGCCAGGTCTCGATGCAGCCATGACGGCCGCAGTAACAGGTTGGCAGCGGCAGGTCTTCGGCAGTGGGCAAAGGCAGCGGTGAGTGACCCCACTCGCCGGCAATAGCGTTGGCTCCGGTGAGCAGATGCCCGCCAACGACCACCCCGCCACCCACGCCGGTGCCCAGGATCACGCCGAATACGGTTTCGGCGCCGGCACCGGCACCGTCTGCAGCCTCGGACATCGCAAAGCAGTTGGCGTCGTTGGCGAGCCGGATCTCGCGTCCGAGCAGGACCTCGAGATCGCGGCGCAGCGGCTTGCCGTTGAGGCAGGTGGAATTCGCGTTGCGGATGCAGCCGGTCAGGCGTGACTGTGAGCCGGGGATGCCGATGCCGACGCTGGCACGTCCACCGGTGCGCGCTTCGGCAAACGCAACCAGTCCGGCCACGGTTTCGAGTGTGGCGCGGTAGTCGCCCTGAGGGGTCGGCTCCCGCCGCCGTAACAGCTCACGCCCATCCGGCGAGAGCGCGACAATCTCGGTCTTGGTGCCGCCCAGGTCGATCCCGATCCGGACCATGGCTGCTGGACCCCGTTCAGATCAGCCGGGCCACCGCGTCACGGTATTGCTCGACCGCCTCGTCGCGGCTGTCTGCGCTCACGCCCAGATTGCGAACCAGCCCGTCATTCAGGCTGTAGCACCAGCCATGTACCGTCACCCCCTGGCCGCGCTGCCACGCCTCGCGCAGGATCGATGTCTGGCAAACGTTGACCACCTGGTGGATGGCATTGAGCTCGCACAGGCGGTCAACCCGGGCGGTTGGATCATCGATCTGGGCGAGCTTCACCTCGTGGCGGTCACGCACGTCCTGGATATGGCGTAGCCAGTTGTCGGTGAGCCCGGTACGCTTATCGTTGAGGGCGGCCGTGACGCCTCCGCAACCGTAATGGCCGACGACGAGGATGTGCTTCACCTGCAGAATTTCCACCGCATAGTGAATGACCGACAAGGCGTTGAGGTCGGTATGCACGACCACGTTGGCGATATTGCGATGGACGAAAACTTCACCCGGGGCCAGACCGATGATCTGGTTTGCGGGTACCCGGCTGTCCGAGCAGCCGATCCACAGATACTGGGGCGATTGCTGTTTAACCAGGCGGGCGAAGTAATCCGGGTCCTCGCCATGCATACGCTCGGACCACGCTTTGTTGTTGGCGAAGAGGGAGTCGAGACTGGTGCTCATTAGGTAATCCTGTCAGAGGCAAATGCGAGGTCGATTAGATTCGCCGTAATTATGAATTACAACCGGGGTCCTTGTCAGCCCGGCGCAAGACAATGTGACCAGTTCACGCTGGGTAACTTAGCGTTTTCACCGGGCTGTGGTGCCGTAACGGCAGTCGCCTCACCAGATTCCCAGCTCCACCAACTGTCGCGTTGCGGCCTCGGACCACCCGCGGTTAGCTGCGGGGCTGGCCGGGCTGGGGTGAAGAATACGTCCAAAACGCAGTTCCGGCACCTCGGCGAGGGCGGCCATCACCCGCTTCTCGGCCCAGTTGCCGATGCCGATGACCCACTCCGGGCGCAAGCTTCCGACCAGGGCGCGCAGGTGGGTGTCGCAGGCGGCGAGCAGTGGAAGCTGCTCGCTCATCGGCAGCTTGTCCGGGGTGAGGTTGCGTCCATCCTCGAAGAAGGCGAGCGGACAGTAGTTGGCCACGAAGTGATCCTGGAAGAAGGTCTCGGGGCGCCCGAAGCGATTCCTGAACAGCCCCCACAGGCGCTGCCCGCTGACCTCAGAGCGCTTGCACGCAAAGCCCTCCACCGGGCGCTTGGGGTTGGTTTGCGCCGGTTGTCCGACCGGGCCTTCGAGACCGAGCCAGTCACGCGCGCTACTGATCTCGCCGAAGGGGACCCCGATCTGGGCCATGCCGAAGGGGCCGGGGTTCATGCCGACGAAGACCACCCGCTTGCGGCCCTCGCCATAGCGGCGGAGATAGTGTTCGTGCACCTCGCCCGCATAGTCGAGCGGGTTGTACACGTGGGTGACCGGCGGCGCGAATCGCATCCGGTCAACCTGGCTCGAGAGTTCGCGGGCTGCGGCGATCAGAGCGGAGGCGGTCATGGGGCGGCTTGGGTGGCAGCTTTGAGAGGCGTGGTGCGCTCATGCCACGGTGCCACCTTTATCAACAGCAGCATGCCGGGAATGGCGAGGAAGAAGCACATCCAGAAGAAGTTGGTCCACCCCATCGCTTCGACCAGCCAGCCGGCGGTGGCGTTGACGAAGGTGCGCGGGACCGCCATCAGGCTGGTAAACAGCGCGAGCTGGGTGGCGGTGTAGGCCGGGTTGGTGGTGCGTGCCATGAAGGCGACGAAGGCCGTGGTGCCCAGTCCGGCGCCCACCGCCTCGCCGGCGATCACGGTGGCGAGCACTGCCAGCCGGGCGGCATCCGATTCGCCGGGGCCGAGCCAGGCCATCCACACGAAGCCGAGGATGGTGACGAACTGCACCACCCCGAAGATCCACAGCGCGCGGTTGATGCCGATCTTCACCATCCAGATGCCGCCGAGGATGCCGCCGATCACCATCGGCCACAGCCCCGCGTTCTTGGCGATCACCCCGACCTCGGTCTTGGTGTAGCCCATGTCGAGGTAGAAGGGCGTTGCGAGCGCGGTGCACAGCGAATCGCCCAGCTTGTAGAAGAACAGGAAAGCGAGCACCAGCAGCGCGGACTGCACCCCGTGCCGGCCGAAAAACTCGCGAAAGGGCTCGATCACCGCGTCGCGCAGGGTTCTAGGGGATCCCGCGGCGGCAAAGGGTTCCTTCACCGTCAGGGTCATTGCCAGGCCGGGGATCATGAAGGCGGCGGTGATCAGGAACACCTGGCTCCACGGCAGATGGTCGGCCAGGATCAGCGACAGCGAACCGGGGACCAGACCGGCGATGCGGTAGGCGTTAACGTGGATCGCGTTGCCCAGACCGAGCTCGACGTCGGGCAGGATCTCGCGGCGGAAGGCATCCAGCGCGATGTCCTGGGTGGCCGACAGGAAAGCGAGCGTGGCCGTGAGCCCGACCACCATGGCCAGATGATCGACCGGCGACAACTGTCCGAGCCAGCCGATGGCGCCGATCAGGCCGACCTGCGACACGAACATCCAGCTGCGCCGGCGCCCGAGCCAGGGCAGGATGCCGTAGCGGTCCAGCAGCGGGGCCCACAGGAACTTCCAGGTGTAGGGGAACTGGATCAAGGCAAAGGCACCGATCGCCTTCAGCGACAGCCCTTCGGTCTTGAGCCAGGCGGGTAGCAGGTTGAGCAGCAGGTAGAGCGGCAGCCCCGAGGCAAAACCGGTGAAGATGCAGATCAGCATCCGGCGGTTGAGCAGAATGGCGAGCCAGGCGGGGCGGGAAGGGGACACGGGCGACTTCGGGCAGGGAGGAGTGCCGATTATCCCAGATCGACCGCCGCTGCAGGGTCGCGTGGTGTAAGCGGAGGGGTCGGACGATGAACGGGAGCGCTCCGTCCGGCCTCAACGGACCGTAATCGAGCCCGCGGCCCGGATCAGCGCCTCGATCTCATCGGCCGGTAGCGGCTTGCTGAAGTGGTAGCCCTGCAACTCGTCACACCCGAGTTCGTGCAGGCGTGCAACCTGCACCGCGGTCTCGACCCCTTCGGCGATCACCGATAGCCCCAGGTTGTGCGCCAGCGACACCGCGGCGGCGACGATTGCAGCGTCGTTGGCGTCGGTCTCGATGTCCGACACGAAAGAGCGGTCGATCTTCAGATGATCGATCGGGAACAGCTTCAGGTAGGACAGCGACGAATACCCGGTGCCGAAATCGTCGATCGCGATCTTGATCCCGAGCGTCTTGAGCTGGCCCAGCAGCTCAGCGGCTTCCTGCGGCTTCTCCATGATCGAGCTTTCGGTGATCTCCAGTTCGAGCAACTCGGGCCGCAGGCCGCTGCTGGTGAGCACCTCGGCGACCCGCGCGGTGAGCTGCCCGGTACGCAGCTGCATTGCCGACAGATTGACCGACATGCGCAGCGGCGGCAGGCCGGCGGATTGCCACTGTCGCGCCTGCCGGCACGCGGTGTCGAGCACCCAGGCGCCGATCTCGACAATCAGGCCGGTCTCTTCGGCCAGCGGAATGAAGCGCACCGGCGGAATCAGTCCATCGACCGGATGGCGCCAGCGCAGCAAGGCCTCGACCCCGGTGAGCGCGCCGCTGGCCGCCGCGTACTGGGGCTGGTACCAGAGCTCGAACTCCATGCGCTCCAGCGCCTGACGCAGCTTGCGTTCGAGTTCGATGCGTTCGAGCGCCACGCGGTTGAGCTCCTCGGCATAGAACTGAACGTTGGCGCGGCCGAGTGCTTTGGCGTGATACATCGCCGTATCGGCATTGCGCATCAGGGCGGAGGTGTTGTCGCCATCGTCCGGGTACAGGCTGATGCCGATCGAGGGCGTGGTGTGCAGCATGCTTGTGCCGACCTCGTAAGGCTGCGAAAGGTGTGCAAGGACTTTCTCCGCGGCATGAGTGGCATCGCTTGCGTTGTTGAGGTTCTGCAGCACGACCACGAACTCGTCACCACCCAGGCGTGCCACGATGTCGGTGTCGCGCACCGTTTCGCGCAGGCGGTCGGCCACCTGAACCAGCAGCGCATCGCCCACATGATGGCCGAGCGAGTCGTTGATGGTCTTGAACCGATCGAGATCGAGGAACAGCACCCCCACCCGCTTTTCGGTGCGACGTGCGATGGCGATCGCCTGTTTCAGGCGCACCCCGAGCGAAAAGCGATTCTCCAGCCCGGTCAGGGTATCGTGATGCGCCAGATGCTGGATTGCGGCCTCGGCACGCTTGCGTTCGGTAATGTCCGAGAAGATGGCAATGTAATGGGTGGGGGACGCCGCCGCCGCTTCGCGTACCGCGCTGATCGATAGCCAGCGCGGATAGGCTTCCCCGTTGGCGCGCAGGCCGATGGTTTCGCCGGCCCAGAAGCCGGCTGTGTCGATTGCCTCCCAAGAAAGGCTGCTTGCAGCCTTGTCTTCGTTGTCGTCGGGCCTGAAGGTGCTTCCGGCCACCTTCTTCGCGGCGAAGCCGGTAATCACCGCATGCGCTGGATTCACCGACACGATCCGGTGCTGGCTGTCGGTAATCACGATGGCTTCCGGACTGTGCTCGAACACCTTGTCGGCCAGCAGAAGACGCTCTTCGGTGTGGCGGAGCTCGGTGATGTCTGTGTAGAGGGTCACAAAGCCGCCGTTGGCTACCGGCTGGCCCTGTATGTCGAGCACCGTGCCATCGGGTCGAACGCGCTCGAATCGGTGTGCCTGGGCCTTGCGCGCTCGCGTCAGCAATTCGGCGACGATGGTGTCCGGGTCACCACTGCCGTACTCGCCACGTTCGGCATTGAAACGCAGCAGCGCTTCGAGGCTGGGCAGCCCATGCGCAAACAGCGATTCCGGAAAATCGAGCAGGCGGCGCAACTGGTCGTTGCAGGCGATGACCTGCAGATCCTTGTCGATCAGCGAAACCGCATTCGGGATGTTGTCGATGATGGTGCGCAGGGTGTCGTTCGTGCGTGCCAGCTGCTCTTCGGTACGTTTGCGCTCGGTGATGTCGGTATAGGTGGTGATGAAACCGGCCACCTTGCCGTCGAGGAAGAGTGGCTCGCCAATCACCAGGTGCGAGCGACCACTGGGTTTGTTGCGCTCGAAACGGTGCGGCTTGAACTGCTCGGCCAGTGCCCGGCGCTGACGTACCTGTTCGGCCGGATCGCCCGGACCATAGTCGCCGCGCAATGCCGGGACCATGATCAGGTCGTCGAAACTGACGTCCTGCACCACGATATCGGGTGGCAGCTCAAGGATCTCGGCAAACAGGGCGTTCCAGTACTTCAGGCGCAGGTTCTCGTCGAACACGCTGATGCCCTGAGGCAAGTGGTTGACGATGGCGGTGAGATAGGCGGTCTGGCGGTGGAGTTCGAGCGCAATGGTCTGCTGCGCGGTGATGTCCTGCACCGTGCCGATCGCGCGGCAAGGTGTTCCCTGCGCATCGCACTCGATCTTCAGCTGATTGTGGAAGTAGCGGATGCTGCCGTCAGCATGGATCACCCGATAGGCAACTTCGCATTGCTGGCCAGACATATAGGCTGATTTGAGGGTCTTGCTCAGGTGCTCGCGGTCTTGCGGATGAACCCGGCGCATGAAACCCTCGTAGCTGGCTGGCTCATCGTCCGGGATGCCCAGCAATACCCGGGTCTGTTGTGACCACCACAGGTGATCGGTGTCGAGCCGTCGTTCCCAGCGCCCGATGTGGGCCATCGACATGGCTTCCTCAAGTTCGGTATGCCGGGCTTTCGCGTCTGCCCGCTGCTTGAACCAGGCACGCAGTAAGACGACTGTCGTGAGCACCAGCAAGGCCGCGACGGCAAAGCCGGCGTTGGGATTCCCGAGGTACGCAGTGACCCCGACCAGGATTGCCATGGCGAGGGCAATGAGGATGACAAGAGACTGGCGGGCGAAGGATGATCTGGAGGATGTCGGTGACATGTGCCGGTGTCTGGTGACCCGTTCGTTCGGGTGGCGACCCGAAACGGGCCCGGTTTCCGTCCAGTAGCAGGTCTGCATTAGCAATGCGTCCGGATTCTGACAGCCGGGTCTCATTCAAACAAGCTTGCGCCGCAACACGCTTCACTGAAATTGCGTGGCATTACAATTCGATACCTTGCTTGCACTTATGCCCGAGTGCGCGAACAATGCCGGCATCGAGATGAATACCGCCCAGCGTAGGAGACCTGCCATGCCCCAAACCGTGATCGTTTTTTTCGGTGAGAACCGGGAGTACGAATTTGTCGTCCACGATACGGACGTGGCCGGACTGGCAAAAGATCAGGCCCGCGCCTGGCTGTCGAAGGAATTCGAGGACCTGGAGTGCACCCCGTCCAACCCGATGGGCAAGGTGCTGGTGCTGGACATGATTCTGAACGTGGCCAAGTACGGCGGTGAACAGCGCTTCAAGCAAGCTGGCGAGTGGGCGAAAAAGTTTGCTGCAGTCACTGCGGTGACCTTGCAGCGACCGGTAATGAGGGTGGATGTGGCCAACTTCATCGTCGGCTGATCCGTAGCTGTTCCATCCGAAACCGGGCCGGGCACAGGCTGCCCGGCCCGGTTTCGTGCATTTCAGTCGCGCCCGAGTCGATACACCGCCATGCTGGCCAGGAAGTTGGCCTCTTCCGTCACCACCTTGCCCTCATCGAAGCCGATGCGCTCGCGTACCGCGATGCCATTCATCTCGCACAGCGCGTCGAAATCGGCAATGGTGAAGAAGCGCACGTTGGGGGTGTTGAACCACTGGTGTGGCAGGCTTTCCGAGACCGGCATGCGGCCGTTGAGGATGCTCTGACGATGGCGCCAGTAGCCGAAGTTGGGAAAGCTCACCACCGCCTCGTGGCCCACGCGCAGCATTTCGGCGAGGATGCCCTGGGTGTTGTGCATGGCCTGCAGCGACAGGCTCATGATCACATGGTCGAAGAAGCCATCTTCAAAATCGGTCAAGCCCTCGTCCATGTTGGCCTGTAGCACGTTGACCCCGTTCCTGACGCAGGCCAGCAGTTTGTCGGGGTCGTTTTCCACCCCGTAGCCCTGCACCTGCCGCACCTCGATCAGGTGCTTGAGCAGACTGCCGTCGCCGCAGCCCAGGTCGAGCACCTTCTCGCCCGGTTCGATCCACTGGGTGATGACCTCGTAGTCGTAACGATAGGCAGCCATGCTTACACCTTGATGCGGTCGAACCAGGCGGTCAAAACCGCATGGTAATGGGGTTCGTCGAGCAGGAAGGAGTCGTGCCCGGCCGCGCAGTCGATCTCGGCATAACTCACGTTGCGGCGGTTGTGCAGCAGGGCATAGACGATTTCGCGCGAGCGTGCCGGCGAGAAGCGCCAGTCGGTGGTGAACGACACCACCAGGAAATCCGCACTGGCGCCGGCCAGCGCCGTGGTGAGCTTGCCGCCGTGGGCAAAGGCCGGGTCGTAGTAGTCGAGTGCCTTGGTGGTCAGAAGGTAGGTGTTGGCGTCGAAATAGCCGGCAAACTTGTCACCCTGATAGCGCAGGTAGGACTCGATCTCGAACTCGACATCGTAGCTGTACACCGCCTTTCCGTGGCGCAGGCTGCGGCCGAATTTCTCCCCCATCGAGTCATCCGACAGATAGGTGATATGACCGATCATGCGTGCCAGCTTGAGCCCGCGGGCCGGCACCACGCCGTGTTCGTAGAAGTTGCCGCCGTGGAACTCGGGATCGCTGAGGATGGCCTGACGGGCGACTTCGTTGAAGGCGATGTTCTGCGCGGTGAGCTTGGGTGCCGAGGCAATCACGGCGGCGTGGCCGATCCGCTCGGGGTACTGCAGCGTCCACGACAGCGCCTGCATGCCACCGAGACTGCCGCCGACCACCGCCGCCATCCGCTCGATGCCGAGCCGATCGGCCAGACGGGCCTGGGTGTCGACCCAGTCTTCAACGGTGACGAAGGGGAAGTCCGCGCCCCAGGGCTTGCCCGTGGCAGGGTTGATCGACAGCGGGCCGGTGGAGCCGTAGCAACCACCGAGGTTGTTGACCCCGATGACGAAGAACTTGCGCGTGTCGAGCGGCTTGCCCGGGCCCACGAGGTTGTCCCACCAGCCGGTGCTGTCGGGCTGGTCGGCGTAACGGCCGGCGACATGGTGCGAGCCCGATAGCGCGTGGCACACCAGCACGGCGTTGCTGCGCTCGGCGTTGAGTTCGCCGTAAGTTTCGTAGACGAGGTCGTAGCTCGGCAGCGTACCGCCGCTGCGCAGCGCCAGCGGGGTATCGAAGTGCGCCGTCTGAGGCGTAACGATGCCTACGGATTGGGGTTGGATCATGGTCGCTGTCTGCAAGAAAACAAAACCCAGTCGGCTATAAAACGCGGACTGGGTTGCCCTCGCTTTAGCCGTATTTATTGAGCGCCCGCAAGCTATGGTTCAAATCGGCGCTAGGGCCCAAAAGTAGCGCGCGTGGGAGGAAATGTCAAACGGGGGCTGGTGCCTGCGCCAGGGCAGGTGGGGGTGAGCGCTGCGGGCAGACGTTCGCGGCCTTCGGCTTCCCCGCTGGAAGGACGTCATCGGGGCGGCGATGCAAACTCGGTCGCTGCGCTCCCTCAGACATGCATCGCCTTGTTTCCCCGCTGACGCCCTTCCAGCGGGCGCTCTCGACAGCCCGCAGCACTCACCCCCACCCGCCCTTGGTGCCATTCCCTGCGATCGCGCGGGTGGTCGTGGACGCCCATGGTAAGATTTTGCCCCGTCAACCGCCGATTTCACCTCCCGAATGATCCGTATCACGCTCAACGGTCAATCCGTATCTCTTGACGATGGCACCACCGTGCTGGCCCTGCTCGAACAGCGCGGGCTGATCGGCAAACGCCTTGCGGTCGAGCGCAATGGCGACATTGTGCCGCGCGCGCGCCATGGCGACACCGTGCTCGCCGAGGACGACCGCCTCGAGATCGTGGTCGCGGTCGGCGGCGGCTGAACAAGGTGTTATCCGGCGTGCCACATTGCTGCGACGACGCCCTGCCCTCCTGATCTTCCACTACAGGCCACAGACATGAACGATCCCCTGGTGATTGCCGGCAAGACCTATGGCTCCCGGCTGCTGGTTGGTACCGGCAAATACAAGGATTTCGCTGAAACCCGCGCGGCGATCGATGCCAGCGGCGCGGCGATCGTCACCGTGGCGATCCGCCGCACCAACATCGGCCAGAACCCGGGCGAGCCCAACCTGCTCGACGCCCTGCCGCCCGAGCAGTTCACCATCCTGCCCAATACCGCCGGCTGCTACAGCGCCGACGATGCGGTGCGTACTCTGCGTCTGGCGCGCGAACTGCTCGACGGCCATGCGCTGGTCAAGCTAGAGGTGCTGGGCGACCCGAAGTCGCTGTTCCCGAACATGCCCGAGACGCTGAAGGCGGCCGAGACCCTGGTCAGGGACGGCTTCGACGTCATGGTGTACTGCTCCGACGACCCGATTCAGGCAAAGATGCTCGAGGACATCGGCTGCGCCGCGATCATGCCGCTGGCCTCGCTGATCGGTTCCGGCATGGGCATCCTCAATCCGTGGAACCTGCGCCTGATCATTGACCAGGCCAAGGTGCCGGTGATTGTCGATGCTGGCGTCGGCACCGCGTCGGACGCCGCGATCGCGATGGAGCTCGGGTGCGACGGCGTGCTGATGAACACCGCGATCGCGCTCGCCGGTAAGCCGGTGCTGATGGCCAGCGCAATGAAAAAGGCGGTCGAGGCCGGGCGCGAGGCCTTCCGTGCCGGGCGCATGCCGCGTAAGTTCTACTCCGCGGACCCGAGCTCGCCGACTTCGGGCCTGATCGGTTCATGAGCGAGACCCACGACAGGGTCGAGATCATCGGCCAGGACAGCCCCGAGCATCGCTTCTCAAGTCGCAGCATCCGCAGCTTCGTGCTGCGCCAGGGGCGTATGTCGGGCGCCCAGCAGCGCTATCTGGACGAGATGCTGCCCCGGATCGGCCTGCCTTATCGGGTCGAACCGATGGATCTGGATGCGGTGTTTGGTCGCCACGGGCCGAAGATTTTCGAGATCGGCTTCGGCATGGGTGAAACCACGGCAAAGATCGCGGCGGCGCGGCCGGATCATGACTTCCTCGGTATCGAGGTGCATGGCCCGGGCGTTGGCGCTCTATGCAAGCTGGTGGCCGAGAATGGGCTGAGCAACATCCGCATCATGCAGCACGATGCGGTCGAGGTCCTTCGCGACATGATCCCGGACGGCGCGCTGGCTGGTGTGCATGTGTTCTTTCCCGATCCCTGGCGCAAGGCGCGGCATCAAAAGCGGCGCATCATCCAGCCCGATTTCCTTGCGCTGGTCGCGAGCAAGCTGGCGCCGGGCGGATACTTGCACTGTGCCACCGACTGGGAGGACTATGCGCACTGGATGCTCGAAGTGCTGGCGGCAGAGCCGGCACTCGAAAACACTGCCGACGGTTTTGCGCCGCGTCCAGAGTACCGCCCGCTGACGAAGTTCGAAAACCGAGGTCTCAAGCTCGGTCATGGCGTATGGGATCTGGTGTTCCGGCGCCGTACCTGATTCATTACAACAACAGATAGCGAGGCAAGACCGTGGTCGGTGGCATGTTCAGGTTTATCGGTAGGGTCTTGCGGGCGCTGTGGCGCTGGCTCGACGCGGTGCGCCGCACCGTGTTCAACCTGGCCCTGCTGCTGCTGATCGGGTTTGCGCTGGCGCTATTCTTCCAGCCCGATCCGAAGGTGCCCGAGGGCGCGGTACTGGTGCTGCGGCCATCCGGTTCCTTGGTCGAACAGCGTTTGCTGGAGGAGCCGTTGGCCCTGCTGCGCAGTGGTGCAGGACGGGGTGGGCAGACGGTCGTGCATGACCTGATCGAGGTCGTACGGGCCGCGCGTGACGATCAGCGCATCGCCGCGCTGGTGCTCGAGACCGACGATCTCGAGAGCGCGGGATTGTCCAAACTGGCCGAACTGCGCACCGCCATCGCCGACTTCAAGGCTGCCGGCAAACCGGTGCTGGCGCGCGGCGAGCATTTCAGCCAGGCGCAGTACTACCTCGCCTCGATTGCCGACGAGGTCCAGCTGTCGCCCGACGGTTTCGTACTGTTGCGCGGGCTGGCGCGCTACTCGAGCTATTTCCGCGGCGCGCTCGATGCGCTCGGGATCAAGGTCCATGTATTCCGCGTGGGCGAGTACAAATCCTTCTCCGAGCCCTTCACCCGTAGCGACATGTCCGACGAGGACCGGGCCTCCACCCGCGACCTGCTCGATGGCCTGTGGAACCATTTCCGCACCGACGTCGCCGCCGCGCGCAAATTGGCACCGGCAGCGCTCGACGGCTACATCACCGGTTATCGCGACGCCCTTGCTGCTACTGGTGGCAATGCCGCTGCGTCGGCGCGTAATGCTGGCCTGATCGATGCCTTTTCGACCCCCGACGAATGGCGCACGCAGCTTGTGACACGCTTCGGTGCCGACGAGTCGGGCAAGGACTTCCGCCAGATCGATGCCGGCACCTATCTTGCCGTGGCGCGTGCCGCGCGCAAATCGGGGCCGGAGCGGATTGCGGTGCTGGTGGCGCAGGGCGCGATCGCCGATGGCGAGCAGCCTCCCGGTGTGGTTGGCGGCGACACCTTTGCACGCATGATCCGCGAGGCTCGCGAGGACGACGCGGTCAAGGCGCTGGTGGTGCGGATCGACAGCCCGGGCGGCAGCGCGTGGGCATCCGAACTGATCCGCCGCGAACTTGAACTCACCCGCAAGGCGGGCAAGCCGGTAGTCGCGTCGATGAGCTCGGTCGCCGCTTCGGGGGGGTACTGGATAGCTGTCGGCGCCGATGAAATCTGGGCAGCACCGACCACCGTGACCGGGTCGATCGGCATTTTTGCGATGTTCCCGGATTTCTCCGAGCCCTTGAAGCGGCTGGGGATCACCTTTGACGGCGTGGCCACGGCGCCGCTAGCCGGTGCGCTCGACCCGCGTCAGCCGCTGGATCCGGTCGCCGCCGAGGCGATGCAACTCGGCATCGAACACGGTTACCGACGTTTTCTCGAAACCGTGGCCGGTGCGCGCAACATGAGCGTCGACGAAGTCGACCTGGTCGCGCGCGGCCGGGTATGGACGGGCGAGGCGGCCGAGGGACTCGGGCTGGTCGATCATGTGGGCGGGCTGGAGGCTGCCGTGGTGGCTGCCGCACAACGTGCCGGCATCGAGCGCTACACCCTGGTGTGGCCGGCGGTGGGGCTATCCCCGGGGCAGTTGCTGATGCAGCGGCTGCTCAGCGTCACCGGTCTGGAAGGGATCGCCCATGCGCGCGCGGACTCGCCGCTGGCGCACCTGCTGGGGCGCTTGCAGGCAGATGCCAATGACTTGATGCGCTGGAACGATCCGCAGCACCTCTACGTCCATTGCCTGTGCGAAGCGCCCTGAACGGGTTCCGCCATCGGAAGCCGCACGGATCCGCTGATGTGCGTAAAATAAGCGTTTTCTAATAATAGAGCTGGCCGGGTACTGCTGGTCCGTTTTGCGGGGCGACGTGCGGCATGCCGTTGCCCGGTCGAGCCATGGGCAGCGTTCCGGTCTGAACCGGGATTTGCCCCAATGCGTCGTCGTCTGTTACCCGTCATCATCATCGCCCTCGCCATCGCGGGCTTCCTGGTGCTCAAGGCCACCCGTCCGGCACCGCCCGCCGTCGAGGCACGCGAACGCCTGTGGCGGGTCGAGGTGATGCCAATGGAACTGGCGGCGGCGCGGCCCACGCTGGTGCTCTACGGCCGCGTTGAAGCCCCCGATCAGGTGCGCGCGGCCGCGTCGGTGGCCGGGCGTGTGCTTGAAGTGAAGGTGCGCGACGGCGACCGGGTTGCCGCCGGTGCGGTGCTGGCGCGGCTCGATCCGCGCGATCTTCAGCCAAGGGTCGCGCAGGCACGGGCCGATGTCGAGCGCGAGCGTATCCGCCACGGCGCCGACCGCGAGGCGATCGAGCAGGAGCGCGCGCTGCTGGCACTGGCCGAGGCCAAGCAGGCGCGGTTCGAGAAGCTGAAGAATGCCCGCCTCGGCGCCGAGAGCGCGTTTGACCAGACCCGCGAGGAAGTTGCCCGCGTGAGGCTGTCGCTGGCCCAGCGCCAACAGGCGATCGCCGAACATCCGGCGCGCCTTGCCCAGTTCCAGGCCAAGCTCGCCGAGGCCGAGCGCGATGCGCTGCGGGGGGAGATTGCCGCCCCGTTCGCGGCGCGCATCGGCAAGGTGGAAGTGGCTGCGGGCGATCAGGTCCAGCCCGGACAGGCCTTGCTCACGCTCTACGCATCGGACGAGCTTTTCCTGCGCGCGCGGGTGCCGGCGATCTATGCCGAGGAGCTGCGCATGGCCCTGAGCCGGGGTGAGCAGCCCGAAGCCAGCGCCGATTTTGGCGCGACCACGATTCGGGCGCGGCTGGAGCGGATCAGCGGTGAAGCCGATGCGCGCGGGGTGGATGTGCTGCTGCGGATCGAAAATGGCGCCAACCTTCCGGTGGGGGCTTTCGTCAACGCCGTACTCGAGCGCCCGCTGGCGTCCGATGTGTATGTACTGCCCTACTCCGCGCTACATGGTGGCGACCGCATCTATGTGGTGCGTGACGGCCGCCTGGTCAACATGCGGGTGAGCCGTGTCGGCGAGCGCCGCGACGGAGACGAGGTCCGGCTGCTGGTGCGAGCGCCCGGCGTGGTGGCGGGCGAGCAGGTCATGCGCACCCATCTGCCCAATGCCATCGACGGCCTCGCGGTCGAGGTGCCCACACCATGAAGCAGCAGGGCATGCTGGCAATGCTGGTGCGGCACAAGGTGGCGGCCAATGTGCTGATGCTGCTCGCCTTCGTCATCGGGGCGATCGGCCTGACGAAGATGAACGTGCAGTTCTTCCCCTCCTTCGAGCTCGATGTGATCTCGGTGCGGGTGGTGTGGAGCGGGGCCGCGGCCGAGGACGTCGAAGCCGGCATCACGCTGCCGCTGGAAGAGCGGCTGAAGACGGTCGACGGGCTCAAGAAGATGAGCTCGACGTCCGCCCAAGGCATCGCCAGTCTTACGCTCGAGTTGCATGAGGGCACCGAGCCCCTGCAGGCGCTCGATCAGGTGCGCCAGCGCGTGGACGAGTTCCGCAACCTGCCGCGCGACGCCGAAACCCCCGAGGTCAGCCGGGTGTCGCGCTACGAGCCGATCGCCCGGCTGCTGGTGCGCGGCAACAGCGTGGAGGAGTTGCGTCCGTGGGTGCGCCGCTTCGAGAGCGAACTGCTCGCCAGCGGAGTGGACCGGGTGACGATCACCGGTTTGCCCGAGGAGCGGATTGCCATCGAAGTGTCATCCGCTGCGCTCGAAACCCTGGGCATGTCGCTGGTCGAGGTCGGCGAGCGTGTCGGGCGTGTCGCCCGCGACGTACCCGCAGGCGTGGCGGGCGAACAGGACGGCGCGCGCGAGATCCGCGGCCTCGAACAGCGTCGCGATGCACTCGCCTTCGATGATCTGGCGGTGGTCAGCGATGCCCGTGGGCGGATCGCGCTGGGCGAGATCGCAACCATCAGCCGCGAGCCGCGCCCTGGCGCCCTGGCGCTGAGCGAGGCGGGCGACACCGTCATCGAGCTGCAGCTGCAACGCGCCGAAAGCGGTCACTCGCTGAAAGCCGCACGTGCCTTCGATGCCTGGCTGGAGAAAACCCGCCCCACCCTGCCAGCCTCAATCTCGCTCGAAGTATTCGATGCGCAATGGCAGCTGATCAGTGAGCGCATCCAGCTGCTGATCAACAACGGTCTGTCCGGCTTGCTGCTGGTGGTGCTGGTGCTCTATCTGTTCCTGCCGGCGCGGGTGGCATTCTGGGTGATGGTCGGCATCCCCACCGCCTTTCTCGCCACGCTGGGGCTGATGTTCTTCTTTGGCGGCACGATCAACATGATGAGCCTGTTTGCGCTGATCATGGCGCTGGGCATCATCGTGGACGATGCGATCGTGGTCAGCGAGGACGCCGACACCCATCGCAGCATGGGTGAAGGGCCGGAGCAAGCTGCGCTGGGCGGCGCGCGGCGCATGCTGTGGCCGGTGCTGGCGGCGTCGCTGACCACGGTGGCCGCCTTCATCCCGCTGATGATGGTGGGCGGCATCATCGGCAACATCCTTGGTGACATTCCCTTCGTCATGATCATGGTGATCCTGGCCTCGCTGCTCGAGAGCTTCCTGATCCTGCCGGCCCATCTCAAGCATGCGCTGCAGGGCGCGACGCACAAGACCTCGCGCCTGCGCCAACGCCTCGACGACGGCTTCAGCGGTTTTCGGGATGGCCGTTTCCGGCGTGTGGTAACGCTGGCGCTGGACTGGCGCGGCACGACGGTGGCGCTGACCCTGGGCATGATGATACTGGCCATCGGCCTGCTTGCCGGCGGGCGGATCAACTTCGTCTTTTTCCCCACCCCCGAGGGACAGGTGGTCTATGCCAACGCCACCTTTGTTGCCGGCACGCCGCGCGCGCAGACCGAGGCCTTCCTCGGCGAGCTCGAACGAGCGCTGCTTGAGACCGAGCGCGAGCTGGGTGGCGGCCTGGTGGAGACGGCCGTGTCACGCCTCGGCGGCACCATCGGGGTCGGTTCCGGGGCCGGCGCGCGCGGCGATCAGCTGGCTGCGATCATGGTCCAGCTCGCGCCGCCGGATGAACGGACGGTGCGCAACGAGCAGTTTCTCGCCACCTGGCGCAGCAAGGTCGGTTCAAGTGCCGGTATCGAGTTGCTGACCTTCAACTCGCGTCAATCGGGGCCGCCGGGACGTGACCTCAACGTGCGCCTGACCGGCGACAACGCCGAGACGCTCAAGGCCGCCGCGCTGGAGCTGGCCGAGACCATGCAGAGCATCGATGGCGTTGGCGAGACCGAGGACGACATGCCTTTCGGCCGCGAACAACTCGTCTATCGCCTGACCCCGGCCGGCGAGGCACTGGGCCTCACCACCGAGAGTCTCGGCGGCCAGTTGCGTGCCGCCTTCGACGGCCACCTCGCCCAGCTGGTCCAGGTCGGCCGCGACGAACTCGAAGTGCGGGTGTTGCTGCCGCGCAGCGAGCGCGAGCGCCTCGACGTGTTCGAGCGTCTCACCGTCAGTCTGCCCGACCGCAGCTTCGCGCCGCTCGCCACCGTGGCCAGCTGGGAGTCGCGCCGCGGCTTCGAGGCGCTACGCCACGCCGATGGCCGGCTCGCGGTCGAGGTCACCGGCGAGGTCGACAGCGCGCGTACCAATGCCAACGCGATTCAGGCCGAACTGCAGCGCGAGGCCCTGCCGCGACTGGCGGAAAAGTACCGGCTCGAATACAGCTTCCAGGGCCGCGCCGCGGACCAGCGCGAGACCATGGCCGACATGGCCAACGGCCTGATGCTAGGCCTCGGGCTCATCTATCTGGTGTTGGTGTGGTCCTTCGCTTCTTGGACCTGGCCGCTGGTGGTGATGGCGGCCATCCCGCTGGGGCTCGCCGGTGCGATCTTCGGTCACTGGCTGCTGGGACTGAATCTCACCATCCTGTCGATGTTCGGCCTCTTCGGTCTGTCGGGCATCGTGGTGAACAACTCCATCATCCTGGTCAGCCTGTTCAAGGATCTGCACCACAAGGGCGCCGATCTGCATGACGCCCTGGTCGGCGCGGCCTGCGGTCGCCTGCGCGCGGTGTTGCTGACCTCCTTGACCACCATCGGCGGCCTCACCCCGCTGATGTTCGAAACCTCGCTACAAGCCCAGTTCCTGATCCCGATGGCTACCTCGATCGCTTTCGGACTGGCGGTGTCGGCGGTGCTGGTGCTGTTCTTCGTACCTGCGCTGCTGTCGTTGCTGGAGAGTTTCAAGGGCTGGCTGGCGAGGGTGTCAGCTCGCGAAGCCATTGCCAACGGCACCTAGCTCAAGTCCGGGAGGACTTCGTAGGGCGGGTTTCAACCCGCCGCAGGTGGCGATATGGGCACCGGTGACTGCATCTGCCACGGTGGCCGACTGAAGTCGGCCCTACGAAAACCATGCCGTCCTCCACCCAAACGCCGATCTTCCGCAATCGATACTGTGATGCTGGTCTGGCACCATTGCTGGTACAGCCGCCGTAGGGCGGACTTCAGTCCGCCGCAGGATGCGATTTGGGCACCGGTCTTACGTCTGCCTCTGTGGCCGACTGAAGTCGGCCCTACGAAACCATACCGTTCTCCACCCAAACATCGATCTGCCACCGCGGACATTGTCACCCTCGCCGCTTCCATACCGTGAGCTCCGACAGCGTGTGCTGGTGCTTGCGCCGCGTTTCGCGGATCACGAAGGGCACTGCCTGCGGGCCCTGCACCAGTTCGAACTGGTCGCCGAGGTGGTCCTTGAGGCCATCGAGCGTGGTGTAGGACTCGCCATCCTTCTTGAACCCGCCGATCCATTCCTCGCGCTTGGTGTGCTCCTCCAGCCAGGTGTAGGGCGAGGCCAGCACCAGCAGACCACCGGGGTTCAGGCGCCGGGCCACGTCGTCGAGGAAGCGGCGCGGGCTGTACAGTCGGTCGATCAGGTTGGCGGCGAGGATCAGGTCGAAGCCGGTGAACACATCCTTCAGATTGCACGCGTCGCCCTGCCAGAACTCGACCCGGCCGGCGGTTTCGCTCAGGCCGAGGGTGTCGAGGCGGCGCTCATGGTAGCTCACCAGTTCGCCTTCGTCGGCCAGGGTGTAGCGCAGGCTGCCGCTTTCGGCGAGGCGGGCACCGGCCTGGATGAAGCGGGCGGAAAAGTCGATGCCGACCACCTTTGCGAACGCGCGTGCGAGTTCGAAGCTGGCGCGGCCGGTGGCGCAGCCGAGGTCGAGCGCGCGCTCGAAGCGGCCGTTGCCCAGCCGGCAGTGGGCGTCGATCGCGATGTCGGCAAGCGCCTTGGGGAAGTTGGGTACGCCGAACACTTCGTCGCCGTAGTGAAACTCGGCGTACTGCGACAGCAGCGCGTCGGTTTCGTAGGTGGAGGCCGGGTTCAGCACCGGGGTGTCGGTGACCACGTAGCGAAAGCCCGCGTGCTGGAAGAAATGGCGGCGAAAGGCGTAGCGCGAGGCGTGGCGCGCCTCGTTGCCGCACGATATCCAGCTGCCGCCCTTGATGATGTTGTGGCGGTCGTCGAAGGTCGGGGTGGTGAAGTCGTCGTAGATCGGGTGAACTTCGAACCCGTCGAAGGGGTAGGTGGGGGTCTCGCACCATTGCCAAACGTTGCCGACCACGTCGAACAGTTCGCCATGGGCAAAGGTGGTGACCGGGCAGCTCGAGGCCCCGTGATCGAGGTGCAGGTTGGCGCTGGCCGGCGCGTCGTGCGCCACATCAAGCTGTGCGCCACCAAGGCCGGCGTGGTCATACAGCCGGTGCCACTCGTCCTCGCTCGGCAGTCGTACCGGCAGGCCGCTTGCGCGCGCCTTCCAGCGGCAGAAGGCACGCGCCTCCAGGCAGTTGGTCTCGACCGGCCAGTCCCATGCCATCGGCACTTCCTCGGTCATCAGGCGCAGCTTCCAGCCCGTTGCATCAGGTACCCAGAAGGTCGGGTATTCGGCGCGGGCATAGCGCTTCCAGCCCAGACCTTCCTCGTCCCACAAACTGTCGTCGGCATAACCCCCGGCGTCAACGAAAGCCAGGAATTCACGGTTGCTGACCAGGTATCGTGCAGCCTGAAAGGCGGGCACTGCAGCCGCGTGGTGGCCGTATTCGTTGTCCCATCCGTAGATCGGCTCGTCGCGCTCGCGACCGAGACGAACGCGCCCGGCGGGGATGTCGACCAGTACGTTGTCCGGCGCAGCGCCGGTCTCGCGACAGGCTTGCCACGCGGGGTGCTGCCGCACATAGCGCAGGGCGTGCTGGCGTATCAGTACCGACGAGGTCTCGAGGTGGATGCGTTCGTGCTCGATGCCCATGACCACCGCCCACATCGGGTCGTTCCAGCCGACCGGCAGGGTGAAGGGCGTCTCGCGGATAACCCGGTCCACCATCACGCGCACCTGCAGCCGGTAGTCGGCGACCTCGGCCACCGTCGGCCAGTCGTAGTGGCTGTCGTCGAGGTCGTCCCAGCTCATTTCGTCCACCCCCACCGCGAACATCGACTCCAGCCGCGGATCGATGCGGCGGTCGATCAGACCGGCCAGGATGAACTTGTTGACGAAGAAGGTGGCGGTGTGGCCAAAGTAGAAGATCAGCGGATGGCGCAGCCTGATCGGTTTCGTGTAGTAGGCCTCGTCACCCGCGAGCACCTCGAACAGCGATTCGTAGCGGTCGAAAGTGGTGTGGAAGTAGTCCAGCAAGGCGTGGCGCATGGTGTCGACATCGGTACCGTCGAGCGGTGGCGTGCGGGGGAAGAGCGGGGCGTGCATTCGGGTATCCGGCATAAGGCGTATGTTCTTTGATTGATTGAATCGAGCGTCCGGATCAGGTCGGGTGTGACCGATCTCGTGGTGATCAGGCCAGATCCCGCAGATCTGCCACCGATAGCTTACCGAAGGCATCCGACAGGATGTAGTCGACCAGCCTGGTCGCGCAGCGTTCCGGGCTGTCTAGCTGTGCATCTCGTTTTAGCGCGTCGAAGCGCGCGCGTTGCGGGAACAGCGCTTCCGGTGTGGCGCGAATTTCGGCCTGCATGTCGGTATCCACCACGCCTGGCGCAAGACTGCAGATACGCAGTCCCGGCTGTGCCTCCAGGGCGACGGCGCGAGCGTGATGGTCAAGCGCAGCCTTGGTGGCGCAATACACACTCCAGCCGGCATAGGCGTTGCGCGCCGCGCCACTGGAGATGTGCATGATACGGCGTTCGCGATCCGCGCCAACACCGGCTGTGAAGGCATTGGCAAGCACAAGCGGGGCGGCGATGTTGAGGCTGACGGCCTGTGTCACCGCGTCAGGCGACTGTCGGCCCAGTGGCGCCACCGGTTGCAACAAGCCCGCGTTGTTGACCAGTAACGCGGGACCGGGCCGGGCCAGAAAGTCTGCTACCGGGCCGGATGTCAGGCAGGCCACGAGCGCCGGCAGTTGGCCCAGGTCGATCTCGTGCTCGAGCAAGCGATCTGGAAAGCGAGCGGCGAGCGCCGGATTGCCATGGCGCGCAAGGCCGAGGACGACTATGCCCCGTGCGAGCAAAGCGGCGGCAATGGCGCTGCCGAGTCCTCGGCTGTGACCGGTAAGGATTGCGTACATGATGACTCCTGGCCGTTAGCGGGCTGCGCCTCGGTACGTGGTGAAACAGGAAAGGGCATTGCCCGCCACTGATGTTATCTCAAGCCAGGGAATGCCCTGTTCGCCGATTCGTCTGCGCACAGGGCGCATTACACGGGATAGGCGCGTGTTTGCTTGCGATACGGCAGGCTCAGGGGACACAATCAACATTCGCTTATCGACCAGGACACAAATGGCATGAATGCAAGTCAGCGCTTCAGGATGGAGTGGTTCAAGCGCCTCCTGTGCCTGTTTGCCACATTCGTGCTTTTGCTCTCACTACCGGTGCGAGCTGCGGATCTCGACGCCGAGGCGCGCAGTTTTCTGGAAAGTCACCCGGTGGTCTCAATTGGCGTGATTGCCGACAACGAACCCTATTCGTGGGTCGATGGGGTCGAGCCGGTGGGGTTTTCCATCGATGTGCTGGAGGAGATCAGCCGCCACACCGGCTTGAGGTTCAACTACCGGGTCGGGAGTTGGCCGGAGATCTATCCTGCTTTCCTGCGCGGCGAGATCGACGCCATCGACGAGATCTCCTATCGCGAGGATCGGGCGGATCGGGTGCTGTTCAGCGAGCCCTATCACATCCGGCAAACGGCCGTCATGCACAGCGGCAACCAGCCTTTGCCCCCGATTCGGGAGCTGGCCGATCTCAAGCCCTATCGTGTCGGGGTCGTGCGCGACATTTTCTACAAGAGCGCGCTGGTGGAGCAGGGTGTCGAGGTGGTGGAGTTCGATGCGCTGCCGAATCTGGTGCGCGCGCTGGCCTTCGGTTGGGTGGACGCGGTCGTCGGACCGGAAGTGACCCTGATGTTCCTTGCGCGCAAAGCGGGCCTGGGTCATCTTGCGATTGCGGCCAAAGTCGATATGGGAGGTTTCGAGAACGAGGACTTTCGCATTGGCGTGCTGAAGGCGAACCCGGTCCTGCAACGCATCATCGCGGCCGGTCTGGAAGCCATTCCGCCGCAGCGGCTGCAGGAGCTGGTTCAACGGTGGCAAGAGTTCGGCGGTCAGACGTTGATCTCGCCAGCGGCTTTCCGGCTCAACGAGCAAGTGTCGGCTTATGTGCGCAGACTGGGGCCGCTCAGGGTGGGCATCATGCGCGACTACGCGCCGTTCAGCTTCGTTGACGGGGGCAAGACGCAGGGTTTGGCGGTTGACGTGCTGAACCGGGTCGGCGACCTGAGCGGCCTGCAGATAATCACCGTCACCGATCATTGGCCGCGCCTGATCGAGCAGTTCGAGCACGGCGAGATCGACATCATCGCCAATATCTCCGATACCGAGGCGCGCCGCGCGTTCACCCGCTTCACCCAGCCCTACTTCGTGATTCCGAACGTGCTGTTCTCGCGCAGTGAGGCACTGCGCTTCGAGCGCCCCGAGGATCTCGATGGGTTACGTATCGCGGTTGGCTCGGGAATATTCTATGAAGCGGAGCTGCGCCGGCGCTTCGGCGATGCGGTGGTGTCGTTCTCCTCGCAGGACGCGATGTTCAGGGCGTTGGGCGAGGGCAGTGTGGATACCGTTGTGGCGGCCCTGCCCAATGGCAACCACTGGGTCCGGGAACTGGGTCTGACCGGTGTGCGGATTGCCGGCGAGTTACGGATGGACGGCATTGCCGGAGAAGATCTGTGCTTTGGCGTTCGTCCGGCGCTGGAGCCGCTGGTCTCGGTGATCGATCAGGCGCTGGCCGCCATCACGCCGACCGAGCGCCGCCTCATCGAGAACCGTTGGCTTGGCGCCAGTCAGGCGGCGCTTGAGGCAGAAGCGGCGCCAATCCCGGTGCGTCTGAATGATGCCGAGCGGGATTTTCTTGCCGCACGCGGCCGCAATGTCACCATTTGCCCGGACCCTGCCCGGATGCCGCTGGAGGGGCTGGATGATGACAGGCAGCTGACCGGCATGTCGGCCGATTTGATTGCCCTGTTTGCGGCCCGTAGCGGGGTAAGGTTCGAAACCTTGGCGGTCGCTTCCTGGGGCGAGTCGCTCGAGGCCGCCCGTGAGCGTCGCTGCGACATGTTCGTGCTGGCGATGCAGACCCCGGAGCGCCAGGCTTTCATGAGCTTCACCCGGCCCTACTTCACCGCGCCAAACATACTGCTCGGGCGCCTGGAGGCTCCCTTCATCGACAGTCTGGGCGAACTCGATGGAAAATCGGTCGCCATCGTGCGCGGCTACGCCTTTGCCGAAGTGTTCCGGCTGCGTTATCCCGGTATCCGTATCGTTGATGTCGATGACGAAGCCGATGGACTCAAGCGCCTGCAACGGGGTGAGTTCGATGCCTACCTGAGCACCCTGGTGACGGCCGGCTATCATTTGCAGGAGTTGCGTCTGGCCGACATCAAGGTGATCGGGCGGGTACCGTTCGACTGGACGCTGGCGGTCGGGACCCGCAGCGACGAACCACTGCTGTTGTCGATTGCACAGAAGTTGACCGACAGCCTGACTGCAGAGGATCTGCGTCAGATCGAGGCCAAATGGCGCTCGATGAGGCTCGAGCAGAAGGTCGATTACAGGCTGTTGTGGCAACTCGCCGCGGCCACGCTACTTGGCCTCGGGCTGCTGATTTTATGGAATCGCAAGCTCGGGAGCCTCAACCGCAAGCTGGCCGAGGTCAATGCCCAACTCGATCAGCTCAATCAGACCGATGCCTTGACCGGTCTCGGCAATCGCCGTTACCTCGATCGCAGCCTGGAGCAGGTTTTTCGTCATTGTCAGCGCCATGGGATCGGGTTCGCCGTCGGCCTGATCGATCTCGATCATTTCAAGCGGATCAACGACCGCTACGGACACGAGTGCGGCGATGCCTGTCTAAAGGCTATGGGGCAGTGCCTCAAGGCCGTCTTTCGGCGCAGCAGCGATCATCTCGCCCGCTACGGAGGTGAAGAGTTTGTCGTCTACATGAGTGTTGGCGCAGACGAAGACGCGGTTGAGACGTTCGAGCAACTGCGGGCAACCGTGGAGGCCCTCGAGGTCGAGTTCGGCGGGCAGACCCTGCGATTCACCATCAGCGCCGGGGTGGCGATCGGTGTCCCGGGGCCGGATGAGCACGCGAGTGAATACCTGCGGCGGGCAGACGAGGCCATGTACGTCGCCAAGCGGACCGGGCGCAATCGCGTCCACGAGGCCGGGCGATCCCCTCTGGTGGCGCCCGCCGTGGCAATTGCCTCGTATCCGGCATGAAGCTTGTCGGCCCGGCCTGGTATCTATTGTTGCTGGCGGGCGGTGGTGGCGCCTGGCTTGCCTTGCGGGCGGTAGCGCATCGGGCAATCCGCCGCGGTCTGGCCGCTCCGCGTGTGGTCGAAACCGGCGACCCGGGCGGCGTCGGGCTGAACTTCCATTGCGTGAGCATTCCGACGGCCAACGGTCGGAGTCTGCATGGCTGGCAAGTGCCTGCAATGATTGATGAGCAGTGTCAGCCCGCGGTGGTGGTGGTGCACGGCTGGGGCGCCAATGCGCAAATGATGTTGCCGCTTGCCCGCCCACTTCATGATGCGGGTTTCACCGTCTTGTTCATCGATGCGCGCTGCCACGGACGTTCGGACGATGACAGCTTCGCCTCCCTGCCCCGTTTTGCCGAGGATGCGGAGCACGCGTTCGACTGGCTCGCCGCACAGCCGGGGATAGACTCCGGCCGGATCGCGCTGCTGGGTCACTCCGTCGGTGCCGGTGCGGTCCTGTTGTGTGCGGCCCGACGTCCGGAGGTGGCGGCCGTCGTCAGTGTGTCGGCATTTGCCCACCCGGCCGAGATGATGCAGCGCTGGCTCGCCGGCAAACCTGTTCCGCAGTGGATGGGGCGCTACATCCTGGATTACGTGCAGACCACGATCGGCCACCGCTTTGACGACATCGCACCGCTGACCAGTCTTGGCCGTCTGCAGTGCCCCGTTCTGCTGATCCACGGCGAACAGGACGGGACCGTGCCGGTGGAGGACGCCCGGCGCCTTTACGCTGCACGTGCGCACGAAGGCGTGCAGATGCTCACCCTGCCCGGCGATCATGAGTCGTTCGCCGACATGGCGCAGGAGATGCGTGCAGTCACCGGGTTTCTGCTGAAGGTGCAGGATGAGTCATCTAGGGCCGTCGGATAAAGGCGGTTTATGTGTCGGGACGGCAGGTATGCGAAACTTCGGTCTTGCTCTCCCTTACACGCGGTATTCCAATGCGCTTCCTTCATACCGCCGACTGGCATCTCGGTCGGGTCTATCACGGCGTTTCGCTGCTCGAAGACCAGGCCCATGTGCTGCGCGAATTCGTTCGTGTCGCAGCCGATCTGCATCCCGATGCCATCTTGCTGGCGGGTGACATCTATGACCGCTCGGTACCGCCCGCCGAGGCGGTGCGCCTGCTCGACGAGGTGCTGACCGAGCTGGTCGCCGGACTGGGGATACCGGTGGTGATGATTGCCGGCAACCATGACGGCCCCGATCGCCTGGCCTTTGGCTCCGGCATGCTGGGTCGGGCCGGGCTCACCGTGTGCGGGCCGGTGACGGATCGGGTGGTGCCGCTGATACTGCGGGATGCGCATGGCGAGGTGGCGGTGTATCCGCTCCCCTACGCCGAGCCGGTGCTGGTGCGCGCCGCGCTCGGTGACGACAGCCTTGGCGATCATCATGCGGCACTCGGCGCCCAGTTGCAGGCGATTCGGGCCGCTCATCCAGAAGGGATGCGCTCGGTGGTGGTGGCGCATGCCTTCGTCCTCGGAAGCAGCGAATCGGAGTCCGAGCGGCCCTTGTCGGTGGGCGGAACGGGGGCCGTGGGCGCTTCGCTGTTCGACGGCTTCGACTATGTCGCGTTGGGTCATCTGCACCGGCCGCAGCAGGCGGGCAGCGACCGCATCCACTACGCCGGCTCGCTGCTCAAGTACTCCTTTGCCGAGGCCGACCACAGCAAGTCGATCAACCTGGTCGACATGGACGCGACGGGGCGGTGTGCGGTGGAACGCATTGCGCTCGCGCCGCGGCGCGATCTGCGCATCCTCGAAGATACGCTCGAGTCCATCATCGCCGCGGCAGCGGCGGACCCAGCGCGCGAAGACTATGTGCTGGCCCGCCTCACCGACAGCGGCGCACTGCTCGACGCGATGGGAAAGTTGCGCACTGTGTACCCGAATGCGCTGGCGATCGAGCGTCCCGTGCTGCATGGCGAGGGCGATGGCCGTGCTGCGGCCGACCACCGCAGGATCCGGATCGAAGACCTGTTTTCCAGCTTTTACACCGACATGACCGGCCAGCCGCTGGAGGCCGCAGCGGCGGATCTGCTGGCGCGCATCGTCGCCGATGGCGCCCTTGAGGAGCGTCACGCATGAAGCCGCTCAGACTCGTACTGCAGGCCTTCGGCCCCTTTGCCGGGCGCGAAGAAATCGACTTCACCCTGCTCCCGCCGGGCGCGCTGTTCCTGATCTCGGGCCCCACCGGTGCGGGCAAGACTGCCCTGCTCGACGGCATCACCTGCGCGCTGTATGGCGACACCTCGGGCGGTGAGCGCAGTGCGCGCGAAATGCGCAGCCACCACGCCGCGGCGACGCTGCAGACCGAGATCGAGTTCGATTTCGCGCTCGGCGCACAGCGTTACCGCGTGCACCGCATCCCCGAGCAGGAGCGCGCGGCGCAACGCGCCACCCGCAGCGGCGAGACCCTGGTCAAGGTCGCGGCCAAGGCCACGCTTTATCGACAGGAGGGCGAGCCGGGCGCGGAAACGTGGGTGCCGCTGTCGACCCGGACGACCGAGGTCAGCCGCCAGGTCGCCGAGCTGCTCGGTTTCGAGGCCGAGCAATTCCGCCAGGTGGTGTTGCTGCCGCAGGGCCAGTTTCGCAAGCTGCTCGCGGCCGGTTCGGGCGAGCGCGAGAAGATACTCGAAACCCTGTTCGGCACCGTCGCCTACAAGCGTGTGCAGGATGCGCTCAAGAACGAGGCCGCCGCCCTGAGCAAGCGTGCCGAGAACGCGCGCCTGCGCCGCCAGACCCTGCTCGACCAGGCCGGGGCCGAATCCGCCGAAGCCCTGGTGGCCCGCCACGCAGCGCTGGAGGCGGCACTGGCCGGGCTGGTCGCCGCGGAAGTCCTTGCACGTGAGGCAGATACCGCTGCCCGCGCGGCGCTGCAGGGGGGGCAGGCGTGCGCTGCCCGCTTTGCAGAAAGCGAAGCGGCAGCACTTGCACTGCAGGCGCTCGATGCGCGCAAGACCGAGGCCGGGCTGCAACGCGCTCGTCTGGCACTGGCGCGCAAGGCGCTGCAGGTATTGCCGGCGGATCGTGCGCTGATTGAGGCGCGCAAGCAAGCGGGTGGGGCCCGTGAGGCGGCGGTGGAAGTGGCCGGCCGGGTGCGTGTTGCGTCCGAGGCGCTGGCAGGCGCCACCGCGCTGCTTGAGCGCGAGCGCGCACGCGAACCGGCGCGCGAGGCGGCGCAGCGCGAGGTGCTGCGCCTCGAAGGGCTGGGTGAGCAGGTGCAGGAATTGACTCGCGCAGAGGTCGAGCTGCAAGGCCGGCAGTCAACACAGCGGGTGACCGATGCCGCACTCGCCGCAGCGCTGGTCAGCGTGGAAACCCTCGCCACCCGGCGCCAGGTGCTGGCGCAGCAGATCGAAACCTTGCAGCCGCTGGCGGCTGCGGCCGATGCGCTGGGTTTGCGCGTACACCAGGCCGAACAGCGCGAACAGGCAGTGCAGGCGCTGGCGGCGCGCATTCGCAATCGGGATGCCCTGCGCGCGGACGAGGCTCGGCGGCAGGCACTGTTCGATGCGGCGCTCGCTGCCCGCAATGCGGCCAAAGCAGGTTTCGATGCGCTCGATGCCGCATGGCGGCGTGCCCAGGCGGCGATTCTCGCGCAGCATCTGCACGACGGTGGCCCGTGCCCGGTCTGCGGCAGCGCAGAGCATCCCGAGCCCGCGCGCTTCGAAGGCGAGCTGCCGACCGAGGCCGCGCTGAGCGGTGCTACGGAGGCGGTGCGTGCCGCCGAACAGGCACAGGAGATCGCCCGGGTCGCGCTTGATGGTGCCGCCCGGCTCGCGGCTGCCAGCCAAGGTGAGGTTGAAGCCCTGCAGGGGGCGGTGGACACCGCAGCTGCGCCCGAGGGCGGCGCGCAGGCCGACACCGTGGCTGCGCTGCGCAAGCAGTTGCAGGCCGCGGTGGCTGCCGGGGTAACGCTGGGCAAGGCACGTGCGCAAGCCATCGAGCACGAGGCCGTGGTGGCCGCTGCCGCCATCGGGCTGGAACAGGCCCGCGCCGCCGCTGCCGAGGCCGCGAGTGCGGTGCAGGTCGCCCGTCATCTGGCCGATGAGCGGCGCGCAGCGGTGCCCGAGGCACTGCGCGCGCCTGCCGCGCTCGAGGCGGCGCTGAAGGGCGCGCGTAGCCAGCGCGAACAACTCGATCGTGCCCTGCGCCAGGCGCAGGAAGCACATGGCGCCGCCGCGCGCGACGAGGCTGCACAGCGGGCGCGGCAGGAAGCCCTGGCCCAGGCTGCTGCCGCAGCCGTCGTGCGCGTCGAGGAGGCCGGCGCAGCCTTTACCGCAGCGCTGCACGGCGCCGGTTTCGACCACGACGCGGTCTACCGCGATGCCGTCCTTGACCCCGAGGCGACTGATGCACTCGCCGCCACGCTCAGCGCTTTCGATGAGGCCCTCGCGGCTGCGCGCGAGCGCCAGCTGCGCGCGGCGGCCGCAGTGGAGGGGGCTGCACGTCCCGACCTGGTGGCGCTCGAAGCCCGTGCTGCGGCCGACCGCGCCCGGCTCGACGCGGTGCTCGGCCAACTCGGCGAGCGTAAGGTTGAGCTCGAAAAACTCGCACAAAGCATTGCACTGCTGGCCGCGATCGCGCGCGAAACCGGGGCGATCGAGACCGAGTACGCGGTGGCCGGTCACCTCGCGGCGATTGCCAACGGCGAGAACGGGCGCAATCTCACCTTTCAGCGCTATGTACTCGCCGCCCTGCTCGACGATGTGTTGCGCGCAGCGTCGCTGCGGCTGAAGGCGATGAGCCGTGGCCGCTACCTGCTGCAGCGACGCGACGAGGTGGCCGACGCACGTCGTGCCGCCGGGCTCGATCTGGAGGTCATGGACGACTACACCGGTCGCGCCCGCCCGGTGAGCACCCTGTCCGGCGGCGAGGGCTTCATGGCGTCGCTGGCGCTGGCGCTAGGCCTGTCGGACGTGGTCCAGGCCTATGCCGGCGGGGTGCAGCTCGACACCCTGTTCATCGACGAAGGTTTCGGCAGTCTCGATCCGGAGTCGCTCGACATGGCGATGAAAGCCCTGATTGACCTGCAGCAGCGTGGCCGCATGGTGGGCGTGATCTCCCACGTCGAGGAGATGAAGCAGCAGATCGACGTGGCGATCGAGGTCGTGCAGGGGGTGCGGGGAAGCCGGGTGCGGATCGTGCGTTGAGGCGGGCCGCTTCCCACGGCAGGGAGGACGGGAACGAAGCGCCTGAGGCCTTCTCCAACGCCGCATGGATACACTGACTCACGCCCTTTCCGGCGCCCTGGCCGGGCGTCTTCTTGCACCGCGCGCAAACGGGACTGCTGCCCGCCCTGTCCCTCCGGTGTGGCAGGCGGTGGTCGCCGGCGCTGCCGCAGCGGCCTTTCCCGATCTCGATTTTGTCCTCGGCTATGTGTCTGAGCTGACCTATCTTCGTGGTCATCGCGGGGTGACGCATTCCTTGTTGCTGCTGCCGCTGTGGGCCTTGCTGGTTTCCTGGCTGATGGCCGGGGTGTTCCGCCTGCGCCGTGGCAAGGGGCCGACGGCGGACTGGCGGGCGTTCTACCTGATCGTGTGCGTCAGCATCTTCGTCCATATTCTCGGTGATCTGATAACCCAGTTCGGCACCATGATCCTGGCGCCGTTTTCGGATCGTCGGTTTGGCTGGGGCACCACCTTCATCATCGATCTCGGGTTCACCGGCATCATCCTCGCCGGGTTGGCGGCGAGCGCCGTGTGGCAGCGCAGTCGCGTCCCGGCAGGGGTGGCGCTGCTCGCGCTGGCCGGCTGGGTGGGGTTGAGTGCGGTCGGGCGCGGCGAGGCGATCGAGGTCGCACGGGCCTATGCCGCTGCCGGCAAGATCGAGGCCGTAGCACTGGATGCGGTACCGCGCCCGGCGTCACCGTTCAACTGGACCGCGGTCGTGTTCGATGGCGAGCACTACCACTATGCGCATATCAACACCCGGCGCAGCGAGCCGCTGGTCGCGACCGAGTCGGACAATTTCATCCGGCGCCTGTCCGCGCACTACCAGCCGGTGGCGAAGGCGAAGTGGGTGGTACAGCCGAAATTCGGCAACGGCGAGGCAGGTACGATCGCACGCAAGGTCTGGGCGGCGGAAGACTTCGCCTTCTATCGCTGGTTCGCGATGTTCCCTGTGCTCGACCACGTGGAAATGGCCGGCAGCGCCGGGGCATGCGCGAATTTCATGGATCTGCGCTTCGAAACGCCGGGTCGGGATGCGGCCCCGTTCCGCTACGGGCTGTGCGGGAGCGCGGAGGCGGGCCGCTGGCGCCTGTTCGAGCGCGTGCTTGGCGGGCGCAGGTGGGTGGACGTCGGAGGGTAGACGTTGGTGAGGCGAAGTCGGTGAGTCAAAGCCGGAGAGTCGGAGCCGGCGGGCAGATCGATCGAACGGATGACGCGGCAAAGGACGGTGCATCCGCCCACTGCCGCGCCGATTGCACGGATCAGTCGTCGGCCATCGTGTCGAGTCGCATCAGCCAGGGCGCCCGCTCGGCATCGCTGACAAAGCTCGCTTCCAGGCTGTTGCGCGCGATGCGTTTGAGTTCGGCGCGGCTCAGCTGCAGGGCTGCTGCGGTTTCCACGTAGTTCTGCCCGATGTAGCCGCCGAAATAGGCCGGGTCGTCGGAGTTGATGGTGACCTTGATGCCGGCATCGAGCAGCTGTTTGAGGTTGTGGTCCTGCAGCCGGTCGAATACGCACAGCTTGACGTTGGACAGCGGGCATACGGTGAGCGCAATCCGCTCTCTGGCCAGGCGCTCGACCAGTGCCGGATCTTCCGCGGCGCGCACGCCGTGGTCGATGCGCTCGACCTTGAGCAGATCAAGCGCCTCGACAATGTAGGCGGGCGGGCCTTCCTCGCCGGCGTGGGCGACGACATGCAGCCCGAGTTCGCGACAGCGCGCGAACAGGCGCATGAACTTCGATGGCGGATGACCCTTTTCGGAGGAGTCCAGGCCAACCCCATGAATGCGGCCGAGGTAGGGCTGCGCCTGCTCCAGGGTGTCGAATCCGGCGTCCTCACTGAGGTGGCGCAGGAAGCACATGATCAGCCGCGAGCTGATGCCGAAGCGCAGTTGCGCGGTGTTGCAGGCGCGTTCCAGCCCGTCGAGCACGGTTTCGAAGGCGACACCGCGTTCGGTATGGGTCTGGGGGTCGAAGAACAGCTCGGCGTGCACCACGCCGTCGGCATGGGCACGGGTGAAGTAGGCCATTGCCAGGTCGTGGAAGTCCTGCTCGTGGATCAGCGCCGCGGCGCCGGCGTAGTACAGATCGAGAAAACTTTGCAGGTCGCTGAAGTCGTAGGCGGCGCGGGTCGCCTCGATACTGTCCCATGGCAGGGTGACGCCATTGCGTTGCGCGAGCGCGAACATCATCTCAGGCTCGAGCGAGCCTTCGATATGCAGATGCAGTTCGGCCTTGGGCAGGGCGCGGATATAACTGTCGAGGTCCATCGCGGTCTCCATGTCGGCTTGCTGCCGGGTCCCCGAATGGTGCGCTGCCGCGGCTTTCCTGTCGACGCCCTCGCCATGCGCGTGCGGGGAGCCTGGTCAGCGGCTGTCGGTGACGAGCATACGGATAACGCGCTGGAACATCGTGATCACCGTCTGACGGTCGAGCCCGGGGTTGCGGATGGCGCGCACCAGCAGGCCCTCGAACATGGCTGCAATCATTTCGGTCATGCCCGTGATGGTGGCGTCGTCGTCCGGCTGGCCGTTGGCCCGGCGCAGGATGCGAAGGGTTTCGGCGAGACTGGCAATGCAACGCTGATCGGCCTTACGCACGACCTCGGCCACTGCCGGGTTGCGCGCGGCTTCGGCAACGATCTCCAGCTTGAGTCCGGCGGATCGCGGATCGAGGTTTTCGATCACGCCTCCGGCGGCCCGATCGACCAGAGCCTCCAGCACGTCGCTAGCCGCCCGCAACTCGGCAGTGAGGGTGAGCATCAGGTCGAGATCCCGGGCCACGATGGCCGCGATGATCGCTTCCTTGTTCTCGAAATAATGATAGATGTGGCCCGCGCTCATGCCGGCGGCCTTCGAGATCTGTGCGATGCTGGCGCCATGAAAACCATGGTCACGAAAGCAGTCCTCCGCCGCCACCAGGATCTGGCTACGACGCGCTTCTGCCCGCGAACTGTCTGCTGGCGTCAGGATTTCGGCGTTCATGGACTGTCTCCGGGATGTAATGAGAATCTGTTTTAACTATCTTGCAACGCAACGAATGCTAGCATAGAATGAGCGTTCAATCTAGAATACCCATTCTAATCTAACGGCGAGTATCGTCCCTACCCGGGCAGGATGCGGCGCCGAACTCTCATTTTCACGAGGCGTACCATGCAGATTCGACCCCTGGACCAGTTAAAACCCTTCGCGGTTATGCTGGCGAGCGCCCTGCTTCTTGTAGCCTGCGGCGAGAGCCAGCAGTCGGCGCCAGCGCCGGCCGCACCCTCGGTCGGCGTGGTGGTGGCTGAAACCGCGTCGGTGCCGCTCATCAACGAGCTGCCCGGGCGTACCGCACCTTACATGGTGGCCGAGCTCCGCCCCCAGGTAACCGGTATCGTGCAAAAGCGCCTGTTCACCGAAGGCAGCGAGGTCAAGGCCGGACAAACCCTGTACCAGATCGACCCGGTCACCTACCGTGCGGCGCATGACAGCGCCAAGGCCGGCCTGGCCCGCGCCGAGGCCAACCTCTACAGTGCGCGCCTGAAAGCCGGACGTTACGCCGATCTGGTCAAGATCGAGGCAGTGAGCAAGCAGGCCAATGACGATTCGGTTGCCGCCCTGATGCAGGCTGAGGCCGACCTTGCCGCTGCACGTGCTGCCGTGGACAAGGCACGCATCGACCTCGATTTCACCCAGGTCAATGCCCCCATCTCCGGTCGTATCGGGCGTTCGTCGGTCACCCCTGGTGCGCTGGTCACCGCAAACCAGACGACGGCGCTGGCCACGGTGCAGCAGCTCGATCCGATCTATGTGGATCTGACCCAATCCAGCGCCGATATGCTGCGCATGAAACGCCAGCTCGAATCCGGCCAGCTCAAGCGCGTGGGCGGCCAGACCGTACCGGTGCGCCTGGTGCTGGAGGACGGCAGCCTGTATGCGGTCGAGGGCAAGCTTGCCTTCTCCGAAGTGTCGGTCGATGCCGGTACCGGCAGCGTGACTCTGCGCGCGGTATTCCCCAATCCAAAGGGTGAGCTGCTGCCGGGCATGTATGTCCGTGCCCGTCTTGCCCAGGGCCAGACCGACGACGCGATCATGGTTCCGCATGCTGCGGTGAGCCGCGATCCGCGGGGCAATGCGGTGGTGATGGTGGTGGGCGCCGAGGACAAGGTCGAGTCGCACACGGTGAAAACCGGGCAATCGATCGGGGACAAATGGGTGGTCACCGAAGGGCTTGCCGCCGGTGATCGCATCATCGTCGAAGGGCTGCAGAAAGTCCGGGCGGGGGTGCAGGTCCAGGCGCAGATGCTTGATGCCACTGCACCGGCAGCGGCGTCGTCCGCCGCGCCGACGGCGAAGTGAGGGGCTGAACCATGGCTCGTTTCTTCATAGACCGGCCCATCTTTGCGTGGGTCATCGCCATCGTCATCATGCTCGCGGGGGCGCTTTCCATCCTGCAGCTGCCGGTGTCGCAATACCCGTCGATCGCGCCGCCGGCGGTGGTGATCAACGCCACCTACCCGGGCGCTTCGGCCAAGGCGGTCGAGGACTCGGTGACCCAGATCATCGAGCAGAAAATGACCGGGCTCGACGGCTTGCTGTACATGAGCTCGGCCAGTGATGCCTACGGTCGTGCCTCGGTCACGCTGACCTTCGATGCCGATACCAACCCCGATATTGCCCAGGTGCAGGTGCAGAACAAGTTGCAGCTGGCCCTGCCGCTATTGCCGCAGGCGGTTCAGCAGCAGGGCGTACAGGTCGCGAAGTCGGCGCGCAATTTCCTGATGGTGATTGGCGTGGTGTCGACCGACGGCAGCCAGGATGGCGTCGATCTGGCCGACTTTGTCGTCTCGACAGTGCAGGATCCGCTGTCGCGCGTCACTGGCGTCGGTGAGGTGCAGGTGTTCGGTGCCCAGTACGCCATGCGCGTATGGATGGACCCGGCCCGGCTCACCAACTTCAAGCTCACCCCGGCTGACGTGAAAGCCGCAATCCAGGCCCAGAACACGCAGGTTTCCGCCGGCCAGCTCGGCGGTACGCCGGCCTTGCCCGGCCAGGGTTTCACCGCGACCATCACCGCCCAGAGTCGTCTGCAGTCGGTCGAGGAGTTCAATGCCATCCTGCTGCGCACCTCCGCCCAGGGCGGCGAGGTGCGTCTGGGCGATGTTGCCCGGATCGAGATCGGGGCCGAAAACTACGGCACCGTGGCACGCTTCAACGGCAGTCCGGCGGCAGGCATCGGGGTCAAGCTCGCGGCGGGATCGAATGCACTCGAAACCGCCACCGCGGTGCGCGCCAAGCTCGATCAGATGAAGCCCTACTTCCCCGCCGGGGTCGAGGTCGTGGTGCCTTACGACACCACGCCCTTCGTCAAGATCTCGATCGAGGAAGTGGTCAAGACCCTGATCGAGGCGGTAGTGCTGGTCTTTCTGGTGATGTATCTCTTTCTCCAGAACCTGCGCGCCACCCTGATTCCGACCATCGCGGTGCCAGTGGTGTTGCTCGGTACCTTCGGCGTGATGGCTGCGTTCGGCTTCTCGATCAACACGCTGACCATGTTCGGCATCGTGCTCGCGATCGGCCTGCTGGTGGACGATGCGATCGTCGTGGTCGAGAACGTCGAGCGGGTGATGACCGAGGAAGGCCTGTCGCCCAAGGAAGCAACCAAGAAGTCGATGAAGCAGATCACCGGTGCGCTGGTCGGCATCGGCCTGGTGTTGTCCGCGGTGTTTGTGCCGATGGCCTTCTTCGGCGGCTCGACCGGGGTGATCTATCGCCAGTTCTCGATCACCATCGTATCGGCCATGGCGCTGTCGGTGCTGGTGGCCATCGTGTTTACCCCGGCGCTGTGCGCCACCATGCTCAAGCCGGTGGAGAAAGGCCATGAGCACGGTGAAGGCGGGCTGTTCGGACGCTTCTTCCACTGGTTCAACGGCATGTTCGCGCGCAACACGCAGCGCTATGAGTCCGCGGTCGGCGGGATCCTGAATCGCAGCCTGCGTTTCATCGCCATCTTCGTCGCGATCGTGGTCGTGCTCGGCCTGCTGTTCGTGCGCATGCCGACCTCTTTCCTGCCGGAAGAAGACCAGGGCGTGATGTTCAACCAGGTCATGCTGCCGGCCGGCGCCACCCAGGAGCGTACGCTCGAAGTGCTGAGGAAGGTGGAGCAACACTTCCTTGAAAACGAGAAGGACACGGTGCGGGCGATCTTCACCGTGGCCGGCTTCAGCTTCGGCGGCAGCGGTCAGAACATGGGCATCGGCTTCGTCAATCTCAAGCACTGGGACGAGCGCAAGGGCCCGGGCATGGACGTCAAGTCGATCGCCGGCCGGGCAATGGGGGCGTTCTCGCAGATCCGCGAGGCAATGGTGTTTGCCTTCGTGCCGCCAGCGGTGATCGAGCTGGGCACTTCCAACGGCTTCAACGTGATGCTGCAGGATCGCGCCGGGCTCGGTCACGCCGCGCTGGTCGGCGCACGCAACCAGTTCCTCGGCATGGCCGCGCAGGACAAGCGTCTGGTCGGCGTGCGCCCCAACGGGCAGGACGACACGCCCGAATACCAGCTCGACATCGACCACGCCAAGGCCGGTGCGCTGGGGGTCACGGTGGCCGACATCAACGACACCCTGTCGACCGCCTGGGGCGGCACCTACGTGAATGATTTCCTCGATCGCGGCCGGATCAAGAAGGTGTATCTGCAGGCCGACGCCGACGCACGGATGACACCCGAGGACCTGGGCAAGTGGTTCGTGCGCAATAACAAGGGCGAAATGGTGCCGTTCTCGGCCTTCACTTCGGCGAGCTGGAGCTACGGTTCACCGCGGCTGGAGCGCTACAACGGTCAGCCTTCGGTCGAGCTGCTCGGCCAGGCTGCCCCCGGCTTGTCCTCGGGCGATGCGATGAGCGCGGTTGAGGAAATCATGGCCAAGCTGCCTGCCGGTATCGGTTTCGAATGGACCGCAACCTCGTTCGAGGAGCGTCGATCCGGCGCCCAGGCGCCGGCGCTATACGCACTGTCGCTGCTGGTCGTGTTCCTGTGCCTGGCGGCGCTGTACGAAAGCTGGTCGGTGCCGTTCGCGGTGATGCTGGTGGTGCCCCTGGGCGTGCTCGGTGCGCTGCTCGCGGCGACCGGGCGCGGCCTGTCGAACGACGTCTATTTCCAGGTCGGCCTGCTCGCCACCATCGGGCTGTCGTCGAAGAACGCGATCCTGATCGTGGAGTTCGCCAAGGCCGAAGTCGAGGCGGGCAAGGACCTGGTCGAGGCGACGTTGACCGCGGTGCGCATGCGTCTGCGCCCGATCCTGATGACCTCGCTTGCATTCGGCCTGGGTGTGCTGCCGCTGGCCATTGCCACCGGTGCCGGTTCCGGCAGCCAGAACGCGATCGGCACCGGTGTGCTGGGCGGCACCATTGCCGGCACCGTACTGGGAATCTTCTTCGTGCCGCTGTTCTACGTGACGATCAAGCGCATTTTCAAAGACAAGCCGGTGGAGCCCGATGCCACCGCTGCGATCGCCACGGAGGCGCGCCCATGACCCCCATCCGTACCCTGAGCATTGCCCTCGCGGCCGTGCTGGCCGGTGCCTGCACCACGCTGGCGCCCGACTATCAACGACCCGCCGCACCGGTGCCGGCAGCGTGGTCGGGTGAGGCGACACCGTCCGCAGCCGATGCGCATGCAGCGAACCCGACCGTTCTCGCCGACGTCGACTGGCGCGATTACTTTGCCGATGCGCGTCTGCGCGAGCTGATCGGCATTGCGCTGGCCAACAACCGCGACTTGCGCGTCGCCGTGCTCAACATCGAGCAGGCCCGCGCCCAGTATCGTATCCAGCGCGCCGACCTGTTTCCGGCGCTCAACCTCAACGGCGGACAAAATGCCCAGCGTCTGCCCGGCGATCTGACCAACAGCGGCGAATCGACGATCAGCCGGCAATTTAGCGCAACCGTCGGCATCGCCGCGTGGGAGCTGGATTTCTTCGGCCGCGTGCGCAGCTTGCGCGACCAGGCACTGGAGACCTACCTCGCGACCGAGGATGCGCGGCGCAGTGTACAGATCAGCCTGGTGGCGGAGGTGTCCAACGCGTGGCTGACGCTCGCCGCCGATCGCGAACTGCGCGACCTCGCGCGCGACACCTTCGAGGCCCAGCAGAAGTCGGTGGACCTCACCGGTCGCGCGCTTGAGGCGGGTGCGGTCGGCGCGCTCGACCTGCGCCAGGCGCAGACCGCGATGGAACGCGCGCGAGCCGATGCCGCGCGCTACTCTGCGCAGGTGGCCAAGGACGAGAACGCACTGGCGCTGCTCATCGGCTCACCGGTGCCCGCCAGGCTGTTGCCGGAGAAACTGGTCGATGCAGTGAGTGCCATCACCGATCTTCCAGCGGGGGTGCCATCCGAGGTGCTGGTCCGTCGTCCCGACGTGCTCCAGGCCGAACGTCAGTTACGTGCGGCCAATGCCAGCATCGGTGCCGCGCGCGCCGCGTTCTTCCCGCGCATCACGCTCACCGCCAGTGCAGGTACGGCGAGCTCTACGCTCGATGGCCTGTTCGGGGCCGGTTCCGGCACATGGACCTTCGTGCCCCAGCTGGTTCTGCCCATCTTCAACGCCGGCGAGCTCAGTGCCAGCCTCGATGTAGCCATGGTTCAGCGCGAAATCAACGTGGCCCGCTACGAGAAGACCATCCAGTCCGCGTTCCGCGAAACCGCCGACGCGCTCGCCGAGCGTGCCACCCTGTCCGAGCAGCTCGACGCCCGGCGCAAACTGGTCGAGGCTAGCAGCGAAAGCTATCGCCTGTCGGATGCGCGCTACCAGAACGGTATCGACAGCTATCTCGTGCTCCTCGACGCGCAGCGTTCGCGGTATGCTGCGGATCAGGAGCTGATCAGCGCGCGTCTGTCCGAAGCGAGCAACCGGGTGACCCTTTACAAGGTAATGGGTGGTGGCTGGCAGTAGAGAGGACAAATAGCGCTAAAACAGGTACCAAGTCGGGTAAGTACGGCATTAGATGCTCGGGGTAGTCGCAACAAACCCGGCTTTGCGGTATGGTCTCGGCCTGCCAGTCCGGACGGATGCCGAACAAGGAATCACAACATGAATGCAACCACCACGCCTGCCCTCATGACCGAGGAAGAGCTCCGCGCTGCGCCGGAGTCCGACTACATGTCGGCGCGTCAGCTGGCCTTCTTCCGCCAGCGGCTGAAAGACGAGATGGATCAGCTGCTTGAGAACGCGCACGAGACCACCACCCACCTGCAGGACAACGAGGCCACGCCCGACCCCTCCGACCGCGCCAGCGTCGAGGAAGAGCACACCCTCGAACTGCGGGTGCGCGATCGTGAGCGCAAGCTGCTGAAGAAAATCGAGGAAACCATCGCCCGCATCGACAGCGGCGACTACGGCTGGTGCGAGGAGACCGGTGAGCCGATCGGCATCGGCCGCCTGCTCGCGCGCCCGACCGCCACCCTGTCGCTCGAAGCACAGGAGCGTCGCGAGAAACTCAAGAAGATGCATGGCGGCTGAAATGCGGCCCGGTGTCGGCGCGCGAAGTGTTTCTTCGCGGGTCGGCCGGGCGCAACGTCCGGAATCCGCTTGATGCGCTGGCTTCTGCGCGGCCTGATCAGGGGCTACCAGCTGTTCATCAGTCCCCTGCTCGGGCCGCGCTGCCGTTTCTATCCGACCTGCTCGCACTACGCGCTGGAAGCCATCGACACGCATGGCGCGCTGAAAGGCTCGTGGCTTGCCCTGCGCCGTGTGCTGCGTTGTCACCCGTGGCATCCGGGTGGGCTGGACCCGGTGCCGCCACGCTGCGGCTGCGAACATCATACGGATCACCACACCGATCACGACGCTGGCGCGCCGCGGTAGCCGGAGCTGCCGAGTGACCCTGCCTCACCCTCCCTCCGTTCCGCTTTCTGCGCTCGAAGCCCGCTGGCTGGCCGAGCTCGTGCGTCGCCACGAGGCTCGTCATGGCCGGCTTGACGATCGTGCCGCGCTGATCGACGCCCGCGGCGGACCGCCCGATCTCGAAACCCGTATCTGTCTTCGCGCCGAGGCGCTGGGTACCCGCGAAGGCTGGCGCGATGCCATCCTGCGCTGGCGCGGGCGGGCGCGTCTGAGCTTGCTCGCCGCTGGCGTCCTGGCGCTGATGCTGGGCGCAGGTAGTGCCGCCGCCGTGCTCGGCGACGGCACCCGCCCGGTCAATGTGGTGTGGGCGCTGGGTGGCCTGCTGGGCGTCCATTTCTTCAGCCTGCTGCTGTGGTTTGCGAGCATGCTGGTTTCTTCCCGGCCGGCGCGTGGCGGCAGCGCGCTCGGCGCATTGTGGCTGCGGCTGGTGGCCCTGTTCGACCGCAGCCCCGCTGCGGTAGACCTGCCGCTGGCACTGGGCGGCCTGCTTGCCCGCGGCCGGCTGGCGACCTACGGACTGGGCCTGGTCAGCCATCTGCTGTGGCTGTTGGCGCTGAGCGGTGCCGCCGCGGGTTTGCTGGCGCTGTTTGCCGCGCGACGTTACGGCTTCGCGTGGGAGACGACGATACTGCCCGCGGACGTCTTCGTTTCGCTCACCACGTTCCTGGGTGTCGTGCCGGGCTGGCTCGGCTTTCCGGTGCCCCATGCCGCGCTGGTGCTCGATAGCGTGCTCGATAGCGGCGGCGGTGTTGGACCAAATGTCGGGGCCGCAGCAGCAGAGGCGGCTCGCCGCGCGTGGTCGGGCTGGTTGCTTGGCTGTCTGCTGGTCTACGGGGTTTTGCCACGGTTGCTGCTGGCACTCGCCTGTGCGCTTCTGTGGCGGCTGGGTACGCGCCGTTTGCGGCTTGATCTGGGCCTGCCCGAATACATGCGCCTGCGCGCCGCGCTGCTGCCCGTCAGCGAGCGTCTCGGCATCAGCGATCCGGCGCCGGCCAGTGGTTCGAGGCCCGTCCGGCATGCCGGGCGGCCCGGTTCGACCGGTGCGGTGACCATGCTCGCGCTTGAGCTCGGCGGTGATTTGCCGTGGCCGCCGGCCGCGTGCTCGGGTCTGGCCGACGATGGCGGGCGGCTCGACAGTCGCGAGCAGCGGCGTGCCATTCTCGATCGCTTCGAGTGTGCGCCGCCCGCGCGCCTGCTGATTGCCATCGACCCGCGCCTGACCCCCGATCGAGGGAGCCTTGGCCTTATCACCGAACTTGTCGACCGTGCCGGTGAAACCCGGCTATGGGCGTTGCCGGCCGCGAACACCGGTGCGGATCGTCTCGGTCTGTGGCGGGATGGCCTGGCCCGGCTGGGGGTCTCGCCCGACGCGCTGCTGCACGATCAGGCGACGGTTGCGCGCTGGCTGGAGGCCACGCAATGATGGCGCCGCTGCGCGTTGCCGTGGTCGGTCACACCAATACCGGCAAGACCTCGCTGCTGCGTACCCTGGCGCGCGACACCGGTTTTGGCGAGGTATCGGATGCGGCCGGCACCACTCGCCATGTCGAAGGGCTGCGCCTGATGGCCGACGGACGTCCAGTGATCGAACTCTACGACACGCCGGGCATGGAAGACGCGATTGCCTTGCTGGAGTTCATCGATGGCCTGGTCGCACCAGGCGAACGCGCCGACGGTCCGGACCGCATCACCCGTTTTCTTGTCACCACCGAGGCCCAAGCGCGCTTCGAGCAGGAGGCCAAAGTGCTGCGCGCCCTGCTCGCAAGCGATGCCGCGCTCTACGTGGTTGATGCGCGGGACCCGGTATTGCCCAAGCACAAGGACGAACTCGCCCTGCTGGTGAGTGGCGCCCGTCCCCTGCTGCCGGTGCTCAACTTTGTCGCTTCGCCCGCCGCCCGGGCGCAGGACTGGCATGCGGCGCTGGCCCGTCTGGGCCTGCACGCAGTGGTCAGCTTCGACACCGTGGTGCCGGAGATTGATGGCGAGCGCCGCCTGTTCGAGACCCTGGCCACGCTGATCAACACGCACCGCCCGGCGATCGAAGCCCTGATCGCCGACCGGGCGCGTGAGGCCGATGCCCGCCGCGTCGCCGCAGGCCGCGTGGTGGCCGAGCTGCTGATCGATCTAGCGGCGCGGCGCGACAGCGTCGGCGATGCCACCGACGCCAGTCTGCGGGCGGCGGTGGCGCATCTGCGCGACACCGTGCGCCAGCGCGAACAGGCCTGCGTCGACGCCCTGCTGCAGCTATACCGCTTTCGCCCCGACGATGCCCGCGCGGCCGAGCTGCCGTTGACCAACGGGCGCTGGGATGACGATCTGTTCAATCCGGAAACCCTGCGCCAGATGGGCGTGCGCCTTGGCACCGGTGCCGCCGCCGGGGCCGCGGCAGGGGTGGGGATCGATCTGATGGCCGGTGGCCTCACCCTTGGTGCCGCAGCGGCACTGGGGGCGGTGGCTGGCAGCCTGTGGCAGACCTTTGGCCACTACGGCGAGCGGATCGCGGCCAAGCTGCGTGGTCACCGCGAACTCACCGTCGACGACAGCATCCTGCGCCTGGTCGCCTTGCGCCAGCGACAACTGCTGGCCGCGCTCGAGCGGCGCGGGCATGCAGCGATGACGCCGATCGAGGTTCGGGAAGGCGTGCATGAGGCGACCGATCACGCGACCGAAACCTGGAGCAAGGGGCCCCTGCCCAACGTTTTGCGCAAGGCCCGCGCCCATCCCGAATGGGCCGCCGGCGTTGCCGACGGAGACCGGGAGCAGGCTGTGCTCGCGCTTACAGCTCACTTGCGCTGATCGTTCACACCTGGTTCGGTGGCACGATGCCGTAGCGCTTCATCTGCCGATAGACAGTTGCCCGCGAGATCTCCAACTCGGCAGCAGCCGCGGTGACATTCCAGCGGTGGCGTCTCAGTGCGGCCTGAAGTTCACCTGCTTCGTTGCGTACCGGATGGGTGCTGTCTGCGGTCGGGGTGTAGCAACTGTCCGACGGTGCCATCAGCTCCGCAGGCAGGTCGTCCGGCGTGATCGTGCTGCCGTCGCACACCGCGAGCGCAAAGCGCAGCACGTTGCGCAACTGGCGCACGTTACCCGGCCAGGCGTAGTCGCGCAGCGCCGCGCGCGCAGCCGGTGCCAGCGTCGCGGTCGTACCCATCTCAGCGCCTTCCGCCACCAGTAGCAGGTCGATCAGGTAGTCGAGATCGCGCCGTTCGCGCAGCGGAGGCAGGTAGAGGATGGCACCGCACAGGCGATAGTAGAGATCCTCGCGGAAGGTCCCCTCGGCGATCAGCTTGCGCAGGTCGCGGTGGGAGGCCGCGACCACGGTGAGATTGACCGGTACGGGCTTCTCCGCCCCCAGGGGCAGTACCTCCCGCTCGGCCAGCACACGCAGCAGCCGCGTCTGCAGGTGCAGCGGCATGTCGCCGATTTCGACGAGCAGGATGGTGCCGCCATCGGCCTGCTGGATCAGGCCGCGCATGCCCTTGCTGCGTCCGCCGGTGAAGGCGCCGGCGGTATAGCCGAACAGTTCGCTCTCGATCAGTGACTCGGGAATCGCCGCGCAGTTCACTGCCACGAAGGGCTTGGCCGCGCGCGTGCTCGATTCGTGCAGTGCCTTGGCCAGCACCTCCTTGCCGGTGCCGGTTTCGCCATGAACCAGGATGTTCACCGGGCGATTGACCAGGCGCGCGGCCTGTGCGATCAGACGCTGCATCTGCGTATCGTCGCCGGCCAGGCGCTCGAGCGCCGGTGCGCTGACGGCGGCCACTGCGGTGCTCGGTGTTGCCACTCGGGGCGCGACCCGGGGCTGCATCACGGCGCCGTAGTAGACCTCGCCGCTGTCGGTCGACAGCGCGCTGCGGTCGGCTGCGAAGCCGGTGCGGGTGATGCGCCAGATCGCATCCATGCCTTCGCGGAAGATATCGCCGAGTGGTCGTCCGATCAGGGTGTCGCCACCGATACGGCGCAGCGGTCGCAGCGCGCGCCGCGCACCGCTGTTGGTGCCGACGATGAGGCCATCGGCGTCGAAGGCGAGCATGATCTCGCCCGACACATCCACCATCGACCACGCCGACCCCAGGCGCAGCACCCAGCGGTCGCGGAAATAGCGCAGAAAGTTGGCGTCTTCCACCATCTGCGCATACATCGTGGTCATTTGCAGCGCCAGATGCTGGCTGTCGCGCGGCGAGGGTGAGGTCAGCGCGGAGACGTCGAGCACGCCGAGAAAACCGCCGGTGGGGTCGAACAGCGGCGCGGCGTTGCAGGTCAGGGCGATGTGGGTGGCGTCGAAGTGGTCGGTGTGATGGACCGTGATCGGTGCCTTCTCGACGATGCAGGTACCGACCGCACAGGTGCCGGCACGCACTTCGCTCCAGTCAGCGCCGAGGTAGAGCCCGGACTTCTTCAGCTCGCACGCCCAGGCGTCGTTGCCGATGAAGTCGACCGCAATGCCGTGCGCATCGGTCAGCAGGAGCACGTAGCCGATGCCGGCCATGCGCTTGTACAGCTGTTCCATGCCGGTGCGGGCGACGCCGAGGAACTCCTCGATATGGTCCTGATGCTCGCGCAGGCGCGCGTGCTCGACAATGTGGGCGCGCGTGGGGCGACAGGGGTCGAGTCCGTAGTCGCGCATGCAGCGTACCCACGAACTATGGATCGGATCGGTGGCGGGAGCGGCCTTCTGCGATACGGCAAGCACGTGATCGATGTGCTCCCGTTGGGATGGTGCCAGCATCTTGTCTCCTCCAGCAGGCAACTTCAACGAGGTGCCCGGTTGCGGACCGTGGATCGGTCTCTGCATGTAACGATGCAAGTTACTCCTCCCCTTCATATGGCTCAACAAAAAAAGGCGGGGCGGCCCGAAGAGCACGCCCCGCAAGACGCCTGGAGGAGGGTGCAGGCATGAAAACGGATGACCCGGACGCGCCCCTTGCGGTGCATGCCCGGGGTGTGTCGGCGACCATGCGGGTGGTCACCGGCGGGCTCACTTGTCGGGGAAGCGCGGGTCCCACAGCTTGCGCTGCAGCGTCTTCTCGTGAGCCATGCCCTTCGGCGCGCTGACCAGTTCGAGCTGCAGCCCCCACGGGGAGAGGAAATACACCCAGGTCAGGCCGGCCGCCGGGCCCTCGGTGAAGGTGCTCGGGGTGTCGAGCACGCGCACGCCTTTGCCCTTGAGATAGGCCACCGCGGCGTCCATATCGTCCACATAGAAGGCGAGGTGGTGGCCGCCGATGTCGCTGTTGCGCGGGCCGCGCCGGTTCTGGTCGGGCGCGGTGTATTCGAACACCTCGAGGTTGGTGCCGTTGCCGCAGCGGACCATCTGGAAGTCGCTGATCGCCGCGCGCGGATGTACGTCGAGGTGGCGCGCCATCCAGTCGTCCTCGAACTTGAACGCACCGAAGGTGAAGGACGGTTCGCAGGCGAGGATGTCCTTGAAGAAGGCAACCGCCTCCTTCATGTTCGGTACGGTGATGCCAATGTGCTGGATGCCGCGCATGCCCGGGATCGGCGCCGCCTGGGCGGGCAGGCTGGCTGCTGCCAGGCTGGCGGCGAGGGTGGCGGTGAGCGCTGCGGTCGACAGGAGGTGCTGGATTCGCTTGATGGGTTTCATGGATGTCTCCGGATTCTTGTGGTTGGAGGTGCCGGTTGGTTGGAAAATGAGTTGGCAAATGAGGTGGCAGATGCGGCCGGCACGGTAAGGCTCAGATCTCGCGCCGTTGCATTGCGCCGGCGATGTGCTCGGCCTGGCGTACGGCGAGGGCGACGATGGTCAGGGTCGGGTTGGCCGCCGAGCTCGAGGTGAACTGGCTGCCGTCGGAGATGAACAGGTTCTTGATGTCGTGGGTCTGGCCCCACTTGTTCACCACGCCGTCGCGGGCGTTGGCGCTCATGCGGTTGGTGCCCATGTTGTGGCTCGCCGGGTAGGGCGGCATGTCGATGACCCGGGTGGCGCCCACCGCTTCCGACACCTTGCGCCACTGCGCCAGACCGTGGCGGCGCATTGCGGCATCGTTGGTGTGGTCGGTCTTGGTCACGATCGGGATCGGCAGGCCGTACTGGTCCTTCTCGGTCGGGTGCAGGGTGATGCTGTTTTCTTCCTGGGCGAGGTCTTCGCCACAGACCCAGACGCAGCTCATGTGGTCGTACTGGTCGAGCGCGGAGGTCACTTCGCGGCCCCAGCCGCCCGGCTTCATGAACGCGGCGGTGAAGGGCAGATGCAGCGCCAGGCCTTCGAGGTGGTAGCCGCCGAGGAAGCCGCGGTCGGGGTTCAACTGCGCCTCGTCCGAGATCACCGCGGCGATGTCGAAACCGCGGTACATGTACACCGGCCCCTTGTGGATGGACACGGCGGCGGCCGTGGTGTGGTTCATGTAGTTCTTGCCGACCTGACCGGATGAGTTGGCCAGGCCGTCGGAGAACACGCTGGAGGCGGAGTTCAGCAGCAGCCGCGGCGACTCGATCGAGTTGCCCGCCACGCACACCACGCGCGCCTTCTGCAGGTGCTGACGGCCGTCCTTGTCGGCATACAGCACGCCGCTGGCCTTGCCCGACTTGTCGTGCTCTATCTTCAGCACCATGCTCTGCGGGCGCAGTTCGGCGCGGCCGGTCTCGAGCGCGCGCGGGATTTCGGAATACAGCGTCGACCACTTGGCGCCGATCTTGCAGCCCTGCATGCAGAAGCCGATCTGCTGGCACGCGGGGCGACCGTCGTTGGGCCGGGTGTTGGAGGCCACCGGACGGCCGATATCCTTGTAGCCGAGCTTTTTCGCTCCGGCGGCGATCACCTTGTAGTGATTGTTGGGCGGCATTTCCGGCAGTCCGCTGGCCTTGGTGCCGGCGACGCCCATCTTGCGTTCGGCGATGTCGTAGTAGGGTGCGAGCTCCTCGTAGCTGATCGGCCAGTCAAGCACATTGGCGCCTGCCACCGCGCCGTAGGTCGACCTGGTGCGGAAGTCGTGCGGCAGGAAACGCAGCGCGAGCCCCGAGAAATGCATGGTCGAACCCCCCACGCCCTTGACGATCCAGGCCGGCAGGTTGGGATAGGTCTCGGTGTGATGCCAGCCACCGGCCGAGATGCGCTTGTCCAGCCACGAGATCTTGCTGAACATCGCCCATTCGTCGTTCTCGAAGTCGTCCTGGGTGTAATGCTTGCCCGCTTCGAGGATCACCACGTTGACGCCGCGCTGGGTCAGTTCATCCGCCAGGGTGCCACCGCCGGCGCCCGATCCGACGATCACCACCACGCTGTCGTCGTCGAGCGAGAATTTTGCTTTCATGGCTTGTCTCCTTTTGTCTTATTTGCTTGTGCCGGTTCAGGCGTCGCCGCCGAGCCAGTCGATGTCGTCGAAGCCGCGGTTGATGTAGCCGCCTTTCTCCCACGACGAACCTTCGTAGCCGAACAGCGGCCACACCGCCTTGTTGTCGTAGAAGCCGGTGACCAGATGCCCCTTCACCTTCTGGAAGAAGGCACCGTGTTCGATCACGTAGAGCAGGCCGACGCGGTCGCTCTCCTTGGTGAGATCGGCGTAGGGTTTCTTGAGGCGCTCCTTGGCCAGCCGGTCGAGTGCGGCCACGCCGTCGGTGAGCAGGGTCTTGAGCTTGTCGTCCTTGGCGGCCTGCGCTTCCAGCGGTTCGAGCGCCTGCAGGTAGTAGCGGTCGGAAATGCGGTCATGCGGGAAGATGTCGCGCGCCAGCACCAGCAGGGTCTTGCCGGTGGCAGGCCCGAGCACCTTGAACGATGCGGCCAGCGCGTCGCGCGCCGGCGTCATCAGGGTGGCGGTCGACAGCGCGCTGACGCCGAGGGCGGCCATGCCGCTGCCCTTGAGAAAGCCGCGGCGGCTCAGGGCGATGCGTTTTTCGACGATGCGCATCGGCGTGCGCGGGGTTTCGGTGCTCATGTTTGTCTCCTTGCTTTATGGCGGCCGGGATGGCCTTTCTCTGTGGCAGGGTTGGCGTCGGGGTTGGGGCGGGCGTGTCAGGCGGTGGGAGCCTCCTCGAAGTCGCCGAGCACATCGGCAAGCATCTGCTGCAAGCCCTGGGCGAGCGTTTCGGTATGCATGGAGGTACCCAGAATCTCGGTACACGAGGTGGTGACGGCATCGAGCCGGCCGACGTCGGTGGCCGGGCGGTCGAGGGCGCGGCACAGCAGCGCCCAGTCGGGGCGATGAAGCAGGGTGCCGGTGGTCAGCAGCACGCCGTGGCGGCTGCGCAGCTGGGCCAGACCGACGATCTTGCGTCCGTCGGCGATGACCTCCCACGGCGACAGGCCACCGAAGCAGGCCCACGCCAGCGCAGGGTCGTTGGGCCGGCTGCGGAGTTCGTCCGGCGCGAGCGCGTGCGCGGCCACGCCAAAGTCGCGCAGCAGCCCGGCATGGAGCACGCCGAGCCAGCGATAGCTCGACACCGTGCCGCCAGCCAGCAGGCGATGATCGGGTGGCAGCACGATGGACGAGGACAGCATCCACGGTCCCACCAGCACCGCCCCACCGCCCGCGCGCCGCTGCACCAGCTCGCATTCGGTCCGGGCCGCACTCGCCGCCTCGCCGCGCAGCGCCGCCTGGGCGCAACCGAACACTACACCGGGTGCGGGATAGGTCCACACCCGCACGTGCGGCACGGTGATCGGGGCAGCAAGCTGGCGGCTGTTCCACGCCTGCTCGGCGCTGGCGTGGGCGAGGGTCAGCGCGGCACCGGGGTGTGCCGCGCCATGCGGTGTGCGCTGAACGGAGGTCGCAGCGGCAGCGGCATCGGCGGCGAGAGCGGCGGTGGACATCAGTCGAACTCCACGTGTTCCAGCCGGCGAGCGATCTCGCCGAGGAAGAGCGCCGCCGGGTAGCCGTCCACCGCGCGGTGGTCGAACACCAGGGTCAGCTTGGCGACCGGCGCGGCGACGATGGCGCCGTCCTTGACCACGGCGCGTGCCAGCGTGCGGCCGACGCCGAGGATCGCCACCTGCGGCGGATTGATGATGGGGCTGAAGCCGTCGATGCCGGTGGCGCCGAGGTTGGTCACGGTGAAGGTGCCGCGCTGATAGGCGCCGCCGGTGAGCGCGCCGGCACGCGCGCCCTCGGCCAGCTGGCGGGTTTCAGTCGCGAGCTGGGCCGCGGACTTGGTGTCGGCATTGCGGATCACCGGCACCATCAGGCCGTCGTCGAGGCTGACCGCGACACCAAGATTGATGTCCTCGACCAGCTCGACCTCCTTCTCCCGCATCAGCGCGTTCAGCCGCGGATGGGCGCGCAATGCCAGCGCCACCGCGCGCAGCACGAAGGCGTTGAGGCTGAGCTTCTCGCCCGCAGCCGCGCGCTCGGCACGCAGGGCTTCGACCCGGCTCAGGTCCACGTCCACCGAGTGCGCGACCCGCGGCACCTGCCAGCCCTGCGTCATGTTGCGCGCAATCGCCCCGCGCAGTCCGGTCAGCGCGATCCGGTGGCCGGCGGCTGCGCTGGCCGGCGCGGGCGTAGCGATGGGGGAAGGGGGCGCGCTCGGCGCCACGTTCGCACTCATCGTTCAGCCCTCCAGTTGCGCGAGCACCGCGCCGCGGCCGAAGGTGTCCTGCTCCGGCACCTTGAGCGCGGCCACACGGCCGGCGGCCGGGGCAAAGATCTCGTGGCTGGTCTTTACCAGTTCGGCCACTGCCAGCACCTGGCCTGCGGCCACGCTGTCGCCTTCCTTGACCTGCCATTCCTGCAGCAGGGCTTCGGTGCCTTCATCGACGTCGGCCCATACCGCGTCGTCTAGGATGATGTTGATCATGTGTTTCTCCTGGTTCCTGGGTGAGTGATCAATCGAGCTTGAAAGTCATCAGGCTGCGCACGCTGGCGGCGATGTTGTCCACCTGGGGGATGGCGAACTGTTCGAGCGGGCGGCTGAAGGGGATCGGGATGTCGGGTACCGCGAGGCGGCGTACCGGAGCCTTGAGGCGGAGGGTGTCGATGTTCTCGGCGATGAGCGCGGCGATTTCGCCCGACAGCCCATAGCTGAGATAGTCCTCGTCGGCGACCAGCAGGCGGCCGGTCTTGGCCACCGAATCGAGCACGCTGGCGCGGTCGAGCGGCACCAGCGTGCGCAGATCGACGATCTCGACCGAGATGCCTTCGGCCGCGAGCTTCTCCGCCGCCAGCACCGACTTGTGCACCATCTGCGACAGGGTCACGATGGTCACGTCGGTGCCTTCGCGCACCACGCGCGCCTGGCCGAAGGGGATGGTGTACTGCGCTTCCGGGACTTCGTTGGTGCTGCCCTCGAAGTAGGACATCCAGCTCAGACCCATGATGCCCTTGTGGTAGAGGAAGACCACCGGGTTGTCGTCGCGGATCGCGCTCGTCATCAGGCCCTTGGCGTCGTAGGCGTTGGACGGCACCACCACCTTGAGCCCCGGCACGTGAGCGAAGATCGAGTACAGGCATTGCGAGTGCTGGGCGGCGTCGTTGTAGCCGCCGCCGATGCCGGTGGTGATCACCAGCGGGTACTTGCAGGCGCCGCCCGACATGTAGTGGTTCTTGGCGATGTGGTTGTAGATCTGATCGAAGCAGACGCCGAAGAAGTCGACGAACATCAGCTCCGAGATCGGGCGCAGGCCATCGGCGGCGGCGCCGAGCGCGGCGCCCATGAAGCCGGTCTCGGAGATTGGCGTGTCCATCACCCGATCGGGGCCGAACTTGTCGAGCAGTCCGGTGGTGGCGCTGAAGATGCCGCCGTACTTGCCGATGTCCTCGCCCATGACGAAGACGCGCGGGTCGCGTTCCATCTCCTGGGCGGTTGCTTCGGAAATCGCCTGGGCCATGGTCAGGCGGCGGGTCGTGGTATTGGTAGTGGTGCTCATGCTGATGTCCTCACTCTCAGTCGGCGAAGACGTGCAGCAGCGCGTCCTCGGGCTCGGGATAGGGGCTGTTGCGGCCGAAGTCGTAGGCGGCGCCAACGCGCTCGGACACGCGGGCCCGCAGCGTGGTGTCGGCGTCGTCGTCGAGCAGGTCGCGGGCGCGCAGCAAGGCGCCGAGCGCCGGGATCGGGTCGTGCTGGCGCAGCGCTTTGGCTTCGTCCTTGGGACGGTAGGTTTCGGGGTCGCCCTGGAAGTGGCCGAAGTAGCGGTCGGTCTTGACCTCGATCAGGGTCGGGCCCTCACCGCGGCGTGCGCGCGCCACCGCTGCACCGGCGGCCTCGAACACCGCCACCGCGTCGTTTTGCTCCACCAGCACGCCGGGCATGCCGTAGGCCACCGCGCGGTCGGCGTTGGAGGCGATCGAGGTGGATGCCGATTTCTCCACCGAGATGCCGTACTTGTTGTCCTCGACGATGAAGATCACCGGCAGCTTCCACAGCGCGGCAAGGTTGAGCGCCTCGTGGAAAGCGCCCTGGTTGGCGGCGCCCTCGCCGAAAAAAGCTACCGCGACCTGGTCGGTACCGCGCTTCTTCGCCGCCAACGCGGCGCCGCAGGCCTGGGGTGCGCCGGCACCGACGATGCCGCCGCAGGAGAACTTCACCGCCGGATCGAACAGGTGCATGTGGCCGCCCTTGCCGCGACCCAGGCCGGTGACCTTGCCGTACATCTCGGCGGTCATCGCGTTCAGGTCCACATCCTTGGCGATGGCGAAGTGGTGCGGGCGATGCGCGCCGACCACGGTGTCGTCACGCCGCAGGTGGGCGCACACGCCCACCGCCACCGGCTCCTGGCCGGCGGCCAGGTGCATCTCGCCCGGTACCGGCCCGGCGCCGATGTCGAAGGCCAGGCCCTTCTGGATCTTGGGCGGAAGCTTCCCTTCGAGATAGACCTTGACCATGGTCTCCTCGTACTCCCGGATCTCGATCATCTTTTCGTACATCCACAGCAGTTGCTCGCTTGTCGCTTCCATCGCTGCAAAGCCTCCTCGTCGATTGGTCGTCTGGTTGCGCCGTGGTCGGGAAGCGGGGTCGGCCGTGCTGCCTGTGCTCGCCCCGCGCTGCCACCGCGTCTGGGACTCACATCGCAACTTCGGTGCCACCGCCGCTCCTGGTCGCGGCGAATGCACTCAAAGCACTGAAAAACAAGGGTTTCGTAGTCGCTGAAGGACGTTTCGGCTGGTCGTTCCGGGGGCGTGCGGGGCGGCCGACTGTCGCAGCGCGGGAGACATCTGTCGCGCGCCGGGCGCAACAGATGCGACCGCCGTGCGACGGGACAGATCAGCTAAGGCATTGATTCTTATGAGACCCGCGGCATGGCATCGAAAGTGCAATGACGCAGTCTCGGAGCACGGCGAACCGGCTCCGGCCGGGGCGAGGTCCGCAGCGCCGAGATCATCTATCCGGCTTCATCCCTTTGCACGAAAACTAAAAGGAGACACCCATGCACATCCACACTCCCCGTCTGCGCCACGCATCGAAGCGCGCGCTGCCGCTGGCCACCCTTTGGGCGGCGCTGGCCGTGGCGCTGCCGGCCCAGGCCCAGGTCACGCTGGACGTGATCGGCCCCCACGAGTACGACTTGCCGGTGGGGTTCAAGCCGTTCAACGTGTTCGTGCAGTACGCCACCTTCCAGAACGGCGCACGGGCCTGGGACGGCAGCGGTGACAACAAGCGCGCCGCGGCAAAGACAAGAACCATCGTCGGTTTGTCGAAGTACGTGCGCTTCTGGACCCCGGAATCGAACCCGGATATCGGCCTCGCCTACGAGGTGATCCTGCCCGAGGTCGGCGTCAGCAATGACGCTACCAACAGTTCCAGCAGCGGTCTCGGCGATCCGCTGACCGGGCCGGCGATCTGGTACAAGCCGACGCCGAATTCGACGCTGGGCTTCCAGTCCTTCTTCCAGATTCCGGTGGGCAACAAGGACGTGGGCGGCGGCGATGTGTGGAAGAACCTGTCGAGCCTGTTCTGGGACGTGCAGTTCGAGCGCTTCAGCTACACCGCCGATGCAGGGTTCGTGTTCTTCGGCGAGTCGACCGCGGCCGATGCGCGTCCGGCCACGCTGTTCCACACCAACCACCGGGTCGGCTACAAGCTCAGCGCTTCGATCGAGCCTTTCATCGCGCTCGACTACGAGCGCCAGGGTTCCTGGACCAACCGGAACACCGGGGTGAAGGTAGCGGCCAGCCGGGAGACCACGGCCGGTGTGGGGGTGTATTTCAGCTACTACGGCAACCAGTCGATCACCGTGCGCTACTCGCGCGGCGTCAGCGGCGAGGACCACGGGCTGACCGACAGCTTCAACCTCAAGTACGCCTACGCCTGGTGATGTGTGCTGCCGCAGCCTCGTCGAGCGCTGCGGCAGTGATGGCGCTGCGGCAGTAATGGTCGTGGCGTCCGGTTGAGATGCCAGCCTGAATGCAAAACGCCGCCGGACGTTCAGACCGGCGGCGTTTTCCCTATGAGCTTGGGTGGCTACCACTGCCCCAACGATCTGAGATAGGCCACCAGCTCCCATATTTCCTCGGACGAGAACACTTCGCCCCAGGGCGGCATCGGTGTCGCGCCGCGTCCGCCGTCGCGTATCGTGTTGTAAACGTACTCCGGGTCTAGGCCCTCCCGGTCGACGAAAAGCGCTGGTTGGTGCCCGTGGCAGAAGTCCGCACAGCCGGACTGGTAGCGTGCCTTGCCGGCCGCGATCCGGGCGCGGTCGCCGAGGTCGAAAGTGGGGGCGTTTGGCGAGTCGGCGAGGATCTCTTCGCTGGGCGCCGAGTCCGGCAGTACGGCATTGAATGCGAGAGCCGGTACTGACGCAGCCAGCAGCGCCAGTACCAGGGTGAGGTGTCGGTGAGTTTTCATGGTCTTCGAACCTTCATTCCATTTGGCGAACGAGCTTGTTCGCAGGTCGGGGGAAGCGCACGGCGCGCCGGGGTCGAGCCCGGCACGCCGTGCCGCGCTCAGTTGACCTGGACCGCAACCAGCTCGGCGGGCAGGCCGGCGCCGCCGATCGGCACCACCACATACTGCTTGTCGCCGGCGCGGTACGTCATCAGCGCGCCAAAGGCAGCACCCGGCAGGCGCAATTCGCCGACCAGATCACCGTTGCGCGCGTCGTGGGCGTACAGGTAGGGCTCCTTTTCGTCGACGCTGGCCTGGGTGATCAGCGCATTGCCGCGTGAGGACAGGCCGATCACGCCATGGGTGCCTTCCGGTGCGAGGAACAGGATCTCGTCGGTCAGCGCAACGAAGCTCTCGCGCGGTACGCCGACGCGATCGAGCTTCAGGTCCTTGATCGCCGGGTGGTCGACCGGGCCCTTGCCTGCCGGGATGCGCCACAGGTGCTTGCCGGTGTTCATGTCGATCGCGGTCACGGTGGAGAACGGCGGCTTGAACAGCGGCAGGCCCTGCGGACCGCCGACGCCGGCCCAGGTGCCGGTGTAGTCGTAGACGCTGGCGTTCTCCTTCTTGATCTTGATCCCGAACGGAATCGTGAACGAAGGCACGTACATCACATTGGTCTTCGGGTTGTGTGCCGCGCCGGCCCAGCTTGCGCCGCCGAGTACGCCCGGCACCTGCAGGGTGCCGGCCTTGGTCAGGCTGGGCGGGGTGTACAGCGGCCCGTAGTTGTAGCGCGCCAGGATCTTGGCGGCTTCCTCCTTGAGCTTGGGGGTGAGATCAATCAGGTCGTTCTCGGTCACACCCTGCTGCACGAAGGGTGCAGGCACGGTCGGATGCGGCTGGGTCGCCGCCGAGCGCTCGCCCGGTACCGTCGATTGCGGCACCGCGAGGTCCTCGATCGGCCATACCGGCTTGCCGGTGGCGCGGTCGAAGGTGAACACGAAGCCCTGCTTGGTGACCTGCGCCACGGCCTTGATCTGTTTGCCGTTGACGGTGAGGTCCATCAGATTGGGCGAGGTCGGCAGGTCGTAGTCCCACAGCCCGTGGCGCACCATCTGGTAGTACCAGGCCAGCTTGCCGGACTTGGCGTCGACTGCTACCAGCGATTCGCCGAACAGGCCGTCGCCCTTTCGATGGCCGCCGTAGAAGTCGTTGGTCGGGGTCGAGAACGGCAGGTAGACCAGGCCGAGCTCCTCGTCGCAGCCCGGGCGCGCCCACATATTGCCCGAGCCGGCGGTCTTCCACGATTCGTCTTCCCAGGTCTCGTTCCCGGCCTGGCCCTTCTGCGGCGGCTGCTCGAAGATCCACACCCGCTTGCCGGTGCGCACGTCGAAGGCCTGCACGTCACCCGGCGGGTGGTACTTCATCGGCTGGCGGCCGATGGCGAAGGAGTCGAGTACCGCGATGCTGGGCACCACGGTGTTGCCGCACACGATCGGGGGCGAGGTGACCGCCACCAGCGAGCGGTCCACCTGGCGGCGCATGCCCTTGGTCAGGTCGATGCGGCCCTGCTCGCCCCAGGATTCGATCGGTTTGCCGGTCTTGGCGTCGAGCGCGATCAGGTAGCCATCGCCGGTGCCGACGATGATGCGTTTGTCGTCGCCGTCGGCCCAGTAGGTGAGGCCGCGATTGATGAAGCCGAGGTTGGGCGGGGTGCCGTCCTTGTATGCCTGCGGGTCGTAGGTCCACAGCGTCTTGCCGCTTTGGCCGTCGATCGCGGACACCGTGCTCATCGGCGAGGTGGAGTACAGGATGCCGTCGATCGCCAGCGGGGTGGATTCGTTCACCCAGGTGCGCAGCTCGGCGTTGTCGGCGGCGATCGCGTTGTCGGGCATGGTCCAGCGCCAGGCCACCTTCATCGATTTCACACTCTCGGCGGTGACGCCCTTGCCCGCGAGGTAGCGCGATCCGGCCTTGTCGGCGGTGTATTCGGTCCAGTTGCCATCGTTGCCGGCAAACGCGGTCGTCATCGCGGCGAGCAGTGCGGTGAGGCACAGTGCGCCGCGGACGGCTTGCGGGCTACCACGCGTGGTTTTCGACTTCTTCATGGTCCTTGTCTCCTTTCTGGTTTGTACGTCGCGCATCCGCTGAATGCGCGTTGCGTGGTGAAAGTGCTGCAGCCGGAAACCGGCGTGCCGCTGCAAGGACAGCAATTTGGGTGCCACAAACATAAGCTATTGAATTAATTATGGAAAACAGAGTTTTCGAGGGCGAGGTCGATTCCAGTGGACGCGGGATCGTCCGTCGATGTCGAGAGAGATGTGTGAAATCAGTGGCTTATGCCCTCAGTGCGGGGCGCGACGGCTGAAACAGCTGTCGCGCCCCGCATGCGACAGCTGTTTCAGCCGTCGCCCACATGGCAGCAAAGTCGGTGGACCGACGTGAGCCCCGGCATCTTGTCGGCAAATGCGTTCTGCACACTCGATCTGGCACTGCTGTCGGATATGGGCGACAAGGTGATCACGGGCGCCATCGGCGTATCGCGCGATTGCGCGCTGCCCGCCGTCGTCAATTGACGACGGCGCGGCAGTTCAAGGGTGGGGATAGCACCCCATGGCGCGCGGAATCAGTCTGCAAGGCATTGAAAAACAAGGAGTCATGCCGCTGTGGCACGCCGCTTGCGGAACAGTCGTGCCCTCGACCTTTCGAGGCCTTCCATTTCAATGAGAGGAGAGACGTGATGACACTCAAGACAGTTGTGGCGGCAATCATGGCCGCAGGTTTTGCGCTTCCGATGGTCGCTGGCGCCGCGGGCGATGCACTCAAGGCCGACCAGAAATTTGAAGCACTCGATGCCAACAAGGACGGCGTGATCGACCGCCAGGAAGCGGTCGCCGATCCGGCTGTCGCTGCGGCGTTCGACCAGATTGACGCGGCGCGCACCGGCGAGATCACGCCTGAAGACTTCGCGGCATGGGAAGAGGTTTCGAAACCCATGGATTCGAAACCCGAGCATCCGGCGATGGAACCGAAAACGCCTGCAGTTCCGGCGAACTGAGTGGCCCTTGCGGTGGTGCAAGCCACCACCGTTTCCCGGCCGGGTCGGCGGGGTCGAGAGGTGGGCCGAGCCATGCGGACAACGACATCGCGTCGTCGCTCGGATGTACCGGTCCCGCTTGACCCTGCTCACGTGAAAGGGATGAGCCACAAGCATGGCCCGACGCAGGCTCAGGACTCACTCCCCAGACTCACTCCCCACGTCGGGCGTGCCGCCCGCTTCATCGCCGCGGAACAGGCTGGGTACCAGCGCGTGGCGCTGCAGCAGGCGGTAGAGCTCGGTGCGGTTGCGGTCGGCCAGACGCGCCGCGTCCGACACGTTGCCGCCGGTCATCTTGAGCAGCTGGATCAGGTAGTTGCGCTCGAAGCGCTGCTTGGCCTCGGCATAGCTGAGCACTTCCACGCTGCGTACGCGCAGGGCCCGCTCGATCAGGGCCAGCGGGATCAGCGGCGTGGTCGTCAGCGCGCACGCCTGCTCCACCACGTTCTGCAACTGGCGCACATTGCCCGGCCAGGCCGCCGTGCTGAGCGCCTCGAGTGCCTCGGGGGCGAAACCGTGCAGCGTCTTGTGGTACTTGCGCGCCAGGGTGTCGAGAAAGTGCCTGGCCAGCAGCGGGATATCCTCGCGCCGTTGGTCGAGTGTCGGCAGGCTCAGGGTGACCACGTTGAGGCGGTAGTACAGATCCTCGCGGAACTCGCCGCTCACCAGTGCCGCATCGAGGTCGCGGTGAGTGGCCGACAGGATGCGCACATCGATCGGCTCGGGGCGGCTCGCCCCGACCGGGCGCACCGCGCGCTCCTGTACGACGCGCAGCAGCTTGACCTGCAGCGCGGGCGGCATGTCGCCGATTTCGTCGAGAAATACCGTGCCGCCGTTTGCGGCGACGAACAGGCCGTTGTGCGCAGTGACCGCCCCGGTGAAGGCGCCGCGCACATGGCCGAACAGCTCGGACTCCAGCAGATGCTCGGGGATTGCGCTGCAGTTGATCGCCACGAAAGGGTGGCTGGCACGCGTGCTGGCCCGGTGGATGGCGCGCGCGATCAGTTCCTTGCCGGTGCCGCTGTCGCCGCGGATCAGCACGCTGGCGTCCGAGGCGGCCACCAGGCGGACCTCGTCAAGCACCGTCGCCATGTGGCTGCTGTGGCTGATGATGCCCTCGCGCCAGTGCTCGGGCGCCCGCTCGTCGGCCACAAGGGGCGCCCCGACGACCTGCAGCGCACGCGCGATCTTGTCGAGCAAGGCCTTGCCGTCGAATGGCTTGGTGAGATAGCCGAACACCCCGCGCGAGGTGGCCTCCACCGCGTCGGGGATGGTGCCGTGCGCGGTCAGCAGGATCACCGGCAGCGCCGGGTTGGTGCGGCGGATGTCGTCGAACAGTGACAGGCCGTCGCGATCGGGCAGGCGCACGTCGCTGATAACGAGCGCAAAGTGCTCGACCGCCAGCAGGGCGGCCGCAGCTTCGGCGCTCTCTGCGGTGCTGACGCGGTAGCCGCTTGCGCGCAGGCGCATCGACAGCAGCCGGAGCAAGTCGCGGTCGTCATCGACCACCAGCAAGTGCTCGCCGGCGTTAGGGTCGTTCGGGGGAGCGGATTTCATTGTGTGTTCCTCCCTGGCACCGTATCGGTTGGAGGGGGCGGCAGGGTCGAATCCGGCGAGGGTCGCGCGGGCAGGCTGCGTTCGATCTCGGTCAGCGCATCGAGCTTCTGTTGCAGCGCCGCCCGCGCCTTCTCGTTCGCCTGCAGCTGTGTGTCGAGGCGCGCTATCAAGCGCGCCAGGCGCAGCCGCTCCTGCACGTTCTCGGCCAGTATGCGTGCAAGCGGACGCACCGCGAGTGCGTCGCCGTCCTCGGCTGTCAGCACGGCGCGAAGCAAGGTCCATGTGCGCGGCAGATCCGCCGCCGCGCCCGGTTCGCTGAGCACGATCGCATGGCACATCCGCGCGAATGCGCCCTCGCCTGGCGCGCCGAGCGCGTTGGCGCGCAGGCGCGCGATCCCGCCATAGCGGCGCACCGCGCCGTGATACGCGATCAGCGCGTCGATGGGAGGTGGCTCGCGGGTGCCCGCGGCCGGACAAACCGGATCGTCGGACGTCAGCACCGCCGGGGCGGCGCTGCGGACCGGGGCGGCATCGGGGGCAGGCGTGCGGATGGCACAGCTTGCCAGTATGCCTGTCGCCAGCAATGCGGCGAGGATGTCGGTGGCGCGCCAGGCCTGCCACCGCGGGTGCCAGTGCGATTCATTCGTCATGGGGCAACTCCACTCGGAAATGCGCGCCGCCGGCCGATGGCAGCAACTGAACCCGGCCGCCGTGGGCGACTACGAACTCACGCACGATAGACAGCCCCAGCCCGCTGCCCTTGCGTGGCACAGGGGCCTGCCGGCGGCCTTGAAAGAAGGGTTCGAAGATCCGCTCCGCATCTTCGCCGGGCACGCCTGGCCCATCGTCGCTGCAGTCGATCCGTACCCACCCTGGCACGCCCGAAAGCACCAGACGGATCGCGCCGCCGTCCGGGCTGAAGGACACCGCGTTGGCGACCAGGTTCGCGAACACGATTTGCAGTTTGTCCGGATCGGCGTCGATTCTGGGCGCCGTGCCGCTGACGCTCACACGCAGGCCGCGGCCCTGGATCTGCAGGCTCTGCTCGGCCAGCACTGCGTCGAGTACCGCTCCCACGGCGACCTTCTTCCGCTTCAGGCTGTGCGCATCGAACACCGCGGCGTTGTAGCCGAGCAGGCCTTCGATGCGATCCTGTAGCACCTTTGCATTGTTCTCCAGGATTGCCACCACCTCGCGCTGCTCGCCGGACAGCGTTCCGACCACTTGATCTTCGAGCAGCGCGATGCCCTCGCGCAACGATGCCAGCGGCGTTTTCAACTCGTGCGACACGTGGCGCAGCAAGCGCGCTCGATTGGCTTCGAGGTCCGCCAGGCGCTCGCGCAGCCAGTCCAGCCGGCGCCCGATCTGGCGCAGGTCGGCTGGCCCGCTGATCACCACCGGATCGTCGAAGCGACTGGCGCCGAGCCGCTCGATCGCGTTCTCGACCGCCTTCAACGGGCGCAGCATCCACCAGCCGGTGAGTCCGGCGAACAGCCCGGCCGCCAGGAACGCGGCCAGCACATGCCACGTCAGGGTGCTGCGATGGGAGTCGAGTTCGGCTAACAGGCGTTCGCTGTCGCGCCCCATCTGCACCCGTACCGCGGTGGCCAGTTGCTCGTTGATCGGGGTGAGGGGGGCGAGTGCCTGGATCACCGACCGGGTCTCTTCTGCTGGCGTGGCCAGCGCTGTTGCGGCCGCCGCGGCCGAATCCCGCCAGGCGACGACGAGCGCACCGGCATGCGGCAGGCCGAGCCCCTCGATGCGCTCAAGCGCGCCGAGCGATTCGCGGTGTGCGTGGGCGAAGCCCTCGAGCAGGGCGGGATCTTCGAGGACCAGGTACTGGCGCGCGCTGCGTTCCATGTCCACAGTGCGTTCGGCCAGCTGTTGCACGGCAGCGGTGGCGTACAGCGCGCTACGGGCGCCTGCGTGGCTGCGTGCGGCGAACTCCTCGAACGCTAGCAGACCGCTGAGCGCCGCAGACCCGAGAATCGCGGCGATCAGCAGGAAACTCATCAGCAGGGTGTGACTGAATGACAAGCGCGACACAACTCAGCCAGGGCCGGATATGCGTTGAAATTCTCGCTCCGCGGGACGCTTGACCGTCCCGCCGTGAACGCTGATATTCAGTCTAGCAGCCCGCGCGCGCACCGGATATGCAATGACGTTAGGGGCTGGTCGCGCACCACAGTGCGGACACGTAACAAGCGCTCCAAGGCCTTGACCGACGCCCACAGAGGCCGTGATACTTGACTTTGCACCTTACCCTGTTCTTGTCAAGTTCATCACAACTCAGCTTTTCCTGCCTTACCTTCGCCCGTCGTTGCGTGACTCGCTTCCGGATCGGTTCCCGGCCCGCTTCAACTGGTTTCAATTGTCTACCGGCCAGCGCCGTTTTCCGGAAGTTCGCCCATGCGCAACCTCGCCCTCCTCCTGGTACCGCTTCTGACCGGCCTGAGCACGGTAGCGGTCGCAGACGATTTCGGCACCTCGATCGACATGAATGCCAAGGGCGGAGCAACGTACTACGTGCCCGCGCAGATCGGCGGCTTGGGCGCGGTTGAACTGATGGTCGACACCGGCTCCGGCTACATGACGATCAACGAGGACATCCTCGAAACCCTGCGTACCAGCGGTCAGGTCCGCTTTCTCCGCAACTTGCGCGGCCGTCTTGCAAACGGCAGCGAACTGAACGTGCCCGTGTACCTGATCGAATCGGTCAGCATCGGTAACGCCTGCTGGTTGCGCGATGTCGAAGCAGCGGTGTTTCCGGGCAAGACCCGCCCCATTCTCGGGCTCAACGTCCTGCAGCGCGCAGCGCCGTTCATTTTCTCGTTTGAACCACCGCGCCTCGTGCTCAGTAATTGCGACAGCGCGACCCCCACCAATACGGCGGATCTGGCCGCGCTGCAGGTGGAATAACACCCTCTGCAGTGCGCCCGCGGCCGGTGAAACCGACCTGCGGGCATGCAGGTCGGGTCTTACTCGCGTATCGGCTCGAACGCCGAGAACTCGCTGATTGGCCGGTCCGGCTTGAGTTCAACGTACTGGTCCGGGTCGTGCTCGTAGCTGCCACCGGTGGACACATCTTCCACCGATGCGCTGGTCTGCAGACGGCCTTCAAGGAGCTGCAAGTCGTCGAGCGAAACGACGATCTCGCGTGCACCCAGCCCCAGGAAACCACCGGACGAGATCACAGCGTGTGCGCTCTGCCCATCGAGGCCGAGTACCAGGGTCTTGATCTTGCCGACCTTCTTGCCAGCCAAGTCGACCACCTCCAGGCCGCGCAGGTCTTCGGGCGTGCGCGCATACAGCGGGTTGCCGACCACCGCGGGGTCGGGGCTCGCCATGCCGGGCGCACCGTCGCTCGGCATGGCCTGGTTCGGCCTGACTTCGCCCGGCGCGGCTTCCATCGGTTGGACGACATCGCCCTGTGGGACGGCGCCGGACCGCGGGATGGTATCCGGGTTCGTCGCGGAATCTTCGGCCGCCCATACCGGCGAGGCGAGCAGCACTACAATCGCGCTGCCCATCACTGTCTTGCGTAGATTCGGGTTCATTTGAGCCTCCTGCCTTTCGGCTTGCGGTTGAACATGGATGCATCGCCATCCGGGCCAATGCATCAGGCCAGCTGCCCACCCAACGTTGCGCAAGACCCGTGCCCGGCCGCCATCCTGCGCCCGCATAATGGCCGGATCGCCGCATGCATGCTCGCCATCGGCCCGATCCGTGCCGTGCGGCGCGCTGCTCGCGGGCACCGTGTGCGGCATCTGCGGCAGGATGATCCTGTCCCCGTTCGAGGACACCTTTGCCGTTCTGCGCGCCCGTCAGCCCATATCTATGGCGAAGGGTTGTCGTGGTGCGACGACTAGGGGGCTACGCGGCGAGGGTCGTTCGCCTCCGATCGCCACCCGGTGGGGCCCGATTCGCAGTGCCGCGCCGGACGAAACCTGCTCTCACACCGCCTTGTCGTCGATGCACGACAGGAGGGTCGCTGAGCCGGACCTGGCCTTGCGCAAAGATGTGAGACTCAAGCATGGCGGTGAATGAGCTTGAAAGGGCTGAGCGCCGGGTCGCAATTCGTCCGCGCACGCTGCACCAGCTACCCACTCGTTAATTCGCATTCATGCTGGTCCGAGCGTTTGACAGCACTTCCGCGCGTGCCCTAGTATCCCCTCGATTTCGCGGGGTTTTCTCCCCGCTTCCCCTGCATACTGTCTTTCACTGTCCGGACGCTGGCCTGTCATGTTCACACGCCTCTGGGTGCTGCTTGCTGCGCTGTTACCACTGAGCCTGGCGCATGCGCAGGCCGAGGGAAAGGTGACCTTCATCGACGGCCGGGTGCATTTGATCCGGGGCGTCCAGGTACTGGATGCCGTGCCCGGGCTGGCGGTGAGCGAAGCCGACATGGTCGGGACCGCCGCCGGCGGATATGTATTGATCGAGTTCGGCGATGGTTTGCGCCTCGGGCTGGGCCCCGATACGCGGCTGCTGCTCCGTACGCTGAACCCGCGCGGCAAGGACAGCGTGCGTGAGCTGGCGGTGCTCGGTGGCTGGATCAAGGTGCAGTCGGCGCTGGCGGACGGGATCAAGGACTATCGACTGCTCGCCCCGGGTCTGAGCCTGCAGTGGCGCGAGGCGAGCTTCATCGCCCGAGTCGGTGCCGCGGATACCGCGCTTTTCGTCGAAACCGGCGTCTTGCATGCCAGTGTGGCGGATGGAAAAGGTCGCGTTCCGGCGCCGAGTGAAGTGCGGGGCGGTCGTTTCGTCACCCACGCTGACGGCGTGCTGACGACCCGCGAGCGTCCGGGCGAGCCCTTTGTCGTGGCGATGCCACGCCCTTTTCGTGACCCCTTGCCGCCCTTGCTGAGTCGGATTGGCACGCGGGTCGTCGAGCCACGGGCTGTGGCCGAAGTCGCCTACGCGGATGTCGCACCCTGGCTGCAAGGGCCGAAGGCGTGGCGCGGCAGTTTCATCGCCAGATTCAGGTCCCGCGCTTCCGACGCGGCTTTTCATCGTGGCCTGGTGGATAACATGAGTGCCCACCCGGAATGGGATCGTGTGCTCTTTCCCGAAAAGTACCGGCCGCGTCCGCCCGTTGCGGCACCGGCCCTGACGCGCTGAGGCCCTGTCCAAGCCCCCGACTGCTGCTACCCTGACACCGATGCGACGCCGGGAGGCGACGTGCTAACGAGGAAAACCGATGAAACTGATCGTCAAATTCAATCTCGCCCTGATCCTGGTTTTTCTCGTTGGACTGGGCGGCGCCGGTTATGTGTCGCACGAGGTGCTGCAACGCAATGCACGCGACGAGATCCTGCAGAATGCGCGCATCATGATGCAGGGGTCGCTTGCGGCGCGCGGCTACACCCAGAGCCAGATTTCTCCCCTGCTGCAGAATCAGCTCAACTATGAATTCCTGCCGCAGACGGTGGCAGCCTACGCGGCAACCGAGTATTTCAACGAGCTGCGCAAGCAGTATCCTGACTACACCTACAAGGAAGCCACGCTCAATCCGACCAATCCGCGCGACCGTGCCGCCGACTGGGAAGCCGACATCGTCCACAGCTTTCGCAACACTGAAGGGCAGGTCGAGATCGTGGGCGAGCGGGATACCCCGGCTGGGCGCACCCTCTTTTTGGCGCGCCCGATCCAGATCAAGGACCCGGGCTGTCTGCGCTGCCACAGCGTGCCGGATGCGGCGCCCGCGTCGATGATTGCGCGCTACGGCACTGCCAACGGCTTTGGCTGGCAGCACAACGAGACGGTCGGTGCGCAGGTGGTGTCGGTTCCGATGGAGGTGCCCATTCAGCGTGCCGATGCGACCTTTCGTGTGTTCATGACCCTGCTCGTGGTGCTCGGCGGCTTCATCTTCGTATTGCTCAACGTGCTCCTGGTCACGCTGGTCGTACGTCCGGTAAATCGGCTCGCCAGCATCGCCGACCGCGTCAGCCTGGGAGAAATGGACGTCGAGGCGTTTCCGGTCAAGGGCCGCGACGAGATCGCCACCCTGGCCGAATCCTTCGGCCGCATGCGCAAGAGCCTGGTCCATGCGCTGAAGATGCTGGAGTCCTGATCGTTGATGAATGCACCACAGCGCCTCGGCAAGTATGAGATCGTCGGTGTCCTCGGCAAGGGGGGCATGGGCACCGTGTACAAGGCCTACGACCCGTCGATCGAGCGCACGGTGGCCCTCAAGACCATCCGCCGCGAACTGATCGACAGTGGCGGCGAGGCCATGGTGGAGCGCTTTCGCAACGAGGCGCGCGCGGCCGGCCGGCTGAACCATCCGGGTATCGTCGCGATCTACGACTTCGGCGAGGACCGCGAGGTCGCGTTCATCGCGATGGAGTACGTCGACGGCTGCGGTCTTGGCCAGTTCATGAAGCATGATGCCCGGCTGCCGATCGCTGACGTGGTCAGCATCATGATCCAGCTGCTCGACGCGTTGGCCTACGTGCATCAGCACGGGGTGATCCATCGCGACATCAAGGCGGCCAACCTGCTTATCACCGGCAGCGGCAAGCTCAAGGTCACCGACTTCGGTATCGCCCGCATCGACACGGCCAACCTGACCCAGGTCGGTTCCGTCATCGGTACGCCGAACGCGATGGCGCCCGAGCAGTTCCTCGGCCTCGCCGTCGATCATCGTGCCGATCTGTTTTCGGCCGGCGTGGTGTTCTACGAACTGCTCACCGGCGCCCGTCCGTTCAACGGCGCCACCGAGGCGATGGCCTACCAGATCTGCAATGTGGTTCAGGCGCTGCCCTCGTCGCACACGCCAGAACTGTCCACCGCGTTTGATGCAATCTGTGCTCGTGCGCTTGCCAAGCAGGCCAAGGATCGCTATCCCGATGCCGATGCGTTCGGGCAGGCGCTACGTGAAGCATACGAGAAGACCTTCCTCGCACCGCCCAGCCCGGTGGTCTCCGAAGAAACCGTGGTGATGACCGCCGAAGCCGTACGCGCCAGCCTGGCGGCAATGCAGGCTGCGAACGGGGTGAGTCCGACCCTTGCCCTCGCCGCGATACCCGCCACCGCGACGACTGGCACCCCCACCCAGTGGCAGGAGGACACGCTCAGAACCGTGGAGCGCCAGCTTGCCGCCTATCTCGGACCGCTGGCGCGGATCATCGTGCGCCGGGCTGCGACCACGTCGGCCGATCTCGGCGAACTCTACAGCCAGGTTGCCGACAAGCTCGATAGCGACGAGGCAAGAAAGGGTTTCCGTGATGGGCTGACCCGACTCGGGCTCAAGCCGGTGGCGCCCGCGAACACGGCGGAGCGGACTGGCGTCGTGGTGACAACGTCAACGTCAGCGTCGGTATTGCAGACTGAAATCAGCGCCTCCGATCTCGAGCGCGCGACGCGCGTGCTGGCCCGCCATCTGGGCCCGATCGCCGGCGTGCTGGTCAAGAAGGCGGCACGGGATGCGCGCAGCGTCGACGCCCTGCATGCTGCGCTCACGCTGCATTTCGATGAGCCGGTCGAGCGCAGCCGTTTCCTTACAGACCTGGCTAAGGCACCCTGAGCTCCGCGCTCGTGTGTCGTCGACTCAGGCAGATGCGGGAGCGCGGTTCGGGACGATGGCATCTCGTCGTTGCGGGGGTCACCAACGAACCGCGCCCGTTGTTCAGCTGCATTCGATCACCTTGAATACCACGCGGCGGTCGAGCAGGTCGCTGCTGTCGTCGCGTCCGTTGCCGACCAGCGCCTCGCGCGAGCCGACGCCATGGGCGATGGTTCGCGTACGCAGGCCGGGTGCCGCCGTTTCGAGGCGATGTCTGATCGTTTCCGCACGCAACAGGGAAATCCGCTCGTTGACCGCTTCCGGCCCACTTCGGCTGGCATGGCCGACGACCTCCAGGCATGCGTTGCGCTCGCTCGCACGAGTGGCAAGCTCGTTGATCCAGTAAGGGTAGGCGGCGGCCATCTGCGGATCGGAGAATGCCGTCGAGCCGGGTCTGAACAGAAACTTCACCGCCATGCGCTTGCGCTCGAGGCCGAAGTCGACGATGCGCCCGAACACCAGTCTTGCCGCCTCGTGCTGCCCCAGCTTGTAGTTGGCCGAATACACGCCATTGAGGATGCGCAACTCATCGCCGGCCGCGGCACGCATTGCAATCGCATAGCTGTCGAGTGCGGCCCGGTAGCGGCGTGCGTTGTAGTGCTCGATGGCCTGCTGCACGCTGGCGGCGGATACGACGCGGGCGAGATAGAAGCTGTCCATCGCATCGCCCACCTTCGAGCCCTGGCAGGTCTTGATGTAGCTCTCGGTAACCTGATCCAGCGCCCACGCCGGGCTATCGCGGAAATAAGGCAGGGGCGTGGTGTCCACGCCATCCAGTTTCGCCCGTGCGGTGCCCTTGCCGACGATGCTGCGGCTGTCCATGTCGGCGAGCGCGAGGCAGATGCGGTAGCTCTCGCGTGCGCCGGCCGTCTTGCCGTCGGCATTTACGCCGGTAAAGGTACCGACCAGCACCAGTGGATTCTTCGCCAGGTTACCGATGGTGAAAGGCTGGATGTCGAACTGCGGAAACCTGGCCCTAGCCAGCGCCAGGATGCGGGCCTCGAGCGTGCGCGTGGCGATGGATTGCTCGCCGGTGACCCCGTCGATCAACGGGTCGATCACGACCAGACGGCGCTGCACGGGATCATTGGTCGCGACGCTGTTGAACAGGGATTCGGCGGCACGGTTGACGGCGTCCTCGAATGGCAGCGGGACGACCGGCGGTGCGGCGACGGCAACCGGTGGCACAGCTGTCGCCGCAGCGGGTGCGGCAGCCTCATCCTTCGACGATGGTGTGGCGCAGGCGCTGAGCCCCAGTACGAATGCGGTGACGAGTAGCCGGTTGCGGATCATGACTTGACGCTCCTGGTCGATGGGGGGCGCGGCTGTCCATATGCCACGGCGCCCGCTTTCTTGCGTGCGCGGAAAAGGAGGCCGGGAACCGGCTTGCCGCCCTCGTTGCGGAGTGCGGCCTCGGTACGGCTGATCTCGCCGAAACCGGCGGCTTCGAGTTCGGCGACGACGTACTGCGGATGATGTACATAGCGTCCATGCGGTGCGAGCCGATAGCCGCAGTCGGCCCCCTCCGCTGCTGCCGCCAGTTCCACGGTGAACACCAGCACGCCCTCCGCCTTGAGTACGTGATGGACGCCCGCAAAGACGGCGTCGAGCGCGCCGAAGTAGCACAGCGTATCGGCCGAAACCACGAGGTCGTGACTCGATGCCGCAGCACCTGCGAGGAAAGTCGTGAGTTCGGCCTTGATCAGCTGGTCATAAACTTTGCGCTCCCGTGCCTTGGACAGCATTGGTGCAGACAGATCGATCCCGACCAGGCTGTGCGCACGGGGTGCCAGCAGGGGGCCACACAGGCCGGTGCCGCAGCCGGCATCGAGGATGTCCAGCGCCTGGCCTCCCTTGCCGTACACTTGATCCACCGCCTCGGCAACGAGTTGCGGCGCGCGATAGGTCAGGGCGGAAAGCTTGGCGTCGAAGCTGTCGGCAAAACTGTCGAACACACTCTCGACATAGGTATCGGTGGCGCGTTCGGGCACGTTTTCGCCCGTGCACGCAGCCAGGTGATGGCGTGCAGTCGGGTTGTCGGGCTCTTCGGCCACCCAGGCCCGGTAGAATGCCGTGGCCTCGTCGAAGCGACCGAGCATGTAGTACGCATAGCCGAGCATCTTGCGTGCGTCCGGATTGCTCGGCATCAGGGCAATGCTTTCGCAGTAGTGGCGCACCGCCTCCTCGATGCGGCCGATGTCCGCGAGCAGATTGCCGAGATTGTTGTGTGCGTCGATGTTTTTCGGATCAAGTTCGAGCACCCGCCGGTAGGCAGCTTCCGCCTCGACCACTCGCCCCTGCGATCGCCGCAGCACGCCGAGGTTGTTGTGCACCACCGGGTCTGCCGGGTTGAGCTCGACGCAGCGCTCATAGAGCGCGGCGGCCTCGTCGAAGCGCCCGCGGTCGAGCAGGATGTTGCCAAGGTTGTTCCAGATACCGGTGGCGTCCGGCTGCAACTCGAGGCTGCGCTGCATCAGGGCGATGGCTTCCCCGGTGTGCCCGCGCTGGTGGCGAGCGATGCCAAGAAAATTGAGCGCGTCGGGATGGTCCGGCACCGCTTCCAGCACGCGCCGATACACGGTTTCCGCCGCATCGAGCTCGCCGATGCGATGCAGCCGGGTGGCGAACGCGAGGGCGTCGTCCACCTTCATCTCGGTGGGCAGTTCGTCGAGCGGAGAGGCAGTCATGCGAGATCTCCCTCCTCGAATGCATTGTTCTTCACCATGTTGAAGAAGTAATGCTCGGGGTGCGTGTGCCTGTTTGAGGTGAGCCCTGCAAGTTGCAGACGCAGAGCATCAGTATTCTTGGAGGAAATCTTTGGCGGTCGCTCCATCTGCACCCTCTCCCGTTGTTCTATGGGGTCCGTCCATCGCTGGTAGTCCGATGTCGGCGACCCCACCTGCACCCTCGACCATAAAGCCCGCGATCGCTTCCGTCAGGCCCGGAATGACTAAGGCGTATATGCCGCACCTTGCAATGAGTCATAGTCATGCAGCGTTTTGGAGCCGATCGATACTGCCGCGTATGCGTATGAGTCGGCGTTGTTCACCATGTCGTTCGGCGTCTGGTTGTAGTAGCTTCCGTCGTGCGCGTACTTGACGTCGGTCGTGCCCCGGAAGGTGTGCGATGCTTCATGAATGATCAGCCGTGCGAACTGGAGCGCCGAATAGGTTTTGGCGAGTTCGAACGAGACGTGGACGGGGCCGGATGAGCCGGTCTGAGCGTAGGCCTCGATCAGGCTCCCCAGCACCTTTTTCCCCTGGGGGTTGGTTTTCGCTGCCAACTGATAGCTGTTCGGGTCAGCGGGATCAATCACCCGATTGCCGGACGCGTCATGGACGAAGTCCTTCGACCAGCTTTCGTCCATGTTGTCGATCTCGTTGTCGCCAACGATCGTCCGATGCCCGGCATCCGTATCGAGCAGATACATTCCGGTGTTGAGATGGAAGGAAATACTCAGCATGGATCGGCGGATGTAGCTGAGCCACTCGCGCCTTGCCTTCTCGTTTACCAGCTTTTTCTTGGCATCTTCGGTGCTTGCAAGCCAGGCCGCATTCTTGAAACAGAAGTGCTTGTCCAGAACCTGTGTGAGCAAGGGCTTCTCATCCCGACGAAAGAGGCAAACCTTGTCGATCTCCCATACGGTCGTGCGCATGACGGCGCAGGCGACGCCGGCCGCCTCGATTAACTTGCGCTTGACGTCCTTGTCCGGCGGACGCTTCGAGTGGTACTTGATCAGTAGTCGGGCGCTGATGAGTTCCCGTTTGTCGAGGTGCTTGGCAAGCTGCTTCCGTCGCATCGTGATCTCCTGAACTATGTCGTTTGTCGAGTCGGGGTGCTTCTCCCGTCCTTGGTCAGAACTCGTACTGGAACATGCCGTCGCCAGCGTCGACGCTGACCTTCTCGACCGGTCGCCCTTCCAGCATCCGGTTCAGGAGCTCCCGGCTGATGTCGGGCAGCATGGTGTTGGTCAGGATGGCGTCGATCATGCGGCCGCCCGATTCGGTCTCTGTGCAGCGGCTGACGACGAGCTTGACGACGTCGCTGCTGTACTCGAACGGCACCTTGTGATGCTCTTCCACCCGCTTCTTGATCCTGTTCAGCTGCAACTCCACGATCTTGCCCAGCATCTCGTCGCTGAGCGGGTAGTACGGAATCGTGACCAGGCGGCCGAGCAACGCGGGCGGGAAGATCTTCAACAGCGGGTCGCGCAGGGCCTTGGCCAGGCCGTCGGGCTCGGGCATCAGGTCCGGGTCCTTGCACATGCCGGAGATGAGCTCGGTGCCGGCATTGGTGGTGAGCAGGATCAGGGTGTTCTTGAAGTTGATGAAACGCCCTTCGCCGTCTTCCATGAAGCCCTTGTCGAACACCTGGAAGAAGATCTCGTGCACGTCCGGGTGCGCCTTTTCGACCTCGTCGAGCAGCACCACCGAATACGGTTTGCGCCGCACCGCCTCGGTCAGCACGCCGCCCTCGCCGTAGCCGACATAGCCCGGAGGTGCGCCCTTCAGCGTGGACACGGTGTGCGCCTCCTGGAATTCGCTCATGTTGATGGTGATCAGATTCTGCTCGCCACCGTAGAGTGCCTCGGCCAGTGCGAGGGCAGTTTCGGTCTTGCCCACGCCGGAGGTGCCGGCGAGCATGAACACGCCGATCGGCTTGTTCGGATTGTCCAGGCCGGCGCGCGAGGTCTGGATGCGCTTGGCGATCATCTCCATGGCGTGGTCCTGACCGATCACGCGTTTGCCCAGGTTGGTGGCGAGCTTGAGGATGGTCTCGACCTCGTTGCGGGCCATGCGGCCGACCGGGATGCCGGTCCAGTCGGCGACCACCGCGGCCACCGCCTGATAATCGACGGTGGGCAGGATCAACGGGTCTTCGCCCTGCAGGGTGGCGAGCCGGTGCTGCACGTCGATCAGTTCGGCAAGGAGCTGCTCGCGGGTTTTTTCCGGTTCGGCTGCGGGGGTGCTGTCGGCGCTGTCGGTTCCGTCGGCGGCCAGCGTGGCCGCATCGGCGGCGGCTTCGAGCGTGCTGCCGGTGCCTTCCACCGGCTTGCTGCCGTCGCGCAGTCTGGCGCGTAGCGCGAGCAGCTGGTCGACCAGCGCCTTTTCCTCCTGCCAGCGCTGCTCGAGCCCGGCGAGGCGTTCGTGTTCGGCGGCGAGCAGCCCGGTGCACAGGGTCTCGCGCGCGGTGGTATCCATGCCGATCGCTTTTTCGCGCCCGATGATGGCGAGCTCGGTCTCGAGCCCCTCGATGCGGCGCTGGCTGTCGTCGACTTCGGCCGGGGTGGCGTGCAAGCTGATCGCGACGCGGGCGCAGGCGGTGTCGAGCAGACTCACCGCCTTGTCGGGCAACTGGCGTGCAGGGATGTAGCGGTGCGACAGCTTGACCGCGGCTTCCAGCGCTTCGTCGAGAATCTGCACCTTGTGGTGTTTTTCCATCATCGTGGCGACCCCGCGCAGCATCAGCACGCCCTTTTCCTCGGACGGCTCATCGACCTGCACAACCTGGAAGCGGCGGGTCAACGCCGGATCCTTCTCGAAGTATTTCTTGTACTCGGCAAAGGTGGTGGCGGCGACCGTGCGCAGGGTGCCGCGCGCGAGCGCCGGCTTGAGCAGGTTGGCCGCGTCGCCGGTGCCCGCAGCACCCCCGGCGCCGATCAGGGTATGGGCTTCGTCGATGAACAGGATGATCGGCTTGGGCGAGGCCTGGACCTCCTCGATGACCGAGCGCAGGCGCTGCTCGAACTCGCCCTTCATGCTTGCACCCGCCTGCAGCAGCCCGATGTCAAGGGTCAGCAGGGTCACGTCCTTCAGCGCCGGAGGCACGTCGCCCTTGACGATGCGCTGGGCGAAGCCCTCGACCACCGCGGTCTTGCCCACACCGGCTTCGCCGGTCAGGATGGGGTTGTTCTGGCGCCGCCGCATCAGGATGTCGATGACCTGGCGGATCTCCTCGTCGCGGCCGACGATCGGGTCCATGGTGCCGGAGCGGGCCTGGGCAGTGAGGTCGACGGTGAACTTCTTCAACGCTTCCTGCTTGCCCATCTGCGCCGGTGCGATTGCACCGCTGTCTTCGCCAGGCTGCGCGGTCGAGCCGTCGCGGGCACCGAGTTGCTCTTCCGCCGAGCCGGCGACGATGGTGGTGAACTCGTCGGTGAGCACGTCCGGGCGTACGCGTTCGAACTGGCGCGAGATCGCCATCAACGCATTGCGCAGCGAAGGCGTCTTGAGCATGCCGACAACGAGGTGGCCGCTACGGATCTGGCGTTCGCCGAACATCAGTGAGCCATAGACCCAGGCGCGCTCGACCGCGGTGTCGAGATTGGATGACAGGTCCGAGATCGAGGTCGAGCCGCGCGGCAGACGGTCGAGCGCTGCGGTCATGTCGGCGGCGAGGCGGGCCGCGTCGAGTTCGAAATGGCGCACGATGCGTTGCAGGTCGGTGTCTTCGGCCTGAAGCAACTGCTGCAGCCAGTGTTCGAGCTCCACATACGGATTGCCCCGAAGTTTGCAGAACACGGTGGCACTCTCGATCGCTTTATAGGCCAAGCCGTTGAGTTTGCCGAAGGAGGCTACCCGACTGATTTCGCTCATGCGTGTCTCTCTCTTTGTGGTGCGACCAGGCAGCGCCGCGGAGGGTGTCAGGGGTGTGCGGTGGAGGCCGCACAAGGATCGGATTTACGGGCGAGCAGGCGCTCCGCATCGAGCACCAGGTCGTCGGCATCGCACCGGGTTCGGCGCGTGCCGAGCCAGCTTGTCCATCCCAGGCGCGCGCCGCCGGCAAGCTTGAGGGGCGGGACTTCGGCCTGTTTCAAGCGCAGGCGTGCGTCCCATGCAAGTTCGCCGCCGGTGTAGAAGCGCACCCAGTCGGCCAACCGCGGCAGGGCATCGCCACCGGGCAGGAATGCCCGATACTGCGCCAGCGTCATCGGGCCGATATGCAGGCGGAACTTGCTCTGCCGGTCCCACACCCGGCGCCCGAGCACGGCATTGCTGCCCAGACGGCTGCGCCCGAGGAGGGAGTGGTCGCGTTCGCGCAGGCTCATCCAGTGCCCGACGTATTGCTCGACTTCCACCGGTAGCTCGAAATAGCTGCCGAGCACGCTGTGCAGTCCTTCGGCGTTGCGTACCCGGCGTGCGAGCAAGCCGGCATGGAACAGCCTGGCGCTATCGGGCACGCTGTCGCGCTTGAGCAGGGCGGGCTGACCGATCCCGATCAGTGAGCCGACGTAGGTCGCAAAGCGGTCGTTGTGCGGACGGTCGAGACTGACGGTAGGCTGGGCCTGGGCCCAGGCGCGGTAGAACAGAGCCAGAAAACGGTGATGAATGAGGTCTAGAAAGCGGGCGAAGGTCGCGTCACCGTGGTGTAGCTGACGGTGGTGGGCATACTCGGTGAGATGCAGCGGGAGCGGGCCGTTGGGGCCGAGCAGGCCGAAAAAGCGCACTTCCAGCCGTGCCGGCGCTCCTTTGGTGGCGGCTTTGAAGGCCGACAGGGTGGCCGGCGCGAACGACAGCGAGGGCGCCTGGCCGAGGCGGACCGGTTCATCCTGCGGGCGCAGCGCAGTCGCCCACCGCGGTTTGTCCGGAAAGGCGCATTCGATACGGCGCATGGCCTGCAGGAAGTCGAAGGACCAGGGCTCGCGCCCGAGCGCCTCGAACAGGGTCAGAGGATCGGGCGTGTGCCGCATCGCGGCTCCCAGCGCATGATCAGCCCGCGTGAGAGCGAACGCAGCGCGGTCTGGGTGAAGCTGTTGATCGAGGCGTGGCGGGCGAAAAAGTGCTCCATGACAGCACCGAAAATGAAGGCCCCACCGCCCTCGAACGCGGTCTCGTCGACGTCGAGGGCGATCTCGAGGCCGCGGCCGAAGCAGATCGGGCCGGGGAAGGGCAGGCGGGCGACGACCGGCTGTGCACGCACCGACTTCACGCCTTCGACCTGGCGGCGCATGCCGGCATCGGCGCTGGTGGCATAGAGTTCCAGCATCTCGCGCAGAGCCCCGGCGCCTTCGTGTGCTTCGGCATCGACCAGCGAGAAATGGTTGAGCGCAAGGTGGCTGATCAGTCGCCAGGCGGTCGAGCCTTCGGCGAGCATGCCGTAGGGGCGCGAAGGGCCGCGCACGCAACGGATCGCTTCCACCGGCGCGGCGATATCGAGCGAGAAGTCGCTCAGCCCGCCGCCCAGCGGCATCAGGATGGGCAGATCGCGATTGGTGCACAGCGCCTGTATCGACAACTGGCGCAGATCGGCCCGATAGGGGGCTTCGCGCGGATCGACCAGCGACAGGAAAACCTCGCTGCCGATATACCCGGTGCGCGGCCCGGTCCGCTTTTGCTTATCGGACAGCAGGCGTGGCTCCCGGCGGCAGCTGTAATAGGCTTGGTTGTTGCCGACATCGGAATGGAAGTCGGCATAAAAAGGCAGGAAGTGCTGTTCCTCGCTCATGCCATGGAAGTGGCCATGTACCTCGGTGAGCTGGTAGATCTCATAGTCCATCGGTCGCGTGCGGTCGGCGACGACGTGGAACTCGTGACTGCTGTCGTCGATGTGAATCCGGTCGGCCCGTTTGGGAAACAGGTTGACTGCCGGTGAGCAGTGGAGCAGGAAGTTGGTGTGGTCGACGACGCTCTCGAGCATCGTGTCGCCCTGCCCAAACAACAGGATCAGCTCGATCTCGTCGGTCGCGTGCGCGAGGGCCGGGGCCAGCCCGCCAATATCGAAGAACAGGAAACGCTCCGGGAAGGAGAAATACTCCTGGATCAGTCGGTAGCCACCAAATCCGCGGTTGCGGGTGGGCAGCAGCGCCTGGTCGTCGTCGTAGCCGGTGAGGCGAATATGCTCGGGCGCGATGAAGCGCTGACCCTTGTCGGCCTTGTCGCCCATGGGCCGGACCAGCGCGCCCAGGGTCGCGCCGCCGATCAGCTCGCACAGGCGGTACGCGACCTCCTGCGCACCGCCCAGATGCAGGTTGAGGGTGTCGAGCGAGAGCTGGTTGAACTTGAGGCCGCCGGTGGTGCGCAAGTTCAGACGGACGCCTCCGCGTACGCGGCCAGCCAGCGGCAGCTGTGCCAGGGGCAGATCGGCGGCGAAACTGAAGTAGCGCGCCTGGGTCAGTTCGAGCGGCCACAGGCGGAGCTCGTGTGCGGTGCGAAACTCGCAGGCGGCGCTGTCGCTCTTGCCCAGCAGGCTGCGGAAGGGGGCGCCGCGCGGCAGGGTGAAGCCGCGGGCGAGATTGGTTTCGCCCGGTATCGGACGGAACTGCGCCACCAGCATCGCCGGGGTCGGCGCCAGGTAATGCGGATGGAGCATCTCCAGCAGGCGCTGGGTGAAGCGCGGGAATTCGGCGTCGAGCTTGAGCTGCACCCGTGCCGCAAGAAAGCCGGTGCCTTCGAGCAGGCGCTCGACATAGGGGTCGGCGACCTCAATGCCTTCCATCCCCAGGCGGCCGGCAATCTTGGGGAACTGGCGCGCGAACTCGGCACCCATTTCGCGCAGGTGCTGAAGCTCGAGGTTGTAGTAGCGCAGCAACCGGGGGTCCATGGGTGATCCTCAGTAGCTGCCGAGATCGCGGACTTCGACCAGACCCGTTTCGAGGTCGAGCGCGGTGCGCAGCATCAGTTCGAGCGGCACTGGCTGCGCCCAGATCAGCGCCGAAATGCGCACGCCGATGACATTGTGCCAGTCGAGGATGCTCTCCTGCTGCTCGGTCTCTACCCGCAGCGAGCCCGGGATGATGCGCGGTTCGAAGCGGGTGAGCGAGTCGCGGATCGCTCGTTCGAGTGCGGTGATGTCGAGCGACGACGCGGTTTCGCCCGAGAAGCAGGGCATACCGTAGTTCAGTACCGAGTTCTCGACCTCTGGCCACTCGGCGATGCCATCGCGGGCGGGTGGGCGCATGGCGTTGAGCAGCCAGGTAAGGTCGCGCAGCACCGCTTCGCGTAACTGGTTGCGTGTGAGTACCCTGCGCTCCGCGGCTTCGGCCCTCTGGTCGGGCGCATCATCCTGAAGCCGGTCGAGCAGTGCCGGCTGGAGCCGGTCCAGGGGCAGGAGTTCAGCCATCCTGCGCATCCGGGACGGTGTCCGATTCGTCATCGAACTCGATGCAGCGCAGGTCGAGCAGCGAGAACTCGCCGCTGTCGGTGGTCAGCAGTCGCTGACCAAGCCCGTGATAGTCACCCTGGTGCTCGATCCATTCGGTTCGGCGTGCCAGCTTGATCGCGCCGTCGGCAACGCCCTCGGATCCAGGGTAGCGGGTCGGAATCACCCCGACCGTCTCGCCGCCGTTGGTGAACAGGAAATGGGCCGGTGCCCAGACAAAGTCGCGCAGGTCGGCCGGCGCCTCGATGTCGATCCGCGTCAGGCGCGAAAACGGAATCCAGTAGTAGCGACCATTGATGACCGCTTCGCATACCGGACCGAGGCGGGGATCGGCGTCGGCCAGCCACGAAAAGGGGGCGCCGTCGATGCGGCCGGCGCTGGCCGGTGCGAGCTCGAAGGCCTGCTCGCGCAGGCGTACCGCTGCAGCATGGTCGCCCCGTCCGGCGGTAAGCAAGGATTCGAGCAATAGCGCCAGCCATTGTTCAGGCTCGCCGAACAGCAGGGGTACGCGTTTGCCGGCGAAGACCTCGCTGCGTAACACCTCGCAGCGCAGGGTTTCACGGTACATCTGGGCCATCGCCAGCGTGGAGGCGTCGAGTTCGGTGGCCACGTTGAGCTGGTTGAGCGCGCGCTCCCACTGGCCGAGGACGGACAGCAGCTGGAACAAAAAGATACGCAGCTTGGGGTCGGCCGGCTGGGCGCGAATTGCCGCCTGCAGCTGGCTCAGTGCCGTGTCGGGGTCGCCGGCACGCAGGCAGGCCTCGGCTTCGGCAAGGTTCTTGGCGGTGACGGACATGCACGCGCTCTCCTGTAAGGTGGATCAGCTTGGGGTAAGGTCGGTCTCGAAGCGCGACACGGCATTGCCGCCGCCGGAGGGGTCCTGTCCGCGGTATTCGATCGAAACCTTCTGGAAGGAGATGGCGATCGTTTCAGTGATGTTCTCGCCACCGTCGCCAGAGAGGTCCAATGCTCGGATGCGTGCGTTTTCCAGCACCATCACCAGGTATTCGACCGCCTTGGGGCCGCCTGCCTTGCGCACAGTGAGGGTGGCGCGCTTGATCTGTTCGTTGGCGCGCAGAGCCACGAGCAGTGCCGTGCTGGCGCGATCGAAACCCTTGGTGAGGATGAGCTCGGTGACCGATACCTGGCTCGCGCCACCGCTACGCGACCCGGCGGTCGCTGTGGCACTGGCGTTGCCTTGCATGCCCCAGGTCCATGAAAGGATGTCGATCTCGTCCTTGTGAACCTGATCCTGGGCCTCGCCCTTGATGGGACCCATCCGGGCGCCTTCGATTTTGAGAAAAATGTCGCCGGCCATGCAGCTTCCCCGCGTGCAGGTGAAAGGTGGGCGCAGCTGCCGTGCCGCCTCGCGGGGCACGGCTCAGCCACATCGGGCCTTACTTGATCTCGCCCGTGTTCTCGGCAATGTTCCAGGCTGCAGTCATGGTCGCATCCTTGCCGCCCTTGGCTGCCTGCTTGGTGTACTCGTACTTGAACTCGGCAAAGTTCAGCGTGACGTTTTCGGTCAGACGATCCTCGCCACCGCTGCCGCCGCTGCTGACCGAGGTGACCATCACTTCTTTCATTGTGAGCTTGATGTACTCGAGGGGCTTGTCGCCCGCCTTGCGCACGGTGATCAGTGCCTCGGGATAATGCTTGCCGGTGCAGCAGGCCATGATCAGCGCGTGGCTAGATGCATCAACGAACTTGGTGAAGGAGATGTCCTGCACGTTAACCTTGCCGGCGCCGCCGCCACTGCCCATGTGGGTGGTGCCGGACTGGCTCATGCCCCAGCTCCAGGCGAGGACGTCAATTGATTCCGGGTGCTTGGCGTCGTTCGCTTCGCCCTTGATATCGCCAATCTTGATGAACATATCTACTGCCATGGCATTCTCCTGATGATGTCGCGTGTGTCGGGTCGTGAGGTTGGACGTTGTCCGGTGCTGCTGTCTTGCAAGGAGCCCGCGATCGGCCCGGGTGATCGCCTGGGTTCCCTGATGGCCAGGCGGTTTCCCGCCCGGCCCTTACCGCTTCAACCGCCCTTGGCTGAAGGCAGCTTGGAAACCAGGCGCAGCGATACGGTGAGGCCCTCGAGCTGATAGTGAGGACGCAGGAAGAACTTCGATGAGTAGTAGCCGGGGTTACCCTCGACTTCCTCGACGACAACCTCGGCCGCAGCGAGCGGGCGACGGGCCTTGGTGCTCTCGGACGAGTGCGAAGGGTCGCCATCGACGTAGTTCATGATCCAGTCCTGCAGCCAGCGCTGCATGTCGTCGCGCTCCTTGAACGAACCGATCTTGTCACGCACGATGCACTTCAGGTAGTGCGCAAAGCGGCAAGTGGCGAACAGGTAGGGCAGGCGGGCGCCGAGGTTGGCGTTGGCGGTGGCATCCGGATCGTCGTACTCGGCCGGCTTGTGCAGCGACTGGGCACCGATGAAGGCGGCGAAATCGGAGTTCTTCTTGTGTACCAGCGGCATGAAGCCGCTCTTGGCCAGCTCCGCCTCGCGACGATCGGAGATGGCGATTTCGGTCGGGCACTTCATGTCCACGCCACCGTCGTCGGTGGGGAAGCTATGCACCGGCAGGCCTTCGACCGCACCGCCCGACTCGATTCCGCGGATGCGCGAGCACCAGCCGTATTCCTTGAACGAGCGGTTGATGTTGACCGCCATCGCATAGGCGGCATTGGCCCAGGTGTATTTGCTGTGGTCGGCCGCGCCGGTATCTTCTTCGAAGTCGAACTCTTCGACCGGGCTGGTGCGGGCGCCGTACGGCACCCGGCTGAGGAAGCGCGGCATCGCCAGGCCGAGATACTTGGCGTCGTCGGATTCGCGCAGCGAACGCCACGCCGCGTATTCCGGGGTGGAGAAGATCTTGGTCAGATCGCGCGGGTTGGCCAGTTCCTGCCACGAGTCCATCTGCATGATGGTGGGCGAGGCGCCGGTGATGAAGGGCGTGTGCGAGGCAGCGCAGACCTTGGCCATCTCGCCGAGCAACTCGACATCAGGCGGGCTCTGGTCGAAATGGTAGTCGCCCACCAGGCAGCCATAGGGTTCGCCGCCGAACTGGCCGTACTCCTCTTCGTACACCCGCTTGAAAAGCGGGCTTTGGTCCCAGGCCGTACCCTTGTAGCGCTTCAGCGTCTTGCCAAGTTCGGCTTTGGTGATATTGAAAACGCGGATCTTCAGCGTTTCGTCGGTCTCGGTATTGTTCACCAGGTAATGCAGGCCACGCCACGCGCCTTCCAGTTTCTGGAAGTCCTCGTGGTGCATGATCTGGTTCACCTGTTCAGTCAGCTTCTGGTCGAGTGCGGCGATGATGGACTCGATCGACTTGACCACATCGGAACCGATCAGGGTGGTCTGTGCCAGCGCCTGCTCGGCCAATGTGCGCACGGCGGTTTCGACCGCGCTGCGGGCTTCGTCGGTCTTGGGCTTGAACTCCTGGCGCAGCAGCGATTCGAGCTCGCCACCTTCGATTGCCAGGCCGGCGGCCTGGGCTTCATTTTGTGCTTGCGTGTCAGCCATGCGGGACTCCTCGATTGCGAGTAGGGGCTGTGGGTATTCGGTGAGGGACGTGACCAGGCGGAGTGCGACGGCGCTCAGCCCGCCGCCGTGTCTTCGGGCTTGGGCGTTGCGGCCAGCGTCTGCAGCAGGGCCGGATCCTGCAACACCTTGGCGATCAATTCCTCGGCGCCGGTCTTGCCGTCCATGTAGGTGATCAGGTTGGACAGTTGCTGACGCGCGGTGAGCAGCTTGTTGAGCGCATCGACCTTGCGAGCGACCGCGGCAGGGGAGAAGTCGTCCATGCTTTCGAAGCTCAGCTCGACGCTCAGGTTGCCCTCGCCGGTGAGCGTGTTGGGCACCTGAAAGGCAGCCCGCGGCTTCATCGACTTCATCCTGCTGTCGAAGTTGTCTACGTCGATCTCGAGAAACTTGCGGTCGGCGACCGGGGCGAGCGGTTCGGCGGGCTTGCCCGACAGGTCAGACAGCACGCCCATGACGAAGGGAAGCTGGACCTTCTTTTCGGCGCCATAGAGTTCGACGTCGTACTCGATCTGAACGCGCGGCGCCCGATTGCGCGCGATGAACTTCTGACTGCTGGTCGACATGTTGATCCTCCGTCAGGAAAGGCCGAATCCGCTGACAGCGTAGGGAAGCGGGATGCGGTGTTGGGTAAGGTGAATGTGTGACCGTCCGGCTTAGTCTTCCTGCTCCGGATGAAGCTGTCCGCCGACCATCCGCTCGGCCTGTTCGAGTGCGTCGGGCGCAAGCTCGACGATGGCTTCGAGGAAGTTCATGTCCATTACCCGCTGTGCGCGACGCAGCAGCCATTGGGCCGGGTTGGTGGGTTCTGTACGTTCAAGATAGTCGACCAGCCGCTCGATGGTGGCAACCACGTCACGCCGCGATCGAATTTCGCCAGGTGTGGACGGAGCCATGCCCGCGGTACCTGCACCGGCATCCGGGGCCGTGCCGCCAGCATCGCCACCCGCGCCGGCCTGCGGAGCAAAGTTGCCGATCACCTGCGCCACGGCCAGCAAGGGGGCCAGCAAGGGCTTGAAGTCGATACTGGCTCCGGCGCCGACCTGATCCTGCAGGTAAGCGGACAGCTGGCGCACCAGGGCCACACTGTCGGTGATCACGTTCGCGAGGCCGGGATCCTGCGCCATCGCCTCGGCGAGCATGCCACTGACCTGCCCCTCGGAATAAACCGGCTCGTTGCCACGGGTGCCAAGCTTGCCCTGCGAGACTTCGACATCGCGCACGCTGAGCGTGCCGGACTGGCGCGAACGTAGCAGCCAGCTGGCGCGCAGATCGGCAATCACCGCGTCGGTGGCGACCAGCGGCGCGAGCGCGTTGACCCGCATGGTGGGGTCGTTGTCGTCGTCGGCGTCGAGTTCGGGGTGGACGTGGGCCCAATGCTGTTCGAGCAGGCCAAGGATGAGTTGCAGACCGGCATGAATGCCGACGAAACCTTCGGTGCGCAACAGTGCGCGGGTGTAATAGACCGCCACCCTGAGGTCCCGGGTGCGGTCGAGCAGGCCATCGGTCAGCCGTCTTACTTCGGGCCAGTCGGGGCCCTGGCCTTCGATCGTGACCTTGGCCCCCGTGTTGCCGTTTGCGAACTCCTGCCCAGCCTGCTGGCGTGCAGCCTCTTCCAGCTGGAGAAAGTCTGCATCGTATTCGAGGTTAGGCCCGCAGGGCTGATCCTCTGCAAGCGGCGATAATCTCTTGTCAAGCTGGATGTCGAGCGGCATGACCGGTTGTTCCATCTCTCATGGGCAGGGATTCAAAACGCCACTTCCAGCGCGATAAGCAAGCATTCATTGCTTGAATAGTCGCTTATAGTAAATGAATGAACTTGAAATTCATGTGGTACCCAAAAAAATTCTGTTACATCTACCGCTGTACCGGGTACCGGACCTTCGATGCACCAAAGTGGCGCGGGCTATGGGCTTGCAAAGCGGTTGCCCGCCATGCCGCCTTGATCGACAATCAGTGCAATGTTACATATCGGCTAGGAGATGTGTCTTGAGGGTTTCCCATTTGTTGCGCCTGAGCGGCTTGACAGTCGCATCGGTTTTCTTGCTGTCGGCATGCTCGAAGGCGGTGGCGCCACCCAAGCCCGATCCCACCGTGGTGTCGGTGACGGTCAGCGCCACGGGGCGAATCAATATCGATTCCCGCGCGCGGGCCACGCCGGTGGTGGTTCGCACCTATCTCCTCAAGAATGGGGCCGCATTCGATTCGGCTGATTTTTTCTCGCTGTTCGAGCGCGATCAACAAGTACTTGGCGATGCTCTGGTCGCGCGTGAAGAAATCGTCGTCCAGCCGGGAGAGACGCGCACGCTCGAGGCGCGGGAAGTCGAGGGTGGCAAGGTGTTCGCCGTATTGGCGGCGTTTCGCGATGTGGACCGGGCGACGTGGCGGGCAAGTGCGCCCATCGTTGCCAACCGGGTCAATGAGATGTCGGTAAACCTGCAGGAGAATCGCGTTACCGTGAGTGCCCGGCTCGGTGCCGCCATCGCACCCGGCAAGTAATCCGATCAATCCGGTTAGACTCGCACCTGAGTGCGCACCCGAGGAATTCGCCATCCATGTCCTGGTTCAGCAAGGTAATCTGGTCCGAGGGGTTGTTTCTGCGCCCGCAGCATTTTCAGCAACAGGACCGGTACGCCGAGTGGCGCACCGAGGCGCAGCGTCGCCATCTGCAGGCCAATGGCTGGGGGTTCTCCCGGCTCGAACTCGACGATGCCGCTTTGGCGATCGGCAAGGTGGTGCTGCGCTCGGCCAGCGGCATCCTGCCTGACGGCACACCCTTCGATTTCCCCGCTGCGCATGAGGGCCCGCTGGCCTTCGACTTTCCCGCCGGGGCCAAGGATGCGCTGGTGGTGTTGACGCTACCGCTGCAACGACCGTTGCTGCCCGAGTACTGCATCGATGGAGACGACGACCCGCTCGCGCGCTACGCCGTAGCCGACACTTCTCTGCCCGATGCGGCCGGCGGCGGTGGGGCCGAAATTGTCCAGGTCGGGCGGCCGCGGCTGGCGCTCGGGCTGGTCCCCGAGTTTTCCGATGCGTTCGTGAAAATGGGTGTGCTCCGCGTCACCGAACGTCGTCCCGACGGCAGCCTGCTGCTCGACCGTGGCTACATTGCGCCGGTGCTGGCGTGCCAGGCATCCCCCTTGCTGTCCTCCATGCTGCGCGAAGTGGTGGGTCTGCTCGGCCAGCGTGGTGAGGCACTGGCCGGGCGCATGAGTCAGGCCGGCAACGGCGGCGTTGCCGAGATGGCCGACTTTCTGTTTCTGCTCGGCGTCAATCGACACCTGCCGGTGTTCGCCCACCTGGAACAGCTCGATCCGCTCCATCCGGAGCGCCTCTATAGCCAGCTGCTGACCCTGATGGGCGAGCTCGCCAGCCTGACCGCAGCCGATCGCCGGCCGCCCGTGCTGCCAGCCTATCGCCACGATGCGCTGCAGGACAGCTTCGATCCGCTGATGCGTGAAATCCGCCGCAGCCTGTCGTCGATACTCGAACAGAATGCGGTGCAGATTCCGTTGCAGGATCACAAGCAGGGCCGTTACGTCGGCATCATCGCCGATCGTGGTTTGCTGCGGCAGGCGGGCTTTGTGCTAGCCGTGGGTGCGCAAATGCCGGGCGAGGCGGTACGAACGCGCTTCCCCACCCAGGCCAAGCTCGGCCCGGTGGAGAAAATACGCGAGCTGGTCAATCTGCAGTTGCCGGGCATCGCCCTGCGCCCCTTGCCGGTGGCGCCGCGGCAAATCCCGTTTCATGCCGGGTTTACCTATTTCGAGCTCGACAATACGGGTGAGCTGTGGAAACAGCTCGACACCTCCGGTGGCCTCGGCATGTATGTCACCGGCGAGTTTCCGGGGCTCGAAGTGGCATTGTGGGCCATCAGGGCGTGAGCGAAGCAGGGCGCGTTTGTTTGTCACGGGCGTGCTCGAAGGAGCACCTCGATCCCGGTTTGAGTACGGACATCAACAATGAGCAATGACGATCCTTTCGGCCATCCGCCCGGCGACCGCACGCTGGTGATTCCCAATCCCGGCGCGCGCGCGCCGCGACCCGCTGCGGCCCCGGCCCAGCCCCAAGGTTTCAGTTTCGAGCGCGTCGAGCTTTCCGCGCTGGACTGGAGCGCCGGGCTCAACCCACTGGTTGCTGCGGCCAACCCGCTGCTCAATCTGGTGCCGCAACTGCGCCAGGCGCATCACGCCGACCCCGCCGGGTTGCGCGAGACGCTGGCGCGTGCGGTGCAGGCGTTCGAGGCCCGGGCGCGCGAGGTCGGCGTGCTCAACGAGCATGTGATCGGCGCACGCTATGCGCTGTGCACTTTTCTCGACGAAACCGCAGCGAACACGCCGTGGGGCGAAAAGTTGTGGGCCCAGCGCAGCCTGCTGGTGCAGTTTCACAACGAAGCATGGGGGGGCGAGAAGTTCTTCCAGTTGCTGGGCAAGCTGGCCGAGCAGCCCGCCACCCATCGCAACCTGCTCGAACTTTTCTACATCATCCTGGCCCTCGGTTTCGAGGGTCGTTATCGTGTGCTGCAGAACGGTCGCGCACAACTCGATGCGGTGCGCGAGCGCCTCGCGCAGATGATCATCACCGAGCGCGGCGAACCGGTGCGCGAGCTGTCGCCGCAATGGCAGACCACGGCCACCCTTGCCAAGCCCCTGCGTGACTCGGTGCCGATCTGGGCGGTGGTGGCGATTGCAGCGCTGGTGCTGGCGCTGATCTATCTGGCGGCTTCATACGCGCTCAATCGCCACTCCGATCCGGCGTTCGCCCAGATCCTGGGCCTCAAGGTGGCGCCGCCTGCGCCACTTGTGTCCCCGGAGCCTGCCGCCGTGCCGGCCAGGGTTCCCGACCGCCTGCAGACCTTTCTTGCGGCCGAGATCCGTGAAGGCCTGGTGACGGTGCGCGATCTGCCCGACCGCAGCGTGGTGCTGATCCAGGGCGACGGGCTGTTCCAGCCGGCGAGCGCGACCCTGACGCCGCAGGTGGAAAAGCTGATGGTGCGCATCGGCGAGGCGGTGGCGCGGGTCAAGGGCGGCGTGCTGGTTCGTGGTCATTCGGACAACAGGCCGATCCGCTCGGCGCGCTTCCCGTCGAACTGGCACCTGTCGCAGGCGCGTGCCGAGTCGGTGGCCGCGGCACTGGCACCACAGCTGGCCGGGCTGCGCATCGAAACCGAAGGCCGCGCCGAGAGCGAGCCGGTGGCCACCAACGACACTCCGGAAGGGCGCGCACGTAATCGTCGCGTCGAGATCATCGTGTTCCCGGCTGCGGGAAATTGAGCGCAACCGCGCCATCATCGCTACAGGGTCAGGTATGAAAGCCGTCTTCCGCTTGCTGTTCCATCCCGTGCTGTTGGGCATCCTCGGCCTGATCGCGCTTGCGTTGGTGATCTGGTTCATCGGGCCGATGATCGCGATTGCCGGTTTTGCGCCATTCGAATCCGCATTGGTGAGGCTGATCCTGATCGGTCTGCTCGTCGTCTTCGTGGTGTTTCGCCTGGTGTGGCGCAAGCTCAAGGCGAAAACGCAGAATGCGAAGCTGGTCGAAGGTCTGGTCAAGGCCGACGAAACCGACAAGGGCCCAGCGCCGTCGGACGAGGTGCAGACCCTGCGCACACGCTTCGAGGAGGCGCTGAGCCTCCTCAAGGACAGCCAGGCCGCAGCGCACGCGAAGCAGGGTGGCTTGGCCCGCCTGCTGTCTGCTGGTTCCGCAAGGTATCTGTACGAGTTGCCGTGGTACGTGTTCATCGGTGCGCCGGGGTCGGGCAAGACCACCGCCCTGATCAACTCGGGCCTGCATTTCCCACTCGCCGAGAAGCTCGGCATTCACCAGTTGAAGGGCGTGGGCGGGACGCGCAATTGCGACTGGTGGTTCACCGACGACGCGGTGCTGATCGATACCGCCGGTCGCTATACCACGCAGGATTCCGACCAGGACAGCGACCGTAGTGCGTGGCAGGGCTTTCTGGGCCTGCTCAAGCGCTACCGTCCGCGCCAGCCGCTTAACGGTGTGCTGCTCACGGTGAGCCTGGGCGACTTGCTGGCGCAGGATGCCGACGCTACCGAACGTCATGCGGCGGCGCTGCGCGCCCGCATCCAGGAGCTCTACAAAGAGCTCAACGTTCGCCTGCCGATCTACGTGCTGGTGACCAAGGCCGATCTGATCGCCGGCTTCAACGAGTTTTTCAGCGATTTTGGCAAGGAAGCGCGTGATCAGGTGTGGGGTGTGACCTTTCCCCAGCAGGGCGAGTCCGGCGCTGCACTGGCGGTGCTGCCCGGCGAGCTTGCGCGTCTGCGCGAGCGGGTGCTCGACCTGTTGCCGGTGCGTTTGCGCGACGAGCGTGATCTTGCCCGCCGCGGTGCGATCGCGGCCTTCGACCAGCAGCTCGCAAGCGCCAACCGCCTGCTCGCCGCCTTTCTCGGCAAGGTGTTCGCGCCCTCGGGCTTTGATCACGTGTTGATGCTGCGCGGGGCCTACTTCACCAGCGGTACCCAGGAAGGGAGTCCGATCGATCGGGTAATGTCCTCGGTGGGCGCCGCCTTTGGTCTCGAGCGCAAACTGATTCCGCCGCAGAGTGGCAGCGGCAAGAGCTTCTTCATCACCCGCCTGCTGCGCGAGGTGGTGTTTGCCGAGCAACGCCTGGGCGGCACCAACCTCAAGTGGGAGCGGCAGCGCGGTCTGGTGCGTCTGGGCGTGTTCGCCGGAATCGGGGTGCTGACCCTCGGTCTGGCGCTCGCATGGGGCTTGAGCTATCTCAACAACGACGCCTACATCGACGATGTCGGTGCCCGGGTGCAGACGGTGCAGCCGGTGGTGGCCGATGCGCGGGTGGCAGCCTCGGACGACGTGGTCGGCATACTGCCGGTGATCGATGCAGTGCGTACGGTGTCGCATACCGAACGGCGGGCGCAGGGCGGTGCGCCGCTGTCGATGCGGTTCGGACTGTACCAGGGTGAAAAGCTCGACGCCGCCGCGCATCAGGCTTACCGCGGCATGTTGCGTGACGTGCTTCTGCCGCGCATCGTGCTGCGCGTCGAAAAGCAGCTGCGTAACCTCGATCCTGCCAATCCCGAGTTCGCCTATGAGGCGCTCAAGAGCTACATCATGCTGCATGAGGCCGCACATTTCGATGCTGAGGCGCTCAAGGCATGGATCAGCCTCGATTGGGAACTGAACCTGCCGCGCGAGACCACCACCGAGCAGCGCACCGCGCTCGTCGCCTACCTCGACGAGCTGTTCCGCGACGGTCCGGTGGTGTCGCCGCTGGCGGTCGATACTGCGCTGGTCGCCAGCGTGCGCAACCAGCTCTTGCGCTATTCGCTGCCGGATCGGATCTACAGCCGGCTGAAGCGCCAGGGCGTGGGCAGCGAATTCCCCGAGTTCTCCATCGAGCGGGCCGTCGGTCCCGGCGCGGCACTGGTATTCGTGCGCAAGAGCGGCCAGCCGCTGAGCCGCGGGGTGGCCGGTCTATACAGCTTCGATGGCTATCACAAGGGTTTTGACCCGCAGGTCGAGCGCGTCTCGCGCCATCTGGCCGACGAAGAGCCGTGGGTGTTGGGCACCGCAGCGGGCAGGGTGGATACGGGCGCAAAGCAGGTTGCCGACGAGGTCCGCCGTCTGTACCTGACCGATTACGCTCGGGTGTGGGAGGCCTACATCGACGATATCGCGGTGCTCCGTGCGCCTAATCTACAGCAGAGCATACAGGTGGCGCGGGTGCTGTCGGCGGCCGATTCGCCCTTGCCCAAGCTGATGCGGGCGATCTCCAGGGAGACCACGCTGGTGGTCGCTAGCACCGACAAGTCGGTGATCGACAAGGCCCAGGAGCGCGTCGCCGAAGCACGTACCGAACTGGGGCGCCTCGTGTTCGGCGGCGCTCAGACGGCGCCGGCGGCGGTACCCGCGGGCGGTATCGAACGGCTGGTCGACGACCGCTTCGCCAACCTGCGCCAACTGGTCACCGGCGACGGCGCCAGCGCACCGATCAATACCGTGGTCCAGCTCGTCAACGACGTTTATGTGAGCCTGTCGGCGACCGAAACCGCGCTGCGCGACAAGGTCGCTCCACCAACATCCGATGCCTCCGCGCGGGTCAAGGCGGAAAGCGCGCGGATGCCCGAGCCGGTGCGCTCGATGCTGCAGGATCTGTCCGCAGCGGGTGCCGGCCAGGCGCTGAGTTCACTGCGCGAATCCTTGTCGGCCGCGGTCTCGACCCAGGTTGGCCAGTTCTGCAGCCAGGCCACGGAGGGGCGCTACCCCTTCGTGCGCAGCAGTGCGCGCGACGTCACCCGCGACGACTTTGCCGCGCTGTTCGCGCCGGGTGGCAAGTTCGACGCCTTCTTCAACCAGAATCTGGCGCAATACGTCGACACCAGCAGCCGCAACTGGACCTTCCGCAAGGTGCAGGAGCAGTCGCTGGGCGCGGCAGGCAACCTGGTCCAGTTCCAGCGTGCGGCGGTGATCCGCGATGTGTTCTTCCGCAGTGGCGGCACGCTGCGGCTGGACTTCAAACCGATCGAGATGGACCCGGCGATCACCCATTTCACCCTCGATGTCGATGGTCAGCTGGTCAATTACGCCCATGGCCCGCAGGTGCCGCAGTCGGTCCAGTGGCCCGGTCCAAAAGGTGGCCTGCAGGTGCGGGTGCAGATCACCCCGCCAGGGCAGAGCGGGACCTCGGGCATCGCCACCGACGGCCCGTGGGCGCTGTTCCGCATGCTCGACAAGGCCAATATCGAAGGCACCGCGTTGCCTGAGCGGTTTCGCGCCACCTTCGTCGTCGACGGCCGCTCTGCGGTGTTCGAAGTGACCACCAGCAGTGTGCAGAACCCGTTCCGTCTGCGCGAACTGGTCGACTTTCGCTGCCCGGGCGGGCTTTGAACATGGACTCGGGAGCCGATGCGCCGGGCTGGTACGGCAAGCTGCCTGCGCTGGGTGATTTTGCCAGCCGGCGCCTGCCACACGGCTTTGTGTCTGCCTGGGACGCCTGGCTGCAGCGCGGCATGGCCTATAGCCAGGAGCATCTGGGACCCGCCTGGCTCGATACCTTTCTGACCGCGCCGGTATGGGGCTTCGTACTCGGTGCACGGACCCTCGACACGCAGACCTGGGCCGGCATCGTGCTGCCCTCGGTGGACCGGGTGGGGCGTTATTTTCCGCTGACCCTGTGTGCCGCGTTGCCCCGCATCGCGTTCGATGGCGAGGCGCTGGCTGCATTGCAGCGCTGGATGGACGATCTCGAACAGGCTGCCCGCGCAGGCCTCGATCCGCAGGTCAGCCTCGAGGGTTTCGATGCCGCCTTCGCCGGGGTCCTTCCCCCGTCGTTCGCCTCTCCGGCCATGACCGATGGCCTCGGTTCAGCGCTGCTGCGCGGCGAGCCTTTCATCCGCCTGGAGCGGGCTGGTGCCAAGGGCCTGCATGAACTCGCCGGCGATGCCGGGGCGCAGGTGATGGATCCCCTTTTTGCACCCTACACGCTATGGTGGTGCCGCGGTGGTGACGGTGTGACCGGTGGGTTTGCCTGCCATGGCATGCCAAGTGCCGCAGTGTTTGCACGCATGCTGCAGTATGCTCCCGGCCAGACTTGATCAAACGACAGGAAGCTTCGACCGGTGTCCGATCCGAACGAAAACGATAACGACAAGACCGTCGTGCTGGGTGGGGCGAGTGCCGTGCCGCCGGCGCCACACCTGCAGGACAGCTCGCACAATGCGCTGCCGGTCGGAACCCGGTTGGGCGAGTTCGAGATCATCGGCCTGGTCGGCGAGGGTGGCTTTGGCATCGTCTATCTGGCGCAGGACCATTCGCTCGAACGTCGCGTCGCGCTCAAGGAATACATGCCTGCGTCACTCGCCTCGCGGGCGGCGAACGCCACCGTGTCGGTGCGCTCCGAACGCCATCGCGAAACCTTTGAGATCGGCCGCCGCAGTTTCGTCAATGAAGCCCGCCTGCTTGCCCAGTTCGATCACCCCGCGCTGGTCAAGGTCTATCGTTTCTGGGAGGCCAACGGCACCGCCTACATGGCGATGCCGTATTACGATGGCCGCACCCTGCGTGATGCGCTCAAGGGGCGCGACGGCGCGCCTGACGAGAGCTGGATCCGCAAGGTCCTGGCACCGGTGATCGATGCGCTCGAACTGATCCACCGCGAGAACTGCTTCCATCGCGATGTCGCCCCCGACAACATCATGCTGCTGCGCGACGACAGACCGGTGCTGCTCGATTTCGGCGCCGCGCGGCGCGTGATCGGCGACATGACCCAGGCCCTGACCGTGATCCTGAAGCCGGGCTACGCGCCGATCGAGCAATATGCCGAAATGCCCGGCATGCAGCAGGGTCCGTGGACCGACGTCTATGCGCTCGCCGCGGTGATTTATTTCATGATTACCGGCAAGACCCCCCCGCCTTCGGTCGGGCGCATGATGCAGGACAACTACCAGCCGCTCGCCCGGCAGGCGGGCGGGCGCTACAGTGAGGCCTTTCTGCGGGGGGTGGATGTCTGCCTCAACGTGAAGGCGGAAAACCGGCCGCAGGGCATGGCGCAGATGCGTCAGGCGCTCGGGTGGCAACTTGAGTCGCCCTTGTTTGCAACGTCGGCGGCATCCGCCGACGTTGCCGCCGCGACCATGGTGGCGCCACCTGCTGGTGCCGGACCGATACCCGCCCCCGCATCAGCAGCGCCAGCAGGCTCGAGCGTCAAGCCGGCGCTGCTCGGCATCGGTGGCGCAGCGGTGCTGGCGGCAATCGGGGCGGCCTGGTGGCTGTCGCGCGATCCGCTTCCCTCTCCCCCCACCGCGGTGGAGCCTGCAGTCCGGGCTGATCCGGCCCCGGCCGCCACGCCACCCCCGCCGCAGGTGTTTGCGCCGCCCGCATTGCCGCGGCCGGATAGCCCGACGCTGGGTGACAGCTTTCAGGCGGTGATGCGCCAGGCGATACCCGAGATGGCGCCGCGGCTGGAGGTGCCGGTGTCCATCGTGACCGGCCGCGACCAACTCACGCTGAAGCTCGAAAGCCGTGCCTCGGGCTACCTTTACCTTTTTCTGTGGGATACCGGCGACGACCGGGTATATCGCCTTTTCCCCAACGATGCCGACACCGACAATCTGATCGGCATCGGCAATGAGTTCCATGTGCCGCGCACCCACTTGCGCATGCCCTGGGTCTTTCCGTCACAGCCGCCTGCCGGCGAGTGGCGGGTGTTGGCGCTGGTGTCGGAGCAAGCGAGGGATTTTGACCAGTCGGCGCTCAAGCGTGAAGGAGACCTGCTGGCAGCGAGCCGCACGGCAGTCGAAGTCGAGCTTTCCGGCGGGGCGAGCATTGCCGCGCTGATCGGCACACCCCGCTGCGCGGCGGGCGAACCGTGCTCCGGCCGTTTCGGGGCGGGTATGGCCAGCATCGTCGAGTCCGTGCCGCTTGCGGCGCCCCGGCCTGCTACGCCAGCGCCACCCGTCGCAGTGACGCCGCGCCCACCCAGAGCTGCGGTTGCGCCGCCCGCCGCACCAGCCGCAGCGCCCGCACGTGACAAACCTGCTGCATCAGGCAGCGACAGTGCAAAAGCCGAACGCGAGTACATGCAGCAACTCAACAAGGATCTCGACCGCCTGCTACAGGGGCAGTGAGCTTCCGGCGGCGGTGACCCTCGGGCCGCCGTCCGGGTCAGAACCAGTAACTGCCGCTCAAGCTCATGGTATTGGAGTCACGCCCTCGGAGGTAGCGCAGGCCGAAGCGCGCAAAGCTCTTGGCCACATTGCCGCTGCGGTTGGTGCCCAGCGATACGCCAATTTCCTGCGTGTTGTCGACGAAGAAGCGGGTGCCACCGGTGTAGCGGGTGTCGACCAGTGAATACTCCACCGCCAGCGGCAGCCCCATCAGGTTGATCGGCTGCGCAAGCATGACGCCGTTACGTAGCGCCCAGGTCTTGATGTCGGGGCTGAAGGAGTAATCGCCGATCGAGAGCTTGGTCGTCTTGTGATAGCCCGCCATGTTGCCGATGACCAGGTCCATGCCAGCAAGGGGGATGTGGTAAGTGCTGGACAGGCCTATCGAATACAGGCCGGCGACGGTGGCGAGATCGGCCGAACCGGTCACGCTGTAGCGCAGGCTCGGCGTCAGGGCCCAGCGGCTGCTGACCGGCATGCGATAGGCCACACCCAGGCCGCCGTGATACGAGGCGGCCCCGGCTACCTTCACGTGGGTCAGCGCGCCCGACAGGGTGAACACCCTTCCCGGGACTTCGGTCGAGCGCCACACCCGCGACAGCGGCAGGTTGGTGACCTCTCCTTTCTTGCCATCCAGGTTCATCGAACCCCATGAGGCGCCGAGCGACAAGGTCGGGCTGTCGGCGTCACCGCCACCGCGGATCTCGCGGATTGTGTCGGACAGGGCCGCATCGAAATCGGTCGCCGCCGCGCTTGGTATCATGCCCCCGGGGCCGGTAATCGGACTGTTGGGGGTGTTCTCCGCCTGGTATTTCACGATCTGCGACAGGATGCCGCTTTTCTTGATGTAATCGACCAGCATGTCTGCCGACGCGTCACGGTCGCTACCTTCGAAGCGCACATCGATGCCGAGTTCCGGGACACGAAACCGCAACTCAGGCCCTGTAGATTCAAAATCGACAAGCATGGGCAATCCGTTGAAACTCACCTGCCCGGCTGCAATGGCCGCCTCGTCATAGTTCGAAACGATCGATGAAAAACCACTATCACTGAGCAAGTCGAAGAAGTCTTCCGCCGTGTTTTCGCAGCGAACTCCACGTTCGGCGCTTTCCAGTTCGATATTCTCGACGAGCAGATCAATCCCGTAGTTCTTGTTGGAGCACGATGCATAGGTGATGCCCGGAAGGGCCATGGCAGCAAGTACAGTGGCGGCGACGAGGAGTCGTGCTTTCGGCATGGGTCTGCATCCTCAATAGATTGTGCAACAGGGAATGTGGTAGCCCATGTGCATTAGCGAATCCCGGGCAAGGATTGAGCTTCGTTCAGACCTCCACGCGGCTCTTGTTCTTCACTTCGATGGTGACGCGCTGGACGTTGCCGGGAATACGCGGATCGGCCACGCGCGTGTGCCGCACCTGGCCGGTACCGGCGTTTTCCATCGTTTCCATCAGCATGACCGGGGATGCGTTTGCCTTCGCATTTGCGCTCGGTGCCGCGGCAATCGTCATATCGACGGTTTCGCCTCGGTCGGCAGCCGTCTTGCGGGCGTATGCCTCGAGCTTGCTCATCGCCTCGCGGCCTTCCTTGGTGTCGACCTGACTCAGCGGAATATCGACTGAGACCGACTTGAACGCAGACACCGTTTCTGTGGTGTTGGCTTTCACGTCGACCACCTTGACCTGCTCGGTCTGGACTGGACGTACGGTGGCGCCCTTGACTACCGTGACCGCTTCGGCTGCGCGTTGCGCTTCCGCGACTTCTGCGTTGCGTGCCTTGATGTAGCCAATCACGCCGCCAACCACCGCGCCGGCGGCGCAGCCGGCGCCGGCGTCGCTCTCGGTGAGGGTGGCCAGTACCGCCCCGGCGGCACAGCCGATGGCGGCGCCAATGCCGGCGCTCTCGGTTTTGCTGTCCATGCCTGCGCAGCCGTTGAGCGCAAGGGCCGCACACAGCGGAAGTAAGGGAATCAGGGTTTTCATCTGATTTTTCCTGGTGGTGTCTGTTGGTGACTCAGGGCATGAGTATGGTCGTCTCGTTTTCCGCCGCGGCACCGCGTACCGCGACTGCAGTGTAATTGTCGCTGTGCGGATTGTCATGCGCCCCCACGATGTCAGCCATCCTTTTGAGCCAGTCGGTGCAGGATGTGGCGGCATGCAACTCGGTCATCATTCGTGCTTCGTCGATGTACTCCCACCAGCCGTCGGTGCAGATCAGGAAGGTATCGTCCGCGCCGATGTGCAGTGGTGCGCCGGACACGCTCAGGGTGAGGTCGTCGGCATGACCGATGGCCGAGGTCAGCAGGCTGCGCTGCGGATGGCTGCGGATCATGTCGAGATCGCCATATCCGGCGTCGATCATGCCCTGCACCAGACTGTGATCGCGGGTCTGATGGAGCATCTGGCCGTGACCGAACAGGTAGATCCGTGTGTCGCCGACATGGGACCACACCGCTTCCTGGCGCACGGCGTCGATCAGCAGCAACGCGGCGGTCGCGTGCATGTTGTCGCCCTCGGGGTTGGCGCGCTTCTCGGCCATGACTTCGGCATGAGCGGCTTCAAGCAGCGCCACCGCATGGGTCTCGCTCACCTCAGGATTGGCGGCAAAGCGTTCCAGCACGGTGCTGACCACGATTTGTGCGGCGCGGTCACCACTGCCGTGGCCACCTGCGCCGTCCGAGACGACCCAGCAACAGCCTTGTTCGGAGGTCCAGTAGCCGCAAGCGTCTTCGTTGCGCTTGCGGCGACCGATGCGGGAGATGTAGGCGGTCTGAAGATCCATCAGGTTCTCGGTGGCAGTCGCGGGTTACGGATGAGCGGGGGGGTGTCCAATCAACCGCGATCGCGCTGCAGTTGGTCGATCTGTGCTTCGTAGGCCTTGAGAAACTCGCGCCCGAACAGCGAATGGAAGTCGTCTTCGGCTTCGCGCGAGATCTCGCTGTAGCGTTGTTCGTAAAGATCCCACAACTTGGCCTTGCGATTGGCTGGCAGCACGCTGTCGAGCAGGCTCTTGGTGCTCAGGCGGTTCTCGAGTTCGGCCGGGGTGAAGCGGGTGAGTACGCTGGAGAGCGCTGCCCGCATGCCGGCGATGAAGCCGATCTGGTGTGCGCGCAGATCGTCATAGGCGTCGCGCATTGCCTCTTCCGGGCCCATGAAGCCGCTGCCCTGCGGGGTCAGGAGTTGCATCAGGGCAAAGTTGACGTCGGGCGAGAATTTGAGCGGGTTGTTGTGCTTGCTGACGATCATGGTCACGTCGGCGCGAACCTCGCGCTTGGTGGCGGCGCGCGCGATCAACAGTTCCACCGTCCCCTGGACCGACTCGCGCAGCATGCGGCCGATGTGCTCCATGAATTCGGGCGTCATGCCTGCGGCGGGCTTGAGCATGGGCAGACCGATGCCGCGGGCGAAGGCAGCCAGCAGCGCATCCGTGCCGGCGTCAGTTGTCTGCGGTGTGAAGGTGGGTGGAGACGGATCGACGGTGACCTCCGGGGGAAAGGGAGGCGCGGCTTCCACCGCTGCTGATTGTGCCCGACTGGTGACTGCGGGGGCGGGTGAGACGATCTGTGTCAGCGCCTCGCGGAGCGAGCGCTCATCGGGATCGACAGCCGGTGCGGGCCGGCCCGGGGCTTGCTCGGGCGTCGCCCATGACACGACCCCGCCAAGCGGCGCGGATGGGGGTGGTGCCGGAGCCCGGGGCGGGGCTGCCGTGGGTGCCGGAGGCGGCTGGTCGTCGACCAGCCGCGGCGGCGTGAAGGCATCGCGCAGCATCGGCGAGTCGTCGCGCGCTGAGGCTGGCGATGCAGGACGAGCCGCATTGCCGAGCAGGGCGAGTGGGTCGTCGCTGCCACCGGCAGGCGGCGTCGCGCCAAACGCGGGATCGCCAAGCGGTGAGCCGGCAAACGGGTCGTGCGCCGCGCCGGACTTGTCGAGGCCAAACAGGGCATCGAGCGAACTGGCCTCTGCCGGCTGCGACAGTGCGCCTATGCCCAGCGGGTCGGTGGAGGCTGCGGGGGGGCGCGCGGCGGGCTGAGCATGGGCGGGTGGAACGAAGGCGGCGAAGGGGTCGTCGGCCAGTGGCGGCTGCGCCCTCGCGGCGGGTCCGGTGGAGGGGCTAGCTGCGGCAGGCGGAATGAAAACGGCAAACGGATCATCATCGCGCGCAGATTCGACAAACGGACCCGGGGAAGGCGAAGCCGAACTCGGGGACGCCGCTGTCGGCCGGTCCGGCGCGAACAGTCCAAGGGGGTCGCCCTGCAGGTGGTTGGGTTGCGTTTGGTTGCCGACGCGCGAGGCCTCGCGCACAAGTTCGACGCGCAGGGTGTATTCGGCGATGCCGATCTCGTCGCCGTCGCGCAGTGTGGCACTGACCCCTTTGCCCAGCGGGCGCCCATTGAGATGCGTGGGGTTGCCGCCATGATCGGTCAGTGCATAACGCATGCCGTCATAGGTGACCTGGGCTTGCATGCGCGATATGTGGCGCCCCGGGTCGGGCAGGGCGAGCACGTTGCTGTCGTCGCGGCCGATCGTGCCGCCGCATTCGTCGAAGTCGTGAGTGATCGGGGTGGTCGGCGGGAAGCCGTTGGTCTGAATGACGCTGATCCTTAGCACCGTGTTCTCCCTTCGTTCAGATGACCGGAGGAGGCGCCATCAGGCGTACCCCGGCGAGTGCGGCGCGCATCCCGAAATCCCAGCGCGCGGCCAGATCGATTGTTGCCTGTGCGCCCGACGAAAGCGTTGTCGATATCTCGTGACCGCGACACCAGCGCAAGCCGCTGCCCCAGCGCCCGGCGTGATGGTGCCAGAGTTGTTGCGCGCGCGCGCCGTCGGGCAGCCAGAGCTCGCCGGCGAACTCGCGCTCGAAGTCGTCCGCATCTGCGCTTACCGGCGCAGCCTGGCGGCGGCCCTCGACGTCGAGTCCGGTCATACGGGTGAAGGCGGTGCCGGCCGCGGCGGCGGTGTGCGGGTCAGGGTCGGACATCATGTCCACCAGCGTTTCGATGCCGGACGGATGGCCGCCACGGGCGATGAGTGCGCAGCGCATCGAGCCGGGCTGGGTGGCGAGCAGGGATGTCCACGGTGTAATAGGGGTGGTGTCTCCGGTTGCCGCCCACCATTCGAGCCCCACCACGTCACCCGCCTCCGCGAGTTTTTGCACCTGCTGTGCAACCCGGCTTTCGCCGCGCCAGCACGCGGCGCCGAGCACGGCCCGGCGCAAGTCGGCAAACGGCGAGCCGAGGGCATCGCCGTAGGGCGGCGTGACGGTGCCCGCTGTCGGGTCGAGCACGGCCAGCGTGCGCCAGGCAAGGGTGGCGGTGGTGATGTCATTGCTCAACAGCAGGCGCCCGAGTTGCGCTTCGTCGGGGGCAAGGCGGCGCTGGCTGGCGAGGGCGGCGGCTGCAGCGGCTGCCCGCGCCAGATCGCGCTGCGCGAGGCAGGCCCGCAGCGTGGTCTCGGTAAAGGTCTGCGGGGCGGCACCTAGCGCGTCGCGCAACCCGTCCAGGCGTGGCCCGGACGCCTCGCGAAATGCACCGGACACGGCGCTTGCGTGGTTCGCCGCGCCGCTGCGCAGCAGGGCGTAGGCGATGGCAAACACCTCATCGCGCTCGTCCGTGGTCAGCCAGTCGGCAAGCACGGTGGGCAAGGCGGCGCCCGCGACCAGCATGCCCTGCAGATGGGCTTCGATACGCTCGTGCAGGACCTGCAGGCCGCGCAGCGTGAGCGTGTCGGAATGGACCGCCGCACGCCGCTGGCCCCACAGGTAGGCAAGTTCTTCGGCGTGGGTGACGACGAGGTCCGGCATGAAATTCTGCCGGCGCTTGAGCGGAGCGATGACAGCCATGCGCGTCAGTTGATCGCCACCGTGCCGGCACGGATGCGCTGGGTGCCCCTTGCGCGTAGCAATACGTCTTCGCCACGCAGCATCAGTTTGCCGTCGGCGGCGCGCAGGTCGATGGTGACGTCGCCGCACCTCAGGGTGAGCACTTCGGTGGCTTCGAGCGTGAGGCGGGCCACGGGCTGTGGCTCGCGGTAGGGGCCGATGCGGCCGAGCACGATACCCCGCCCGCTGGCGTCGGGCGGGAGGGCAAGCAGGGTGTCGCCGGTTGCAAGCGCCACCGCTTGGCCGTTTTCCAGCCAGTCGCAGGTAAAGCTGACCCCGTCGGCCGCAAGCACGGTAAGGTTGCCAATGCCGTCGATGGTCAACAGCGACACCCGTTGTGGCTCGGTGTGGTGCACAGCGGTCGGGCGCGGGAAATCAATGATCCTGGTGCGGGGCATGTCCAGCCTCTTCGTCTAGGTTGGGGCACGGGCGGATGCAGGCTCAGCCCACCCATTGTTCCGGTTGCATGAAAGTCAGTGAGTCGAAGCCGTCTGCCTCAAGTCCGTCCTTGATCTGCTGGTCGACGATGATGGCGCCCACCGATTCGGCGAGGCGGAACATCCGGGCGCCGTCGATGCGCGTGGTGTCGACTTCAAGATGATCGATGTCGGCGGAGATCATGCGTTCGGCGTTGTCTGCCGCAAAGCGCGTTTTCGTCAGGTCCGCTGCGGCGATGACGCCGATCAGGTTGAACGCGACGTAGCCCTCGATGCTTTCCCCGCTGCGGCTGTCCGTGAGCGCCACCGGATAGACGTCAAGATTGCCGACGCCGAGACTGCATAGCGCCTGATGCAGCCGCAAACTCATGATCGGAAGCGGTGTTTCCCACAAGTCGGCGAGTACGGTCTGGCCGTCGCTGACGAGGCTTGCCGGGATTGGTGTCGGAGGAGGCTTGGCGAAGCGATCGCCCCGATTCCAGAACCTGAAGGGGTTGTCTTTCTTGTATTCGATCCGGGCGATGTAGCCCTCCGCCGGATCGAAGCACTTCAAAATGTAGTACATGCAACCGACTCCACAAGGTAGGCCGAGATCATATCTTCGCCCATGATTTGCCTGACTTTCGGGCTTGCATGTATGCCTTGCCCCATTTCGACGTATAGAGGTTCATTGCCCACGACGATCCGTCCAGGTAGCCACCGAAGCGGGAGGACAAGCCATTGAGCCGCGCGACGAGGGTCACAGGCGGGGGGTAGCCCGCCTTCGCCCACTGCTCACGTGTTTTCTTGCAGTCCTCGCACGGGCAGTTCGCTGCCTCCCGGTCTTCGTACTGCTTTGCGAGGCGGGCAGCAATCGCGTTGAGCTTGAGTTGAACCTCGCGGCTGTAGTCGGCGTGGCGATCATGGAACTGGCCCGGTGCGAGGAGCATGGATTGTTTGACGTACTGCCATTTCGGCGTGTGCTGATCCATGGTGTCGGGATTGCCGGTGAGATAGGCAGACTCGCACGAGTCAGCGTTCTCCGGCAGGTCCTCTTCCTCTACGTCAGGTTCGTCGGTGGTGCTCCATACGCGAAGGCCGCCGCGACCGCCGCCGACGGCGTAGGAGCCGGGAAGATAAACGCCGTTTTCGCGGCCATTGACGTTGTAGCCGACGTCACGCGAAAGCACGCCCTCAACCGATCCGCCCTTTACGTCCTCCGGCGTGTCCTTGTGCACCATGAAGGGGACCAGGTCGCTATCCTTCAGCGCCTCCTGCGCCGGAATCAGGTGGTGTGCCGCACAGCGCACCGGCAGGCGCCTGGTTTCACCCGTTGCCAGCTGGATCTCCACGGGCCATTCGGCTTGAGTCGCAGCGCTTGCGCTACGCAGCGATCCGGGGGAATAAAGCGGATGGCCGCTGCGATAGCGAGGATTGTCGACGGCATCAGGGCTGGGTTGTGAAACCAGGTCGGTGCTGGTCCGGTTTTTCATGGCTTTTGCCAGAACCGAGCCCGTGCCGATGAGTTCGTTCTTGCCCGGATCGTCTTTGGGTGGCGGCTCATGCGAGAACGGGCATTCAGGATCGTCCGGATCCTGGATGATGCCGATTGCGATCGGTTCTCCAAGCTGTGTCATCGCATCACCCGCAGATGTTCTTCTTGTTGTGCCACAAGGGGTCGCCCATGCGGCACACGTTCTTGCCGTCGAGCATCACGTTGAACGAGTACATCAGAAACTCGCACTCCTGCTTGAAGGTACCGGAGATCACGCCGCCTGCCACCCCGGGTTCGTCGCCTGCGCTCATCATGTATTTGGCGCCCTTGACCATCACCATGCTGCCATCGGCCTTGACCGTGGTCGTGCCGGAAGTGGTGTCGGACGACTTGCCGATGTTGGGGTAGGGGATCGGCACTGGCGGTGCGGGCGGCGCAGGAGTCTTGCATACGTCGGGGAAGACCAGGCTCATGCCGCCGCTGGTCTTGTGCGCGAAACCCTGGATGTTATGGACGGTGCATGGCATGGCAGGCTCCGGAACGATCAGCCGGCGGGCTGGGGGGCGGGGTCGAGCAGCATGGCCGCGCGGTCGCCGCGGTCGGACGAAGCATAGACCAGGCAGGGGGCCGGCCGATAGCCGCCGGCCAATCCGTGCGCCGCCAGTGCCGCCAGCACCGGACCGTGGGCAGCACCGAGGTCGCCAAAGCACTCGGCGGGATGCTCCATCTGCATGGAGTCGGCGAAGCGGGCGGCGTTGCGGATGCGGGCGACACCGAATTCGCGCGCCCAGTAGCGTTCGCCATTGAAGGAGGCATAGGTACAGGCGATCGGCGCCGCTGACTGGGTCGCCTCGAGCAACTCGCCGACCGCGGCGGCGAGGCCGTCGCCCAGGTAGGGCGTGTCGGCGTACAGGTGGCCGGGCTCGTGACTGCTGGCGCAGGCGGTGATGGTGGCAAGCGGCTTCATCGTCCCGCGCCGGACGGGGTCACCCAGCAGCAGAAAGCAGGCCCCTTCACCGGGGGAAAAGCCATCGCCGTTGATCGCGTTGCGAATGCGACCTTCCAGGTCGAGGGTGCCGAGCACGTAGAGGTCGATCAGGCTATCGACCCCGCCGATCAGCACGTATTCTGCCTCCCCGCTGGCGAGTCGGGCCGCCGCCTGGCGCAGGGCCATCAGCCCGGCAGCACGGCCGCGGGCCACGGCCACACTGCGCGCGAGGGCGATTGGCGCGCCGCTTTGCGTGACCAGCCTGGCAAGGAAGGCGGCGGGGTCGAGCGGGCAGGTGGTGTGGTGTTCGGGCAGGCCGAGCAGCAGCGGCAGCGGCCCGCAGTCTTCAGGCAGGGCCTGCAGGGCGTCGGCGAGTGCGGCGTGGGCCATCCTCAGCATGCGAACTTCGCGCGCCTGCAGGCTGTGGGTGACCAGATCGTCGGCGAGAGCCGGCAAGCCATCGTCGAGCACGGTGCCGACGATGTAGGGTTCGAAACGGCGGTCCAGCCAGTCGATCTCGCGCAGGCGGGCCACGCGGCCACGTGCCGCGGCTGCAGTTTCGTCGAGGCTGAAGCCGATCGGGGTGACGCAGCCGGCGGCGAGGATGTCGATTGCCATGCTCAGGCGGCCTCTGCGCGATGCAGGTCGGCGCAACGTACCTCCACCTGGCGCAGCCGGGTGAGCTTCTTGTCCACCACCAGTTCGGCGCGCCACACCATCTGCAGCCGCCCCTGATCGGGCTCGATCAGGACGGTGTCCAGCACGGGTCGTACGGCGATGCGGCGGCCGTCGAAATCCCAGGTCAGCTCGATCGCGAGCCGTGGCAGCGCGAAGCGCAACGCGGCGCCGGCGGTGCAGCCGCTGATCTCCACCGCCTCGCCACCTTCGAGATAGGCTGGCGCGATCAGGCCAGGCGGGGCGGCATTGAAGAAGAAAGGATCGAAATCCAGTGGCAGGTGGGGGGCACGTCGCGTCTGCCAAGCTTCGTCGTAAGTGCCCGCGCGGGACTGTCGCGGTTGCCAGAGTGGCGGAATCGGCGCGAAACCCGCGGGGCAGGGTCGATCCGCGGGGGTCGTGATGAGATCGGCCGGATCCTCGATGTTGGGCAGCGGCCGGCCGGCGAAGTCGTCCTCGTCGGCGCCGACGATGCCGCGCCCGACCGGGTTGCGCGGCTCGTGCACCGGGTCCTTGCCTTCGATCGCCGGCGTGCACCCGCCGAACGCAAGCTCCCAGCGCAGCGGCATGCGCTCGAACGGCCTTGGCGCGCTGATCGCCCAGCCCTTTTCGTGGCGCACCCACTGGCGGTCGCCGAACACGCGCAGGGTGCGTTGCACCGGGCCGACGCGCAGGCTGACGTCCATCACGCCGAGGGGGCCGCCCGCAGCAATCGCGCGACCGAGCAGCAGGATGTCGGTGGCTGGCTTGGTGAGGGTGAGGTCGGCGGCGGCGCGCAGGCTGCTCGTTGCCGGATCGCCCCAGTACACGTCGGTGGCGAGAAAAGCGGCCTGCCGCGCTGCCAGCCGCGGGGCGCCGGAAGAGAAGTCGAAGCTGGCCTTGACCGCAGCATAAGCGCACTCCACCCCCGCCGGGTTGGCGAACACCGCCAGGGTGGCGGGCAGAGGGGTGGCGTTGACGACCTGGAGCATGGCGACGGTCAGTTCTCGGCGATCTTCGAGCCTTTGATCGTCACGTCGGACGAGGCCTTGATCCCGATCTTGCCGCTACCGCTGACGGTGATGTTCTTGCCCTTGATCTGAATGGTGCCGTCCTTCTTCATCGTGATGCTGGCACTGCCGGTCTTGATCGTGATCTCGTCACCGGCGTCGATCACCAGCTTTTTGCCAACCTGCAACTGGTCGTTGGTGCCGATGCTCGTGCTGCGCTGCTTGCCCACGTCCAGCGTCTGATTGCTGCCAATCGTGACGCTGTGGTCCTTGCCGATATCGTGGGTGTCGTTGTTGCCGATGCTCACGCTACGGTCGGCGCCGATGCTCACGGTCTCGTTCCGGCCGACATCTTCGCCGCGGTTGCCACCGACCGAGATCGTCTCGTTGGCGCCCACCGACTCGGTGCGATTATTGCCGATGCTGATGGTCTCGTTGTTGCCGACCGACTCGGTGCGGTCGTTGCCGACGGTGACCGTCTCGTTATGCTCGATGTTCTTGCGCCGGTCGTTGCCGACCCAGTGGGCTTCGTCGTTCTCGACTTCGATGTCCTGGTTCTTCTCGGCATGGATAAAGAGCTGCTCTGAACCCTTCTTGTCCTCGAAGCGGATCTCGTTGAAGTTGTCGGTGCCGCCGGCCTTGGTCGAGCGCGTCTTGATCCCGGTCTGGGTCATGTTGGCCGGGAGCGCGTAGGGCGGCATCTGCTCGGCGTTGTAGACCCGGCCGGTGATGATGGGCTGGTCGGGATCGCCTTCGAGGAATTCGACGATCACCTCCTGGCCCATGCGCGGGATGGCGATGAAACCCCAGTTCTTGCCCGCCCACGGGTGGGAGACGCGGATCCAGCACGAACTGTGTTCGTCGCGCTTGCCATAGCGGTCCCAGTGGAACTGCACCTTGACCCGGCCGTACTGGTCGGTGTGGATCTCGTCGCCGGCGGGGCCGACCACCACCGCGGTCTGCGGGCCCTTGACCTGTGGGCGTAGGGTGAGGCGCGGGGGGCGGAAATCCTGCCGGCTGTTGAGCGCGGTGAAGCTGCAATCGAACCGGCTGCCGACGGCTTCGGAGGATTCGTGCCCTTCGGTGGCGATCCGAAGCTGCGCCGTCGTGATCAGGTATTCGCGGTTCTGGTCGCGGCGCACGTGGCCAGTGAGTTTGAACAAGTGGCCCACGGCCAGCCCACGGGCGCTGGTTTGCGCATGGGCGAGTTCGAACTGCGCGTGCTGCTCATCGATGCGCACCTGCGCATAGTGCTGACCATCCGCGGCCTGGTCGAACTCGCCTGGGTAATCGAACAGCTCGTGCTTGCCCTCGTCGTGTCCGCGCGGCACGGAGGCCGAGGCCTCGAGCCGGACCGAGGGTTTGGTGAAGTCGTAATCCATCAGCATCGATTTGCCGGGCAGCACCTGACGCTCGAAGTGCCAATTGCTGACGAAACCGAGCTCGTCAGCATCACCCTGGCGGTTCTCGACGAACTCGATGCTGGCATAGTCGGCGACGCTGGCGTGGGCAGCGTAGGCGTCGGCCAGCACCAGGGTGCACTTGTTCTGTGCGTGCTCGAAGAAATAGTAGATGCCCTCTTCCTCCAGCAGCCGGCTGATGAAGTCGAGGTCGGTTTCTCGGTATTGCACGCAGTAGTCGCGTGTGCGGTATTGCCCGCTCAGCGCCAGGCGGAAGTCGGACAGGCCGTGGTCGGCGAACACCTTCTTGACGATGTCGGGCACCGTCAGTGCCTGGAAGATCCGGCAGTCCGCGGTGCGGCTGAGAAACCACGGCCATGGCCGCAGGCTGGCATGGTAGGTCTGAAAACGACCCTGTGTGCCGGTGTGGGCAAAACGGGTGACGTGACCACTGAAAAAACGCGTGGCACCGGTGGGCAACATCATCCGCAGGCTTACCTGCTTGCCCAGGATGGCATCGAGATCGAGGTCGGTCTTCTCGCTCAGGCAGGCTATCTCATACTCGCTGATGCGTGACAGTGCCTCGGAGGCGTCCAGCGTGTGGAACAGCAGCGCGTTTGCGCCCAGCGGGGTGATCAGCTCGAATTGGGATTGATCTGCCACGGTCGTCGCCTAGTGAGGAGGTGCCGCGCCGCTGCGGCAGAGGAATGACGACGCATTTTAGGGCAGATCGGCCGCCCTGAGTGGATGTGGCGTTATCTCGCCGGGCGCTGCTGGGGAGCCGTCCGGCAGGCAGGCGTCATGCCCCGGACGGGGGTGTGAGTAGCGCGGCAGTCCGCGCCGAGGCGACGAAGATCAGTTTCATCGTTGCCCGCGTGGCGCCGACGAATAGCTTGCGCATCGCCTGGTCGTCGAGCCGCTCGAAGTCGATCTCGGTGAAGATCACGCACGGCGCCGACTGGCCCTTGAAGCGGTGCACCGAGTCGATCAGCAAGTCGCCCTCGCTGTATTCGGCCTCGCCGAACAGGTCGTAGCGACCGCGGAAGGCGCGCAGGCGGTGGGGGCCGAGGTGGGTCAGCGAGGTGAAGCGCGAATACTCGCGACCGCGGTAGCTGACGATGGCGATCATGTCGCGGCGGAAACCGAGGCCGATCGCGCGCGTGATCGCGCGTTTGGTCGCCTCCATCAGCCCGTTCTCGTCGTGCCAGATGAACATTTCCGGTTCGCTGTCGGCCACCGGGCTGCCGGCGACGATGGGGGTCGGCAGCGGCAGCCGTGCATTGAGCAGCTCGAGCACGTCGGCCGGGGTGCGGTAGTTGGTGTCGGCAGTGAGCCCGGCCCAGCCCGGCAGGGCCACCGGCGCCCGGCCGTAGAGGTTTTGCAGCGGGTCTTCCAGCCACCACGCGCGGCCGTTCGGGGTGAGGAGCGCGAGCAGGGCGTCGCGCCAGGCCTCGGTGAAGTCCTGGCCCTCGTCCACGATCAGTTCGTCGAAGCGCCACGCCGGGTCGTCGGCGCCTGAAGCCACCAGCGCGGCAAAATCCGTTTCCATGCGACGAAAGCGGTCGGGTGCGGCGAAGTCGGGAGTGCGGTCTGCGGCGCGCAGGCGGCGGTCGCACAGCTGGTGATAGGTGGCGACCTCGCCGCCGGGCGGCACGATGCGCGAAAAATGGTCGGCCAGCGGGCGGTTGTAGCACACATAAAGCGGGCGCCGGCCGGCTGCGATTGCGTCGGTGTAGGCGGCGAGCGCGAGCTGGGTCTTGCCGCTGCCGGCGGTGGCGGTGACGCGCAGGCGGTGCGGTTCGAGCCGGATGCGGCGCGCCCATTCGGCCAGCCCGCCGGACAGCCGGGTGGTCAGCGCCACTGCCTGGCCGGCGAGCGACTGCACGTCGGGCACCAGCTCGAGCAGTTCGGCGAAGAAGCGGTGGAGTTCGGGGCGGCGGCTCGCGGCAGGGGATGGGTCACCGGTTTCGGGTGAGCACAGCGCGCGCACGATGTTCACCAGCTGCGCCCGGCGGCTCGCGTCCACGATGCGCGCCGGGTCCAGCCCTGCGGTGCCCGGCTGGCGCACGGTGTAGTCGGGGCAGTAGAGCAGGGTGTCGAGCACCGCTTCGTGCTCGCCCAGCAGCGGGCGCAGGCGCGCGCGCAGGGCGTCGGCGGTGCGTGCGAGATCGAGGCTGATCTCGCGGTTGCGGCGCTTGCCCGGGCGCAGCAGGCCGGCCTCGGTTTCGTCGAGAAAACCGGATTGCTGCTCGATCAGCAGGATGCGTCCGTCTGGCCCGAGCACCACAAAGCCGATCTCGCCAAACACCGCGTGCTGGCCCTCGGCGCGGGTCCAGTGCAGGCCGTGGAACACGCTGTAGTCGTCGCTCAGGCCCTCGGCGAGCAGGGCCAGGGTCGCGAGTTCGCGTCCGCGCGCGCCGCTGCTCGGGAGATGACGCCAGCCTTCGGGGTGGATGCGGGCCATGTCAGCCTTGGCGGTGGTTGATCGTGTTCAGCTCGTGGTCACGGTAGGAGGCTTGCTGCGCAGCGTCAAGTGGCGGACCGTCTCCGCGTCGGTGCGGATGCGCTATGCTCCGCGGCGCAGGAGCAAACCGGATCGCCGGCCAGCCCGTGCACCGGAACCGTACTCCATGGAAACGCTGAAGGTCTTCATTACCCTGCTTGCCCTGATCAACCCCTTCGGCGCGATCCCGCTCTTCCTCGGTCTCACCGCGGCGCAGTCGGCGCATCAGGTGCGGGCCACGATCAATACCGCCTCGATCGCCACTGCCATTGTCATTGCCGTGTCGGCGCTGTTCGGCGAGATGCTGCTGAAGATCTTCGGCATCTCGATTGCCTCGCTCCAGGTAGGCGGCGGCCTCCTGCTGTTCTTCCTCGCGTTCAAGATGTTCAACGCCGAGCCCGGCCGCACCCGCACCACGCCGGAAGAAGAGCACGAGGCGACCGAGCGCTCCAGCATTGCGGTGGTGCCGCTGACCATTCCGCTGCTGACCGGCCCTGGCACGGTGAGTACGGTAATCATCTACGCCGAACGCGCGCAGCACTGGTGGGAGCTGGCGGTGATGATCCTGATCGGCGCGGTGATCGGGGCCGTGGTGTGGGGTACCCTGCGTCTGGCCGGCCCGATCAGCCGCATGGCCGGGCAGACCGGGCTCAACATCATGACCCGGGTCATGGGCCTGGTGCTGGCGGCGCTGGCGGTGGAGTTCGTGGCGGTGGGCGTGCGCACGCTGGCGGCGGTGTGATGAAACCCGAAGACCTCCAGTTGCTGGTCACCCGCAGCATGCCTTTCGGCAAGTACAAGGGCCGCGTGATTGCCGACCTGCCCGGCCACTACCTCAACTGGTTCGCGCGCGAGGGTTTTCCGGATGGCGAGATTGGCCGCCTGCTGGCGCTGATGCAGGAGATCGACCACAACGGGCTGGGCGCGCTTCTCGATCCGCTGCGTAAATCGTAGGCGGCGGTCAGCGTCGCAGGACAGCTCGGGCGTGATCGCATCGATGATGACAGGAACGCCCTGCTCGGCCATCATGCGGCGGCCCTGTTTCCGGTTGTCCCATGTTCAATATCGTCTTCTCCAACCGTTTCGAAATCCTCCTCGACACCCTGCTCGATCGCCTTGCCGACGAGCAGCCGGGGCCGTTCGGGCTGCGCGAGGTGGTGGTGCCGAGCAGCGCCTTGCGCCGGCGGGTGGAGCTGGCGGTGGCCGACCGCGAGGGGATCTGCGCCAATGTCGGCTTCGGCTACCTGGCGCAGTGGCTGTGGGAGCAGATCGGGCGCGTGGTCGAGGTGCCGGCGCGCTCGCCGTTCGCCCCGGCGCTGCTGACGTGGCGGGTGTTCGGGCTGCTCGATGCGGCCTCGCCGGAGGGCGAATGGGTGCGCTCGCATCCGCGGCTTGCAGCTTACCTGGAAGGGGCCGACGGGCGGATGCGCTTCGAGCTGGCAGAGCGCATCGCCCGCGTGTTCGACCACTACCTGACCTATCGCCCGCAGTGGCTGGAGCGCTGGGCGGCAAAGCAGGGGGCGGGCTTGGGTGGTGGTTCGGGTGGTGGTTTGGGCGCAGGGCCGGGCGCAGCCGCAGCGTGCGCAGCCGAGCAGGCCGACGAAGCATGGCAGGCCGAGCTGTGGCGGCGCATCCACGACGGGCTGGCCTTGCGCCAGACCCACCCGGCGGCACTGTTCCTGCGTCAGGTCGTGAGCATGGATGCGGCGGCGCTGGCGGCCACCGGTATGCCGAAGACGGTGCATGTATTCGGCCTGCCGGCACTGCCCCCGCTCTATCTCGACATCCTGCGCGAGCTGTCGCGGGTGGTGGAGGTGCGCCTGTACGTGCTCAACCCGTGTCGCGAGTTCTGGTTCGAGATCGTCGATGCACGGCGGTTGTCGTGGCTGGTGGCGCGACAGGACGATCTGTTCCACGAAACCGGTAATCGTCTGCTCGCGGCCTGGGGGCAGCAGACCCAGGCCCACATCGGGCTGCTGTTCGAGGGCGAACACGCAGTGGTGGAGGAGGCGTTGTTCGCGCCGCATCCGGGGCGCCACCTGCTCGCCCGCCTGCATAACGCAATCCTCGACCTGGAGGAGCTGGAGCCCGGCAGCATCCGCTTGCCCGGCAGCGACCGCAGCATCGAACTGCATGTATGCCACTCGCGCACCCGCGAGCTCGAAGTGCTGCACGACCGCCTGCTGGGCCTGTTCAAGGGCCCCAACCCCCCACGCCCGGACGAGATCGTGGTGCTGACCCCGGATCTTGATGCCGCCGCGCCGCTGATCGAGGCGGTGTTTGGCACCGCGCCGCCGAACCGGCGCATTCCATGGCGCATCACCGGCCTGGGCAGCACGCAGGAGAATCCGGTGGCGCAGGCGCTCGATCGCCTGCTGAGCCTGGCCTCCGGGCGCTTTCCGGCGAGCCGCGTGTTCGATCTGTTGCAGCAGCCGCTGGTCGCGGCGCGCTTCGGCCTGGGCGAAGCGGAACTCGAAACGGTACACGACTGGATGGGGGCCGCTGGCATACGCTGGGGGCTGGACGCGGCGCAGGCCGCGGGCGCCGACGCTGGCCCGCTGCATACGCTGGAAGAGGGTCTGCATCGCCTGTTCCTGGCGTGGGCCGCCGGCGATGCCGCCGCTGCTGCCCCCTTTGCCGGCCGGATCGGTGCCGGCGCACCGGAGGGCAGCGCCGGGCTCGCACTCGGGCGGTTCTGGCGCTATGCCGACACCTTGCGCCAACTGCGCGAGCGCCTGCTGTGCACGCAGGATGCCGAGGGCTGGCGCAGCACCCTGATCGACGCGCTCGACCGCCTGGTGGGCGAGGCGGCGGACGGGGCCGAGGCCTTGCGCGAGGTGCGCGCCGCGATCAATGCGCTGGCCGACGATATGGCTGCGGGTTACGCCGCCGGCCAGGTCGCCCTCGACGTGATCCATCCGGCGCTTGCCGCACGCCTCGACGATCCCGCGCGCGGCGGCGTGCCCGGGGGCACGGTGAGCTTCTCCGCGCTGTCGTCCCTGCGTGGCCTGCCTTACCGGGTGGTATGCGTGATCGGGCTCGACCAGGGGGCCTTCCCCGGCAGCGATCGTCCGGCCGAGTTCGACCTGATGGCCGCGCGCCCGCAGCGCGGCGATCGCCAGCGCCGGCTCGACGACCGCAACCTGTTTCTGGACGTGGTGCTGTCAGCGCGCGAGGTGCTCCACCTGTCCCACGTCGGGCGCAGCGTGCGCGACGGCGCCGAGCTCCCGCCCTCGGTGCTGGTGGACGAATTGTTCGACACCCTTGCTGCGGCCTGTGCCGACGAGCCGTCGCAGCCCGAGGCACTCGCCGCGGCACGTCGCCGGCTCACCGTGCGCCACCCGCTGCAGGCCTTCTCGCTCGAGTACTTCATCAGCGAGGGCGATGCCGATCCCCGACTGACCAGTTTCAACGAGGAGTACGCCGCAGCCCTTGCCGCCCGCCTGCGGCGGACGATGGCCACGCCCGCCGCCGTCGAAGCCTGGACTGGCGACCGTGCCGCGGGCGACGGCCGCAATGAAGGCGAGGACGGGGGGGAGGAAGGAGGAGAAGGCGAAGGCGGTGAGCGCATCGCCGGTGCCGCCCTGCGCCCCTTCTTCGAAACGCCGCTGCCGCCGCCGGAACCCGCTTGGCGCAGCGTCGGTCTGGAGCAGCTCCAGCGCTTTTTCCGCAACCCCTGCCGCTTCCTGCTGCGCGAGCGGCTCGGGCTCGACCTGCCGGAAGCCGACGAGGAACTGGACGACGTCGAGCCCTTCGTGCCCAACTGGGCGGGACGTCAGGCACTGGCCGCCCGCCTGCTGCCGGCCCTGCTCGGCGCCAGCGCGGATTGCCTCGCCCCCGATGCGGCAGACGAGGCGGCGCTGCTGGCGCTGGCCCGGGCCGGCGCCGAGTATCCGGACGGTGCACCGGGCGAGGGCGCGCTGCGACGCGAACTGGTGCTGCTGCGCAATCACGCCCGTGCGGTACGCGAGGCGGCAGGTGAGCCGCTGCCGCCCCATGTGCCGACGCTCGAGTTCGATCTCGACGGCGAGTGCTGGACCCTGAACGCAGCCTTCGGCGACCTGAGCGCGCAAGGGCTGCTTTACCATCGCTACGACGACACCCGGCCGGTGGATTACCTGAGCGCCTGGCTCAGCCATCTGGTGCTGTGCGCCGCGCCCGCGCCCGGTGCGCTGTGCGAGACCCTGGGGTTGTCGCGCGACGGTCATTTCTGCTTCCACCCGGTCACGCCGGCCGCCGCCCGCGACAGCCTCGCCGATCTCCTGGCGCTGTATCGCGCCGGGCTGAGCGCGCCACTGCATTTCTTCCCCAAATCGGCCTGGGCTTACATGCTCAATCGCGAAAATATGGCCAAGGCCAGGGCGAAGTGGAGTGGTGGCCAGCGCGCCGAATTCGGCGAGTCGCAAGATGCGGCGTGCCGGCTTGCCTTGCGTGGTGGCGGCGACGCCTTGGATGAGGTCTTCGTCGATGCCGCAAGGCGCGTGTTCCGGCCCCTGCTCGAAAGTCTCGAGGATGCGCGCCTGGCATAAGGGGCGCGGGAGCCGATCCGCACATTCGAGCGTCCGCGCTGGGACGACGGGGCTGTCCCAGTCGCCGAAATCGAAAGGACCCTTTAAACTCGGGGCCCGGTCGGCTAGTTCCCTGCACAATGCCGGTCTCGAACACCGCATAAAGCCGCAAAGGCTAAAAAGAGGAGCTCACAATGAATTTCATCAAATCACCCAAGTTGCTGATTGGTGCGATGGCGCTGGCCTGCGCGCTGGTACCGCCGGCCATGGCGCAACAGAAGTCGGTGGCAATCACCGCCATCGTCGAACACCCGGCGCTCGACGCGGTGCGCGACGGGGTCAAGGAAGGCCTGGCCGCCGCGGGCTTCGAGGAAGGCAAGAACCTGAAGTGGCAGTACCAGAGCGCGCAGGGCAATACCGGCACCGCGGCGCAGATCGCCCGCAAGTTCATCGGCGACAAGTCCGACGTCATCGTCGCCATCGCCACCCCCTCGGCACAAGCGGTGGTCGCCGCGACCAGGGACATTCCGCTGGTGTACTCGGCGGTGACCGACCCGGTGGCGGCCAGGCTGATACCGTCGATGGCCGCCTCGGGCACCAATGTCACCGGCGTCTCCGACATGCTCGAGCTCGACAAGCAGATCGACCTGATCCAGCGCGTCAGCCCCAACGCCAAGCGCGTCGGCATCGTCTACAACCCGGGCGAGGCCAACTCGGTGGTGGTGATTCAGCAACTGCGCGAGCTGCTGCCCAAGCGCGGCATGAGCCTGGTCGAAGCCGCCGCACCGCGCTCGGTTGACGTCGGCTCGGCCGCACGCAGCCTGATCGGCAAGGTCGACGTGTTCTACACCAACACCGACAACAACGTGGTGTCGGCCTACGAAGCGCTGGTCAAAGTCGGCATGGACGCGAAGATTCCCTTGGTCGCGGCCGATACCGACAGCGTCGTGCGCGGCGCGGTGGCCGCCTACGGCATTGACTACCGCTCACTCGGCGTGCAGACCGGGCAGATCGTCGCCCGCATCCTGAAGGGCGAGCAGCCCGGTACCATCCCGTCGGAAACCAGCTCGAAGCTCGAACTCCACGTCAATCCGGGCGCCGCGCAAAGGCAGGGCATCACCCTGCCCGACGAACTGGTGAAGGCTGCCGCCAAGGTTGTCCAGTAAGTCGTTCAGTCAGTCCTACAGCAAGCGCGCGCGATTCACCTACGGCTCCAGACGGGCCGTAGGTCCGCAAGGGCGGGGCGGATGTCCCGCCGCCAACCGGTTCTCCCCATGTCCACCTATACCCTGCTCGGGGCGCTGGAAATCGGGCTGATCTTCAGCCTGGTCGCCCTTGGCGTCTACATCTCGTTCCGCCTGCTGCGCTTCCCGGACCTGACCGTAGACGGCAGCTTTCCGCTCGGCGGTGCCGTGGCCGCGACCCTGATCGCCAGCGGTACGGACCCCTTCACCGCGACCATCGCGGCCACCGCGGCCGGCGCATTCGCCGGCTTGATCACCGGCTGGCTCAATGTGCGGCTGAAGATCATGGACCTGCTCGCCAGCATCCTGATGATGATCGCGCTGTACTCGATCAACCTGCGCATCATGGGCAAGCCCAACGTACCGCTGATCATGGAGCCGACAGTATTCAACATCCTGCAGCCCGAGGTCCTGGCCGACTATGTGTTCCGGCCCTTGCTGCTGATCTTCGTGGTGCTGGCGGTCAAGCTCCTGCTCGACGGCTTCTTCGCCACCCAGACCGGGCTGGCGATCCGCGCCACCGGCTCGAATGCGCGCATGGCCCGTTCGCAGGGGGTCAATACCGGGCTCGCGGTGCTCGCAGGCATGGCGCTGTCGAACGCGCTGGTCGGCCTCGCCGGCGCGCTGTTCGCCCAGACCCAGGGCGGTGCCGACATCTCGATGGGGGTCGGTACCATCGTCATCGGCCTGGCCGCGGTGATCGTCGGCGAAAGCCTGCTGCCTTCGCGCAAGCTCTACCTGGCGACGCTCGCGGTCATCCTTGGCGCCATCGTCTATCGTTTCTTCATCGCGCTCGCGCTCAATTCCGACTTCATCGGACTGCAGGCGCAGGATCTCAATCTCGTCACCGCGCTGCTGGTCACCGTCGCCCTGGTACTGCCCAGGCTGCGCCAGCGCAGTATCGGCAAAAAAGGAGGCTAGAGTGAATACCCGCACGCTCACTTCGCTCGCTACCCCCCGGGGGGACCTGACATGCTGAACGCCCAGGACCTGCACCTCACTTTCAACCCCGGCACGCCGATCGAAACCCTGGCCTTGCGCGGCCTTTCGCTGGAAATCCCGTCTGGGCAGTTCGTCACCGTGATCGGCTCGAACGGTGCCGGCAAATCGACCTTCCTCAACGCGGTATCGGGCGAGCAAGCGATCGACAGCGGCAAGGTCGAGATCGACGGCATCGACATGACCCGGCAGCCGGTGTGGGCACGCGCCCGCCATGTCGCACGCGTGTTCCAGGATCCGCTCGCCGGCACCTGCGAAGACCTGACGATCGAAGAGAACATGGCGCTAGCCAAGATGCGCGGCCAGCGCCGCGGCTTCTCGTTCGCGGTCAAACAGGCGCTACGAGAGGAATTCCGCGAACAGATCGCCACCCTCGGCCTCGGCCTGGAAAACCGCCTGTCCGACCGCATCGGCCTGCTCTCCGGCGGCCAGCGCCAGGCCGTCAGCTTGCTGATGGCCGCGCTGCAGCCTTCGCGCCTGCTGCTGCTCGACGAGCACACCGCAGCGCTCGACCCGCGCACCGCCGATTTCGTCCTCAAGCTCACCGCCCGCATCGTCGCCGAGCACAAGCTCACCACGATGATGGTCACCCACAGCATGCGCCAGGCGCTGGATGTCGGCGAACGTACGGTGATGCTGCATCAGGGTCGCGTGGTGCTCGACGTTGCCGGCAAGGAACGCGAGGGGCTGGATGTGCATCACCTGCTGGCGATGTTCGAGAAGGTGCGCGGTGAGGCGCTCGACGACGACGCCCTGCTGCTGAGCTGAGCCGGCGGGGTCGCCCCCGCAAACGCGCTATTCGACGCCTTTGTCGGGCATCCGCCACGCCCCACCTTCACGGCTGGTGCCCATTCCAGCCCGGCAGCAGCACCGCAGCACCCTGCAGACGACCGCCGCGGAGCGCATCCAGCGCATCGTTGGCCTGCTCCAGGGCAAAGGGGGTGATATGGGTGCGCACCGGCGAGTCGGCGACAATGCGCAGGAAGGCATCGCCATCGGCACGGGTCAGGTTGGCCACCGAGCGCAGCACCCGCTCGCCCCAGAGCAATTCATAGGGAAAAGCCGGAATGTCGCTCATGTGGATGCCGGCGCACACCACCATGCCGCCCTTGCGCACCGCACGCAGCGCAGCAGGCACCAGGGCGCCGACGGGGGCGAAGATCAGGGCGGCATCGAGCGCGACCGGCGGCTGCTCGTCGGCAGCACCGCACCATTCGGCCCCCAGTCCAGCAGCAAATGCCTGACTGGCATCATCACCACGCCGGGTGAAGGCATAAAATGCCCGTCCCTGATGACGCAGCACCTGTGCGACGATGTGCGCAGCCGCACCAAAGCCGTAGATGCCGACTCTGCGCGCCTCGCCGGCCATCGCCAGCGCCCGGTAGCCGATCAGACCGGCGCACAGCAGAGGTGCCAGTTCGGCAGCCGGCAGCGGATCGGGCAGGGCGAAACAATAACGCCGATCGGCTACGGTGAATTCCGCGTAACCGCCATCCAGCGTATAGCCGGTAAAACGGGCGGCATCGCACAGGTTCTCCTGGCCGGACAGGCAGTATTCACAATCGCCACAGGTCCATCCCAGCCAGGGCACACCGACCCGCTGGCCAACCGCGAAGCCCACCACGCCCTCCCCCAGCGCCGCGACCCGACCGACAATTTCGTGCCCCGGGATCACCGGCAACATCGGCGACGGCAACTCACCATCGACCAGATGCAGGTCGGTACGGCACACACCGCAGGCTTCGACCCGGATCAGGATCTGCCCGGCACCCGGCTTGGGCACTGCGCGCTCGACCAGACGCAAGGGATTGTTCAGAACATCGAGGACCATGGCTCGCATCGCGACACTCCCTGGAGAACCCGGACATGGCGATGACGGTACGCCAACTGCCGCGCTGCAACAAGTCGGCGCTTTCCGTATGCCCAACAATCAAAGACGAGAAGACGTTACGAAGCCGATATCGTGCCCGACTCAGACGGCTTTGAAAGCCTATTGATCAGCGTTTGCAATAGACGCCGGCCTGTCGACCCCCATCGAGGCAGCCGCTATCGGCGATCGTCAGCGCGCTTTGGTCGGTGCCGATGGTCAGAATGACTTGTTTTCCCTCGATCCGAAAAACACCCGCGGCCTCGTCTCGCCCGTCGACTGCCCTGACTTCGTTCCCGGGGCCGAACACGAGCTTGTCCACCCAGGATCCTTGCCGCCCGATATATTCGCCGGACAAGCCACTATCGCCGCACGCCGCGAGCAGCGTGCCCACAGCTGCAAGCCCAAGAGCCCGCTGTACCCTACCGAAGATCGAGCACATGATTTCTCCTTTGTTCACCATCGATGGAAGCATCCCCCCGCCTGCGCGCTCGTGGGCATCGCATCGGATCAAAGTTTGGGCGCCGCGCCCGAGTTGAGGCGGGCTTTTCTGGCCTCCGCCTCTGTCTCGGACAGCCACTTGGCGGTGGCTTCGAGCGCTTGAAGCAGATATCCGTAATCGTTCATCTCCACGACCAGGGTGTTGACGGATGAGCCGCCCTCCCTGTAGTCCATCTTCGCCAGCAGCAAGGCGCTGCATTTGGAGAGATCGGCTGGAGCCAGTTTCTGTTGTTGCCACTGGTAGAACTTCTTCAGGTCGTTCGGGCTCTGGCTCGCCCCCGGAAGGCTGATGCCCTTGCCCGGTTGCAGCCCACAAGCCGTCTTGCCGGCCTCGGTCCAGCCCGCGAAGGTGCTCTTCACGCCCATGCCGAGGGTTCTGTAATCCACGGGCTTTCCATATTTCTGAGTCAGCGCCTCCACCACGCGTTCCAGCGGAGGCGGGTTCTGGTACGAAGTCACCACGCGACGCACGCCGATCACGCGCTGTTCAAGTGGGGGTGCGGAGAGCTCCAGCTTGATGCTCTCGGTGTCGGAGGTGTTGGGCGGCCCCGGAATCTGGGCCTGGATGGTGGCCAGAAAGTCCGGTGTTTCCTGCTGCTTCGCGCCATCGTTGAACATGAACTTCAGCGTGCGCCCGGAGATCTGGGCTTGCGCGCTATGCGCCGCGAGGGCTGCGCGCGCCTCCTGCTCCGTCATTCCCAGCCTGATACCGACGATGTCCCAGTCCGGGGCGGCTAAACCAGGGCCGGCACAGGCGAAAAGGACCGCTGCGGCTGTAGTCCGTACGAGATGGCGCGCTTGCGAAAAAACGGATTGTGCTTGTCTCATCACCTTGGCTCCTCTGGCTGAACCCGCAATGCGCCTCATGTGCGCTCCTTGTTCGCAAGCAATGAAGTCCGGCTCAGGTGCGCTTCCGGATCACCACCGCCGCAGGCGCGGCAGCATGAGGAATGCTAGATCGGCAGCGAGAAGGCCCGCCACCATCGTTTGATAGTCGCGTGAGCTGCTCTCTCAGAGCGGCAGGCTGCGCAGCAGAAGAGAGACGAGTTCGCCCTGGCGGCACGTTTCGGTCTTGCGAAAGATATCGGCGAGCCGGGCGCGGGCCGTGGCATAACGGATGCCCAGCCGATCGGCCGCCGACTTGAGATCGTCACCCGCCGCCAAAGCTGCCGCAAGCCGCGCCTCTGCCGCGGTCAGATCGAAGGCAGCCTGCAAACATTCAGTGCCTATCAGAGGACGCGCATCCGGATCGGTAATCACGATCGACACTGCGGGCCGCAGCGCCGACAAGGCGTGATGGCGTCCGGACAGGGGCGCCACCAGGACCAGATAGGGCCGCTTGCCCGAGGGGCGCGGCACCGGGATGACGCCGCCCCCCGGCAAATCGCCTTTGGCGCGATTCGGCATGGCCTGCGTGATCAGGCTGCGCAAGCGGTCGGCATCCTGACTGCGCGCGGCGGTGAGACCGCTGTGCGACAAGCTCAGCCCGTCACACTTGGCACACAGGCGGTCGGCCGCGGGATTCGCATACACCACTCGTTGCTGAGTATCCAGCAGCACGATTGCAGCGGGATTGCCATCCAGCAGGTCTGTGCAGCAGCGCTGCAAAGTGCCCAGCGAACCCAGCTGGAAACCGAGCGCCAGGGCACGCTCGATGTGCCGGTGCAGGGCTTCGAACTGCTCGACGTCGCTCGGTTCGAAGCGCCCGGCAGAGCGCGCTCGAAGCAGGGCCACGCCGGCCTGCACGGCAGGCGCCGGGCTCATCCGGCTGACGAGGCGAAAACGGGTATCGCTATAGCGATGATGCCAGTCGTAGTAGCGGTGCCGATCCTTGTCGCGTTCGGTGATGAACATCGAATCGTGCACGATGGGCAGCGTGGGGTGGCGGACCAGGTACTGGACCGTCGGATCGTGCTGCGCCATGCCGTCGAGGTACTCCTCGATCAGTTGCGGATCCAGATTGATATATGAGAACGTCGGCAATCGCGGCTGACCCGATCCATCCAGCACCCAGAAGGTGGCTGCCTGGCTACCGGTGAGATCGGCCAACTTGTGCAGGACCCCGTACCACTGAGTTTCGTCGAGCGCTGCTTCGTACAGTGCGTCGATCATGTCCAGCACGCGCTCGTCGGGCGGCATGCAGTACTCCCTGAGTATTGTTGTTGATGTGGGACTCAATGCATACACAGTAGGACATATCGAGTGAGATTTCTCTCCCGGTCCGCAAGAGCACCTGCATGGTGGAAGGGGAAGACCGTTGATTGCGCCCGGCTGCCCCGGCGATCGCCAGCCGCCGCTTCAGTCGCAGTGCTCCACCTTGTGGATGCGGTTCTGCGCCGGTGCGCTCAGCTTGCCACTGCGTTCGAGGTAGGCCGCCAGCGCATCGACGTCGAGCGCGCCGCCCAGGGCGTCGCGACCGCGGGTGAAGACGTCGAAGCCATCACCGCCGGCCGCCAGATAGCTGTTGACCGCGATGCGGTAGGCGGTATCCGGCGCCACCGGTCGGCCACCGATCTGCAAGGAGCCTGGGCAGACCTGCCGGCTGGCCGCGCCCTGCTGCTCGGGCACTTCGCGGTAACGATAGCTGATGCTGGACGAGACCTGCAGCACCCGGTCGCTGCGCCACTGTTGCGCCAGCGCCTCGTACAGCTGAGCGCCGCTGAGGGTGGTGATGGTCAGTGTGTTGCCGAAGGGCTGGATGCGGAACAGGTCGGCATAGGTCACGCTGCCGTCGGCGGCCGGCACCAGATCGCCACGCATGCCGCCGGGGTTGGTGAAGGCGGCGAGCGTGCCGCCGGCTTGCGGTGCGCGGGTGGCCTGCCAGTGGGCATCGGCGATGACGCTGCCGAGGGCGGATTCGCCCGCTGCGTTGGGGCGACGCTCCAGCGTGGCGGCCAGTTGCCCCACCGGGCGCTGGGCGATCGGCTCGGCCAGCGCAGTATAGGCGGCGAGCAAGGTGGCGGTGCTGGCGTCGGGGGCGATCGGGTTTTGGGTGTTGTCGCGTTCGACCACCAGGTTGCGGGCGTCGGCCGCGACTATGTCGCGGCTGCTGCGGTCCAGCGTCAGGTCGATGCGGGTCAGCAGCCGGCCGGCAGAGCCGGCGCTGGTCACCATCACCGGCCGGCCGGCGCGGTTGGGCAGGCGGCACACATAGGCGTGATGGGTGTGGCCGGAAACCACCAGATCGACCGCATCGTCGAGCTGGCCGACGATGTCGACCACCGGGCCTTCGATGCCGGTGCAGTCGTTGATGCTGCCTTCTGTCCGCCCGCCTTCGTGCAGCAGCACCACGATGGCTTGCACCCCGCTGCGACGCAAGTCGGCAGACACGGTGTTGATGGTGCCGGCCTCGTCGTCGAAGCGCAGCCCGGCCACGCCCGCCGGGCTGACCAGCCTCGGTGTGCCGCGCAGGGTCACGCCGATGAAGGCGACGCGGATGTTGCCGACGCGGCGGATGCCATAGGGCGGGAACAGGGTGTCGCCGCGCTCGTCGCGCACATTGGCGGCGAGGAAGTCGAACAGCGCGCCGGAGAACGGCACCGGCGTACCGACCGAGGCGCCCTTGCAGGTGTGGGTGCCGTCCGGATGGCACCCACCGCGCTGCATGCGCAGCAGTTCGGCGCGGCCGTCGTCGAACTCGTGATTGCCAACCGCGCTGAAATCCAGCCCGAGCAGATTCATTGCCTCGATGGTGGGCTCGTCATGGAAGAAGGCGGACATCAGCGGGCTGGCGCCGATCAGGTCGCCGGCCGACACCACCACGGTGTCGGGCATGCCGGCGCGCAATTCGCGCACCAGGCCCGCAAGCTGGGCGATGCCGCCTGCCGGCACGGTGTGGATGCCGTCGATCGGGCTGTTGACCATCAAGCGGCTGCCGTCGAGATAGCCGTGAAAATCGTTGAAGGCCAGGATGCGCATCTTCACCGTGTTGGCGATGGTGGCATCGCGCACCGCGCTCAACAGCGCGGCCGCTTCCTTCCGGGTCAGCACCCCCTCGTCCGCCCAGCGGCTTGCCAGGCTGGCGACGGCGATGAAGCGCTCTTCCGGCGTGGGCTCCGGCCCGGTCGCCTCGGCCAGGCGGGCGCTCAGGCAGAGGCCGTCGAGCAGCTGGTCGGCTACCTGGGCGGACCGGCTGGAAGAGGCGCTACCGAAGGTGAGGGTGCCGGGGCAGTCGGCGAAGGCGGCGGTGCTGGCAAGCAGCGAAAGCGCGGCGAGCAGGGCGGACAGGCGCATGGTGTCGGGGCGGGATGGGGAGGGTGCTAGTGTCGGTCTTGTGCGTTGCAGGCTGGTGATAGTGCCGCCAGCCGCATGCGGGAAGTGTGCGCAAGGCGGTGCGCGCAGGATGCGCCGCGCCTGGTCACTGCGCGGAACTGAGCGTACGCATCAGGCCTCGCTCGGGATGATGGATAGTAGATCCGTGACTCCAACGTCTACACCCGCCTGAAAAAGCAGCGTTGTCGCCTGGCCACGGTGGTGCGTCTGGTGGTTGAAGAAGTGTTGAACCAAGCCCCCGAAGCTCCTGACTTGCGCCTGCCCGGAGGTATTGGCGTAGCGCAGAGAGGCTTCAAGCTGAGCTTCGGTGATACGAGCAGCAAACGCGCTGATCACGTCATCGGCCTTCTCCCGGTACGCTCGAAGATCGGGCAGCGACTGAGCCAGGCGCTGGCGTAGCGACGAGGGGCGTGGAAACCCTGCCATCAGGTCCTTCAGCCAACTGAGGTCAGGATGCTGCGAGAACCGATGAAGCCAGATCGTGTCGGCCACGGCTATGTGATTCAGCGTATCGAACAACGAACCGAAGAACGCTCCCCGGTCTTCGAAGAGCTGTACTTCTGAAAGTCGCGCAGCTGCGTCGTAAAGACGCACATTCATCCAGCGATTGTATTCCGCCATGAGAGCGCACGCGGAAGGTGTCATTGCGAGGCCTGTCGTGATAAGGGGTTGCAGCCGAAGACGATCGAGGTGTACTCGCGTGCGATCCGGCACATCGGCGAGCGCTTCGATGGATAGGGTGAATTCATGCTGGAAATTGCGAATTCAAACCGTTGTTATAAGAGCGGTTACTAGTATTTCACCAACGTCGCGAAAAGTTAAGACTTGGCATGTGGGGACGAAAAACAGGGGACAGACCACGGTTTCATCGCGGAAAACGGGGACGAAAAACAGGGGACAGACCACGGTTTCATCGCGGAAAACGTGGTCTGTCCCCTGTTTTCCTGTTTATTCCTGCGCTTGCAATTCCCTGTTCGCGCCAGGTTGAGTTCGATGTAGCGCATGCGTGAGAACAGATCGCTTTCGGTCTGAGTCAGCTACGACCGGAAACGCCCCTCCCAAGACGTGCCGCGGTGGCACGATTTCGCGCGCTCGCAGCCCGCCGTATCAATTCCACTCCTCGCCCGGATCGCGGACAATACTCTTTGGTTCGCGCTGCGCCACCCGCGCGGGCGAGCCCGCAAGACGGACTCGTCGCCAAGTGCGCGGGTCCCCGGGCACATCCGGCCGATCTTCGTATCGGCTGCCCGGTCAGGCGGTTTGACCACCGCCACCCCAAGCGGTCCGCGCAGGCGGGCCGGCATTAAGCCCCGGAGGCTTCCGCACCGGGGCGGACGTATCGACAATCGGGAGAAACACCATGATGGAATCCGCTCGCATGCGCGGCCTGTGTACCGACTCAAAAGGCCTGCCGCAATGAACCGCCGCAACTTCTTCAAGACCTCCGCCCTCGCCGCCAGCCTCGCAATGCCCGCGTTGGCGCGTGCCGCCGACGCCACAAGCGCGCCGGCGCCCTTTGCCCCGAGCCCGGCTGCCGGCTGGCGCCAGTTCGAAGTCACCAGCCGGATCGAGCCGGTGCAGGCGGACGGCGTGGTGCGCGCCTGGGTGCCGCTGCCCTCGGTGGATGAGGCCGCATGGTTCCGTCCGCTGGGCAATGTGTGGCAGGGCAACGCCGAGGTGATGCGCGTGGTGCAGGAGCCGACCTATGGCGCGGCCATGCTGTACGCCGAGTGGGCGCCGGGCACCGCGGTAGCGGAGCTCGAAGTCCTCACCCGCTTTGCCACCCGCGACCGCGCGATCGATTTCTCGCGCCCGGCGGCGCAGCCGCTGGCGTTGTCGGTGGCCGATCACAGGCTGTACACCATGGCCACCGAACTGCTGCCAACCGACGGCATCGTGCTCGCCACGGCGCAGGAGATCACCGCCGGACTGAAAGGCGACGAGGACAAGGCGCGCGCGATCTACGAGTGGATCGTGGACAACACCTTCCGCAATCCGAAGACCCGCGGTTGCGGCGTGGGCGACATCGAAACGATGCTCGAAACGCGCGACCTGTCGGGCAAGTGCGCCGACCTCAACGCGCTCTACGTCGGCCTTGCGCGTGCCGCCGGCCTGCCCGCGCGCGACGTGTACGGCGTGCGTGTGGCCGACTCGCGCTTCGGCTACAAGAGCCTGGGCAAGAGCGGCAACATCTCCAAGGCGCAGCACTGCCGCGCCGAGGTCTTTCTCGCCCGCTTCGGCTGGGTGCCGGTGGACCCGGCCGACGTGCGCAAGGTGGTGCTCGAGGAGCCGCCGGGCCAGTTGGCGCTGGACGACCCCAAGGTGCTCGCGGCGCGCAAGCAACTGTTCGGTGCCTGGGAGATGAACTGGCTGGCCTACAACGTCGCCCACGACCTGCGCCTGCCCGGCAGCGATGGGCCGCAGCTGCCCTTTCTGATGTATCCGCAGGGCGAGAGCGCCAAGGGTCGCTTCGACAGCCTCGACCCGGACGCCTTCCGCTACACGCTCAACGCGCGTGAGGTGGGGTAAGGGTGTAGGCCGTGGCATGGCGTGGGACTCTGTTTGCCGGTCCCAGCCGTGTGGCGGCGTATCGACTGCATCGCGACCGCCTTGACCCACTACGGCAAATCAGTCGTCGCGCGGCACGATCGGCAGCTTGTGCGCGATGCCCTTGTGGCATTCGATGCACGGCTTGTTTTCGGTCATGGCCGGCTCCATTTTTTCCCGGCTGCGCGGGGTCTGCTTGTGGAAAGCCATCGACTCGTAGCTGTGGCAGTTGCGGCATTCGCGCGAGTTGTTGTCGGTCATCTCCTTCCACACACGTTCTGCCATCACCAGGCGCTGGGCTTCGAATTTTTCCGGGGTGTCGATGGTGCCGAGCAGGGCATGGTACACCTCGGTCGAGGCCTTGATCTTGCGCACCACCTTGCGTCCCCAGTCCCGCGGTACGTGGCAGTCGGGGCAGCCGGCGCGTACGCCAGATGGATTGTTGTAGTGCGGGCTGGCCTTGTATTCCTGGTGCACGAGCTGGTCCATTTCGTGGCAAGACACGCAGAATTCAGTGGTGTTGGTGATCTCCATGGCGGTGTTGAAGCCGCCCCAGAAGATGATGCCGGCAATGGCGCCGACAATCAGTATTGCGCCGGCCGATATGCTTGCCGAGGGTTTGCGCAGCCAGCGCCAGATACTTTTGAACATGTTCGGTTTCTCCTCCCGGAAACAGGGATTTCGGGTGCGTGAAAGCGGCGCGGGCACCCGAGGGTGCCCGCGTTGGCCAGGCAGTGACTGCCTTCCTATTGCTTGGGCAACTGCGGCAGGTAGCTGACGATGTCCACCGAGATCTGCACGTCGAGCGCGCGCAGGGCGGGCATGGACTCCGCCGGCTGGCCGTTGAGCACCTTGTGCAGCATTTCCGGAACGTTGTCGGCCAGCGATCCGAGCGCCGGCGCGCCCTTGATCTTGCGCCCGTCAATGCCGTGGCAACCGGCGCACAGGGTGTTGTAGTAGGCCTCGCCCTTCGCTGCATCGCCTTTGGCCTTCTTGGCGGCAGTGTCGATGTACTTGCTCATGTCGATCTGTCCCTTGCTCACGAACAAGGCGAGATCGTTGAAGTCATTGCCCGGCAGATGCTTGTCGGTGTAACCGTGGGTGGCGTCCTTGAGGATGGCGACAATCGCGGCGGGATCCTTCCCGGCTGCGCCACTGATGCCCTTGATGCCGGTCTTGTGACCGCCCGAGCTGTATGCCCCGTCCTTGCCCATGTAGTCCCACCCATGGCACTCCTTGCAGCGCCAGCTTGCATCCTTGCCGTACTTTCCGTCCTTGACCGGGTAGGAGGCGTGGTCGGTGTCCGGCTTGGCGGTATTGTTTTCGGCAAAAAACTTGTCGTAAAGACGACCGCCGCGGGCGAGCGCCGATTCTGTTTCCGCGGCCGTTGATGGCGCCATGACGGCGAAGCCGATGAGGCCGGCGCAGAGCATGGTGGCAAGGCGTCGGGCGTGCCGGGTGATTCTGGACATGGTGCTTCTCCGGTGATGAATTGTCTCTTTCTTGGGCCCATTTTCTTAAGTCCATTTCGCCACAAAGGGCTTGCCTGCAATAGGGGCGTCGGTCGCGATCGCTGCGGGACGATGGTCTGGCCCGGATCAGACTTTGGTCCGGGGTCGATCACCGCCCCGGGTGCTACCATCGCGAACGGGTGCGCATGTCGCCGCACCGGGCTCCGAGCATGCCGCGTCTTCCTCTCCAGTCCTTTGCGCGTTTGAGCATTTCCCGTCAGTTCCTGCTCGTCAGCAGTGCGATTCTGCTGATCGGCATGGTCGCTGGCGGCTCATGGCTGGGGCGCCAGATCGAGACTGCGGCGGTGAATCGTGCGGCCGCGATTGCGGCGGTATACGCCGAGAGCATTCTCGCGGCGCAACTGGGCCAATGGTCCGGTCGCGAGATCCTGGGTAGTGACACCCATGCTGCGCTCGACCGTCTGTTCATCGACGGTCCGCTCAAGCGCAAGGTGGTCCGGTTCAAGCTGTGGGATGGAGAAGGGCGGATCGTCTACAGCAGCGACCACGCCCAGCAAGGCAGCCGCTTTCCGCTTCAGCCTGCCCTCGAGGCCGCTTTCGGGGGTGAGGTGCAGGCCCGCATCAGCCGCCTCGAGCAGGCCGACAACTCACCCGAAAGATCGCAATGGCCGACGCTGCTGGAGGTCTACGTTCCGGTGCGCACGGCCGCCGACCAGCCGGTCATTGCGGTGGCCGAGTTCTACCACAGTACCGAAGGCCTGTTCGGCGATATCCGCAGTGCGCAGCAGCGCAGCTGGGTGCTGGTCGTGATCGCCACGGTGGCGGCCTATCTCGCCCTGCGCGGGCTGGCGCGACGTGCGGATGACACCATCGTCGACCAGCAGCACGACCTGCAGAGCCAGCTCGTGCAACTGCGTGCGGCGCTCGGCGACAACGAGCGCATGCGCACCCAGCTGGGCGAGGCCGGCGCGCGGACCACCGCACTCAACGAGGAGTTGCTTCATCGCGTCGCGGCCGACCTGCACGACGGTCCGGCGCAAAAGATTGCCTTTGCCCTGATGCGTTTCGACGAACCGGCTGCCGGGCCGGATTCCACGGTGGACTCACGTTCGGTACAGGGGGTGCTCCGCTCCTCGCTCGAGGACTTGCGCAACATCGCCGCGGGGCTCGGCCTCCCCGGTATCGACGGGCTGTCGCCGGGCGACACTATCCTGCGTGCAGTGCGCGATGTGGAGCGCCTGTCAGGGTGCACGGTCGATGCGGATATTGATAGCCTGCCTGAAGAAGCACCGTTAGCGCTCAAGATCACCCTTTACCGTGTGGTGCAGGAGTCCCTCAACAATGGCGTGCGTCATGCGCCGGGCAGCATCCTGCGCGTGCGTGCGCGTATGGATGGCCAAGGCGCCACCACTGCTGTGCTGATCGAGATCGCCGATGACGGGCCCGGTTTCGATCCGGACCCGATGGAAGGTAGCGGCCGTCTCGGCCTGCCCTTCCTGCAGGAGCGTGTCCGTTTGCTGGGCGGGGTGTTCGAACTCGACACCGCGCCCGGCCATGGAACCACCGTACGTGCCCGACTTCCCCTTTTGTCCGCGGATCCTGCCCATGACCAAACCCGTTCGAATCCTGCTGGCTGACGATCATCCAGTGTTCCGCGAGGGCGTCGTGCATTCGCTGACAGCTGCGCCCGATCTGATGGTGATTGCGGAGGCGGGCAGCGGTGAAGAGGCGGTCGAGCTGGCCGCCGCCGAGCGGCCAGACATGGTGCTGCTCGACATCAACATGCCGGGCATGGGCGGCATTGCTGCCGCGGCGCAGATTGCGGCCAGTCATCCGGGCGTGCGCATCATGATGCTGACCGTGGCCGAAGACCGCGAGAGCCTGCTCGCGGCGCTCAAGCACGGTGCTCACGGCTATGTGTTGAAGGGGGTGTCGGCCAGCGAGCTGCGCACCATCGTGCGCAGTGTGGCCGATGGCGAGGCCTACGTGCCGCCCGCGCTGGCCGGCGAGTTGCTGGCCGAATTCTCGCGGCCTCGTGTACCGGATACGCTCTCCAGCCTGACTCCGCGCGAATCCGACGTGCTCGAGCTGCTCAGTCGTGGCCTGACCAATCGCCAGATCGGCGAGCAACTTCATCTGGCGGAGAAGACGGTCAAGCATCACATGACCAGTATCCTGCAGAAGCTGCACGTGCGTACGCGCACCGAGGCAGCGCTGCTCGCCCAGCGGAATCGGGCATAATCCCCGGCTGTTCAACGCTCTGGAACCCGCCGTGTCCGACCGCCTTGCCGTTTTGCCTCAGTACCTTCTGCCCAAGCAGGCCATCACCGTGCTGGCGGGCAAGCTGGCGGGCCTGGAGGCCGGTGGCCTCACCACTCGCGTCATCGACTGGTTCGTCCGTCGCTACGGGGTGAATATGGATGAGGCGGCGAACCCGGATACTCGCAGCTATGCCAGCTTCAATGAATTCTTCACCCGCCCGCTGCGCGCCGGTGCGCGGCCGCTGGCGGCTGCGGATTTCATCAGCCCGGTGGACGGGGCGATCAGTCAGTTCGGTCCGATCGTCAGCGACCAGGTCTTCCAGGCCAAGGGGCATGGCTACACCACCACTGCGCTGGTCGGCGGCGACCGCGCGCTTGGCGCGCAGTTCGACAATGGCAGCTTCGCCACGCTCTACCTCAGCCCGCGCGATTACCACCGCATCCACATGCCGTGCGACGGCCGTCTGACGCGGATGATCTACGTGCCGGGCGCGCTGTTCTCGGTCAATCCGACCACCGCGCGCGGCGTGCCCGGGCTGTTCGCACGCAACGAGCGCGTGGTGTGCGTGTTCGATTCGGCCCACGGCCCTTTCGTGCTGGTGCTGGTAGGCGCGACCATCGTCGGCAGCATGGCCACCGTGTGGCACGGCGTGGTCAATCCGCCGCGGCTGGCCGCGGTGCGCGAATGGCGCTACGACGACCGCGAGATCGTGCTGAAGCAGGGCGACGAGATGGGCCGCTTCCTGCTCGGCTCCACCGTGGTGATGCTGTTCCCGCGGCCGCGGCTGAAGTTCAATCCCGCCTGGGCGCCGGAGGGCGCCATCCGCATGGGCGAGGCGATGGGAACCGTGGGCGCGGCCTGAGCCTGGGCCCGGACGACCGATGCCCTCCACCGATCTCGACGTTTTCGGCTGTCCGCTCGACGGCATCGGCCTGATCGAGGCCTCGGCCGGCACCGGCAAGACGTGGAACATCTGCGGCCTCTATCTGCGCCAGCTGCTCGAGCGCGATGTGCAGGTGGGCGCGCTGCTGGTGGTCACCTTCACCCGGGCCGCAACCGCCGAGCTCTCGACCCGCATCCGCGACCGCATCGTCGACACGCTGCGCGTGCTCGACGGTGGCGATCCCGGTAGCGATGCCTTCGTGCCGCAGCTGATTGCCACCGTCGCCGCGTCGGGTGTCGACCCCGCCCGCATGGTGCAGCGTCTGCGCCACGCGCTGCAGACCTTCGACGAGGCGGCGATATTCACCATTCACGGTTTCTGCCAACGCGCCTTGGCCGACACCCCGTTCGCGGCCGGTCTGCCCTATGCGCTTGAGCTGACCGAGGACGACAGCGCGCTGCGCGTCGAAGTGGCGCAGGATTTCTGGCGGCGCGAGGTGGCTGGCGGCAGCCTGGCGCCGGCGCTGGTCGAACTGCTGGTGCAGCGTGGCGATTGTCCCGATGTGTGGGCCGAGCAGCTGAAGGCGGCGATGGCGCGACCGCTCGCCGAGCCGCTGTGGGATGCGGGTGTGTCCGCCGCCGAAGTGGATGCCGCTGGCGAAGATCTTGCCCGCGCCTACCGCACTGCGCGCACAGAGTGGGCCGGCGGCGCTGGCGTGATGGCGGCCCTGGCTGCGGCCCTCGACGGCCTGCACAAGGGCAGCTACAAGGCGGAGACCGTCGACCGTGCACAGCGTCAGTGGGATGAATGGCTGGGCGCCGACGATGCGCTGTATCCGGTCGCGGGCGACAAGGACAGCAAGCTGAAGCTGCTGGCGGCCGACACCCTGGCGACGAAGGCGACCAAGGACGGCATCAAGCGCGCCATTGCGCCGCCGCAGCACCCCTTCTTCGATGCCGCCGCGGCGCTGCTCGAAGCCCGCGAACGGGCCGACGGCGCGCTCGATGCGGCGCGCCTCGCCCTGTTGCGTTACTTTCTCGAAACGGGCGCGCACGAGCTGCGGCGGCGCAAGCGCGAACGGCGCATGATCGCCTTCGACGACATCCTGTGGAACGCCTACGAAGCGCTCACCTCTGGCCGCCAGGCGTGGCTCGGCGCAGCGCTGCATGCGCGCTATCCGGTGGCACTGATCGACGAGTTCCAGGATACCGACCCGCTGCAGTTTGCGATCTTCGATCACATCTACCACCGCGAAGGGCGCCACGGCAGCCTGTTCCTGGTCGGCGATCCGAAGCAGGCGATCTACAGTTTTCGCAGTGCCGACCTGTTCACCTACCTCGCCGCCCGCGACAGCGCCGATGCCCGCTACAGCCTGGGCCGCAACCAGCGTTCGGCGCCGGCGCTGATCGAGGCCTGCAACCACCTGTTCGGCGCCAATCCCAAGGTGTTCATGCTCGACGGGCTGGACTACCGGGCGGTGGGGCGCGGCGACAGGGTACGGGCGCCGCTGGTGGACGACACCGCGTCCGGCGCCAGTCCTGCCGCGCTGCGCCTGTGGCGTATCCCGCGCGACGAGGCAAACGAGGGCGAGGAGGGTGGCGACCGCCTGCCGCGCGCGTTGGCGATGCAACGCGCGGCGGCGGCGACCGCGGCGGAAATCGCGCGCCTGCTGGCGGCCGGTGCCGCCGGCCGGGTGCAGATCGGCGAGCGCGGCCTGGCGCCGGCCGACATCGCGGTGCTGGTGCGCAGCCATGGCCAGGGCGCGCGCATGCGCCAGGCGTTGGCCCGCATGGGGGTGGGTAGTGTGGAGCTGTCGCAGGCGAGCGTATTCGCCACCGAAGACGCCGAGGAGCTCGAACGGGTGCTGCTGGCGATCAGTGAGCCGGGCCGCGAACGGCGGGTCAAGGCCGCGCTCGCCACCACCCTGATGGGGCGCGATGCCGCGGCCCTGGCCGCGCTTGCCGAACTGGCCGACGACGACAGGGGCAAGGGTGCCGACGCGCTGCTCGATCTGCTCGAGCGCTTCGCCCGCTGGCGCGAGGCCTGGCTGCGCCACGGTTTCGGGGTGATGCTGCGGCGCTGGATGAGCGACGAGGGGGTGGCCGCCCGCCTGCTCGCGCGTGACGATGGCGAGCGCCGCCTGACCAACCTGATGCACCTGGCCGAACTGTTGCAGCAGAGCGCCGGCAGTGCCTCGCCCGAGGTCCTGCTGCGCGCGCTGGCCACCGCGCGGCGCGACCGCAGCGGCGGCGATGCGGCGCAGCTGCGCCTCGAATCCGACCGCAACCTGGTGCAGATCGTCACCATCCACCGTGCCAAGGGGCTGGAGTACGGGGTGGTGTTCTGCCCCTTCCTGTTCGATGGCCATCCGCCCATGCCCGCGAGCGGACCGATGCGCGCCTGGCACCGCGACGACGGCCAGCTGGTGCTCGATTACCGCCTTGCCGCCGCCGCGGACCCGGACGTCGCCCGCCGCCTGCAGCGCGAACGCCAGGCCGAGGACCTGCGCCTGATCTACGTGGCGCTGACCCGTGCGGTGCATCGCTGCTACCTCACCGTCGGCTGCTACGCGAAGATGAGCTTCGGCAAGGCGGGCTACACCGAGAGTGCGCGCAGCCTGCTCAACTGGATGGTGGCCGGGGCCGGCATCGCAGTGGAGGAATGGCGGGAGCACAAAGCCAGCCCGGCCGAGATCGACGCGCACTGGCGCAGCCTGGTGGCGCGCGCCACGGCCGACGGCAAGCCGGCGATCGCGCTGGACGACCTTCCCGACGGCCACGGCGAACCCCTGCCTGCGGCCGCTGCCGGCCCGCGGCTGCCGCGCGCGCCGCGCCCGCCGCAGGTGCCGGCGGGCTGGCGCATGGGCAGCTTCAGCGCGCTGATCTCCGGCGCCAGCCACGAGGACGCGGCGATCGACCACGACGCCCGCATCGTGCCGGCCGAGGCGGAGTCCGCCGAGGACGTCATCGCCGAGTCGGTCTCGACTGCCTCCGTCCCCACAGAGCCAGTTCCCACAGAGTCTGATCCCTCAGTCTTCGCCGCTGCCGCTGGGTCCGCGATGTTGGCAGACGCTGCCGGGCTGCGTGCCGCGCCAGCGGCCGACGACATCCTGCGCTTTCCGCGCGGGCCGGTGGCCGGCGACTGCCTGCATGCGGCCTTCGAGCAGATCGATTTCGGCCAGCCCGCCGACTGGGACGCGGCGATCGAGGCGGCGCTGCGCGCGCACCCGCAGCGCGTTTCCGGCGAGGCCGAGCGCGCCCGCCTGCCGCGCATGCTGCGCCATCTGCTCGACGATGTGCTGGCCACACCCCTGGCCGAGGTGGCGGATGGCCGAGCGTTGGTGTTGTCCGGCGTGACGCCCGAGCGTCGCCTGGTGGAGCTGGGTTTCCAGCTGCCCGCGCCGCAGCTCGGCGCGGCTGCGCTCAATGCCTGGCTCGCGGCGCATGGCTATCGCATGCCGCGGCTCGGCTTTGCCGACCTGAGTGGCTATCTCAAGGGTTACATCGACCTCGTATTCGAGTACGACGGCCGTTTCTGGGTGCTCGACTGGAAGTCCAACCACCTCGGCGAGCAGCCGGCAGACTACGGCCCGGCACCGCTCGAAGCGGCGATGCAGGCCCATGGCTACCACCTGCAGCACCTGCTCTATACCGTGGCCGTGCACCGCCACCTCGGGCGCAGCCTGCCGGGCTACGACTACAACATTCACTTCGGTGGCGTGCTCTACCTGTTCGTGCGCGGGGTGCGACCGGGCTGGAAGGTGGATGGCCAGCCGGCGGGCGTGTTCCGCCACCGCGCGCCGCGGGCGGTGATCGAGGCGCTCGATGCCCTGCTTGCGGCGCGGCTCGAGGAGCAGGTCGACGAGCCGGCCGAAAAACGGACCGAAATGCGGGACAGGGCGCCGCCAGCCGCCGGCCCCGACGTGAACGGAGCAGTTTGATGTCCGCCTTCGATCCCTCCTTCGCCCCCCCCTCGCCGCCTGCTTCGTCGCCTGTTTTGGCGGGCGCGCCTTCCGAGTTTGACCTTGCCGAGGGCTTTGCCGCGCATCTGCTCCACTGGGCCCGCACGCTGGGCGCGCCGGCTGCTGCGCTTGCGGTGCTGGCGCCGCTTGCACGTGCGCTCGCGCTCGCCGCCGCCGAGGGCCATGTGTGCCTGCCGCTGGAGTTGCTCGCGGCGGACGGCGCGATTGGCACGATCGGTACGATAGGCGGTTCGCCATCGACGCTGCGCGCCACCCTGCTAGGGAGCGGCGTCACGGTCGAGGCCAAGCCACTGCTGCCGGCCGGGTCGGCGCACCCGCTGGTACTCGATGGCGACGGCCGGCTCTACCTGCGCCGCTTCTTCGATCTCGAACAGCGCCTTGCCCGTGCGCTGGTGCGGCGCGCGCGCATGCCGTCCGCAGTGGTGCCGGATGCGCTGCACGCCACGCTGGACACGCTGTTCCCGCCGCGTGCCGATGGTGCCCCCGACTGGCAGAAGCTGGCGGTCGCGCTCGCGCTGCACAGCCGGCTGACGGTGATCAGCGGCGGACCCGGCACCGGCAAGACCACCACCGTGGCGGCGCTGCTGGCCTGCCTGCTCGAACTCGCCCCCGAACTGCGCATCGCCCTCGCCGCACCCACCGGCAAGGCCGCGGCGCGCATGCTCGAGGCCTTGCGTGCGCGAGCTGCCCATCTGCCGGCCAAGGTGCGCAAGCGCCTGCCCGCCGAGGCGCACACGCTGCACCGTCTGCTCGGGGTCACGCCGCAGGCGGGACGCTTCCGCCACCATGCGGGCAAGCTGCTCGCGGTCGATCTGCTGGTGGTGGACGAGGCCTCGATGCTCGATCTGGCGCTTGCCACCCGCGTGCTGGATGCGCTGCCGCCGGAGGCGCGTCTGGTGCTGCTCGGCGACAAGGATCAGCTCGCCGCCGTGGAAGCGGGTGCGGTGTTTGCCGAACTCTCCGCCGGACGCAGTTTCAGCGCCGCGATGATCGCGCGTTTGGCGGCGCTGACGGGAACCCCGGTTCCTGCTCTGAATGCCGATCTTCCGCCGCCGGCGCAGCGGGCACCGCTGGCCGACAGCGTGATCTGGCTGACCGAGAGCCACCGCTTTCGGCGCGACTCGGGCATCGGCCGGCTGGCAGCGGACATCAATGCCGGGGCGGGCGCAGCGGCACTGGACTGGCTTCGCGCTGGTGCCGACGCCTCGGTGCGCTGGATCGAGGATGAGGGCGCGCGTCCGGCGGCGGCCACGCTGGCGGCGATGGAGGCCGGCTATGCGGACTACTTTGCCGTCCTGCAGGCGCCGGTGACCGATCCACAGGAGCGCGTTGCCGCCGCCTTCGCCGCCTTCGACCGCTTCCGTGTGCTGGTGGCGGTGCATGAGGGGCCGCGCGGGCTGGCTGCGCTGAATCTGCATCTCGAACGGCGACTGCGCGCCGTGCTGGGCCTGGCCGCGGAACGCGGCGGCGGAAACGCCTGGTTCGGACGGCCGCTGATCGTGTTGCGCAACGACGCCTTGCTCGGTCTCTACAACGGCGACATCGGCCTGTGCCTGCCGGCGCCCGGTGGCGAGCTGATGGTGTTCTTCCCCCAACCGGGTGGCGGCTACCGCAGCATTGCGCCGCTGCGTTTGCCGGCGCACGACACCGCGTTTGCACTGACCGTGCACAAGAGCCAGGGGTCGGAATTCGATGAGGTCTTGCTGGTGCTGCCGGCGACCCCGGTGCGGGTGCTGACCCGCGAGCTGCTTTATACCGGGGTGACGCGTGCGGCGCAGCGGGTGACGCTGGCCGGCCCGGCGCGGGTGTTCGGCGCCGGCTGCACGCTGCGCACGCAGCGCCTCAGCGGGCTGGCGGCACGGCTGGCGGAGCCCCTGCCACCAGCGCCGTCATGAGCGTGTGCAGGTTGTGGCGCATCATCGCCGCGTAGTCCGGCGCCGGGCCGTCGGCGGCCGACAGCGCATCGGAATACAGCGTGCCGCCCACGGTGGCGCCACTTTCGGCGCGGATGCGCTCGATCAGCCGCGGATCTGCGACGTTCTCGATGAACACCGCGGGCACCTTTTCCTTGCGCAGCTGGCGGATCAGGCGTGCCACGCCCTGCGCGGTCGGTTCCGAATTGTTGGATACGCCGACCGGTGACAGAAACTGCAGTCCATAGGCGTGCCCGAAGTAGCCGAACGCGTCGTGCGAGCTCACCACCCGGCGGCTGGCCTTGGGCAGGGCGTCGAGCGCCTGGCGGATTTCGGTATCGAGGGCCTTGAGTTCGCCGCTGTAGCGCTCGGCGTTGGCGCGATAGTACCCGGCGCCTGCCGGGTCGGTCGCGATCAGGGCTTCGGCAATGTTGGTCACATAGCGCTGCGCGTTGCCCACGTCCTGCCACGCGTGGGGGTCGATGCCGCCACCGTGCTTGTCGTGTTTGTGGTCGTGGCCATGACCATGGTCGTGATCGTCGGTCATCCCGATGGTGTTCACGCCCTTGCTGGCGATGACCACGGTGCCGGTATAACCCCCGGAGCGGGCGAGGCGCGTCATCCAGTCGTCAAAACCGAGGCCGTTGACCACCACCACCTTGGCACTGCCGATGCGGCGGGTGTCCGAGGGCCGCGGCTGGAAGGCGTGCGCGTCCTCGTCTGGCCCGACCAGGGTGTGTACCACCACCCGCTCGCCGCCGACCTGGCGCACCAGGTCGCCGAGGATGCTGAAGCTCGCGGCGACCTCGATCGGCGCGGCGTGTGCCGCAGTGGAGGTCAGCGAGAGGCTGGTGAATGCGGTGATGAGCAGACGGGAAAGTGGGTGCATCGGGACTCCGCAGGAGATTCAGGATTCGAGGTGTTTGCGCGCCGGCAGGCGGCCGGCGAGCAGGCCGCCCGGCGCGGCCAGCAGCGAGGCGAAATACACCAGGCCGCACATCAGCACGATGGCCGGGCCGGCCGGCACGTCGGCGTGGTAGGACACGAGCAGGCCGACCACGCTGCTGCCGAGCGCGAACGCACTGGCGAGCAGCAGCATCATCGGCAGATTGCGCGCCCACAGACGCCCGGCCGCCGCTGGCAGGATCATGATTCCGACCGCCATCAGCGTGCCCAGCGCATGGAAGCCGCTGACCAGGTTGAGCACCACCAGCACCAGAAAGCCGTAATGCGCCACCGGCGACAAACGGCTGACCGCGCGCAGGAAGGCCGGATCGAAGCACTCCAGAACCAGCGGGCGGAACAACAGCGCGAGGCCGAGCAGGGTCACGGTGGTGATGCTGGCGATCAGCAGCAGTGAGTTGTTGTCGAGCGCGAGCACCGAGCCGAACAACACGTGCAGCAGGTCGAGATTGCGCCCGCGCAGCGACACGATCATGACCCCGGCGGCGAGCGACAGCAGGTAGAAGGCGGCCAGGCTGGCATCCTCCTTCAGAATGGAGGCGCGAGTGACCAGCCCGGCGGCGAACACCACCACCAGGCCGGCGACGATGCCGCCGATGGTCATCGCCCCCAGCGACAGGCCGAAGGCAAGATAGCCGAGCGCGGCGCCGGGCAGGATGGCGTGGCTCATCGCATCGCCCATCAGGCTCATCCGGCGCAGCAGCAGGAATACACCCACCGGGGTGGCGCCGAGCGACAGCGCGAGGCAGCCGGCGAGCGCGCGGCGCATGAAGCCGAAATCGACGAAGGGGCCGATCAGCAGCTCGTACAAACTCATGCGGCTTCCTCGACGCTACACTCGGGCGCGTTCTCGTCGAAAGCCTCGGACAGGTGGCGGGCGCGGGCGAGCATGACGTCGGTCATGACCTGCGCGGTCGGCCCGAAGGCGACCAGTTCGCGCGCCAGCAGCAGGCAGGTGGGGAAATGGCTGCGCACCTGCTCGAAGTCGTGCACTACGGTGAGGATGGTGCGACCCTCGACGTGCCAGTGCAGGATCAGGTGCACCAGGTCTTCCACGGTGCGGGTGTCGATCGCGGCAAAGGGCTCGTCGAGCAGGATGATGGGTGCGTCCTGCAGGACCAGGCGGGCAAAGCGGGCGCGCTGCAACTGGCCACCCGAGAGCGAGCCGATCGGCCGGGCTTCGAAGCCGGACATGCCGACCGCCTCGAGCGCATGGCCCACGCGCTCGCGCTGGGCACGGCTGACGCCGCCGAAGGGGCCGAGCTCGCGCCACAGGCCCATCGCCACCATGTCGAACACCGACACCGGAAAGCTGTGGTCCATCTCGCTGCGTTGGGGCATGTAGGCGATGCCGCCGCGCGGCAGGTCGGGCAGGTGGATGTGGCCGCCGATCGGGCGCAGTTCGCCGGCAACGCCCTTGAGCAGGGTGGATTTGCCGGCACCGTTGGGGCCGACCACGGCAACCAGGGCACCGGCGGGGATGGCGGCGCTCAGGTGATGGACGGCCGGATGACGCTCGTAGCCGAGGGTCAGGTTGTCGAAGCGGATCACGGGCGGTGCGAAAGGCTGCATGTCAGTTCAGTGCCCAGAAAACCGCAAGCCACAGCAGGCCGGTGGCGGCCGCGGCCACGACCAGGCGCGCACCCAGGCCGGCGCCCAGTGGGCTTGCCGGAAGAGGGCTTGCCGGAAGCGTGCTCGTGCGCCGGCGCGGGGCGTGATCGTGTGTATGGTTCATTGGCGGGCTTGCGCGATGTGTTGGTGGGCTGCCATTCAAGGTTTGTTCGCAGTGTGCTTACTGGCGGAGGTCTTACTGGCAGAGGGCTTACTCGCCGCATCAGGAGCAATACGTTGCTCCCCGCAGGTTGCGCATGCACCATGAAAGACCAGTTCCGCACGATCGAGTCGATAGCCGTCGGGCAGCGCAACCGCGACTGCCGGCTGCAGGCTTTCGAGGCAGATCACCTGGCCGCAGCGATCGCAGTGGAAATGCGCATGGCGATGGCTGTCCGCCCGGACCACCTCGAACCGCCAGGCGCGGTCGCTGCCTGCAATCCGCCGCGCAATTCCTTGCTCCACCAGCCAGTCGAGCGCCCGGTAGAGCGTGACCCGGTCGTGCGGCACGTCGATCGCGGCCAGGCTGGCGCCCAGCTCCTCATGCGACATCGGCTGCGAGCTGGCCTGCAGCGCTTCGATGACCGCGACGCGAGTACGCGTGACCCGGCCGCCGTGCGCGGTGATCAGCTCGCGGATGGCGAGGTGGACATCGGTAGCCGGCAGGGAACGGGCTGTCGGAGTTGAGCGCATTCACGCCTCTCGGTTTGCGGTTAGAACTGCAACATTGTAGCATTTGTCTCTTCGTGGGGTTGTGGTCGAACTGCAATCCGCCTTCCGAACCGATCTTGATGGAGTCACCATGAAGCGATTTCTGCCCGGCCTGATTGCCCTGCTCGGCGCCACCGCGGTCTCTGCGCAACATGCTCATGCACCCCACGAACATGGCGTCGCCGCCTTGCGTGTCGCCATCGACGGCGAGCTGTTGCAGATCGAATTCGCCAGCCCGCTCGACAATCTCGTCGGCTTCGAGCATGCCCCGCGCACCGACAAGCAGCGCAAGGCGCTGGCCGATGCCGAAAAACTGTTGAATCGCTTCGAGCGCCTGTTCGTGGTGTCGAAAGCGGCGGCTTGCACCGTGACTGGGGTCGAGCTGGAGCATCCGTTCGATGAACATGCCGCGCATGAGCATGCGGACCACGGTCATGATCACAAACATGGGGACAAAGACGGGCAGGATGGCGATCATGCCGAACTGAGCGTCACCTACACGCTGCGCTGCACCGCGCCGGCCGCGCTCGACACCTTGCAGGTCAAGGTGTTCGACGCATTTCCGCGGACCGGCCGGATCCGCGCCGAACGGGTGTCGCCGCGCGGCCAGAGCGCGGCCACGCTGAGCGCGAAGCAGCGCACGCTCGCTCTGTGATTCCTCCTGCGGTTGCGCTGCGTGATTTGCGCTTTCGCTGGCCGGGCACCGCGACCGATTGCCTGGCGATCGACCGTTTCGAACTCGCGCCAGGCGAGCGCGTGTTCCTGCACGGCCCGAGCGGCAGCGGCAAGAGCACGCTGCTGTCCCTGATCGGTGGCGTGTTGTCGCCATCCGCCGGCGCGGTCAGCGTGGCCGGGCAGGCGCTCGGCACGCTTTCGCCGGCCGCGCGCGACCGCTACCGTGCCGATCACATCGGTTTCGTGTTCCAGCTGTTCAACCTGCTGCCCTACCTGTCGGCACGCGACAACATCCTGCTCGCGTGCCGCTTTTCTGCGGCCCGGCGCACGCGTTTGCAGCGCGCAGGGTGCTCGCCGGCGCTCGAGGTCCAGCGCCTTGCGGCGCATCTCGACCTTGCCCCCGACCTGCTGGACCGACCAGCGTCCGCGCTGTCGGTCGGCCAGCAGCAGCGGGTGGCGGCGGCGCGGGCGCTGATCGGCCAGCCCGGCCTGGTGGTGGCCGACGAGCCCACCTCCGCGCTCGATGCCGATCGTCAGGCGGCTTTTCTCGAACTGCTGCTGGGCGAGTGTGCCGCCGCGGGTGCGGCGCTGTTGTTTGTCAGTCATGATTCAAGACTGGCTGCGCGTTTCGATCGGGTACTCAGCCTCACCGAGCTCAACCATGTGGCAAGCGACTCCGGGGTGCACCCGTGAGCGCGGCGCAGGGCGCATTCATCGATGGCTCGGGGGTGAGCCTATGAGCCCGATCTGGTACCTGACCTGGCGCAGCGTGGCCAATCGGCGGCTGTCGGTGGCCTTGACCGTGATTGCGGTCGCGCTGTCGGTGGCGATGCTGATCGGGGTCGAACGCCTGCGCAATGATGCGCGCGAGGGCTTTGCCCGCACTCTTTCCGGGACTGACCTGGTGGTAGGAGCGCGTAGCGGGTCGGTGCAATTGCTGCTGTACTCGGTGTTCCACATGGGCAATGCGACCAACAACATGTCGTGGGCCAGCCTGCAGCAGATTGCTGCGCTGCCGCAGGTAGACTGGACGGTGCCGATCTCGCTCGGCGACTCGCACCGTGGTTTTCGCGTGATCGGTACCACACCGGATTTTTTCACCCGCTATCGGTACAGTGTCGATCAGCCGCTTGTGCTTGCCGCAGGGCGCTCGTTCGCGGCCGCGCCGGATGGCTTGTTCGAGGTGGTGCTCGGCGCCGAGGTGGCGGCGCGCTTCGGCTACCGCGAAGGCACGAGCATTGTTCTCAGTCATGGCAGTGGCGCCGGGGTGAGTTTTTCCGACCATGCCGACAAGCCCTTCACCGTGGTCGGTGTGCTCGCGCGCAGCGGCACGCCGGTGGACCGCTCGCTGCTGGTCGGGCTCGAAGGGATCGAGGCGATCCATGTGGACTGGCAGGGCGGGGCGCCGATTCCGGGTCTGAGCATCGCCCCCGAGCATGTGCGCAAGTTCGACCTCACGCCCAAGACCATCACCGCCGCGCTGGTCGGGCTCAAGAGCCGGGTCGCGGTGTTCCGCGTGCAGCGCCAGATCAACACCTTCGCCGCCGAGCCGCTGAGCGCAATTTTGCCGGGCGCCACCTTGCAGGAGTTGTGGGGCCTGGTCGGCATCGCCGAGCAGGCGCTGTTCGCGGTGTCGGCCCTGGTGGTCGTGGTGGGCCTGGCCGGGCTGGTGGCGGTGATGGTCGCCGGCCTCGGCGAGCGCCGGCGCGAACTGGCGATCCTGCGTGCGCTCGGCGCCGGGCCGCGGCAGATTCTCGCCCTGCTCGCGCTCGAGAGCATGGCGTTGGCGCTGGCCGGGATCGTTTGCGGATTGATGCTGGTCTATGGTGCAAGCGCTGCGCTGGCGCCATGGCTGGCTGCCGAGTTCGGACTGCATCTGGGGGCGGGTTCGCAACCGGGTTGGCTCCCTGCCTTGCCGTCGGTGTCAGAATGGGTGCTGCTCGGTGCCGTGTTTGCCGCCAGTGTGCTGGCAAGCCTGGTACCGGGCTTCCGGGCCTACCGCTATTCGGTGGCCGATGGCATGACGATCAGGATCTGACGATGAAGCATCTAAAACAGTTTGCCGCCCTGCTTGCGGTGGTAGTGGTGGCAATGGTGGGGGGATGGTCCGCACAGCCTGTGCTGGCGCAAAAGGCGGCACCGACCGCAACCGACGGCTATCAGGTCGGCGACCGTCTGGCGACCAAGGGCAAGGGCAGTGCGGACCAGTTCCGCGAGATCAGCTGGGACGACCTCATCCCGACCGACTGGCACCCGGAAAAATTTCTTGCCGATCTCAAGCTCGACGAATTGCAGGATAGCGATCCGCGCGCGATGGAGGCGATGCAGAAGATGCGCGAGGAGTGGGACCGGGCGCCGCTGGTGCAGCGTTTCAACGGTCAGCGGGTGCGTATTCCGGGTTTCGTTGTACCGCTCGAAACCGATGGCAAGACGATCCGCGAGTTTTTGCTTGTGCCCTATTTCGGTGCCTGTGTGCATGTCCCGCCTCCGCCGGCCAACCAGCTGATCCACGTCATTCCGGACAAGCCGGTGGCGGACGGTCTGAACATGATGCCGGTGTGGGTCAGCGGCGTGCTTGCGGTGCAACGCCTGGAATCGGATCTGGGCAATGCCGGTTACCAGTTACGCGGGATCAAGGTCGAGGAATACAAGGAACCGCTGCCGAAGTGAGCGGGGCGGCGCGGGCTAGTCCGAGATCAGTGCCGAGAACTCGCGGTTGAGCAGTTCGGCATCGCCCAGGTTGAGCTCGAGCAGGCGGCGCAGGTGGGTGATGCTGTCGAGATCGATCTCGCGGCACACGAGGCCGGCGTGACGGCCCGACCGATGGGCAAGGTTCGCCTCCATGCGAACGATGATCGCGTCATCCTGCAGCGAAATTTCGAGCAGGCAGGGCTCATCGGCTGCCAGATCGGGAAGGTCTTCCTCCAGCTCTATGAGCGCACCCTTGAGCGAGAGATCGAGCACTGTACAGGGCAGTTGACGGTCTGCCACCAGCAGCCTGGCGCTACCGTGGAAGCGGATGCGCGAATAGTGTCGGCGTTGTTCGGTGTACATGGTGGTGCTCCAGTGGTGTCCCGCGCGGCGAAGTGTTGTCGCTGCATTCTGCGGCGCGCGGATGCACGCGGCAAGCTCGTTGCGGGCCGACTGAGCCCAATTTGGGGTGTTGGCTGTGCGGTTTTTGCTGGTTGGCTGAAAGTAAGGGTTTGAATATCGGAAATCCTGTCTAGAATCGGCGCTCGACAAGAGACTGACACTCAAGCGGAGCAGGCGTGACAGATTCCAGGCAGGAGCAAGACGAGGTGTTGCCTGCGAGCAAGGAGGCGAAGGCGGCCGATGGTGCCGAAACCCTGAATGACCAACGTGTGGTGGAGGACGCCCTGCTGGGCTGCCTGTTGCTTGTGGCGCGGGGCCACGGTGCCTCGCTGACACCGGATGCGCTGTTGTCGGGTCTGCCGCTCGAGAACGGCAAGCTCTCGCCCTCGCTGATTGGACGTGCCGCCGGGCGTGCCGGACTTCGGAGCCGGGTCGTCAAGACCGCGCTGGAGCGGATCAACCCGGCCTTGCTGCCGGCCATTCTTCTGCTCGACGACCAGCGCGCCTGCATACTCGCCGGCTGGTCGGAGGACCACGGCCAGGCGCAAGTGGTGTTCCCCGAGCTGGGCGACGCCGCGGTCGCGATGGAGACCGAAGAACTCGTTGCACGCTATACCGGCCACGCGATCTACCTGCGTCCTGGTCACCGCTTCGACGCACGCGCCCCCGGGGTACGCAAGACCCGGCAGGGACACTGGTTCTGGAGTGTGGTGGGCGAAAACCGGGCGCTGTACCGCGACGTCTTGCTCGCGGCCTTCATGATCAATTTCTTTGCCGTGGCGATGCCCCTGTTCGTCATGAACGTGTATGACCGCGTCGTCCCCAATAACGCCACCGATACGCTGTGGGCGCTGTCGGTTGGCGTGCTGGTGGTGATCACCGCCGAACTGGTGTTGCGCACCATGCGCGGCCATTTTGTCGACCTTGCCGGCAGTCGCATCGATGTGCGCCTGTCGAGTTTCATCATGGAGCGGGTGCTGGGCCTGCGCATGGAGGCGCGACCGACCTCGGCCGGCTCCTTCGCCGCCAATTTGCGTGCCTTCGAGTCGGTGCGGGATTTCATCAGCTCGGCCACCGTGGTCGCGTTCATCGATTTGCCGTTCGCCCTGGTCTTCCTCGTGGTGATCGGCTGGATCGGCTGGCCGCTGCTGATTCCATTCGTGCTCGGGGTGTGTCTGTTGCTGGCGTATGCGATGACGGTGCAGGGGCGGATGCACGAGCTGGCCGAAACCACTTACCGGGCCGGGGCGCAGCGCAACGCAACTCTGATCGAGGGGCTGGTGGGGATCGAGACGATCAAGGCGATGGGCGCCGAATCAGCCATCCAGCGCAAGTGGGAAAGCAGCGCCGCGCTCCTTGCCCGGGTCGGCGCCCAGCTGCGCCTGCTGGCGGCCACCACGACCAACGGGGCGCAGTGGATTCAGCAGACGGTGAGCGTGGTGATCATCGTGATCGGGGTCTATCTGATCGACGAGGGGACGCTCACCATGGGCGGTCTGATCGCCTGCTACATGCTGTCGTCGCGGGCGATGGCGCCAATCGGCCAGGTCGCCGCGTTGCTGGTGCAATACCATACCGCCGCCACCGCCCTGAGCTCGCTCGACGAGCTGATGGAGCGCCCGGTCGAGCGGCCGGAGGGCACCACCTTCATCAGCCGCCAAGGACTGAAGGGCGACATCGAGCTGCGCGATGTCAGCTTCACCTACCCGGGCGAAGATACGCCGGCCCTGCGCAATGTGTCGCTCAGGATCCGGCCGGGGGAACATGTGGCCATCCTTGGCCGCATCGGCTCGGGCAAGACCACGCTGGAGAAGCTGATCCTGGGGCTTTACCAGCCCACCGGCGGGGCGGTGCTGGTGGACGGGATCGACCTGCGCCAGCTCGATCCCGCCGAGCTGCGGCGCAATATCGGTTACGTGCCGCAGGATGTCACCCTTTTCTACGGCTCGCTGCGCGACAACATCGCGCTTTCGGCACCGCTCGCCGACGATGCGGCGATCGTTCGTGCGGCCCGGATCGCGGGCGTGATCGAGCACGCCAACGCGCATCCGCGCGGTTTCGACATGCTGGTGAGCGAGCGCGGCGAATCGCTGTCCGGCGGTCAGCGCCAGGGCGTGGCGATTGCCCGTGCGGTGATCAACGACCCGCCCATCCTCCTGCTCGACGAGCCGACTGCGTCGATGGACCACACCAGCGAAGAAACGGTGAAGAACCAGCTGCGCAGCTATGCCGTCGGGCGCACCATGATCGTCATCACCCACCGGACCTCGCTGCTCGACATGGCCGACCGGATCATCGTGATCGATGCGGGCAAGGTGATGGCCGATGGACCCAAGGCCCAGGTGGTGGAAGCACTGCGTCAGGGCCGCATCGGGAGGGCCGCGTGATGGATGGCGATCTGCAGCGTCGTGCCTTCAAGGGGGTCGGTACCGTGTCCACGAAGATGGACAAGCGCTTCCGCCCCGTGGTCGACCGGGTCTTTGCCCGTTTCCTGCCGCCGGCACGGGAGGAAGGGCTGGACTGGGCGGGCGACGCCGACTGGGCCCGTCTGCAACAGGAACCCTTGCGCGCCCGCCTGCTGCTGCGCTACGTGGCCGCGGTGTTCGCCATCCTGCTGCTGTGGGCGGCCTTTGCGCCGATCGATGAGGTGACCCGAGGCGACGCCAAGGTGGTGCCGTCCACCCAGCTGCAGGTCATCCAGTCCTTCGATGGCGGGGTGGTCGAGGAGATGCCGGTGCGCGAAGGGCAGATCGTCAATGCCGGCGATCTTCTGCTGCGCATCGATCCGACCCGTTTCGTCTCCTCGCTGCAGGAGAACCGTGCGCAGTACTTTGCACTGCAGGCCAGGGCCGCGCGCCTGCAGGCACTGACTGGCGGGACCGCGCTCGATATTGCGCCCGAGGTCGAGCGCGAAGTGCCCGACATCGTTGCCCATGAGCGCCGTCTGTATCAGTCCACCCGCGCCGAGATGGAGACCCAGCTGTCGATTGCCCGCCAGCAGTTGAACCAGCGCGAGCAGGAACTCAACGAGATCCGCTCCCGCCGGGAGCAAGCGGGCAGGTCGTTCGATCTGGTCCAGCAGGAGCTGACTGTGACACGGCCGCTGCTTGCCTCCGGCGCGGTATCCGAAGTCGACCTGTTGCGCCTCGAGCGGGACGTGTCCAGGCTGCGCGGCGAGCGCGACCAGGCGTCGTCGCAGATTCTGCGCATCCAGTCGGCGATCGTCGAAGCGACCGGCAAGGTTCAGGAGGTCGAACTGAACTTCCGCAACCAGCTGCGTAACGAACTCTCGGAAACCATGAACAAGCTCGGCAGCCTGTCCGAAGGCAGCCGTGCGCTGCAGGACCGGGTCAAGCATGCGGAGATCCGCTCGCCGGTGCGCGGCACCATCAAGCGGCTGCTGGTCAGCACCATCGGCGGCGTGGTACAGCCGGGCAAGGAGGTGGTCGAGATCGTGCCGCTTGACGATGCGCTCATCCTCGAAGCCCGCATCGCGCCAAAGGACATCGCCTTCCTGCGCCCGGGGCAGGAGGCTGTGGTCAAATTTACCGCCTATGATTTTGCCATCTACGGCGGGCTCGATGCGGTGGTCGAGCACATCTCCGCCGATAGCGTGACTGATGACAAGGGCAACGCCTTTTACGTGATCAGGGTGCGTACGCGCGAGAGTCAACTGGGCGACAAGCTGCCGATCATCCCCGGCATGGTGGCCCAGGTCGACATCCTTACCGGTCAGAAAACCGTGCTTTCATACCTCATCAAACCCGTCATAAGAGCAAAGGCCAACGCCTTGACCGAACGATGACCCTACACCTCTTCCTCACGCCCGATTCGCAACTGCTGCCGCGCTGGAAGGAGGCGTTCCCCGGCGCATGGTCGGCGGCGCGCCTGACCTTGGGTCAGGCGGTCGACGCGCCGACCGTGGTGTGGGTGAGTACGCTGCTCGACGGTTGGGCAGCATTGGTGGCGCAGGCGCGAAGCAGCGCGGGCGTGCCGGTGGTGGTGGTCTCGCAACAGCCTTCGCAAGCGGAGGGGCTGCAGGCTTTGGACGCAGGTGCTCAAGGCTATTGCCATGCGCTGGCAGCGCCCGCCATGTTGCGCGAGGTGGCGCTGGTGGTGGGTCATGGCGGCCTGTGGGTGGGGCCCGAACTGGTGGCCCGCGCGATTCGCGCCACGGCATCCCGCCTGACGGCTCCGGCCGACGATCCGCAGTCGCGTCTTTCGCGGCTCAGCGAGCGCGAGCGCGAAGTCGCGTCCGCGGTGTCGCGCGGTCTCACCAACAAGGAGGTCGCGGCGCACTTGGCGATCACCGAACGCACGGTCAAGGCACATCTGAGTGCGATCTTCGAAAAACTCGCCGTGCGCGACCGCATGCAGTTGGCGTTGATGATGATGCCTGCAGCGGCGGCGACCGTATCTGTTGCGTGAGGTTTGTCACGGCCTGTCCACTGGTCCAATAGCGTCTGCATCCGTAGCCCTCTAGTCTGCCTGCCATCGAATCCATTTCCGGTATCGGCGATCCAGCCGTGCGGGAAGCAGACCAGGAGAGCAGGACATGGCAAACGCACAGGCAATCGCAACCGTCATCAGCATCAGTGGCCGGGCACTCGCCCGCGATGTGGACGGCAATACCCGTGTCCTCAAGCCTGGCGATGTACTTCTCGAAGGTGAAACGCTGATCACGTCTGACGGCGGACGGGTCGAGTTGGCCTTTGTTGACGGCAGCATATTGCAGCTTGTCGAGAATCAATCGGTGCTGATGACCGCCGAGTTGTCGGAGGCCACCCGCCCTGCGGCGCCGGAGGCACAACTGGCGGACGGCACGATTCAGCAGGTCATTCAGGCGCTGAACGACGGTAGCAATCTCGATGACGTACTCGAGGAGCCGGCAGCCGGCCTGACGGGCGGCGGCAGTGGCGAGGGCAGCGGGTTCGTTCGACTGTTGCGGATTGCCGAGGGTGTCGATCCGCTTGAATTTGAGTTTGATGCGACGGTTGCCGACGTTCCTCCGGAGCTGTTTCCCGGTCGTGGTGTTGATGAGGACGACGCACTGGTTTCGAGCGACACGCCACCGGACGCGCCGGGCAACGTTGCCCCGGAGACCGCGATGACGGTCGCTGTAGGCGCCGAGGATGCCGCAGGGATCACCGTCAACCTGTCGGGCACCGACCCGGACGGCACGGTGACGCACTTCGTCATCAAGACCCTGCCGGTCAATGGCGTGCTGCAGCTCAACGGCACCGCGCTCGCGGTGGGTGACCAGATCCCGGCCACGGCCAACGCCGGCAGCGTCACTTTCGTGCCGACGGCCGACTGGAACGGTGAGACCAGCTTCACCTACGCCTCGGTCGACGATCTCGGCCTGGAAGACCCGACCCCGGCCACGGCCACCATCACCGTGACCCCGGTCAACGACGCCCCCGACACGGCCACCACCAGCGCGACTGGCGCCGAGGATGCCGCTGGGATCACCGTCAACCTGTCGGGCACCGACCCGGACGGTACGGTGACGCACTTCGTCATCAAGACCTTGCCGGTCAATGGCGTGCTGCAGCTCAACGGCACCGCGCTCGCGGTGGGTGATCAGATCCCGGCCACGGCCAACGCCGGCAGTGTCACCTTCGTGCCGACCGCCGACTGGAACGGGAAGACCAGCTTCACCTACGCCTCGGTCGACAATCTCGGCCTGGAAGACCCGACCCCGGCCACGGCCACCATCACCGTGACCCCGGTCAACGACGCCCCCGACACGGCCACCACCAGCGCGACTGG
>JAUSOD010000106.1 GCA_030656215.1 Azoarcus sp.
ACCGTGAAACAGGTACGCGCCGATGATAGTGAGATTCGCTCTCGTGAAAGTAGGTCATCGTCAGACTAACCCCATACCAAACCCCGGTGCAATCCATGCACCGGGGTTTCGTCCGTCTATCTCATTGCACACAATCGATAACAAGAGGCGCAAACGTCCGGCACGCCTCTCGACTGCCCTGGCGAGCACAACTCGGAGCTAATTCCGGGCGGGCTGAGCTCAGGAGCACGTGGATTGACGACAACGCTGCGCCAGGTTGAAGGACCCGGGGCGGCATTGCTATTGCTGTTTCAGAGCCCGCCGCGCTCGAGTGCGCAGCGCTCGCGCTCAGTGCGAAAGATGTATCGCTGAATCTGGGTGTCTGCTGTCGGAGGCAAGTCGACGAAGCGGCAGCCAATGCGCAAAGTCTCTGACCCGTTGCGGCCGTTCTGCCGCGATATATTGCGTACTTCGAGCTCAACCGAGAGTGGTTCGCCTTGGGGCAGGGTCAGCCGGCAATCCTGCAGTGTGCAGCCGATCGAGAGCCCGGTACCACCTGAAGGCAGGTGTAGCGCCAGTCCGCCGGCGCTGATGTCGAGCACCCGAGCCTCGATCCGCGGCCTTAGTGGAGCTTCTCCTTCCGCCGGCAGGCGACAGACCAGTCCGTGCGCGAGCGGTACATGAAGCCGGTAGTATTCGCGCCGCTGCAGGCGCAACAGCGTGTTTGGAACCGGTGCTGCGAAAGCGGCGCGGCCCTCTATCTGGGCTTCGGTGATCCTGCTCAGCGAGAACTGGATGCGGATCTTTTCGAACTCGGTTGCGCAGATGAGCTGGTCGGCCTGCAGACAATGCCGATTGATCACCGGGTCCGGGCTGACGTCGAAGAACAGCCAGTCGTCATTGTCCGAAAGCGTGATCAGTGCCGTCAGAAACGAGTTCTTGCCGGGGGACGGGTGCGCGCTGATCAGCGCATGGCCGCCAATCAGTTCCTGCAGCAATTGGCGGACCTGACGCCTTCCGTGGAGCAGGTACTGTTCGAGATTGACATTTCCCAGCGGTGCAAGGGGTTCAGCTCTGAGGGGGTCAGTTCTGTTTTGTTCTGGCATGCCTGGACGAGTCTTTGCGCGCGGAAGGGATGATGAGGATGGTCTTGAACCTGGACCTGCACATGATTCTGCGCCTGGCGGTGCTTCCGCGCGAGCAATTGTAGGTCAAGGTCTGTGCCCATCAGACGGGAGATTGGTCAGTAGTTGCCGCGCTCACGGGCGTTGCGTTCGCGTTCGATCTTGAGGATATAGCGCTGGATGATGGTGTCCGCATTGCGCGGCAGGTCGAGAAACTGACAGCCAGCGCGGAGCATCTCCACTCCGTTGCGATTTACCAGGCGAAACAGGTTCCGCACTACCAGCCGCGTGCTGATCGGATCGGCATCGGGCAGGCGCAGGGTGCAGTTCGGGAATTCCATCTGGGGATCGAAGGCGAACCCGCTAGGTGGAACCGCCACGGCAATTCCGCCTCCTCCTATGTCGATGATACGCACCGCCACAGGCATGGCGTTGTCGGTTTCGCCAGTAACCGGGATCGAACAGGTCACCGATTGGGTGACTGGGGTGTGCAGACGGTAGAACTCGCGGCGTTGAAGGCGCAACAAGGTTTCGGGCAGCGGGGCACGAAACGCCGGACGTCCATCGTTCTGCACCCGAACCGGGTTGTCCACGGTGAACTGGATGCGGATATTGTGCAGTTGGGTGACACAGATGATCTGCGCCGCATTTGCGATCCGCACGTTGATCGATTCGTCGGTGCTGCCGTCGAGCAGCAAGGCCGTGTCGTCGTCGGTGAGGCCGAGGAGCGCGGTGAGAAAGGACTGGTTGCCTGGACTGAGGTGGGCGGTAATCAGGGCACGCCCCGTGACAAGGCTGGCAAGTGCGTGGCGGATCTCGCGCTCGCTGCGCAGCAGGTACTTTTCGTCGTCATCGGCCCGCAGTAACTCGACCCGGGTCTGTTCGCTATCGATGGACATACAACTTGGGCGTGAGGTGTTAGTGACAGGGCAGAGCTTATAGCATGAGTCGGGATCTCGGGGGGCGTTCGGGGGGTAGTGATCGCATACTCGGGGCTGTGCTTCGTGTCACTTGCTCGGGACCGATGCGAGCGGGTGGTTGTGGTGAGTGGCGGCGGAAATCGCGACAGTCCGCTTTTGTCTGGCGCTATGCCGGGATCTGCGGTGAAGGTCGGGCATTGCGCCACATCTTCACTACAAAAATCATGTTGGCCAGCAGCCAGGCGGATTCGATCACAAGCATCAGTCCGGCGAGCGGGGCGAGAGCCGGTATCAAGGCAGCTAGTACAAGCATCGCGAGGGTTGCGGCGTGCATCCGCAGTTGTGCCCGTACGCGGGCTTCGGGCAGTAGTTTCCTAACGTTGGGCGCCTTGACGCCGGTCTGGGTCAGGTTGAGCCAAGAGAGGAAGGGCACGATTTTATAGAGCATGGCACTGGTGGCTCCGCCGAGCCCACCATGCAGGGCGAGGACGCCCGCAAGTACGGGCCAGTGGGCAGCGTCCGACAGATTGGAGATGACCAACACGCCGATGCTGGCGAGCAGCGCAATCATGGCCAGGCGGAAGGCACGAAAGGGCGCGTCGGGAGTGCTCCGCCGGGTCCGTGACTGGAGGTACAGGGTGGTGCCGAGAAAAGCCCCTGCACACGCAAGGAGAACGATCAGCATGATGGTGGCAAGGCTGCTGAACCCGGCGGCCGAGCTGAGTGACCAGACTGCCAGTACGACCAGCATAATGGGCGCCCAATATCGGGTGAGCGCGAGTGGATAGGACGGGGTGATGTGGAACATCGGAACCACGACCCAGCTGGTTGCAGCGAGGATGATTCCGGCCCAGCCGAGCAGGGCCCAGCCAGCATGCAGATCGACCTGAACGGGGAAGGGCAGTGGCAGGTAGAGCCCCCGACCCAGTCCCAGCGCCAGGGCGAGCCCGAGTGCCAGCGCGACGGCAAGTGCGCTCAGTGCCAGACGCAGATCGCGCGGCGTGCGGCTGGCCATGGTGGTGGCGGGGGCGAGGGCCACGGCATATGCGGCACAGGCGAGAAAGCCGGCAAGCGTTATCCCGAGCAGGCCGGCGCCGCCGATCAGCAGGTCAGGCTGCGCATACCCGAGGCCGCCCGCAAGCCCGGCGGCGCCCAGACTGAGCCCGACATGCAGCAGTCGGGCGACGCGCAGCGGTGATGGCAGTGAGGCACCGGCGACCACCGGCAGGATCTGTATCAGTGCCCCGAGCATGATCTGGAGCAGGAAGCCGACTGCAAACAGGTGCACGACCGCCAGCGCGCCCGGCGTCCAGCGCGATTCGAGTACGCCGCTGCCACCGATCAGCACCAGCCCTGCTGCGATGCCGAACAGGGGGGCGGTGAGGAAAAACCGCAACGGGGCCGACAGGGGCGGCGCCGCGTCATAGCCTAGACCGGGGTTGGCGCCACCGCTGGTGGAGCGACTCATGGCCGTTCGATCAACACCTCGACGACGCCGTCGTCGCGAATCTCCGGGGTGTAGCGATAGCCGTCACGGTCAAGGATGCGGAACAGCGGATGCGGCATGCGGTCGAGCAGTAGCAGGATGCGCCCGCCCGGGGCCAGGTCGGTGATGGCCTCCATCGCCACTTCGAAGGGGCCGGGCGGCTCGAGGCCGCGAGCGTCGATGATGCTTGGCTCGGTCTTGCTTGGGTCGATCATGCTTGGCTCGGTCATGCTGCAACTCCGGCAGTGATTTCAGGGTGAAGGCTCGCATCGAGTTCGGCCGTCAGTGCGACGATCTGATCCGCTAGCCGGGTTTCGCACATCGGATAGAGGATGTTCTCCTCCTTCATGTTGTGCTGCTGGATCATGATCAGCAGGGTTTCGGCTTCACCGCCAAAATCGTCCGCATCCTGACGCTGGATTGCAGCGCTCATGCGCTCGAGGAACTCGCGCATGTCGGCGTGCTCTGCGCGCATCACGGCAGTGGGCCCGCCCTGCATGCCGGTTGCAGCCTCGAAGCGAGGAAAGAGTAGTTGCTCTTCGGTGCTGAAGTGGGTCTCGAGCGCGTGTGCAAAGTCGGTCATCGCTGTGGCTGCCGCAGCCCAGTCTCCCTGATCGACCTGGGTTTCGATGCGAGCAAAGTCGTGGTCGCAGGCACGGTGATCTTCGGTCATGAGGCTGGATAGTGTGATCATGTAGGTTCCTCGGTAGTGGCATTGATTCTCCGCGCAGGCCCGGTGATGGCCTTGATGCGGGTCAAATATGCGGGGCCGTCGCGCGCTAGGTGGAGGCCCCGAAATGGTGCGAAGCGGGCAGAATGCCGCCTTTACAGAATGGATTGCCGGAATGAATGCTGCACATGCTCCAAGCGCCTGGGGGAGGATCTTCCTGCCCTTTGCGCTGGGTTACTACCTGTCCTATCTGTTGCGTACCGTCAATGCGGTTATCTCGCCCGAGCTCACCCGTGTGCTCGGCCTGTCCGCGGCGGATCTGGGCTTGCTGACCAGTACCTATTTTCTGGCCTTCGGGCTGGCGCAGATCCCGGTCGGCATCGCGCTCGACCGCTATGGGCCGCGCCGGGTCGAAGGGGGGTTGATGCTGCTCACCGCGCTGGGCGGGGTGGCGTTTGCGATGGGGGATTCTCTGCTCACCCTGGGCAGTGCGCGGGCGCTGATCGGGATCGGGGTTTCGGCCTGCCTGATGGCGGCGCTGAAGGGTTTTGCGATGTGGTATCCACCCGAACGGCAGAGCTCGATGACCGGTTTCATCATGGCGGCCGGAGCGCTCGGTGCGCTTACCGCAAGTGCGCCGGTGGAGGCGCTGTTGCCGCTGATGGGGTGGCGAGGTGTGTTCTGGATGATCGCCGTGCTGGCAGTGGTGATTTCGGGGTGGATCTTCTGGTCGCTGCCCGATGAGGCCAGTCATGCCGGCACCGAGACCCTGGGCGATGCATTGCGCTCGGTCGGACGCATTTTCGTTGCGCCGGCCTTCCTGCGCTTTGCCTGCTCGTCGATGTTCTTTACGGGCGGGTTCATGGCGATGCAGAGTCTGTGGGCGGTGCCGTGGCTGATGAACGTCAGCGGCCTCACACTGGCGCAGGCCGCAGGTCAGTTGGTGGCGCTCAACGTGGGTATGCTGGTCGGGCAGTTGTCGATTGGCGTGCTCGGCGTCCGTCTGGCGCGGCGCGGGGTGCGTCCTCTGAACCTTATCCAGTTCGGCTTTGTCGGGATGCTCATGGTGCAGCTTGGCATCCTGTTCAATGTCGGGCCGCTGGTGGTGCTGTGGTTTCTGCTCGGGGTTCTGTCATCGGTCAATTCGCAAACCTATCTCGCCACTTCGGCGAGCTTTCCGAAGCAGGTGTTTGCCCGGGTGGCGACAGCGATCAACCTGATGGCGTTTGCCGGCGCCTTTATCGTGCAGTGGGGCCTGGGCTTGGCGCTCGATGCATTGCAGGCGGGCGGGCGGACGATGTCGGCATCATTGTCGCTATCCTTTGGTGGCTTGATCGCGATTCAGATGCTGGCCTATTTGCCGCTGCTGCCGTGGTGGCGCAAGCGTAGGGTGGGGGCCTGAGCGGGCAACTGAGCGGGTAGGTCTGAAGCGTGCTGTGTCAGGAGTGCCGCCTCAGGCGTGCCGCTTCAAGCGTGTTGACCGGCGGCGTATCCGGATGACCAGGCCCACTGGAAGTTGTAGCCGCCGAGGTGGCCGGTGACGTCCATCACCTCGCCAACGAAATACAGGCCGGGAACGCTGCGCGCCTCCATGGTCTTGGAGGACAGCGCGTGGGTGTCGACGCCGCCGAGCGTGACTTCGGCCTTGGCGTAGCCTTGGGTGCCGGACGGGGTGAGCTGCCAGTCGGCGAGGGTGGCAGCGATCGCTCGCAGTTCGGCATGGCGAAACTGGTTGATCGGCTTCTCCCAGCCATGCAGGGCACACCACGCATGGGCAAAACGCCGCGGCAGATGTTCGGCCATCAGGTTGGCAAGCAGGCTGCGCTCGCTCGCGTGGCCGAGCAACCAGGCTTCGGTGTCGATGCCCGGGAGCAGGTTGAGGCTGAGCGGCGCCCATTCGTCCTGATCGTAAGCCTGCGCCTGCCAGTAGCTTGAGGCCTGCAGAATGGAAGGGCCGGAAAGTCCGCGATGGGTGATCAATGCCGCCTCGCGGAAAACCGGCCCTCGACAACTGGCTTCCACCTCGAATGAGGCGCCCGCCAGCTCGACGAGCCGGGCCAGGGTCTCGGGGGGCAGGGTCAGTGGAACCAGTGCTGGGCGGGGCGCAATTACGGGAAGACCGAACTGTTCTGCAAGCCGGTAGCCGAAGGGCGTGGCGCCGATTTTCGGGATGGACAGGCCGCCAGTGGCCACGACCAGGCTCTGGGCGCGGATGCGTCCGTGGCTTGTGTCGATGACGAAACGTTCGGTCTCGTAGCCGGTCTGCTTTACTGCATGAACAGTGGTGGGCATCGCCCACTGCACCGCGCCGTAATCGCACTCGGTGCGGAGCATGTCGATGATCTGTTGCGCGGAATCGTCACAGAACAGCTGTCCCCAGTCACGTTCGTGATAGGAAATCCCATGACGCTCCACAAGATCGATAAAATCGCGCGCCGTGTAGCGCGACAGGGCCGAGCGGACGAAGTGCGGATTGCGACACAGGAAGTGTTCGGCAGTGACGCGGCGATTGGTGAAGTTGCACCGGCCGCCACCGGAAATGCGGATTTTTTCGGCCAGTTTCGTCGCATGATCGACAAGCAGCACACTGCGGCCACGCTGGCCGGCGGTTGCTGCGCACATCATGCCGGCGGCACCGGCACCGATTACAACAAGGTCGAAACGCTGGTCGGTCACAATGACGCCTAGTGCGTTGAAAGCGGCGCAGAATACGCCCCGTCGCGATTCGCAGCAAATGAGTATTGATTTAATGTGGTGGTTCCAAACATGATTGTGAGCGCATGGAGCGTCTGAATGTCTGATTCATCCCCCGGTCCGATTGATCACGCCCGCCTGAAGGGCTTCGTTCGTCCGGCGAAGTGGGCTGCGGGTGTCCTGCTGACCGTGGCCGTGATCGGTTTTGGTGTGGTGCCGCCGGTTGCGCGACACTACGCGGCCAAGATCCTGAACGAATCCACCGGACGCACGGTGTCGATCGAAGGCGTCGCCTTCAATCCGTTCACGCTCGCCGTGGAAGTGCGTGGTGCGAAGGTGATGGAGCCCGATGGCGTGACGCCTGGCCTGGCCTTCGAGCAGTTGCGGGCTAATCTCGAGCTCGAGTCGGTGGTGCGCGGTGGTCCGGTGCTGCATGAGTTGTCGCTTGTCGGACTGCGACTCAAGCTCGTGCGGATGCCCGAGGCTCGGCACAACTGGTCGGATGTGATCGAACGCCTTGCTGCACGGCCTGCCACCGAGGGCGAATCGCGCTTCTCCATCGGCAACATTCAACTGCTTGATGGACAGGTCAGTATCGATGACCAGGTCGAAGGGCTGCAGCACGAACTGACTGCGATCAATGTCGGCGTTCCTTTTCTGTCCAATCTCCCGGTAAAGGTCGATGTTTTCGTCGAGCCTTCGTTGTCGGCGGTGCTCAATGATCAGCCACTGGGGCTTGGCGGGCGCAGCAAGCCGTTCAGCAACGACCGCGAGACGGTGCTCGAGTTGTCGCTGAAGGATTTCCAGCTCGAGCCGTGGCTCCCCTATCTGCCCTTTGAACCCGCATTCAAGCTGAGTTCGGGCAGCCTGGGCACCGATCTGGCGGTGGCATTCAGCCAGCCGAGTGACCTCTCGCCCACGATTGCGCTCAAGGGTCAGGTCCGGGTCGACAAGCTGGTCGTTCGGGACAAGGCTGACAATCAGGTCGTTTCGGTCGGCGAGTTCGAGCTCGAACTGGCTGACGTGCAGCCGCTCGTCAACCGCTTCCATTTCAGCAAGCTGCGTCTGGCGCAGCCCGAGCTCGATCTTGTTCGCCTGGCAGATGGCGGGTTCAACCTGCAACAGCTGTTGCCGCAGCAAGCGCCGGTGAAACAGAGCGCATCGTCAAAGTCGAAACAGCGGCGCTCCACCGCGGCGGCGCCCGCTGCGGAGACTGAAGTTTTGCCTGCGTCCGGAGGAGAGGCGAAAAAGCTCGACTTCCTGTTGGCCTCAGCGCGCTTGCGTGACGGTGTGCTGCGGTTTGAAGATCGCACGCTGGCCGGTCCGTTCCGTGCCCGTATCGAGTCAATCAACTTTGACCTGCGCGATCTTTCCTCCACGGGCGACATGCCGGCCGAGATCCGGCTGGACTACGTCACCGATGGCGGTGAGAAATTCAGCCATCAGGAAAACCTCAGGATCGAACCGTTCGAGCTCGACGGCAGTGTGACGATCGAGCAGTTTCAGCCTGGGCGGTATGCGTCGTATTTTGCCGTGGTGCTCCCGGGAGCAGAGGTCCGGGGCGGCCGCCTCGACGGCGCCGTGAGCTACAAGTTGGCGCTTAAGGACGGTGTGCTGCAGGCGGCAGTCAATGCCGAAACGCTGACGTTGAACGACTTTGTGCTGGGGCTCAATGGGAGTAAGACCCATGCCGTGCAGGTTCCGCAGCTGCTGGTGAGCAATGCGCAAGTCGATCTGATCGAGCGCAAGGTCAGCGTGGCCGGGCTCGAGGTGAAGGGTGCTGCCGTTTCTGCCATCCGTCAGCGTGACGGCCGTATCGATCTGATGGCACTTGCCGGTCCGTCGGTACAAGCGGGCAAGGTGGCAGGTAAGACAGCCAAGGGGGCGGGCGGGGGCGCGCCGTGGTCGGTCAATGTGGAGAAGCTGGCGCTCGAAGGCGCCTCGGTGCGGGTTGAAGACCGGAGCGCAGGCCGGCCGGTGGTGTTGGTCGCGGACGGCATTGCGCTGAAGGTGGAGAATTTCTCCACCGACAAGGGCGTGGCCCTTACTCTTGAGCTCGAGAGCCGGATCAACAAGGGCGGCAAGCTCGGTGCGGTGGGTACCGTTGTGCTCGATCCGCTCAAAACATCCCTGAAGCTCGATCTTCGCAGCGTTGACCTGTTGCCGCTGCAACCTTATGTGCTCGAGCAGACACGGATCGCGATCTCGCGCGGCAACGTGAGCACCAAGGGGACGCTGGTGCTTGAAGCGGCTCGTGACGGCAGCTTGAAAACGCAGTTCAGGGGCGATGTCTCGGTGGCGAATTTCGCCTCGGTCGACCGCCAGAGCGCGACTGACTTCGTGCGCTGGCGCAATCTGAATGTTCGTGGTGTCGACCTCAAGCTGGCGCCGTTCGCCCTCGACGTACGCGACGTTGCGCTCAACGATTTCTATACCCGCCTGATCCTCAGCGAGGAGGGCAAACTCAACCTGCGTGAGATCCAGCCCGGTACGGAGGCGGCGGAGGCGGAGCAACAGAAGGCCGAGGCCGCGCTGGCCGATGCTCAGCGCCCGGACCAGCCGATGCCCCGGATCCGGATCGGCCGCATCGATGTCAAGGGCGGCAACATTGCGTTCAGCGACCGCTTTGTGCGGCCGAACTACGACGCCAATCTGACCGGGATGGCGGGGAGTTTGACCGGACTTGCATCCGATCCCGGCACGATCGCCAAGTTGAGCCTGCTGGGCAAGGTCGACAACGCCGCACCGGTGTCGGTGGAGGGCGAACTCAATCTCTTTCGACAGGATCAATACTTGAATATTGGGGCTTCGGTGAAGGATTTCGAACTCACCAGCCTGTCAAGCTACTCCGGCAAGTACGTGGGCTACGGGATTCAGAAAGGCAAGCTGTCGGCCGAGCTCGTTTATCGGATCGAGGACCGTAAGCTGTCGGCGACCAATCGCATTTTTCTCGACCAGCTGACCTTTGGCGAGGCGGTGGATAGCCCGGATGCGGTCAATCTTCCGGTGCAGCTTGCGGTCTCGCTGCTCAAGAACGGTCGCGGCGAGATCGACCTCAACCTGCCGGTGAGCGGCACCATGGACGATCCGGAGTTCAGCGTGTTCGGCCTGGTGATACGGGCCTTGTTCAATCTGGCGGGCAAGGCGGTTACCGCGCCTTTCTCTTTGCTTGGTGCCGCATTCGGCGGCGGTGAGGAGCTGTCTAAACTCGAGTTCGATCCCGGTGTGGCGCGTCCGGGCGAGCCGCAGGTGGAGAAGCTGACTGTGTTGGCAACGGCCTTGATCGATCGCCCTGCACTACGGCTGGACGTTACGGGCCTTGCTGACCCGGCTACCGACCTTGAGGGCATCAGGAGGGCGAAGCTTCTCGATCAGGTACGGGGGATCAAGCTCAAGGCACTGATCAAGCGTGGCGAGTCGGCACCTTCGCTGGAGGAAATCGAGTTTTCGGAGCAGGAGTACCCGGATTTGCTGGCGCAGGTCTATGACGATGCCGAGATCAAGAAGCCGCGCAATCTGATCGGTTTCGCCAAGCGTCTGCCGGTGCCCGAGACGGAAGCCTTGCTGCTTGCAGACATCAAGGTGGGCGACGAGGACATCAAGGCGCTGGCCCTGCAGCGAGCCCAGCGGGTGCGTGAATGGTTGGTGGAAGAGGGCAAGGTTTCCCCCGAACGGGTATTCCTTGTATCGCCGACGGCGGCGCAGGTGAGTGCCGGCGGACGCCTGGTGCATTTTTCCCTGCGTTGAAGGAGCAAAAATGATGAAGCTTGGTGATGCAGAACGTGCGGCAGCGCTGGCTGCCCTGCCTGAATGGCGACTGGTCGTGGGGCGTGACGCGATCGAGCGTGAGTTTCGCTTCTCCGACTTCAATGCCGCCTTTGGTTTCATGAGCAGGGTGGCGCTGCAGGCAGAAAAGCTGGACCATCACCCCGAGTGGTCCAACGTATACAACCGCGTGCATGTCGTGCTCAGCACCCACGACGCCGGCGGCCTGACCGACAAGGACATCGCGTTGGCCGGGTTCATGGACGAGATGCTCTAGATCGGTATCGGCGTTCAGCCGAAGTAACCCTGCACGTACCAGTCGCCGCGAGGGACGAGCTCGCGGTAGATCCACCACAGGGCGTCATTGCTGGTGCTTGCGACGTAGTAGTCGCGGCGGATGTCGTGCCCGTCCCACCAGCCCTGTTCGATGCGCTCCGGACCACGCACCAGGCACAGGCTGGCAGGGTGGGAGAGCGGTCGTGCTTGGGGTAGCAGCCATAGGGGACGAGGGGCGCCGACGCTTGGTTCGACATGAAGCAAGGGGCTTGCAGACTGCTCGCCGAATGGCATGCTGCGCCATGCATGTTCGGGGCGTTGGTCCGGGAAGGTGCTCAGTTGCCTGACCTGTCCGGCGCCCAGCCTTGCCCGCAGACGGTCCAGCAGCAGCGTTGCGTTCTCGCGCTCGGTGGCTGAGTCGCCGAACAAGTCGTTCGAGCGTGCTGCGAGCGGGCGTGGGCCGTGTGTTTCCAGCCTTAGCTCCTCCACCGGTGAGGACAATCTGAGTGCTGCGATGCGTTCGCGTGCGAGCAGGTTGAGACGGGCTTCGTCGCGGCTCGGGGTGCCGGTCAGGATGTCGAGCACCGTGTCCGGTCCGCGTTCGTGGAGCAGTGACAGCCTGCAGTGATCGATGCCGGCGTGACGGGCAGCCAGCCAGCTGGCCAGTCCGGCAAACAGCCGCCGTGCGGCAAACAGTAGCGGCTCGGTGTGGATGGTCGGGTGGAGCAGTCCGAGCTGAACGAGGTAGTTCACCGGCGGTGCGTACTCGGGACGCAGGTCGGGGGTGTCGCCATAGGCGCGCGACAGAGTGTCGGTCACAGCCTGCGCCTGGCGCCGGGCGAGGCCGGCGGCAGGCAGTGCGCGGATCTCGCCCAGGGTGCGCAGCCCGATGCCGGCCAGAAGTTCGAGGCTGGCCGGGCTGACCGCGCTGCCATCGGCAAGCACATCCAGGGGCAGGGCATCGAGGTGAGCACGCCAGTCGGTCGCGCAGGTGCCTTCGGTCGCTTGCGGACACGCTGCCTGATTGCGGGCGAACCAGCGCGCAGCCAGGGGGGTGGGTGCGCACGCACTGTGCACCAGGAGACCTTGTTGCAACAGGCCCGCATGCAGGGTCTGTTGCAGTGCTGCCAGCCCGCCGAACAGACGCAGGCTGGCAGCGACCTCGAGTAACACGCAGTCGGGCGGGTCCAGGCTGATGCGCGAGGCAAAGGCGCCCGCCCAGGTGGCCACTTCGTGGACCAGGGCGCGCTCTGCGGCCGGGGTGCGTGGGCGCAGGTTCAACTCAGGGATTACCGCAAGCGCACTGCTGACGCCTTGGCCGATCTCGATGCCGCGGTTTCGTGCTGCCGGGGTGGCTGCGATTACCAGCGGTCTTGGCTGGCTTTCGGTGATGGCGAGCAAGCCAGGGTCTGTGAGCCCGCGCACAAGAACCTGGAGGGGCAACTCGGGCAGGATCAGCGCCAGCCACAGCACGGTGCTTGCCTGCGGCTTACAGGCTGCCCGCATGCAAGGGCAGCAGCACCGGTGCATGAGCCAGCGGGCCGCGGCGCTTGAGCAGGTCGATGCGCAAGGCCCGCCCTTGTGCCGACAGGGCCAGACGTAGCGGTGCCGGCGAGGGCTGGCGGGCGGCGGCAAGCGGGCGAAACAGGAACAGCGGGGTGGCGCCTTCTTCGGCAGCCAGTTGCAGGCGGCGCAGGCCGGCACTATCGACCTGCGGTAGCCAGGCCAGCACGACGCTGCAACTGGCCGACGCCAGTGCCTGTCGGGTGGCCCACAGCGCTTCGGCCGCGGCGGGCGCGGTGATCAGGAGCAGCGAGGCCAGATCGACCCCGGCCATGCGCAATGCCGGAGCGTAGGGTATTCGGGGTGGCGCAATCCAGACCTGCCAGCGGCTGGAGGCGGGGCGACACAGCAGGGGGAGAAGCAGAGAGAGTTCGCCCACGCCGGGCTGGTCGCCCAACAGTTCGGTCATGGCCGTGCCCGGCCAGCCTCCGCCGGGCAACTCGGCGTCGAGTGCGGCATGGCCGGTCGGCAGCACCGGGCCGGCCTGGTGGGCAAACGTGCGACCCTGCCAGACCAGTCCGGCGGGCAGGGCGGCGAGTGCGGAGGCGGTACTCATGGCGTCAGGGGGCAGGAACAGCGGACAGGGGGCAGGGGACAATCATCCACATCGATTGGCTGATCGTGTTTTGCTCATCCGGGTTCAGTGATCCTTGCGGATCAGGCCGACCATTATCCCTTCGATCACCAGCGGCTGGCGTCGGATGTCCACCACGATGGGCTCGAAATCCGGGTTGGCCGGTAGCAGTTCCACCGTATTGCCTTTGCGTTGCAGGGTTTTGACCGTGACTTCGTCCTCAATGCGGGCAATGACGATCTGACCATTACGGGCTTCGCCAGTGCGGTGCACCGCGATCAGGTCGCCGTCGAGAATGCCGGCATCGCGCATGCTCAGGCCGTGCACCCGCAACAGGTAATCGGCACGCGGCGAGAACAGCGAAGGGTCGAGCTGGAAGCGTTTTTCAACATGCTCGGCGGCCAGAATCGGGCTGCCTGCCGCAACCCGGCCGATGAGGGGCAGGCCGAGCGCTTCGGCCAGACGGATGCCACGTGCACGCCCTTCCTCGAGCATGATGGCTCCCTTGGCGGCGAGTGCGCGCAAATGGGTTTCTGCGGCGTTGGGCGAGCGGAAGCCAAAGGCGGTGCATACCTCGGCACGGGTGGGAGGGCGCCCCTCGGCCTCCAGCGTCTGGCGAATGAAGTCGAGAATTTCCTGCTGGCGGGCAGTCAGGTGTTCGCTGCGGGTGTTCATGACCATCTCCTGATTGGAACTGTAATTTTAAACAGTAAATCGGGTGGGGCAAGCTTTATCAGCAAACGGTGAATGATGCGCTGCGTCTTGAGCCTTCCGCCTGACTGGGCTATTGATGAAGCAGGTGCCTGTTTTTTGCCACCGTGCCGTGCCAAAAATCATAAAGGAGCGACTTCATGTTTGTTGAGCCCCGATCACAGTCAGGTAGAGTTCGCACCGTCTCTCCGTTAGAATCCGCCTCACGTCAGGGAGAATCCATGCTGCAGAGCGGAGACATCGCCCCCGCTTTTTCGTTGCCGGACGCGGATATGGAGAACTTCGACCTCCTTTCCTCGCGCGGCAGGCAACATGTGGTTCTTTACTTTTACCCGCGTGACAACACTCCGGGATGTACGCGCCAGGCGGCCGACTTCAGTGACCATGAAGACGAGTTTGCCAACTGCGACTGCATCATCGTGGGTGTGAGTCCCGACGACTGCCTGACCCACGCCGAGTTTCGCGATCAGCATGGCTTGTCCATCCGCCTGTTGTCCGATACCGATGCCGAGGTCGCCCGCCTCTACGATGTGTGGCTGGAAAGGGAGGTCGACGGGGTAAAGAAGATGGGCGTGGCGCGGACAACCTTCATCATCGACAAACAGGGTGTCATTCGTCACGTGCTCCGTGATGTCACGCCCCGCGGCCATGTCGCCGCGGTTTTCAAACTGGTCAAGGAACTGGATACATAGCATGCAAACGGAAATTGCAAAGAACAGCGTCGTCACTCTGAAGTACACCGTAACCGACCCTGACGGTGCGGTGATCGACGATGGTCAGCATCCGCTGGTTTATCTCCACGGTGGCTACGACGGCATCTTCCCGATGCTCGAAGAGGCGCTGCACGGTAAGAAGCTGGGCGACACTTTCAAGCTCAAGTTGCAGCCGGAAGAAGCCTTTGGCGATTACGACGAAGAGCTGGTGCTGGTCGAGGACGCCAAGCTGTTCCCGGACAATATCGAAGTCGGAATGTCGTTCGAGCGCGTCAGCGAGGATGGCGAGGAAGAAATCATCTATCGCATCACCGACGTTGCCGAAGGCAAGGTGGTGGTCGATGGCAACCACCCTCTGGCAGGCGTAGCGCTGATTTTCGACGTGACGGTGGCAGAAGTGCGCGCCGCGACCGCCGAAGAAATCACCCATGGACATGTCCATGGCGAGGGCGGGCATCATCACTGACCGCCGCACGGGCCGCGCAAGCGGCCTTTTTCATATCAGCTTGCGCAGGGTGAGCCAGGCATGATCGGTTTTACCCGTATCGAAGGCTTGCCCGACGCCAGTCGCCCGTTGCTCGAGGTCAGTGCGCTCAAGGTCGTGATCCGGGGGGCGGCTTCGGAGGTGCGCCCGGTCGATGGCGTGAGCTTCTCGATTGCCGCGGGCGAGACCTTTGCCTTGCTCGGCGAATCCGGTTGCGGCAAGTCGATGACTGCGCTCGCGCTCAATCGTCTGCTGCCCGATGCGGCTGGAATCGAGGCTGGCGAGGTCCGTCTGGCGGGCGAAGATCTGTTGCGACTGCCCGAGTCGAGCATGCGGGCAGTGCGCGGCGGGCGCATCGGGATGATCTTCCAGGAGCCGTCCACCAGCCTCAATCCGGTGATGACGGTCGGTGCACAGATCGGCGAGGCGCTGGTGCTGCATCGGGGGCTGCGGGGCGAGGCGGCGCGTACCGAGGCGCAGCGTCTGCTCGAAGCGGTGGGTATCCCGGGCGCGACGCAACGGCTCGACGACTACCCTTTCCAGTTCTCCGGCGGCATGAAACAACGGGTGATGATTGCGATGGCGCTGGCCGGTCGCCCCGAACTGCTGATCGCCGACGAGCCCACCACCGCGCTCGATGTCACCATTCAGGCCCAGGTGCTAGATCTGCTCGTGCGCCTGCAGGCCGAGCGCGGCATGGCGATGCTGCTGATCACGCACGATCTGGGCGTGGTGGCACGCATGGCGCACCGGGTCGGGGTGATGTACGCCGGCGAGCTGGTCGAGACCGGTCCGCGCCAGGCTTTCTTCCGGACGCCGCTGCACCCCTACGCGCGCAAACTGTTTGCCGCATTGCCCGAAGGGGCACGCCGCGGCAGCATGCTCGATGCACCGGTCGGCAGCGTGCCGGCACTGGACAAGGCGTTTACCGGCTGCCGGTTTGCCGACCGCTGTCCGCAAGCCTTCGACCGCTGTGACGACGAGGCGCCCGACTGGCACCGGATGGGTGCGCAGGCGGTGCGCTGCCACCTCTACGAAGGGGTGAGCGTGCCGCGTCCGCTCGAGCGCGCCGAGCCCGGCAAGGCGCTTGCCGATACCCGGCGCAACACCGCATCGCTGCTCGAGGTGCGTGATCTGGCGGTGCATTTCCCGGTGCGCAAGGGCCTGTTCCGCCGGGTGGTGGGGCAGGTGCGTGCCGTCGATGGCGTCAGCCTGGCCCTGGTGCCCGGGCGCACGCTGGCACTGGTTGGCGAATCGGGCTGCGGCAAGACCACGGTCGGCAAGGCCATCCTGCAACTGATCGAACCGACCGAGGGTTCGATCCTGCTCGACGGCGAGGATCAGGCGGGGCTGTCGCATGGTGCGTTGCTGCCGATGCGACGTACGGTGCAGATGGTGTTCCAGGATCCCTTTGCCTCACTCAATCCGCGACTTCGGGTCGGCGAGATCATCGAGGAGGGCATGATCAGCCTCGGGCTGGCCGGCGATGCGGCATCCCGCCGGCGTACCGTGGATGCCTTGCTCGACCGGATCGGCCTGTCGTCGGCGATGCGCTGGCGTTACCCGCACGAGTTCTCCGGTGGTCAGCGCCAGCGCATCGCGATTGCGCGTGCGCTCGCGGTGTCGCCGAAAGTAATCGTCTGCGACGAACCGACCAGCGCGCTCGATGTGTCGGTGCAGGCGCAGTTGCTCAACCTGATGCGCGAGTTGCAGGAAGAGCGCGGTCTGGCCTACCTCTTCATCACCCATAACCTTGGTGTGGTCGACTATCTCGCCGACGAGGTGGCGGTGATGTATCTGGGCCGTATCGTCGAGCAGGGACCGGCGGAACGGGTGCTGCGCAGTCCGGCACACCCCTACACCCGCGCCTTGCTCGACGCCGTGCCCAAGGTGACCGCGGGCATGGGCGAGGCCTTGCCGTCGATCTCGGCGGCAGTCGATCTGCCGTCGCCACTCGACCCGCCGGCTGGCTGCCATTTTCATCCGCGCTGCCCTCGGGCAAGCGATATTTGCCGTGCCAGCTATCCGGTGGAGCAGAGCATGGGAGGCGGGCAGACGGCGCGCTGCCATTGGCCGGAGCCGCCGACATCAGCCAGAGGTGACGGGTTCAGGGCCGACTCCACAAGGCGTTAATGACGTTCAATCGGCCGGTGTGGTTTCCGTAGGGTCGGCTTCAGCCGACCACAGGCGCCCGGGCCTGGAGTTCGTGTCCGGATCATCCGCCGCGGCGGGTTGAAGCCCGCCCTTGGCGGCTGTTCCAGCAATGGGCACTTGAACCGGATAACTGTATCTACAGCGGCTGTGTTCGGGGCAGGTGCTTGGCTGGGAGATCAGTATTTACGGTTACTTGGGCTTTTTGGCCTGCGTTGCTGCGGGTTTGGCCGGTGCTTTTTGGGCCGGTGCTTTCTTGGCACTTGATTTGGCGGCCGGTTTCTTTACCGGAGCTTTTTTCTTTGCCTGTCCGTTGGCGGCTTTAGTTTTTGTCGACGGGATATTTGCGGTGTTGAGCCGGACGGCGGGTGCGCCGATCAGGCGGGTGCCACCCGGCAGTAGTTTGCTGACCCGCAATGCGCCACTGGGGTCGATGCCCTCGGGCACCAGCAGTGCATAGCCTGCACTGAGCCGGCTGCCGGTGGCGAGCCCGTTGAGTTGCATCAGCTGTGCGAGTGTGAGGCCGTGGCGCGTGGCGACGGTTTCGAGCTTTTCGCCTGCCTCAAGCTCATGGATACGCCAGCCTTTGCCGGAGAGCTGGAATTCGTTCAGGCGCGTCTCGAATCGTGTTGCCCGATCGGCCGGCACCACCAGCGTCTGCCCCGCGTTGGTGATTGCCGGGCGGTTGAAGCCCGGGTTGAGGGCAAGGAACTCTTCGATGCTCATGTCGGCAAACTGCGCCGCGGTGGCCAGATCGATACCGGCCGGCGCGGCGAGCGTTACAAAATGCTGCTCGTTGGCCACGTGGGGAAGTTCGAAGTGAAACAGTTCGGGTTCGGCGACGATGTTCTTGATCGCCTGCAGCTTGGGGACGTAATAGCGGGTTTCGTCCGGCATCCTGAGCTGGCTGTACTCGGTCGGCAGGCCGGCATCGCGGTTGCGCTGCAAGGCCCGGCCAACCGAACCTTCACCCCAGTTGTACGATGCCAGCGCAAGGTGCCAGTCGCCGTGCATCTCGTAGATGGTCTGCAGATAGTCGAGTGCGGCGTTGGTGGACGCGATCACGTCACGCCTTTCGTCCACCCAGGTATCCTGGGTCAGGTTGTAGTGGCGTCCGGTCGAGGGAATGAATTGCCACAGTCCGGAGGCGTGGGCACGTGAGTAGGCGAGGGGGTTATAGCTGCTTTCCACCATCGGTAGCAGCGCCAGCTCGGTGGGCATGCCGCGACGCTCGAGTTCGTCCACGATGTAGTAGAGGTAGCGCCCGCCGCGTAAGAACACCTGTTTCAGGAAGCTCGGACGGTTCAGGTAGAACAGTTGCTGCTCGGCGACCAGATCGCTGTCAAGGTCGGGCATGCCATAGCCGCGCCGGATGCGATCCCAGATATCGTTGGCGTCACGCGTCAGGTCCAGGGTCAACACGCGCGGGGGGAGCGTGTCGGTGATGGTCGGCGCAGGGGCTACCGGTGAGGATTGCGTGTCGGTGCTGTCCGATCCCAGTGCATTCGGGAGCGGCAGGAGCAGGGCGAAGAAGAAAATGAGCGAGCGAAGCTTCGCCATCGAAACCGGCCGACGAAAAGCATAGGAGTCTATCGATCGCTTACCTGTGCGTCAAATACGCGCCAAGGGCGATGAAACCGGCAACAGAAGTGCATTCCCTTGGTAGGATGTTGCTATTGGGCTCTCCCGCAAGCTTATCCGGGCATTATGAAAGTACTGGTCATCGAAGATACCGTCACCAGCGCGACGCTGGTTTGCCACCAGCTTACCAAGATGGGGCTTTCGGCCATGCATGCCCGTGACGGAGAAAGCGGGGTAGTGATGTTCAAGCGTGAGCGCCCCGATCTGGTGCTGCTGGACATCATCATGCCGGGCATGGACGGATTTGAGGTCGCGCACCGGATTCGGCAACTCGAGCAGGATGGTGACTGGACCCCGATCATTTTCCTGACTGCACGTGCAAGCGAAAACGATCTACAGCGCGCCATTGAGGTCGGTGGAGATGATTACCTGGTCAAGCCGGTTTCCGAGGTGGTACTCAAGGCCAAGGTGGGCGCGATGCAGCGCATCGCACAGATGCGGTCCGCGCTGCTGGTGCTGACGCGCAAGCTCGATGATGCCAATCGTGAGCTCACACGTTTGTCATCGGTGGATGGCTTGACCGGTATCGCCAATCGCCGGCGCTTCGACGAGAGCCTGCTGCGCGAGTGGCGACGTGCGTCGCGAACCGGCTTGCCGTTGTCCCTGCTGGTGGCCGATGTCGACTACTTCAAACCGTTCAACGACAATTACGGGCATCAGGTGGGCGACGAATGCCTCAAGGCGGTGGCGCGCACGCTCGAACTGAAGTTGCGTCGCCCGACCGATGTGGTGGCGCGCTATGGCGGCGAGGAGTTCGCTGCAATCCTGCCGGAAACCGCACTCGACGGTGCAATTGCGGTCGCTGATGCGATGCGGGGCGGGATCGAGGCGCTGGCGATCACGCACCGGCTTTCCGGAGCGGCTCCGGTGGTGACGATCAGCATCGGTGTTGCAAGCATGATGCCGGTGCGTGGCGATGAAAACGGATTTGTGGCTTTGATCAAGTCTGCGGACGATGCACTCTTTCGAGCCAAGAAACTCGGACGCAATCAGGTTGCAGCGTGCCTGGATAGCATTGAGGCCGAGATCGGGTGATCACAACGTCGAGTAAGCAAATGGCGGCAAGTAACAAGAGAATTGTTGTTATTGATGACAATGAAGTGATCCGGATTGCACTGCGGGCGATCCTTCGCCAGGCCGGTTTCGAGGTCGTGGGCGAAGGCAGGGATGGCTTGGGTGCGCTGGACGTGGTCGAGAGGCTGGCGCCTGATCTGGTTTGTCTCGATGTGGTGATGCCCGGGCGCAGTGGTCTTGAGGTGTTGGCAGATCTGCGCGAGCGCTTTCCGCGCATCAAGGTGCTGATGATCACCGGCCGGAGCGATCGCGAAACGGTCAGTGAAATCGTGAAGAACGGGGCCGCTGGCATGGTGCTGAAGCCTTTCAATGCCGCCAAGGTGATCGAGACGGTATCGCGGGCGCTGAGCTCGGGTACGGTGGCCTGAACGTTGCCGATGTTGCCGATGTTGCCGATGTTGCCGGGGCCGTCGTCGGCGAAACGCCGGCAGAAGACATCCTTCAGAAAACATCCTTCCACGCGCGTAAGGCGGTAAGGCACGCCAGCGCGGTGGCCGGGCGTCGGCCGGTTTGATGGGTGACGGCCTCAATCACGCCTGGTTCGCTGGTGCGCATGAAGGGGTTGATCTGCCTTTCCTGCGCGATCGTGGTCGGCAGGGTCGGCTCGCTGGCTGCACGCAGGGCTTCGCAGTGCGCAAGATAGCGATCGCGCTCGGGATTGTGGGGTTCGGCCGCGCGGGCGAAGGCCAGGTTCGAAAGCGTGTATTCGTGGGTGCAATAGACCTCGGTGTCGCCGTCGAGGGCGGCGAAGCGACTCAGCGCTGCCTGAAGTTGCTCGGCAGTTCCTTCGAATAGACGTCCGCAGCCGGCAGAAAACAAGGTGTCGCCGCAAAATAGAATGCCCGGCGCAAAGTAGGCGATGTGGCCTGCGGTGTGAGCCGGTACTTCGAGCACCTGCAATTCGAGCTCAAGCCCAGGAATGGCGATGGAATCGCCCTCCACAAGCGGGTGAGTGACGTACTCGATGTTTTCCTTGCGCGGCCCGAAGACCGGAATCCGGCGATGTTCAAGCAGGCGTTTCAGGCCGCCCACATGGTCGGCGTGATGGTGTGTGATCAGGATGGCTGCAAGCTCGAGTCCATGTTGTGCAAGGTATGCAAGCACCGGTTCTGCATCGCCGGGGTCGACCACCGCAGCGCGCTGTCCGTCATGGATGAGCCAGATGTAGTTATCGCGAAAGGCTGGAAGAGGGATAATGTTCATCTTGTCATTTTGAAGTGCTGATGGCCTGTGTCAATCCTCAGTTTGTCCGATTGGCTGGAAACACCCCAGGGACGCTATCTGCTTGAATGGGAGCAGGCCCGGATGGATGCCGTGGTGGCCGATATATTCGGCTACAACGCACTTCAGCTTGGCTTGCCCGAACGGGCCCTGCTGCGCGCCAACCGGATGCCGTTCCGCTTCAGTTGCAGTCGACTCGGCGAGGCTGCGGTGCTTGCGAACGATGATGCGCTGCCGTTCGCAACGGCCAGTCTGGATCTGGTGGTGCTGCCTCACGTGCTCGAATTTGCTCGGCGTCCGCACCACGTGCTGCGTGAAGTGGAGCGGGTGCTGGTGCCCGAAGGAAGCGTGGTGATCAGTGGTTTCAATCCTTACAGTCTGTGGGGTATTCGTCGCCTGTTGGCGCGCAAGCGGGGGGCGTTTCCGTGGCGCGGGCAGTATCTTTCGGTGCCCAGGGTCAGGGATTGGCTGACGCTGCTCGGATTCGAAACCCAGACCGGCGGTTTTGGTTGCTATGCGCCGGCGGTGAGCTCGCCCGCGTGGATCGAACGCTGGCGTTTTGCCGAAAAGGCGGGCGCGCGCTGGTGGCCGGTGTGCGGTGCGGCCTATGTGGTACAGGGCATCAAGCGGGTTCAGGGTACGCGCCTGATCTTGCCCAACTGGCGCGAAAAACGCGTCAGTGCAAAACGTCTGTCGCCTGTTGCGCAGCGCGATATTCACCCTGAAAGTGCAAGGAAGACCCAGTAGACATGGAAGAAGTTGATATTTATACCGATGGTGCATGTAGTGGAAACCCGGGCCCTGGCGGCTGGGGGGCGATTCTGCGCAGCGGCGGACATGAGAAGGAGATCTGGGGTGGCGAGCCGCAGACCACCAACAACCGGATGGAAATGATGGCGGTCATCCGTGCCTTCGAGTTGCTCAAGCGGCCGGTGACGGTGAGGGTCCATACCGACAGCCAGTATGTGCAGAAGGGCATCTCGGAGTGGATTCACGGTTGGAAGGCACGCGGCTGGAAGACCGCGTCGAAGGAGCCGGTCAAGAACGCCGATCTGTGGCGCGAGCTTGATGCGGCAGCCTCGCATCATCAGGTCAAGTGGTTGTGGGTGAAGGGGCATGCAGGTCACCCGGAAAACGAGCGTGCCGATGAGTTGGCCCGGCGTGGCGTGGATGAGTGCCGTAAGGCCGGTACGGTCGTGCAAGGCTGAATCAAAGGAATCCACCAAATGAGACAGATTGTTCTTGATACCGAAACGACGGGTCTGGATTGGCGCAATGGCGATCGTGTAATTGAAATCGGCTGTGTCGAACTGGTCAATCGCAGCCTGACCGGGCGCCATTTTCATGTCTTCATCAACCCCGAGCGCGGCATCGACGCGGAAGCCGAGGCGGTGCATGGGATCTCGGTCGAGTTTCTGGCCGATAAGCCGAAATTCGCTGCAATTGTCGAAGATTTCGAAGCGTTCGTCCGCGATGCCGAGCTGGTGATCCATAACGCCAGCTTTGATGTCGGCTTTCTGAATTGCGAACTGGGCCTGCTCGGCAGGGCACCGCTCGGCTCACTGTGCAGCGGTGTCATCGATACCCTGAAGATGGCCAAGGAGCAGAATCCGGGCAAGAAGGCATCGCTCGATGCCTTATGTGATCGGTTCGAGATCGATAACGGGCATCGTGCGCTGCATGGCGCGCTGCTTGACGCCGAGTTGCTCGCCGAGGTCTATCTGGCGATGACCCGTGGGCAGGAAAGTCTGATCATGACGCTGGAGGAAGCGCCCGCGTCGGCACAATACGACAGCTCGGGCGGGGCTTTCGAGCGTCCGCCACTATGCGTTCAACGGGCTTCGACTGCCGAACTCGAGGCCCATGAGCGAGTGCTGGGTGAAATCGCAAAGGCGAACAAGGGCACATGCCTTTGGCTGCCGCCCGAGCCCGCTGCAGTCTGAGCGCGTTTATCGGTCCCCGTGCTACCTGGTGGTGGGGGCCGTGACACAGGTTCAGCTGCGGATGCGTGTTGTTTTGTGACTGGTCCTCAGTTTTTCCAGCCCCTTCAGAATCTCGCGACGTGAAATCTGACCGATCAGTCGCTCACCTTCCACCACCGGCAGGCAACGGAAGGTTCTGTGCAGGAACAGTTCGATCACGTCGATCAGGCTGCTGTCCGCGCCAACCGAGACCACGTCCTTGATCATGTATTCCCGCACCAACCCGGCCTGTTGCTCGAAATAGGAGGCATTGAGGGCCACCCTCAGGCAATCCTTTTCGGAAAGGAATCCGATCAGTCGACCGGCACTGTCGGCAACCGGCGCCCCGCTCAGTCCATGTTCGATCATCGTATGAATGGCGTGCAGGACTTCGTCGTCTGGGTGAAAGGCAAGGTGATCACCAATCATGTAGTCCTTCACGAACAGGGATTTCAGCATGATTCCTCCGGGCTAGTGTTCAGGATTGTTGTTGTTCGGCTTGCGCCTTCATTTTTGCCAGTCGCTTGGGGCAGGGCTTTTCGCAGCCCCCCTCGCATTCGAGGCCGACCGCACCCAGCCCGCCACAGCTGCCGGCAATTGGCTTGCGGCCGAAGATCACGCCGATCGCCATGGCCGCAATCACCACGGCGAATACGATCAAAGCTAGTAAAAAGGTGCTCATTTCAGATCCTGTTTCGATTAGGGACAAGATACTTTGTAGACAATACAGTGACCGGCTTGGTTGTTAAAGAATCAGCGTGCCGCCGGGCAGGTTTCCCGCCTGTTCGAGGCGGGTGATGGTGGGCAGCAGATCGAGCCCGGTCTCGGCTTTCAGCACCAGCGCACGTTCGCGCAATTCGGCAACCGGGCGGCTTACGGCGTCGCCTGCCGCACCAAAAGCCACCACGTTGCCGCTGTCGCACGAAGGGAAGGCGATCGCACGATCTTCGAACGCAGTGACGATGCGCTCCACGCTGGCCTTGTAGCCTTTGGAGCGGCCGAACAGGTTGACCGCCATCAGTCCCTGGTCGGAAAGCCGCGCACGCACAGCCTGATAAAAGGGCAGGGTGTCGAGGACGCCGGCGCGGGCGTTGCGGTCGTAGCCGTCGACCAGGATGTAGTCGAATCGGGTGTCCTTCTCCAGCACGAAACTCGCGCCGCAACCGAGCTGGATCGAGAATCGCGCACTTTCTTCAGGCAGGCGGAAGAACTGGCGTGCGGCGGCCACCACGGACGAGGCGATTTCCACCACCTGGATCCGGCTCTGCGGGCAGTGGTGGTAGATGAATTTTGTCAGCGAAGCTGCCCCAAGACCGATCAGCAACACCTTGCGTGGCCAGTTTCCGGTGTCTTCGGCAAGCCCATCGCGCAGTAGCAGGCCGGCCATCATTTCGCGGGTGTAGGCCAGTTCGAGGGCGTTGGGCTTGCGGATGCGCATCGCACCTTGCACCCATTCGGAGCCGAAATGCAGGTAGCGCACGCCGGCTTCTTCGGAAATGTCGATCGGCGTGCTCATATGCTCATCCGTTTCAGTGCATACAATTGTTCGAGCGCCTCACGCGGGCTGAGATTGTCGGGCTCGATGCCGGCCAGTGCGGTGAGTACCGGGTGCGACAGCACTGCGGACTCCGGCTCGGGCAGGTCGGCGAACAGGTCCGCCTGCGGTCCATTGCCGATCTCGCGATTTTCCAGCGCGCGCAGACGGCGCTTGGCGTCGCGGATCACTGTGCCCGGGATGCCGGCGAGCGCGGCTACCTCGATCCCGTAGCTCTGGCTCGCCGGGCCTTCTTCCAGCGCATGGAGGAAGACGATGCGGTGCCCGTGCTCGACTGCATCGAGGTGCACGTTGGCGCACTCCGGGTATTCGGTGTTGAGCCGGGTGAGCTCGAAATAATGGGTGGCAAACAGCGTCAGGCTGCGGTTTTTTTCCAACAGATGGCGGGAAATGGCGAAGGCCAGCGCGAGGCCGTCGAAGGTGGAGGTGCCGCGGCCGATCTCGTCCATCAGCACCAGGCTGTGTTCGGTGGCGCCATGCAGGATGGCCGAGGCTTCGGTCATCTCCACCATGAAAGTGGAACGGCCTGAAGCCAGGTCGTCGGAGGCGCCGATACGGGTGAAGATGGCATCCAGCGGGCCCAGCATCGCCGCCTGTGCGGGAACGAAACTGCCCACGTGGGCGAGCAGGCAGATCAGCGCCACCTGGCGCATGAAGGTGGACTTGCCGCCCATGTTGGGCCCGGTGATCATCAGCATGCGCCGGGTCGGGGCCAGGCGGGCGTCGTTCTGGATGAAGTCCTCGACCTGACGCTCGACCACCGGGTGGCGACCGCCGTGGATGGAGATGCCGGCTTGTTCGGTGAACACCGGTGCGACGTAGCTGTGACGTGCGGCGGCCTCGGCGAACGCGGCCAGCCCGTCGAGAGTGGCCAGCGCACGGGCGATGGTCTGCAGCGCGGGAATATTCGGTGCAAGAGCATCGAGGATGTCCTCGTACAGCAGCTTTTCGCGCGCGAGCGCCCGCTCCTGCGCCGACAGGGCCTTGTCCTCGAAGGCTTTGAGTTCCGGGGTGATGTAACGCTCGGCGTTCTTCAGCGTCTGCCGGCGACGATAGTCGTCGGGCACTTTCTCCGCGTTGGCGCGGCTGACTTCAATGTAGAAGCCATGCACCTTGTTGAACTCGACCTTGAGGCCGGCAATGCCGCTGCGCTCGCGTTCGCGGGCCTCGAGCGCCATCAGGAACTCGCCGCAGTTGGTCTGGATGTTGCGCAACTCGTCCAGCTCGGCATCGAAGCCCGGCGCAATCACGTTGCCGTCGCGCACCATCGCCGCTGGCTCGGCCGCGATTGCACGCGTCAATAGATCGAGCGCAGCCGGCGAGATCGACAGCCCGGCGGCGATGCCGCACAGCAGTTCGCTGTTGGCCGGTGCAAGTGCGCCCGCCAGTTCGGGCAGCCGCGCCAGGCTCTCGCGCAGTGCGGACAGGTCGCGCGGACGTGCGCTGCGCAGGGCGATGCGGGCGGTGATCCGCTCCACGTCGGCCACCCCACGCAGGGCCGCGCGCACGGTGTCGGCAATCCGGCCATCGCCTTCTCCGAGCAGTTCGGCCACCGCGTGGTGGCGGGCGGCAGGAACGTCGCGTTCGCGCAAGGGGTGATGCAGCGCGTGACGTAGCCAGCGCGAGCCCATGCTGGTGACGCAACTGTCGAGCAGAGATAACAGGGTGGGCGAGGCTTCGCCGCGCAGGGTTTCGGTGAGTTCCAGATTGCGCCGGGTGGCGGCGTCGAGGCGCAGGTATTCCGACTCGCGCTCGACGGTGAGGCCGGTAATGTGGCTCAGACTCTGACGCTGGGTGGATTTGGCATAGTCGTACAGCGCTGCCGCCGCACCCAGGGCGACGGCCTGCTCTTCGACGCCAAAACCAGCGAGATCACGGGTGCCGAAATGTCCGGTGAGCAGACGCTCGCCGGTTTCGGTGTCGAACTGCCAGTCGGCCAGCCGGCGCAGGGCGGGGGCGAGATTTTCGATCAGCGGCAGGGCGAGGCCGTCGGGAATCAGCACCTCGGCCGGGCGCAGCCTTTCGAACTGTGCCTGCAAGGATTCGGCCGGACACTGCATCAGGCGCAGGTCGCCATTGGCCAGATTGAGCCAGGCCAGGCCGAGCACGCCGCGATGCAGGTTGGCCGCCAGCAGCAGGGCGTCGCGGCGGTCGTCGAGCAGGGCCGCGTCGGTGAGCGTGCCGGGGGTGACGATGCGGCTGACCGCGCGCTCCATCGGCCCCTTGGTCGCGCCCGGCTCACCCACCTGCTCGGCGATCACCACCGATTCACCGAGTTTGACCAGACGGGTAAGGTATTGCTCCACCGCGTGGAAGGGCACGCCGGCCATCTTGATCGGCTGTCCGGCCGACTGTCCGCGGGTGGTCAGGGTGATGTCGAGCAGGCGCGCGGCTTTCTCCGCATCCTCAAAGAACAGCTCGTAGAAATCCCCCATGCGGTAGAACAGCAGAGTGTCCGGATGCTGCGCCTTGATGCGGAGATACTGGACCATCATCGGCGTATGGCCGGGAAAGTCGTCTTCTGCGGACGGGGTGTCGTGCCGGGTTTTCAAGTTGAAGGGTCTTCCTGAAGGGTCTTCCACTGACGGGCCAGCAGGGAACAGGGGTGGCGGGCGCGGCATTTTACCGTATCGGTGGCGGCAATCCGGGTCCTTGGTCCGGCACTGTTGACATGCGCGGATCAGCCCCTGAATCCGGAATCCTACTGATGCCCTTCCGTCACGATCTGCGTAAACACCGCGCGCAACCATGTTTCGATGTCCTGCAGTTCTGCCGCACACACCGTGTGTCCGGCCGCGTATCCATGCCAGTCGAGCTTCAGGCCCCGTTTCAGGAGAAACTCGCCGGACTGACGGCCGAAATCGTAGGGAATCACCGTATCGTCGTGTCCGTGTGCCATGAAAATCGGAACCTCACGGGCGGCCTCATGTTCTTCTCCGTCCAGGCTGTCGGCCAGCGGCAAGTAGGTGGACAGGGCAAGGATGCCGGCCAGGGCGCGCGGGTGGCGCAGGCCGGTGTGCAGGGCGATTGCGCCGCCTTGGGAGAAACCGGCCAGGATGATCCTGTCGTCGGCAATGCCGCGGAGATTCTCGCGCGCAAGGAGTGCTTCGACCTGCAGTGCCGACTCGCGCACGCCCTGCGGGTCTTCCCGCCGCTGTGAAAAATCGGATGACACGATGTCGTACCAGGCGCGCATGACGTAGCCCCCGTTGATCGTGACCGCCCGCATTGGCGCGTGCGGAAACACGAAACGGATCGCAGGCAGGCCATCCAGATTCAGTGCATCCACGACCGGTTCAAAGTCATGGCCGTCCGCGCCCAGCCCATGCAGCCAGATGACCGCCAACCCGGGGGATGGTCCGGTTTCGAGTTCGACTGCGGGCAGCAGTGCTGCGGGCGACTGGTTTGCATCCATGTGATACCTCCGTTCGGGTCAAAGGCGATCGCCAGGGGCTGCTGCCGCGGACAGTCTAAGCCCTCGGCGGTTTCTTGCCGATTTTTGCGATCCGGTCAAGATGCAGGCGAGCCTGCTTGCCCGCCCGCTCGGCATGTTTGGCAAGCGCCTTCTCGACCAGGACCGAAAAGGCGACCAGATCCTGTCGGGGATAGGCCTCTGCAACGCCGCTGTCCTGAAAGAACTCGGCGATCCAGCGCGCATCAAGTTCTACTCTGCCGGTTTCGCGCAAGAAGTCGGCAGCAGCGGTTTCGATGTAGTCGGACAGCTTGGGCACTCTGTTCATGTATAGGGGATGCTCAGGCGCCGGGCTCGGGGCCCTGTGTCGCGGGCAACACCTTTCGGTGTGTCAATGGGGCCGACAGCGCCATTTCGGCCCTGTAGAACCTGATGTGCATGGCAAGATGTATGCAATAAAAGAAAAAAGCCCACTAAATCATGGGCTTGGATCATTTTTTGCTGGCGGAGAGGGCGGGATTCGAACCCGCGTTGGGATATTATCCCAAACACGCTTTCCAGGCGTGCGACTTAAACCACTCATCCACCTCTCCGTGGAAGCCGCGCATTCTAGCGGCTTCGGCGCTGCAGTGGAAGCGCTTTATGTGCTTCTTCATGCTAAGGGCAGTCTTCCCTCCTTGTCGAAGGAAGTATTTTGTTACATCCGCGTGGCGGCTGGCTTGCCAAGGCTAGAATAAAGCCACCATGAAGCCACCGCTTCAGTCGCCGCCGACGCTTGTCGAGCGGGATCACTTTCCCCAAGGCGCTCGGATGATCAGGCTCAACCTTCATGATGCGATCGTCGCGCTGACGACATCGCTCGATTTCGTCGGTGTGGATGAGATCCAGCATGGCAAGCGAGTGGGTCATATGGCGCGGCTCGTGGGGCAGGCGCTGGGGTGGTCGGATGCGCGCTGCTGGACCTTGCTGCATGCCGGGATGCTCCATGACTGTGGCGTGTCCCAGGTGCGGGAGCACAAGCTTCTGACTGAGAATCTGGAGTGGGAGGGGGCGGAGGAACACTGCATCCGGGGCGCCGGCTACCTGGCTGCGTGCCCGGTGCTGGTGGGCTTTGCGGACATTGTTCGTTATCACCACACGCGCTGGGATGAGCTCGCAGGGATTGAGACGCTGACGGCCGACGCGCGGCTGGATGCCAATCTCGTGTATCTCGCGGACCGCGCCGATGTGTTGTTTGCGCCCTATCTGACCGGCGGCCACCTGCACCACGACATTATCTGGGAGCATCCTGGGATCGTGGCGCGCCTGCAGGGGCTGGCAGGACCGATGTTTGCCCCCGAGTTGGTGGACGCGTTTGCACAGATTGCTGCGTCGGACGCATTCTGGTTGTCGATGGATCCGCTCTACCTCAACGAGGAGTTGGACTCTTTGGGAAAGGGCGTGCCGCCGGTGGCGCTTGGCACGGGCGAGATGCGTGATCTGGCCTTGCTGTTTTCGCGGGTGGTCGACGCCAAAAGTCATTACACGGACGATCACTCGCGGCGGGTTGCGGCGATTTGCCGCCATCTGGCCTTTACGATGGGACGCCGGGGCGAGGCGCTGGTGATGATAGAACTGGCCGGGTTGTTGCACGATATGGGCAAGCTGCGGGTGCCGGACGAGATTATCGAGAAACCGGGAGCGCTGACCCGTGACGAGCGGGCTTACATTGCGCGCCACAGTTACGATACGTATCGCATTCTGCTACGGATTTTTCCGGATACACCGATTCCGCGCTGGGCTGGGTCGCATCATGAAAATCTGCTCGGCATCGGCTATCCGTTTCGAGCGCAGGCAGAGGATATCGACCTCGAGAGCCGGATCGTGTCGGTGGCCGACATCTTTCAGGCGCTGCTGCAGGATCGGCCCTACCGTGCGCGATTGACCGGTGACGAAGTGATAGAGCGACTCGAAACACTGGTTCGGGAAGGGCGGCTCGATGCCAGTGTGGTGAATGTGCTGATCGGCGAGCGCGATGTGTGTGTGCGGCTGGCTTCCTCGGAGATTCCGCTGGCCGAGCCGGTCGAGGTCGATCAGGCCGGTTGAGGGGTGTTCAGATAGGACGCGACTTCACGCGTGACGGATTCGAGTTCGGTCAGCAGGTCCGCGTGTACGTCGGTCGGGATGGTTTTTTGCCGCGTACAGCCGAGTTCAAGTTTTGCCGCCAGTGTTGTGCCGCCGATGGCGTGAAGCTGGGCGAGCGTTCCGTGCAGGGTGTGCGCCGCCCGTCCCAGTCGTTCTATATCTCCAGCTGCCTTTGCGGCGCGGAGCTCGCTCGTGATCCTGCCTTCCCACTTGAGAAACTGCGTCAGCACGCTGCGGACGACCTGCGGGCTGTCCATCAGGTCGTCCTGCATCGCATGTGGATTGAAATGACTGAACGTCGACGGTTCTGGCGGCATCGGCTTAGGGTCTTCGGTCTCTATGCAGGCAGGCGGCTCACTACGCCGGCTTTGCATTTGTTGCCTGCAGGTTGCGACTGCGGCGGATGCGGGAGATCAGGGCCTGCGCATAGCCATGCAGCTCACGGAAGGGTACCGGCTTGCGATAGACGGTGACGTCGTCGGGAAGGCCGCCTTCCGCCGCGATCTCTTCGGGTGTCAGCACGGAGACCACCACAATGGCGATGTCAACCGCCACCGGATTCTCGCGCAGGCGCCGGATCATCCCGAAGCCGTCGAGTCCGCTCATGCGCAGGTCGGTGATCAGCAGGTCAGGTGCGCAGCGCCCGACTTCCAGCAGGGCGTCGATCCCCTGGTCGAATACTTGTATGTCAAGCGGTAGGTTCCACTGTGGAAGGGTCTCGCGATAGACATCCTGCAGCATCGTGTCGTCCTCGACCACGATCACCCTCAGTGCGTCGGTGTCAGGGCGGGTGGCTTGCGGGTGATGGCTTGTTTGTGGCTTGGTATGGGCGAGCAGCGCATCCACCGAGTCCTGACGAATCCGGCGATGACCGCCTGCCGTCTTCCACGCAACCAGCTTGCCGCTTTCCACCATCTGCTGCACTGCGCCCAGCGAGAGGCCAAGTTGGCGCGCCGCCTGGGCGGTGCTGATGAATTCTCGGGGTGTTTCAGATGGAATCATCATGGTCTCGAATGAAGGGAGTTTGCTGTGAAAATATCAGTAAAGTAGCGATAGCGGCAAATCGACGAGAGTGGATTACAATTTCGGCATGTCTTCTGGGGCCAGAAAAATAGCGGATTTTATGGTCGATCCAACCCGAACGCGTCACCGAGTGCTGTCATGGAGTCGTTAAGTCGCATGGATTCATTGCTTGATCTTCGCGCGCTGGAAGAACTCCATATGATGTTGGGCGCTGATCTGCTCGAGATTGTCGAGCAGTTAACCCAGCAACTGCCTGAACAACGGCGAGCGCTGAACGGAGCGATCGAAACGGGGGATCTTGCCGCTGTCGGCGCTATCGCCCACAGTATCAAGGGTGGCGCCGGGAACCTCGGCGGTCGGATGCTTTCAATGAAGGCGGCTCAGCTTGAGCGCGCCGCGCTGGGGGCGGACCTCGAGGCGTCAGTGGCGCTCAGTGCCGAGTTGGCCGAGTTGGTGCCAAGTACGATATTGGCCTTGCAGTCTTTCTTTGCGGCACGCTCCGGCGCCTGACGCGTCGCAAGATCAGGCCGGTCTTCTGAAATCGCTGACGAGCAATTCGAGCTGATCGGGCGACATCGGTTTTCCGGTCAGGTATCCCTGGATCTCGGTTACCCCCAGGGCCTCGATAAAGTCGCACTGGCGTAGTGTTTCAATGCCTTCGGCGATGGTGGAGAGCCCCAGTGTCTGGGCGATCGCGGTGATGGCACGCACGATTGCGCGGTCTGCCCTCGAGTCTGTGATGTTGGAAACAAAGGTACGGTCGATCTTGATCGTGTCGAGGGGAAACCGGAGCAGGTATTCGAGGGAGGAGTAGCCGATGCCGAAGTCGTCGATCGCTATCTTGAACCCGACCTCACGTAGTCGTGCCAGTAACTGAGTGGCATGCTCGGGATCCTGCATCGCCAGACTTTCGGTTATTTCGAGCTCGATCAGATGCGCCGAGACACCTGTTCCACGACAGGCACCGACGATCGACTGGAATAGCATTGGATCGAGAAACTGTCGGGCCGAGAGGTTGATGCCGACCCGCAGGTCCAGGCCAGCCTCTTCCCATGTGCGCGCCTGCCGACAGGCTTCGGTCAATACCCAAAAGCCGACAGCCGAGATCAAACCGATTTCTTCCAGGACCGGGATGAACTCGACCGGCGATACCAGGCCGCGCTCCGGGTGACGCCAGCGCAGAAGGGACTCCACGCCGACAATCCGACCAGTACGCAGATCCATCTGGGGCTGGTAGACAAGGTGGAATTCGTCGTTTTCCAGCGCGCGGCGCAGGGCGCGCTCTATGTCGAGTTCTGCCTGGACGCGTCCGGACCCTTGCGGCGTCGCCTGAGCAAGTTGCTTGCCTTGCTGCCTTGCTGCCCGTTGGGCTTCCTGTGCGAGATTGAGCAGCTGGTCGACTTCATTCCCGTGCTCCGGATACAGGGCAAAGCCCGCCGACGACGACAGGAACGCCTCCTGGTCGCCGACGGGGATCGGATACTCGATCGTTTCCAGGATCTGTGAGAGTCGATGGACGACATCCTCCTCGCCCGAGCCCCGCAGCAGAATTGCGAATTCATCGCCGCCGACGCGCGCGACGTTGCCGCCCGAGGCTTCTGCAATCTTCAGGCGCTGCGCGACCTTGGTCAGCAGGATGTTTCCAGCAGCTTCGCCCAGTGCGTCGTTATGCCGGTGAAATCGTGTCAGATCGATCCAGGCAACGAGAAGTACCCCCTGTGGGTTGTTCCGTGTTTCATCAAGCGCGTTTGCCAGCTCGCTGCTGAACAGGCGTCTGTTTCCGAGGCTGGTGAGTTCGTCATGGACGGCAAGGTAGTCGACCAGTGCTTCCGCACGGCGGGTGTCGGTAATGTTCTGGAAAGCCCCGAACAGCCTCGTTGAATCATTGCCTTCCACACCGCGTTCACCGATCAGACGGATGATCTGCTCGGATGTCCCGGCGAGGAGTCTGAACTCGATATCGAGCCTGCCGTCACCGACGCGAACAGCATTGAAATTGTTACGGCACCGATCGCGGTCAGCGGGGAGGATGGCTTCGAGCAGGGACGGAATGGCAGCCAGCTTCGAGGTTGAAGTGCCCAGCAACTCCTCGGCATGGTCGGACCAGATCAGGGAGTCATCGGCAGGGTTCCATTCCCAGAATCCAAATCGTGCGATACGGGTTGCTGCGGCCTGTCGCAATCGGTTCTGGCGCACCTCGCGTGCGAGCACTCCACCGCGCAGCGCGTAGCGGACACGCTGAGTAAGGAGGGGCCAGTTGATCGGCTTGGTAATGAAGTCGGTGGCGCCAGCACTGAAGGCCGTTTCAATCGCATCAATGTCTTCGGCACCGGTAAGCATGATGATGGGCGTGCCCTCGTCGGCGTCGAGCGTGCGGATACGCCTGCAGGCCTCGTGGCCATCCATGACCGGCATCATTACATCCATCAGTACCAGTGCCGGCTTGTTGAGCTTGAAGCTGGCCACGCCGGCGGCACCGTCCACCGCTTCGATGACCTCATATCCGTGCCGCCCCAATATGCTACGCAGCAACATCCGTGTTGGTGCATCGTCTTCAACGACGAGTAACTTGGGTTTGGCTGAGGCTGTCAAGCGTGGATCTCCCGAGGCTAGCGGTAGTGTAACGGGGTAGCCGACATGTTTGTGACGAGTAACCCTGTCAGGAGCATTGTTGCGGGCCTGGCTGCGGCCCGCTCGATCGCGGCAAGCCAGTGAAGCCAGGCGGCGCGCTTGTACATTGATCCCATGGCATGATTCTGAAGCAGAATACTGACCGGCTGTCGTGTGTCTGCGGTTCGGTGTGCTTTATTTCCCCAGTTGTCGCCGGGTCTGGGCCTGCCGAACCTGCCGCGGCGCATTCGGCCCGGTGCGGTCGATGGCGGGCACGGAGCCCCACGCGAATGCAGTGATGTGGAGGAGGGCTTGTCGGATCGCTGATTTTGGTGGAAATTAGTCGCTCACGTCACCTTCGCCGGACCTTCGATCATGTCTTCTTCTCGCAATGTGCTGGGTGGTTCGCTTCTGGCATGCAGCTACGCGCCGTTGACCGGGTTTTATCGAACCGGGTGCTGCGAAGTCGGACCGGATGATCGCGGACTTCATCTCGTCTGTACCCGGGTGACCAGCGAGTTTCTGCACTTTTCACGACAGGCCGGTAACGATCTGTCGACCCCGAGACCCGAGTACCGTTTTGCCGGGTTGAAGCCCGGCGACCGCTGGTGTCTGTGCGCATTGCGCTGGCTCGAGGCGCTCGATGCCGGTATCGCACCGCCGGTGGTGCTGGAAGCTACCAATGAGGCGGTGCTGGAACTGGTCGAGCTCGATGTGCTCAGGGCGCACGCCTATGGTGCCAGTACCGGATCGGCAGGCTGACTCGGTGAATTGGCCTGGTTCGACCGAGCCAGCGGCGTGAGTTGGTGAGCTAAGTCAGTTCGACGCCTGCAGTATGGCGGCGCCGAGGGCGCTTGATGACTGGGCGCCGGATACCGCCAGCTTGCGGTTGATGATGAAGAACGGCACCCCGCTGATTCCTTGCTTCTGCACCTGATTCGCCATGCGTCGCACGGCTGCGGCATCTTCGTCGGTCGCTAGCCACGCCAGCGTGGTTTCGCGGTTTTCACCACAGACTGCGGCAATGTCGGCGAGCACTTCCGCGTCGCCAATGTTCTTGCCTTGCTCAAAATGTGCCTCGAACAAGGCATCGGTGAGCGCACGGATGCGTTCGGGGCGGGCGCCCTGCGCCTGTAACCGATAGGTCAGGCGATGAGCCAGCATCGTGTTAGGACGGACCGCGATGCGATCGAAATCGAAGTGGACGCCGTCGGGTTCGCCGGCTTCGGCGACCTGCGCGTGCAGCGCGTCGACTTCGCGTGGGCCGCCAAACTTGGCCTCGAGGTAGGCTCGATAGGGCTCGCCTGATTTCGGCGTGTTCGGATTCAGGAAGTAGGGTAACCAGTTGATGCGGACCTCGAGCGCGGGTAGCTCGGTGCGCAGGCTTTCGATGGCATTGGCGAGACGCACCTTGCCGATGTAACACCAGGGGCAGACGAAGTCGGAGATGAGATCGATATTGAGCGGCATGTGCAGTGCCCGGTCGGGCGTGGGGGGTCGAGCGCGAACGCTAGCACACGTAAGGGGCCGTGCGGTAAGCGCCGTGGGCAGCCGGTGCCTGCAATATGATTTAACCGTGCCGGATGCTGACTAGGGGGAGGGGGATCGGTTATCATCGCGCTTTCCCGCAGCACATTTCTCATGACTAAATACGTCTTCGTAACTGGCGGTGTCGTGTCCTCTCTGGGCAAGGGCATCGCGGCGGCCTCGCTGGGCGCCATTCTTGAATCGCGCGGCATCAAGGTCACCCACCTGAAGCTCGACCCCTACATCAACGTCGATCCGGGCACCATGAGCCCGTTTCAGCACGGCGAGGTCTTCGTCACCGAGGACGGAGCCGAAACCGACCTCGATCTCGGCCACTACGAGCGCTTCACCAGCGCCAAAATGGGCCGGCGCAACAACTTCACCACCGGCCAGATCTATGAGTCGGTGATCAAGAAGGAACGCCGCGGCGAGTACCTGGGCAAGACGGTGCAGGTGATTCCGCACATCACCGACGAGATCAAGGTCTGCATCAAGCGTGGCGCCGAAGGCGCCGATGTGGCCATCATCGAAGTTGGCGGTACGGTGGGCGATATCGAATCGCTGCCTTTCCTGGAGGCCATCCGCCAGATCGGCTTCGAGGAGGGGCGCCAGCGCACCTGCTTCATCCATCTCACGCTGCTGCCTTACATCCCGACCGCGGGCGAACTCAAGACCAAGCCCACGCAACACTCGGTCAAGGAGCTGCGCGAGATCGGCATCCAGCCCGACATCCTGCTGTGCCGTGCCGACCGTTCGATCCCGGCAGACGAGCGGCGCAAGATTGCGCTGTTCTGTAACGTGATGCCGGAAGCGGTCATCGAGTGTCTCGATGCCGACTCGATCTACAAGATCCCGGCCATGCTTCACGACCAGATGCTCGACGAGATTGTCTGCCACAAGCTCGACATCCTGGCCCGTGCAGCCGACCTGACCGTGTGGGAAAACCTGATCCACGCGCTCGAGAATCCGAAGCATGCGGTGGATGTGGCCTTCGTCGGCAAGTACGTCGACCTGACCGAATCCTACAAGTCGCTGATCGAGGCCTTGAATCACGCCGGGATGCACACCCACTCCAAGGTGAAGATCCACTACATCGACTCCGAAGACATCGAGCGCGATGGTTGTGGCGTGCTCGAGCCCATGGACGCGATTCTGGTGCCGGGCGGTTTCGGCAAACGCGGTACCGAAGGCAAGATCGCGGCAATTCGCTACGCACGCGAGAACAAGGTGCCCTATCTGGGCATCTGTCTCGGCATGCAGCTGGCAGTGATCGAATTTGCGCGTGACGTTGCCGGTCTGGAGGGGGCCCACTCCACCGAGTTCGACCGCGACACCAAGTACCCGGTGATCGGCTTGATCACCGAGTGGAAGGATCGCTCGGGCAAGTTCGAGAAGCGCAGTGAGGATTCCGACCTCGGTGGCACCATGCGTCTCGGTGGTCAGCTGTGCCAGTTGGGTGAGGGCTCGCTGGCACGCCACATCTACGGTGCGGCAGAGATCATGGAGCGTCACCGTCATCGCTACGAGGTCAACAACACCTTGCTCGCCGGTCTGGAAGAAAAAGGACTGATCGTTTCCGGTCGTGCGCCGGTGACCGATCTGTGCGAAATGGTCGAGTTGCCGCAGGATGTTCATCCCTGGTTCGTCGGTTGCCAGTTCCATCCTGAATTCACCTCCAACCCGCGCAAGGGTCATCCTCTGTTTACCGCCTATGTCAGGGCGGCGATTGAACGGAAAGCGACCAAGGCCTGAAGGAGCAAGACATGCAGCTTTGCGGATTTGAGGTCGGTCTCGACCAGCCATTTTTCCTGATTGCCGGGCCGTGCGTAATCGAGTCGCGCGACATGGCGTTCGACACCGCCGGCGCGCTCAAGGAGATCTGCGCGGAGCTGGGCATCCCCTTCATCTACAAGTCGTCCTACGATAAGGCCAACCGCAGCTCGGGCAAGTCTTTTCGTGGAACCGGCATGGACAAGGGGCTGGAGATTCTCGCCGACGTCAGGAAGCAGCTCGGCGTGCCGGTGCTCACCGACGTCCACGCCATTGAGGAAATCGCCGCGGTCGCCGCGGTGGTCGACGTGTTGCAGACCCCCGCCTTCCTGTGTCGGCAGACCGACTTCATCCATGCCGTGGCGGCATCGGGCAAGCCGGTGAACATCAAGAAGGGTCAGTTTCTGGCGCCGGGTGACATGAAGAACGTCGTAGACAAGGCGAAAGAGGCGAACAACGGCGCCGACACCATCATGGTGTGCGAGCGCGGTGTTTCCTTCGGCTACAACAATCTCGTGTCCGACATGCGTTCGCTGGCGATCATGCGCGAAACCCATTGCCCGGTGGTGTTCGATGCCACCCACTCGGTGCAGCTGCCCGGCGGGCAGGGCACTGCTTCGGGCGGCCAGCGTGAGTTCGTGCCGGTGCTGGCGCGCGCGGCGGTGGCGGTGGGAATTTCCGGGCTGTTCATGGAAAGCCATCCCGATCCGGCGAAGGCCTTGTCCGATGGCCCGAATGCCTGGCCCCTGGACAAGATGAAGGCGCTGCTGGCAACGCTCAAGCAGATCGATGCGTTGGTGAAGTCCGGCCCCCTGCTCGAGCAAACGCTCTGAGCGTGGCCTGATTTACCCGTTTCTGGCCCAATTACGCCCCTTTCAAATTCGTAACTGCAACAGGAAAAATGATGAGTGCAATCGTTGATGTGATCGCCCGCGAAATTCTGGATTCACGCGGCAACCCCACCGTTGAAGCCGATGTTCTGCTCGAATCCGGCGTCATGGGTCGTGCCGCCGTGCCGTCCGGCGCGTCCACGGGTTCGCGCGAAGCCATCGAGCTGCGTGACGGCGACGCCGCTCGTTATCTCGGCAAAGGTGTGCTGCGCGCGGTCGAGAACGTGAATACGGAGATCTCTGAGGCCATCATCGGGCTCGACGCCGAAGAGCAGTCCTTCATCGACCATACCCTGATCGATCTCGACGGTACCGAGAACAAGGGCCGGCTCGGCGCCAATGCGATGCTGGCCGTGTCGATGGCAGTGGCCAAGGCTGCCGCCGAAGAGGCTGGCCTGCCGCTCTACCGTTACTTCGGTGGCGCCAGCCCGATGGTGATGCCGGTGCCGATGATGAATGTCATCAACGGCGGCGAACACGCCAACAACAGCCTCGACATCCAGGAATGCATGATCATGCCGGTGAGCATGACCAGCTTCCGCGAGGCCCTGCGCTGCGGCGCAGAGATCTTTCATCATCTGAAGAAGATCACCGACAAGAAGGGTTACCCCACCACCGTGGGTGACGAGGGCGGCTTTGCGCCCAACGTGTCGGGCACTGAGGAAGCGCTCAACCTGATCCAGGAAGCCATCTCCGCCGCCGGCTACGAGCCGGGCCGCGATGTGCTGCTGGCGCTCGATTGCGCAGCGTCCGAGTTCTACAAGAACGGCCGGTACGAGCTCAAGGGCGAGGGCCTGAGCCTGACTGCCGAAGGCTTCACCGACTACCTCGCCACCCTGGCCGACAAGTTCCCGATCGTGTCGATCGAGGACGCCATGGCCGAAGGCGACTGGGTGGGCTGGAAGCACCTGACCGATCGTCTGGGTAAAAAAATCCAGCTCGTCGGCGACGATCTCTTCGTGACCAACACCAAGATTCTCGAGCAGGGTATTGCGCAGGGTGTCGCCAACTCGATTCTGATCAAGATCAACCAGATCGGTACACTGACCGAAACCTTCGCGGCAGTCGAAATGGCCAAGCTCGCCGGCTACACCGCGGTGATCTCTCATCGTTCCGGCGAAACCGACGACTCCACCATTGCCGACATCGCGGTGGGTTTGCGTGCAATGCAGATCAAGACTGGCTCGCTGTCGCGTTCCGACCGGATCTCCAAGTACAACCAGTTGCTTCGGATCGAGGAGGATCTTGGCAGTACCGCCTTCTATCCGGGCAAGCGCGCGTTCTACAATCTGCGCTGATCCGGTGAGCGGCATCAGGTCGCATTGATCAGGCGTGCATTGATCAGATGGAAAGGCCGACGGATAATCCGGCGGCCTTTCGTTCTTTTGAACATTTCAATTTATTTTGGGTTTCCGGTCTTGATATGCGTTGGCCCGTGATCATTCTTGCCGTGCTGGTGCTCATGCTGCAGTACCCCCTCTGGGTGGGCAAGGGAGGCTGGTTGCGGGTGTGGGATGTCGACCGGCAACTTCAGGCCCAGCGCGACGAAAACTACCGGCTCGAGCAGCGCAATGCGAGCCTGGAGGCGGAGGTTCGGGACCTGAAGTCGGGCAATGATGCGATTGAGGAGCGCGCGCGCTACGAACTCGGTCTCACGCGTCCGGGAGAAATTTTCGTCCAGATTCCTGGCAAGAACTGAACCGGCCGCAGCCGGTTCAGCGGGGTTTCGAGCCCTCGGTTTCTTACAGGATTTCGGCAATCGAGGCGCGCTTCTCCAGCTCTTCCTCGAACGCCACCATCTCCATGCCGAGCGCGTCGCGAGCGGATACCATACCTACTGCACGGCCGTTGTCGACCACCGGTACGTGGCGGAAGCCGCCTTCGAACATCAGGTGCATCGCATGACCAAGCGGACGGTCGGCTTCGATCGTCTGCAGGTTGGATGTCATTACCTCGGCCAGCGGTGTGCTTGACGGGTCGAGCCCAGCTGCCAGGACCCGCACCAGCGCATCGCGTTCGGTGAACAGGCCGATAAGCTGGTCCTGTTCCAGAACCATGATCGCACCTACGTGCGCAGCTGCCATTCTTTGGGAGGCTTCGAGCACGCTCAGTGTCCTGTCGGCGGTGACGATGGACTGGCCTTTCACCACCTCCGCAATTTTTCTCGTTGGCATTTTGCTTCCTCCTCCGTTGGGGTGCTTCAGTTTAGTCAGACTAGATTTCAGCGGTACTACTTGCAACAGTTTAGTTCTGTCCCATGCCGTTCGGACAGCCGCCGCGGGGCGGACTTCAGTCCGCCGCAGAGGGTGATTCGGGCATCAGCGCCCGGCGCGGGCGCCGGTGGCCGGTGGCCGACTGAAATCCCTAGAACAACATTGCGTCGGCCACGTCCCACAGACACCCGTTTTCTAGTTTCGTGCCAGCAAGGTGCGCATTCCGTCGATACGCGGGGCGAAGTAGGTGTTGTCGAGCCGTTCCACGCGCACGGCGCCACGGCTGGATGGGGCGTGGATGAACCTGCCATCGCCCAGATAGATCCCCATGTGCGAATGTCTGCGCTTCTGGGTGTTGAAGAACACGAGATCGCCGGGACGCAGCTCCGATCGATCGATCGGGCGGGTGGTTTCCGCTATTTGAGCGGCGTTATGCGGTAGCCGGCGCCCGCTGATCTGCTCGACGATGTAGCTGACCATGCCGCTGCAGTCGAGGCCCGCCTCGGGATTGCGTCCGCCGAAGCGGTAGCCTGTATCGAGCAGGCCAAAGGCGAACATCACCAGTTCCTGGGACTGGGTCGGGTCATCGAGCGCGAAATAGTCGCGGGCGGAAGCCTGGGGCGTCGTCTGCGTGGCGCTACGAGGGCTCGCCACCGGAGGTGTGGTGCTGCAGCCGGAGAGCAGGGCGACTCCGAGCGCAAGGACCAGCAAGTGTGGGTGCAGTACAGCCGTGGAGCGGGGGCTTTCACCCCCGGGGTGGCCGGTGGATGGTTCGAAATTGATGCGCAACGGTCGGCTGGGGTTCGGCATGCACGGAACGATAGGCGATCAGTGCGGCAGCGTCCACCCCGGGGTGCATCGTGAGGGCTTCGGCGGACAGATTGCGGAGCCCGCCGACGATGCGAATCGGTCTGCTTGCGAGGACCTCAGTCGAGCAATTCGATACTGCCGTTTACGCTCACCGAGATATCGCTTTCACCGCCCTCCATCGGCGCCGGAGCGGCTTCCGCCATCATCGACGAGGTACGCATCTTGGCGTAAATCGGCGGACGAGCGCCGGACTCCGAGATATTCAGACGATGAATCCGGTGATTCTTGCCTAGCGTGGACGCGATCAATGCAGCGCGTTGCTCGAACGCCCGTATTGCATCGACGGTCGCTTCGTCGGCGGCCTTGCGGCGTGTTTCTGCGGCAGGCTGCATGGCAATATTCGCGACCGCGAGGTTGGCTTGCAGTTTGCCCACCAACTCGGACAGTGCGGCGGTGTTGCGCGTCTCGAGCCGGATCTCCGAACGCATCCGCCATGCTTCGATTCTTCCGCCCGTCTTTGCGTAGACCGGCCAGGTTGAGGTCCCTGCAGATTGAACCTTGATGTCCTGGTAGCTGCGGGCGGTGTCGATGGCGGACGCAATGCTGCGGTTGATCTGCCGGGCTACTGTGGCCGCGTCGGGCCCGGATTGCTCGGCATAGAGTTGCGCGATGGCGAGGTCATTGGGGGCAGGGTGGCTGGCTTCTGCGGAGAGCTCCACGGTGCGGATTCGGGAGGTTTCATCCTCCCCGGCATGGGCGCCGAACATGGTCAGGGCGAGCAGAACGGCAATCAGCGGGCGGGACGGGGTCATCGGGGCTCCTGGGTGCGTGCTTGAAACTTCATGTATACCGTATCCGTAGCGCGTGCGGTGCGCCGGGATGCAAGGATTCGTGACCGGTGCGCCAATCTGCAGCGGACAAGAACATCGGACTATTCCTTGACCACAATTCACCCGGGACGCATGCTGCGGCCTCCTTGGGACAAGCTCTCAGAAAATGAATCGCGATCGTCTCATCGGCGCGCTATACGTCACGCTCTCCGCGGCAAGTTTCGGCGCGATGGCAATCTTCGCGCGCTACGCTTATGCAAGCGGGGCCGATGTGGTCGCAGTGCTTTTCCTGCGCTTCATGCTGGCGGGGCTGTTGCTGACCGGGGTGATGCTGATGGGGCGCCGTCGGTGGCCGCGCGGGCGAAATCTGCTCGTGCTGGTGTTGATGGGTGGGCTGGGTTACGTCGCTCAGTCTTACAGCTTCTTTGCGGCGCTCAATTACGCCTCTGCCGGGCTCGTCGCGCTCTTGCTCTACCTTTATCCATTTCTGGTAACGGTGTTTGGGGCATTGCTTTGGCGTCGGCGTCTGAGTGCTGGGCGGATCTCTGCGGTGCTGGCTGCGCTCGTCGGGACTGCGCTTACGCTGGGCGGAGGTATTGACGGTCAGCCGCTGGGCATTGCGCTCGGGATTACGGCAGCGCTGATCTATTCGGTGTACGTTCTTGCAGGCAGCCAGGTGCTCGACAAGGAGGAACCCTTGGCTGCAGCAACGGTGGTCATGCTCTCCGCAGCCGTCGTGTTCGGCGGCTTCGCGCTGGTCAATGCGCCGTCCTGGCCCGCAGGCGTATCCGGTTGGGTTTCCGTTTCGGCGATTGCACTGGTATCGACCGTGATCGCAATGGTCGGTTTTTTCGCCGGAATGAAGCGGCTCGGTGCGGCAGACGCAGCAACACTGTCGACGCTCGAACCGGTCGTGACCTTTGTGCTTGCAGCGATCTTTCTGAGCGAACCGCTACGGGCGAATCAGCTCCTTGGCGGCGCCATCATCCTGGGGGCCGTGATCTGGCTCACCCGTACTGGCGCCGCGAGCGGGGCAGGGGCGCCGAAGTTGGGAGATCAGGCCGCTGTATCGGGCGTCAGCGGGCGCAACTCGGCTTCGTAGAGTCGTGCGTTATCGACGTAGTGGCGGGCATTGGCCTGGAGTCCGGCGATATCGGCGTCGGTGAGCTCTCTGATCACCCGGCCAGGCGAGCCGACCACCAGAGAGCGGTCCGGGATGACCTTGCCCTCGGGAATCAGCGCATTGGCGCCGATGATGCAATGCTTGCCGACCACGGCGTTGTTGAGCACGACCGCGTTGATGCCGATCAGGCTGCCGTCGCCGATGGTACAACCGTGCAGCATCACCATGTGCCCGACGGTAACATCGGCTCCGATGGTCAGCGGAACGCCATCGTCGTTGTGCAGGATGGATCCATCCTGAATGTTGCTGTTGTCGCCGATAACAATGGGGTCGTTGTCGCCACGGATCACGACGTTGTACCAGATGTTGACGTTACGCCCGGTTTCGACCGAGCCGATCACGGTGGCGTTATGGGCGACCCAGGTGCCTTCACCGAGGCGGGGCGTGCGATCGCCCAAGGCGTAAATACTCATTCCAGTTCTCTCTGTCTTGTCGTGGTTGCGAACCGCTTCGGGGGCGCTGATCATAGCAAGCGCCCGGGCAAAGTGGGGACTTGATCGACGGTCCGGTATCCGGCGTAAGGGGAGTGCGAAAAAATGCCGTGTATGGGCTTGCGCGGCGCCACACCTGAAGGCATAATTCGCGCCCTGCGTTGGATGTGAGGCAAGATTCGCCGAACACGAAATAGCAATATTTCTGAAAACGCAGAGGAAGTTGACAAAAAGAAATAATCTTCTAAAATGTCGCTTCTTTGCAGCACAAAGCGCCCGTAGCTCATCTGGATAGAGTACTTGGCTACGAACCAAGGGGTAGGAGGTTCGAATCCTTCCGGGCGCGCCAAAAACAGAAAACAAAGGCCCCGTCTTCGGACGGGGCCTTTGTTTTTGTCACTCAACATCAGGCTTGTGTCGCTCCGGGTTTGTGCTGCAGGGTGAAGTGGCCGAACTCAGTGGCCGAATTCGGCGGGCGCGCCAAGCCGACGCTGCTTGCCTGGCAGGTGTCGGCCTTCGCGCCGTTCATGCTGGATCTGCTGCAAGCCTTCGCAGATGCAGTGCGACCACCATCAGTAGCAGCAGGCACAGTCCGAGTCCTGCTGCCAGGCCATTCCAGCCGCCGAGTGCCCACGCAATCCCAGACAGGCTTCCGATCAGGCTGGCGCCAAGGTAATAGGCGGTCAGGTAAATTGCGGTCGCAAGCCCACGGCGCTCCTGGGCTCTATGTGCCACCCAGCCGCTTGCAATGGAGTGGGTTGCGAAAAAGCCGAAGGTGAAGACACCCACGCCGACTATCAGGATAGGCAGCGAGTTGCTCAAGGTGATTGCGAGCCCGGCTGACATGATGAGTACCATGATCCACTGTACCTTGCGGCGTCCGTGACGGTCGCTCAGCTGGCCGGCAAATGCAGACGCCCACGAGCCTACAAGGTAGAGCAAAAACACGGCACCGATGGCACTTTGTCCGAGCCCGAAGGGTGCGTCGAGCAGGCGGAAGCCGAGGTAATTGTAGGCGCCGACGAAGGCTCCCATACCAAGTAGTGCGGTGACGAACAGCCAAGGCAAGCCGGGGTCGGCCCAGATGAGTTTCGCATCATCGATGATGCGTGGCAGTGAGGCCGCGCGCGGGTAAAAGTGGGACGAGCGCGGCAGGCTGCGCCAGAAGATCACCGCGGCAATCAGTCCCAGCACGCCAAGCGCCAGCAGTGCGATTCGCCAGGAACCCCAATCTGTGAGTAGTGCTGCGATGAAGCGTCCGCTCATCCCCCCGAGCGCGTTTCCGGCAATGTACAGGCCCATCGCCTTGCCCTGCGATCTGGTGCCGACCTCTTCGCCAAGATAAGCCATCGCTGCGGCGGGGAGTCCGGCCAGCGCGGCGCCCAGCATGGCGCGCAGTACCAGCAGTTGGCCAAAGTCGCTGATTACGGCGCAGGCGAGGGCAATGATGGCGGATACCGCCAGCGACGCCTTCATGACCTTCTCGCGACCAACGCGATCTGATAGCACGCTGGCCGGAATCAGCATGAGTGCCAGCGCGGCAGTGCCCGCCGAGACGCTCAGGCTGGCGCTTGCGGGGCTGACGCCGAACTCGGTGGAGAGCAAGGGTAGCAGTGGTTGGGTGCCATACAGCATTGCGAACGTGGCGAAGCCGCCGACGAACATCGCCAGATTTGCTTGCCTGAAAGCCGTGGTGCCCGATTCCAGTTTGGCGGATGGGCTTGAGGGGGAAAGCACGGAGCGAGAGCCTAGCGTGGAAGATGATGAGGCTCAATCATAGGTTGCGCTTATGGTCCTGGTCCAATCCATTTAGAGCGATAAACCAAAACATGGTCGATATAGAAAAATCTTGGACACCTGCTGTCCCGGTTGGCAGTGTCAGGCCTGGCGGGCTGGAGTATCCTTTGCTTATCTTCTCGTCACCGACCGGAGTTCCATGATGAAACATGCTCAGAGTTTCGTGCCGACTTCAATTATCGATCTCTCGTCGACCTGGTTTTCTGCGTGCATGCAGCCGTGGACGATGTGGCAGGGCTGGACTCAGGCGTGGCTTGATTCGGTGGCAGCAATGCCCAATGTCTGGATGCCGGCGCTTGCCGCCGGGCGCAAGAATCAACCTGCCGCTATTGATCTCTTTCTGCCGTGGATGCCCAGGGTGAATGCGACGGTGACGCCGTTGGACGGGCATTCGCCGGACGACGCGGTGCGGGTGATGCTGCGCGCGACTCTGCCCTTCCTTGGCGGTCAGGCCGCCGATGGACTGTTGGTGGATGCCAAGGTGACGCGTCAGAAGGGCACGGCGCAGATCAGGGACATCACGCCCGTCAAGAGAGCATTGCCGAGCGAGACGGCGTCGGTTGCCGATACCGTTGCCGTGGCTGCACCAGCCGAAAAAGCGGCTGCACCCAAGCGCGCGCCGCGAAAACCGCGCAAGCCGGCGCAGGACGCTGGCCAGACATAATCTCGGGTGCATACCTTGATAACGCCACTTCGCCTCGGGTTCTGGACGGGTGAAGTCGGTATTCCGGTAAAACAGCCAAGCTTCAGTCGGGGAAAAAGCGCCGGGTGGCCTCGGGCGGAACGACGATGCCGGTACTACGCGCGCGCAGCAGCAGTTCCCAGTAGTATCGATAGGAGGCACGATCGTGCAGGCGGCCCTTGTGCTGAATGGGGCCCCAGCCGGCCTCCTGGGCGCCGACAAGTATTTCGATAGCCTCCTCGACTTCGGAAAAGTCGGGCTGCATGGCTTCCACGATCGGACGAATCTGGTTCGGGTGGATGCTCCACATCCGCAGGTAGCCAAACTCGCGTCGTGCACGCGTGGCGTCGGCACGGATGACAGCGAGGTCTTTCAGTTCGGTGGTGACGTTGTGCGACGGGATCACACCGTTTGCCAGCGCCGCAGCCGAGATCTCCGTTTTGGCACGCACGATCAGCGGATGCTCGAACTGTCCCGGGCTCTTCATCGCCGAGCCGGGGATAGCGCCGTGGTGACCCGAGACGAAGTCCATCAGGCCAAAGTCGATCGATTCGACGCCCTCGAGTGCGGCGATGCCCCATGCCTCACGCAGCGCACCGTGGGTTTCGATCAGTACATGAACGGGTAGGGGGCGAGTACTGCCACACGCTTGCTCGATACTGCGCAGCGCGCTGATCTGCGTGGCGGTGTCGGCGGCTGAGCGGACCTTGGGCAGGGTGATGAAGGCGAGTCGTGCGCCAGCCGTACCAATCAGGATCTCAAGGTCCTGTTCCCAGTGCGCGTGGGTAATGTCGTGAATGCGCGCACCGACCCGGTCGTAGCGATTTTCGGGACTCATGACCTGCGTTGCCACCATTGTCGCGTGTTCGGCCTCTGCCCCCGCTCGGGCGCCGTCTTCACAGTCGCCCGTGATATCGAAGATTGGTCCGAGTTCCTGCTGCAGGGCAAGCGCCTTGCTGATCAGCTTCTCGGAGCCTGCATAGTGATCCACGGCCGGAAGGTCGGGGAAGGGCTTTTCACCGGCAAAAAGGACGTCGCGCGGATGGGTGGCAGAGCTTGCGGTCATGTGCTGCATTCCTGTTGCTGGATTCGCGTTCAAGGTGCCCGCCAGCATAGCAGCCGCGCGGTGAACGAAAAAGCGCGCAACCGGGGTTGCGCGCCTTGCTGTCGCCGAACAAGCCCGCGGTTCGCGGGCTTGTCGGACGATCAGGATCAGCCCAGCAGATCCTTGACGCCTTCGCGCTCTTCGAGGAGCTCGTTCAGGGTGTGGGTCATGCGCTCGCGCGAGAACGCGTCGATCTCGAGGCCCTGGACGATCTTGTACTCGCCGTTTTCGGTGGTGACCGGAAAGCCGTAGATGATGCCTTCGGGGATGCCGTAGGAGCCATCGGACGGAATGCCCATGGTGACCCATTCGCCGTTCGAACCCAGCACCCAGTCGCGGATGTGGTCGATGGCGGCGTTGGCGGCCGAGGCGGCCGAAGACAGGCCGCGCGCTTCGATGATCGCGGCGCCGCGCTTGCCAACCGTAGGCAGGAACACGTCGCGGTTCCAGGCTTCGTCGTTGATCAGACCCTTGACGTTGTCGCCGGCGGAGGTCACGAAACGGTAGTCGGCGTACATGGTGGGCGAGTGGTTGCCCCACACGACCAGGCTCTTGAGGCTGGATACGTCACGGCTGGACTTGGTGGCCAGTTGCGACAGCGCGCGGTTGTGGTCCAGACGCAGCATGCCGGTGAAGTTCTTGGCCGGGACGCGGCCGAACTTCTGGGCCACTTCCTTGGCGATGTAGGCGTTGGTGTTGCACGGATTGCCCACCACCAGCACTTTGCAGTCCGGATCGGCGTACTGGCCGATGGCCGCGCCCTGCACGGTGAAGATCTTGGCATTTTCGGTCAGCAGGTCCTTGCGTTCCATGCCGGGGCCGCGCGGACGGGCGCCGACCAGCAGGGCGACCTTGGCGTCCTTGAAGGCGACGTTGGGGTCGTCGGTGGCGACCATGCCGGCCAACAGCGGGAACGCGCAATCCTCAAGCTCCATCATCACACCCTTGACCGCCTTCTGCGCCTGGGGCAGGTCGAGCAGTTGCAGGATGACGGGCTGGTCCTTGCCCAGCATTTCGCCGCTGGCGATGCGGAACAGCAGGCTGTAGCCGATCTGGCCGGCAGCGCCGGTAACAGCGACGCGTACGGGGGCTTTGCTCATTTGATGACTCCCTCAAAACAAGACGGTCTGGGTGAATTATTCGAGCTTTGGACTCCATGCCACGGGGGCATTGATACAAGTTGCCAAGTGCTCCTTCAGCAACTAATCCAAAGCGTCGAAATGTTAGAAGTATCCGTGCGCTCTGTCAAATCACGTCTTTTGTCTTATATAAGACAAAAGACGTCCCATAGACGCTCGAAAAATTTTGTGATCAAATGCATGGATGGCACAGGAATCCCCAACTTTCAGTCCGCTCTATCGTCAAATCAAGACCCTGATTCTTCAGGCGCTTGAGTCGGGCGAGTGGCTGCCCGGTCAGGCCATCCCGAGTGAGCAGGAGCTCGCTGCGCGGTTTAGCGTGTCCCAGGGGACTGTTCGGAAGGCTATCGATGAAATGGCTGCCGACAATCTCCTCGTTCGCAAACAGGGCAAGGGTACGTATGTAGCGTCGCACAATGATCCGCGGGCCTTGTTCCGTTTTCTGCGCCTGGTGCCGATGGATGGCGATCTTTCCCATCCGCAGAGTGTGCCGCTTGACTGCTGGCGTGCCAAGGCCGGTCAGGAAGCGTCGAAGATGCTCGCGATCGAGCCAGGGGCTCAAATCATCATTCTCCGCCGATTGCTGAAGTTTGCACAGAAGCCGGTCGTGATTGACGAAATCTACCTGCCAGGCGAAGTGTTTCAGGGGCTCAATCTGGAAACCTTGCAGGGCTGGAACGGGTCTCTGTATAGCCTTTTCGAAAGCCGCTTCGGTTTGCGCATGATACGTGCGCAGGAGCGGATCAGGGCGGTGGCGGCGGACCGCTCGACCAGCGAGGCGCTCAGGGTGGCGGAAGGTACGCCCTTGCTGTCGGTCGAGCGCGTTACCTACACCTACGGGGACAAGCCGGTGGAGTGGCGCAGAGGCTTGTACTCCACGGCCGAACATTTTTATCTGAACGAGCTGAATTGAAGGCGCGAAACGAAGTAGGGGTATGCGTTTCGTCGCTATAATCTGAGGCCTTTTGGGAGTCTGCGGCGGATTTTCGCCGCGCATGTTGAGGGGAGTCTTCATGTCGGAAGTGACAGTGCGAAAACAAAGGCCGAAGCATCTGGCCCTGCATGAAATCCGGTTGCCGTTACCGGGTATCGTTTCGATTCTTCATCGGGTCAGCGGGGTGGGGCTGTTCCTGATGTTGCCGTTCCTGCTTTATCTCCTTGATCTCAGCCTTGGTTCGGCGGAGTCTTTCGAGACCTTCTCCGCAGTGGTTGGTCATCCTTTGGCCAAATTGCTGCTGCTGGGTCTGTTGTGGGCTTACATGCACCACTTCTGTGCCGGTATCCGCTTTCTGCTGCTGGATATGCATAAGGGGCTCGAGTTGCAGGCTGCACGTAACTCCTCACGCATCGTTCTGGTCGTGAGCCTCGCGCTTACCGTGATCATCGGGGTGAAACTATGGTGAATCGTGATGTCGTTGGCGCTCATTACGGTCTGAAGGACTGGATTGCGCAGCGTGCAACTGCCGTCTATATGGCGCTGTACACGCTCATTTTTGCGGTCTGTGCGCTGACCCTGCCGGAACTCAGCTATACGGCATGGTCAGGCCTGTTTTCCGGTGGCCTGTTCAAGTTTCTGAGCTTCCTGTTCTTCCTGTCGGTGTTCTATCACGCATGGATCGGTATTCGCGATCTGTGGATGGACTACGTCAAACCGGCCGGTGTGCGCCTGTCGCTGCACCTGGTTACCATCTTCCTGCTCGTCGGTTACGCCGGCTGGGCAGCCCAGATTCTGTGGAGGCTGTAAGCGTGAACGTCGCGAAGCGTACCTTTGATGCGGTTATTGTCGGCGCCGGCGGTGCCGGCCTGCGGGCAGCCCTGCAACTCTCCGAATCCGGCATGAAGACGGCCGTGCTAACCAAGGTGTTCCCGACCCGCTCCCACACCGTGGCCGCGCAGGGCGGTGTGGCCGCCTCGCTTGGGAATTCGACCGAGGACAACTGGCACTGGCACATGTACGACACCGTCAAGGGGTCGGACTGGTTGGGTGACCAGGATGCCATCGAATTCATGTGCAAGAAGGCCAACGAGGTCGTGATCGAGCTCGAGCACTTCGGCATGCCCTTCGACCGCACCGACAACGGCAAGATTTATCAGCGCCCGTTTGGTGGTCACTCGATGAACTACGGCCAGGCGCCGGTGATGCGTTCGTGTGCTGCAGCCGACCGTACGGGGCATGCGATGTTGCATGCGCTGTATCAGCGTAATGTGCGGGCAAACACGCAGTTCTTCGTCGAGTGGATGGCGCTCGACCTGATCCGCAATACGGACGGTGACGTGCTCGGCGTGACCGCAATGGAGATGGAAACCGGTGAGGTTTCGATCTTCCATGCCAAGGCCACGATCTTCGCTACCGGCGGTGCCGGTCGTATCTACCACTCCTCGACCAACGCCTTCATCAATACCGGTGACGGTGTGGGCATGGCGGCACGTGCCGGCATCCCCCTTGAAGACATGGAGTTCTGGCAGTTCCATCCGACCGGCGTCGCCGGCGCGGGCGTGCTGATCACCGAAGGCGTGCGCGGCGAGGGCGGCATCCTGCGCAATGCTTCGGGTGAGCGCTTCATGGAGCGTTATGCACCGAACCTGAAGGATCTCGCGTCGCGCGACATCGTTTCGCGTGCGATGACCACCGAGATCAACGAAGGGCGTGGTTGCGGTCCGGACAAGGACCACGTGCTGCTCGACATCACCCACCTCGCCCCCGAAAACATCATGAAGCGGCTGCCCGGCATCCGTGAAATCGCGATCCAGTTCGCGGGCGTGGATCCGATCAAGGCGCCGATTCCGGTCGTGCCGACCTGTCACTATCAGATGGGCGGCATTCCGACCAACTACAAGGGCCAGGTCGTGGTGCCGAAGGATGGCAACTCGAATGTGCCCGTGGTCGGTTTCTACGCGGCCGGTGAATGTGCCTGCGCCTCGGTGCATGGCGCGAACCGTCTTGGCACCAATTCGCTGCTCGATCTGCTGGTGTTCGGCAAGTCGGCGGGCGAAACCGTGGTTGAGGATTTCGAGTCGGGTACGCTCAGCCTCAAGCCGCTGCCGGCCGATGCAGCTGACGCCTCGCTTGCGCGTATCGCACGTCTCGAAAGCCAGACCGGTGGTGAGAGTGTGTTCGATGTGGGCCTTGAGATGCGTCGTACCATGCAGAAACATGCCGGCGTGTTCCGCTTCGATCAGCTGCTGAAGGAAGGTGTGCAGAAGATCGGCGAAGTGGCCGAGCGCGCCAAGCGCACCGAGATTGCCGACAAGTCCAAGGTCTGGAACATCGCTCGCATGGAGGCGCTGGAACTCGACAACCTGATCGAGGTTGCGCGCGCAACCATGGTGTCTGCCGAGGCTCGCAAGGAGTCCCGCGGAGCACACGTTCGCGACGACGCCCTGGATACGGCGGAGAATCCCAATGGCCGCGATGATGCGAACTGGTTGAAACATACCCTGTGGTACAGCGAAGGCAATCGTCTGGATTACAAGGCAGTGAATCTGAAGCCGCTGTCCGACGATGTCAAACCGATCGCGCTGGCCAAGCGCACCTACTAAGCTGCGGGAGAATTTTCGTGATAAGCAAGCGTAGCGTTCAATTCAAGATCTACCGTTACGATCCGGACAGGGACGAGAAGCCTTATCTGCAGGACATCACCGTGGAACTCGAGCCTTCCGACAAGAAGCTGCTCGACGCGCTGGTACGCCTGCGGGCCAAGGACGATTCGATGTCATTCCGCCGCTCGTGTCGTGAAGGCGTGTGCGGTTCGGATGCGATGAACATCAACGGCAAGAACGGTCTGGCCTGTCTGACCGATGTCGATAGTCTGGTGCAGCCGATCACGCTGCGGCCGCTGCCTGGTCTGCCGGTCATTCGCGATCTGATCGTCGATATGACCCAGTTCTTCAAGCAGTACCACTCGATCAAGCCCTACCTGGTAAACAACGAGCCCACGCCGGAGCGCGAGCGTCTGCAGTCGCCGGAGGAACGCGAAGAGCTCAACGGGCTCTACGAGTGTATCCTTTGCGCATGTTGCTCGACGTCGTGCCCGTCGTTCTGGTGGAACCCGGACAAGTTCGTTGGCCCCGCAGGTCTGCTTGCGGCCTACCGCTTCCTTGCTGACACGCGTGACCAGGACACGAATGCGCGACTCGATAACCTCGAGGACCCATATCGCTTGTTCCGCTGCCATTCGATCATGAACTGTGTAGATGTATGTCCCAAGAATCTGAATCCGACCCGTGCGATCGGCAAGATCAAGGACATGATGGTCCGCCGTGCGATCTGATGCGCTGACCATCAACAGGGGGCGCGTGCGCTGGCAGTGCCGAAGGGCACTGCTGGAGCTCGACCTGATATTCACGCGCTTTCTGGAACGTGATTTCGATCGTCTGACGGACGATCAGCTGGCGGATCTGGAAGACCTGCTGCGGGCCGACGACTATGACATATGGGGCATGGTCAATGGTAGCAAGGCATGCGAGGTGGACCGCTGGAAGGAGATGGTCGGACTGCTCAGTCAGCGATGACTTTGCAGGCTGATCATGAATGAGGGAGTTGGAAGTTAAACGGGCAAGCAAAAGGGACGACCTATGAGCACTGAACGCACTGCAACCCTAACCGTCGATGGAAATTCCTTCGACTTTCCGGTAATGACCGGTACCCACGGTAACGATGTCATCGACATCCGTACCCTGGGTGGCAAGACCGGTCTCTTCACTTACGACTCCGGCTTCCTGTCCACCGCGAGCTGCAAGTCCAAAGTCACTTTCATCGACGGTGACAAGGGCGAGCTGCTGTATCGCGGCTATCCGATCGAGCAGCTTGCGGATCAGTGCAACTTTCTCGAAGTGGCTTATCTGCTCAAGAGCGGTGAGCTGCCCAATGCAGCGCAGAAGACCCAGTTCGAGACCACGATCAAGAACCACACCATGGTTCATGATCAGCTCACCCGGTTCTACAACGGTTTCCGCCGTGACGCGCATCCAATGGCGATCATGGTCGGCGTGGTCGGTGCGCTGTCCGCGTTCTATCACGATGCAATGGACTTCTCCGACGAGGAGCACCGCAATATCTCGATGAACCGGCTGATCGCCAAGCTGCCGACCATCGTGGCCATGGCGTACAAGTACAACACCGGCCAGCCGTTCATGTACCCGCGCAACGATCTCGACTACACCTCGAACTTCATGCACATGATGTTTGGCACGCCGTGCGAGGAATACAAGCCGAACCCGGTGCTGGTGCGCGCGCTCGACGTGATCTTCACGCTGCACGCCGATCACGAGCAAAACGCCTCGACCTCCACGGTGCGTCTGGCCGGTTCGTCCGGTGCCAACCCGTTTGCCTGCATCTCGGCCGGCATCGCCTGCCTGTGGGGCCCGGCACACGGTGGTGCAAACGAAGCCTGCCTGAACATGCTCGAAGAGATCGGCGATGTGTCGCGGGTTGCCGAGTTCATCGAGCGGGCCAAGGATAAGAACGACAGCTTCAAGCTGATGGGCTTCGGTCACCGGGTGTACAAGAACTTCGATCCGCGCGCCACTTTGATGCGCAAGGTGTGCAACGAAGTCCTGAAAGAGCTCGGCCTGGAAAACGATCGCCTGTTCAAGCTCGCGATGGAGCTCGAAAAGATCGCACTGGAAGACCCGTACTTTGTCGAGAAGAAGCTGTATCCCAACGTCGACTTCTACTCCGGCATCGTGCAAAAGGCGCTGGGCATCCCCACTTCCATGTTCACCTGCATCTTTGCGCTCGCGCGCACGGTGGGCTGGATCACCCAGTGGGAAGAAATGATCACCGATCCGGAATACAAGATCGGTCGTCCTCGCCAGCTGTACGTCGGCGCGGCACGTCGTGACGTTGCGGCGATCGGGCAGCGTCCGTAAGAGACGATGAAGAGGGGAGGGAGACAGGATCGGCGTTAGCCGCAACGGGATGGTCGCATGGATGGCGACTGTCCCGTTTTTTCATGCGTCGGCATTCGCGATTCGGTAGGCCCATATTTGCGCAAGCAGGGACACAGAACACAACAGGTGGCTTTCATCATGAAGCAGCTCCAAAACACGTCGCATTTGTTCGGCGCCAACGCGCCGTTCATCGAAGAACTCTACGAAAATTATCTCTCCGACCCGGCTTCGGTTTCCGATGCCTGGCGTGACTATTTCGACAAGCTCCAGGCTCAGGCCGGCGCCGCCGTGCGCGATGTCGCACACGGTCCGGTGATCGCGGCCTTCGAGCAGATGGCCAAGCGCGGTCCGGTGCGCACGGTCGTCACCGAAGGCGGCGAGGACAAGCTGCAGGTGGCTGTGCTGCAGTTGATTAACGCCTACCGCTTCCTCGGCAACCGTTGGGCCAACCTCGATCCGCTCAAGCGTACCGAGCGTCCGCAAATCGCCGAACTCGAGCCCTCGTATTACGGATTTACCGAAGCCGACCTGTCGCGCAGTTTCAATGTGGGCTCGTTCCATGCCTTCTCGACCGAACGCGCGACGCTGCGCGAAATTCTTGAAGCGGTGCGCCAGACCTATTGCGGCTCGATCGGTTCGGAGTACATGTACATCTCCGATATCGCGCAAAAACGCTGGATCCAGAGTCGCCTGGAAAGTGTGCGCGGTACGCCGAAGTATTCGGTCGAGATGAAGCGCCGAATTCTCGAACGCACGACTGCAGCCGAGACCCTCGAACGCTATCTGCATACCAAGTACGTCGGCCAGAAGCGCTTCTCGCTTGAGGGTGGGGAGTCGGCAATCGTCGCCATGGACGAACTGATCCGGGTGGCGGGTAGCCTGGGTGTGGCAGAAACCGTGATCGGCATGGCCCACCGCGGTCGCCTGAACGTACTGGTCAATACCCTGGGCAAGTCGCCGTCGATGCTGTTCTCGGAGTTCGAGGGCAAGGCCGCTGCTGACCTGACCGCAGGTGACGTGAAGTACCACATGGGTTTCTCGAGCGACGTAATGACGCCGGGTGGCCCGATGCACCTGACGCTCGCGTTCAACCCATCGCACCTCGAGATCATCAACCCGGTCGTGGCCGGATCTGTCTATGCGCGCCAGATTCGCCGCAAGGATATCGCCAAGGAACAGGTGTTGGCGGTCCTCGTGCACGGCGACTCGGCCGTTGCCGGTCAGGGCGTCAATCAGGAGATGCTCAACTTCTCCCAGACCCGCGGTTACGGCACGGGCGGCACGGTGCATCTGGTGATCAACAACCAGATCGGCTTTACCACCTCGGATCCGCGCGACTACCGTTCGTCGCTGTATTGCACCGACATCTTCAAGATGGTCGAGGCACCGATTTTCCACGTCAATGGCGACGATCCCGAAGCGGTGGCATTCGTGACCGCACTGGCGCTCGAGTTCCGTCAGGAGTTCAAGAAGGACGTCGTCATCGATGTCGTCTGCTATCGCAAGCTCGGCCACAACGAGCAGGACGAGCCGATGGTGACCCAGCCGCTGATGTATCGCAAGATCCAGAAGCATCCTGGCACGCGCAAGCTCTATGCCGACCGTCTTGTCGCCGAAGGTACGCTGGCTGCGGACGAGCCCGACAAGATGATCGCCGAGTACCGCGAGCATCTCGACAAGGGCGAGTTGCTTTACAACCCGGTGCTGTCCGGTCACAACCGGCAGTTTTCGGTCGACTGGTCTCCGTTCCTCAAGCAGCCGTACTCGGACGAAGGCGAGACCTCGATTCCGGTGCAGGAGATCAAGCGACTGTCCGAGCGCCTGACCGCCATGCCCGAGAACTTCACCCTGCAGTCGCGGGTCAAGAAGATCATCGATGACCGTGCCGCAATGGGTCGTGGCGAATTGCCGCTCGACTGGGGCATGGGCGAGAACCTCGCATACGCTTCGCTGCTCGCTCAAGGCTATGCGGTTCGGGTGTCCGGCGAGGACGTCGGCCGTAGCACCTTCTTCCACCGTCACGCCGTACTGCATGACCAGAAGCGCGAGTCGTGGGACGAGGGCATTTACAAGCCGCTCGATCACATTCAGGACGGTCAGGCGCACTTCCAGTGTTTCGACTCCGTGCTCTCCGAAGAGGCGGTGCTGGCTTTCGAGTACGGTTACTCGACCGCCGAGCCGAATGAACTGGTGGTGTGGGAGGCTCAGTTCGGCGACTTCGTGAACGGCGCCCAGGTCGTCATCGACCAGTTCATCAGTTCCGGTGAGGCAAAGTGGGGCCGTCTGAGCGGTCTGGTGATGATGCTGCCGCACGGCTACGAAGGCCAGGGTCCGGAGCACTCATCCTGCCGTCCCGAGCGCTTCATGAACATGGCAGCGGAAAACAACTGGCAGGTGTGCGTGCCGACCACGCCGGCGCAGATTTTCCACCTGCTGCGTCGGCAGATGATCCGCAAGCTGCGCAAGCCGCTGATCATCGTCACGCCCAAGTCGCTGCTGCGCCACAAGGAAGCCATCTCGTCGATGGAAGAGCTCGCCAACGGCCGCTTCCAGACCGTGATCCACGAAGTCGAGAAACTCGATCCGAAGAAGGTCAAGCGAGTGGTGCTCTGTCAGGGCAAGATCTACTACGAACTGCTGGCACATCGTCGTGAACACAAGATCACCGACACCGCGCTGATTCGTATCGAGCAGCTGTATCCGTTCCCGGCAGAAGAGTTCGCTCGTGCGATCAACGAGTACGCCAATGCCAAGGAAATCGTGTGGTGTCAGGAAGAGCCGCGCAACCAGGGTGCCTGGTACTGGCTGGCCTCGCGTCAGCATCTGGTGAATGTGCTGGGTACCAAGCGCAAGCTGCTGCTGGTTAGCCGTCCTGCCTCCGCTTCGCCGGCTGTGGGGTATTACGCTAAACACAACGCACAGCAGAAATCGATCATCGAGAACGCTTTTGGTCCGATCCAGGACACCACACCGCAGTCACCCAACCTATAAGCAGAAAGGGGAGAGAATCAATGCTGATCGAAGTCAAAGTACCGCAGCTGTCTGAGTCCGTGTCCGAGGCCACACTGGTGACCTGGCACAAGAAGGAAGGCGACGCTGTTTCGCGCGATGAGAACCTGATCGATATCGAAACCGACAAGGTTGTACTCGAAACCCCGGCGCCTGCCGATGGCGTGCTGGTGAAAATCATCAAAGGCGATGGCGCCACCGTCGGTTCGGGTGAGTTGATTGCTCAGATCGATACAGAAGCCAAGGCCGCTTCCGGTGCACCGGGTGCCGCTGCTCCGGTTCAGGCGGTCACCCCGCCTCCGGCCGCAGCAGCGTCGTCTGGTGCCGCAGGTGCTGCCAGCCCGGCTGCGCGCAAGATTCTGGACGAGAAGGGCATTGCATCGGCCGACGTATCCGGTTCCGGTCGCGGTGGCCGCGTGACCAAGGAAGACGCGGTTGCCGCACAGCCCAGGGCCGCGGCAGTGGCACCACCGACCGTGGTGATCGCTGGCGAGCGTCCGGAAGAGCGCGTGCCGATGACCCGCCTGCGTGCGCGTATCGCCGAGCGTCTGCTCCAGTCGAAGAATGAAAACGCCATCCTGACCACGTTCAACGAAGTGAACATGGCGCCGGTGATGGCACTGCGCAAGCAGTACGGTGACAAGTTCGAGAAGGCGCATGGCGTGCGCCTGGGCTTCATGGGCTTCTTCGTCAAGGCCGCCGTGGCCGCGCTGAAGAAATTCCCGATCCTGAACGCATCGGTCGATGGCAATGACATCGTCTACCACGGCTTCATCGACATCGGCATTGCCGTCGGGTCGCCGCGCGGCCTGGTTGTGCCGATCATCCGTGACGCCGACAACATGTCGATTGCCGACATCGAGAAGAAGATTGCCGAGTTTGGCGAAAAGGCCAAGGCCGGCAAGCTGTCGATGGAAGAACTCACCGGCGGTACGTTCTCGATCTCCAACGGTGGCGTGTTCGGTTCGATGCTGTCGACCCCGATCATCAATCCGCCGCAGTCCGCGATCCTCGGCATTCATGCCACCAAGGATCGTGCCGTGGTCGAGAATGGTCAGGTCGTGGTTCGCCCGATCAACTATCTGGCAATGTCTTACGATCACCGCATCATCGACGGTCGCGAAGCCGTGCTCGGTCTGGTGACGATGAAGGAAGCGCTGGAAGATCCGGCCCGCCTGATCCTCGACGTATAACGATACGCAGCGGGGCGCATTCGACCGGGGCATGGCCCCGGCGCGGGTGCGCCCCGTTTGTGATTCTGCAAGGGAGAAAACAATGTCCAAAGAATTCGACGTCCTCGTCATCGGCGGCGGCCCCGGTGGCTACGTTGCCGCGATCCGCGCCGCGCAACTGGGCTTCAAGACGGCCTGCTGCGAATCCAACCCTTACGCCGACCCCAAGGGTGAGCCGCGTCTGGGGGGCACCTGCCTGAACGTCGGCTGCATCCCCTCCAAGGCACTGCTGCACACCTCGCACCTGTTCGAGGAAGCCGGGCACGCCTTTGAGGCGCAAGGGATCAGCGTCGGCACGCCGAAGATTGATGTGGGCAAGATGGTCGGGCGCAAGAGCACCATCGTCGATCAGCTCACCGGTGGCATCAAGGGCCTGTTCAAGAAGAACAAGGTTACCCTGCTCAACGGCCATGGCGCCTTCGTCGGCAAGTCCGAAGCAGGCTGGCAGGTCAATGTCGGTGAAGAACTGGTGACCGCCAAACAGGTGATCATCGCGACCGGCTCCGCGCCGCGCCACCTGCCGGGCATCCCGGTCGACAACAAGATCGTGTGTGACAACGTCGGTGCGCTTGATATCGATACGGTGCCGAAAAAGCTGGCAGTGATCGGTGCCGGTGTGATCGGCCTCGAGATGGGCTCCGTGTGGCGTCGCCTGGGTTCGGAAGTGACCGTTCTTGAGGCATTGCCGAGCTTCCTCGCCGTCGCCGACCAGGATATCGGCAAGGAAGCACTCAAGCTGTTCACCAAGCAGGGTCTGAAGATCAACCTCGGCGTGACCATTGGCGAAGTCAAGATCGGCAAGAAAGGCGTCACCATCGCCTACAAGGACAAGGACGGTGCCGACCAGAAGCTCGAGGCCGATCGCCTGATCGTGTCCGTCGGCCGGGTGCCCAACACCGATGGCCTGAACGCCGAAGCGGTCGAGCTCAAAATCACCGAACGCGGCATGATCGAAGTCGATGATCACTGCCGTACCAACCTGCCCGGTGTGTGGGCGGTGGGCGACGTGGTGCGCGGTCCGATGCTCGCGCACAAAGCCATGGAAGAAGGCGTGATGGTTGCCGAGTTGATGGCGGGCCAGGCTGGCCACTGCAACTTTGAAACCGTGCCCTGGGTAATCTACACCAGCCCCGAAATCGCCTGGGTCGGCCGCACCGAGCAGCAGCTCAAGGCGGACGGCGTAGCCTACAAGGTTGGCAAGATTCCGTTCATGGCCAACGGTCGTGCGCTTGGCATGGGTGACCCGAGCGGTTTCGTCAAGATGCTGGCTGACGCCACCACCGACCGCATCCTGGGTGTGCACATCATTGGCGCCAACGCCTCGGAGCTGATTTCCGAAGCCGTGGTGGCGATGGAGTTTGCGGGTTGCTCCGAAGACCTGGCGCGCATCTGCCACGCTCACCCGACCCTGTCGGAAGTGGTGCACGAAGCCGCGCTCGCCTGCGACAAGCGCCCGCTGCACTTCTAAGTCGTACCCTTGATGGCCAGGGGGTGAGAAGGCCGGGAGTACTCCTTGCCGTCTCACCCCCTCACTGTTTTTGCCACGTGGCACCCACAAAGTGCTGCGCGCCGTTTTCGAACCCACTTTTCCGGTCATTGCGATGCCTCACCGTACCCTCAACGTTCCCGAGCGCGGCATGCTCGACGCCTATGAGGCACAACTCAAGGCTCGCGGCTACAAATCTGATCCGGCTCAGCGCGCTGCCGTACTCCGCCTGCAGCAACTCTATACCGAGCTTGTCACTTTCAAGGCTGCACGCCGGACCGCGCTGCGCAAGGTGTTCGCTCGCCCGCAGCTGCCAAGAAGCGTCTATTTCTGGGGTGGAGTAGGGCGCGGCAAGAGCTTTTTGATGGATTGCTTCTACGACGCGGTTCCCTATAAGCGCAAGCGCCGGGTGCATTTTCATGCCTTCATGCAGGAGGTTCAGAACGACCTCAAGAACCACAATCACGAGCCCGATCCGCTGCAAAAGGTGGCCGACCGGATTGCCCGTCAGACCCGGCTGCTTTGTTTCGACGAGTTTCACGTGTCGGACATCGCCGATGCCATGATCCTCGGACGCCTGCTCGACGCCTTGATTGCACGCAACGTCATTTTCGTGATGACCTCGAATTACCCGCCGGACGGCCTCTATCCGAACGGCCTGATGCGGGTGAATTTTCTGCCAACGATCGAGATGATGAAGCGCCGCTTCGACGTGTTCGAAGTCGATCACGGCACCGACTACCGTCTGCGCACGCTGGAGAAGATCGAGATCTATCTGGTTCCTGCAGACGAGGCCGCTGCGCTCAAGATGCGTGACGATTTCCGCAGACTCGCCGCAACGGATCCCGTGCCTGGCGATATCGAAGTGATAGGACGCAAGCTACCGGTGCTCGGCTGCGGTGGTGGTGTGATCTGGTTCGATTTCGAGACGCTGTGCCGTGGTGCTCGCTCGCAGAACGATTACCTCGAGATCGCGCGCGAACATCACACCGTGTTGCTGTCGGGGGTGCCGCGAATGCGCGCTGGCGAGGCCTCCGAAGCCAGGCGCCTGACCTGGCTGATCGACGTACTCTACGACCATCGGGTCAAGCTCATCATGAGTGCGGAAACCGAGGCGCATGATCTTTACACCGAGGGGCACAACGCGCACGAGTTCGTGCGCACGGTAAGCCGGCTGATGGAAATGCGTACCCGCGATTACCTCGCCGAGGCGCATCGGGTGGAATAGAGGCGCTGGTGTCGAACGCCGACGTCGGTCGCTGAGGTCAACGCCAGACGTCGGGATGCTGCAGCTATTGCAACTGGAAGCGCCCGACCGTCTCCTCCAGGGAGCCGGCTAGCGTCTCCAGTCCGGTTGCCCGTCCGAGCAGGGCGGAGGTCGCGTCATGGTTGTTTTCGCTCATGTGCGCGATGCGCTCCACGCTCTGGGCAATCTCGGTGCTTGCCGAGCGCTGTTCGTGCAGTGCCGCGTTGATTGCAGCAATGACTTCCCTTACTCGCGATGAGCTGTGCTGCAACGCGCTGACGGCTTCCCGCGCCCTTAGCGCCTGCGCGCTGCCATCTGCGGCGAGCTTGCTGCCGGCACTCATGCTCTCGACCGCGTGCCCGGCGTGAGTCTGTACGCGGGAGATCATGGACGAGATCTCGTGGGTGGATTGTGCGGTGCGCTCGGCAAGTTTGCGGACTTCGTCGGCGACGACCGCGAACCCACGGCCCTGCTCGCCTGCTCGAGCCGCTTCAATCGCCGCATTCAGCGCCAGCAGGTTGGTCTGGCCGGCAATGTCCTCGATGACACGCACAATCGCCGAGATGCTGTCCGCGCTGCTGCCGAGTTCGGTCATGACCTCGGCCGATGAGCTCATGCGCGAAGCGATCAGCTCGATCGCTTCGCTCGCAGCACCGATCACCGTGATGCTGTCGCCGACCTGATTCATCGAGTCGGCCGACAGACGGTCCGCATCGTCGGCGTAGTCGGACAGCTGGGTGATGCTGACGCTGAGTTCCTCGACTGCAGCTGCGATTGCATTCGACGCTTCGCTCTGGCTCATCGAGTCGCGGTCGATCTGGGCGCCGTTCTCGCGCATCAGTACGACAGCGGTGCTGACCTCACCGGCATGGCGTCGAATATCCTCGATGGTCCGGGCCAGTCCGGACTGCATGGCTGCCATCGTGCCGATCAGGCTGTTTGTTGCTGCGCCCTCTGTCCGGACGGTGTCTTTCAGGTTGCCTGCGGCGATACGGCGGGCAACGTCGACCGCATAGGCGGGCTCACTGCCGAGTTGGCGAAACAGGCTGCGTATCATCAGCATGGCGAAACCGATGCATAAGGCGAGGGCCAGCAGGGCAATGGCGGCGGCCATCGAAGTTGCCCGCTGCAGGTCGGATTCGACGGCCTGCTTGGTCTCGGTCGTCGAATCCGCCAGGTGGCGAGTCTGGGCCAGCAGCACGTCGCGCATCTTGCGCCACATCGGCGTTTCTTCCTTGACCAGGGTCTGCATGGCACCGGCGCCGTCATCCGCGCGCACCCGATCGATGACCTCCTTGCGCAGCGGTTGCCAGTCCTGTTGTATGCGCTGGATGTTGCCGACGGTCGCGGCTTCGCCCTCGAGCAGCGTTGGCCGGGTCTTGATTCGCTCGATCACTTCATTGAACTGAGATTCGGCGCGGTTAAAGTTCTCGAAGGCAGTGGGGTTCGATGGGTCGAGGAGGATGTTGCGCAGCGCCTGACCCATCTGCAAACCTTGGGCGTAGGCTGAGGTGACGTCGCGCTCCATCGCCAGCTCGCCGTCGATGAAATCGCGCATGCGCTGCTGGGACGACTGCATCTGCCAGATGACCACCGCGATCGCAGCAATGAAAAGGCCACAGGTGACTGCGGTCAGCAGGAAGAGCTGTTTCCGGACTGATAGTGGGTTGCTCATGATTGCATCGTCGGTAAGTGAGAAGAGGGGCAGGGAACATTTGATCTAATTGTTATATCGGCATTCAAGCGAATACTTTAATTGTTTCTGTATCGATTGGTCCGAAAGTCACCGCTTCTGCGGAGTCAGGGTAGGCGGATCCAGGCGACGTGCACGATGTCGTCGCTGCGTGTCAGTAGCGCCTGAAGTTGCACGGTGGCAACGCCGTGGACCGCAACGACATCGGCAAGAAAGTAGTCGCTGCGGACGTCGAAGTGACGGATGTCTGGCATCCGGACGCCATCCGGCAACAGCATGGCGAGTTCGGCCGCCTTCGCGGCCGGGACGGTGCGAAGCGCCTGAGCCAGTTTTACCGCCTCGCCATGGGAGAGCCCCGGAAGGCTCGCGGCGAGCACAACTGCGGGCGCCGTGTTGATATTCAGGCGGGCGCGGGCAGGTAGGGCTACGGCGACCCGGATCAGATGCTCCGCAAGCTTCGGGTCCAGCTGGTTGATGGTTCGAACCGCATCGATATGGGGCAGTAGCCCATGTTTTCGCAGATGCGAATGCACTGCTGCCGTGGCCTGCGAAGCGCTTCCTGCATCGGCGCCGAGTGCCTGCAGCAATCCGATCAATGCGCTGCTTGCATCGGAGTCGGGCCGACCGTCTCCGATAAGCGCATTCAGATCGAAGTGCCCCGTCATATCTGCGATCTGCAGGCTCACGCGTGCGTCGCGGTGCAGGGAAGGTCGGATGGGTTGCGCCCATAGCTCGCCGTGCCAGTCGGTTCGGGTGTTGCGGGCGTCATCGGCGAGCATCAGTCGTGCAAGCTCGATCGCACTGAGCGCAAGTTGCCGCGCTTGTGCATGATCTTGGCGCCCTTGGGCCATATCGAGTGCGGCGCCCGCGCGGTTGATCGCGACACTGGCCATGCCTGCAACGAGCGCGACCGCAAGCAGCGCGACGATGATCGCCGAGCCTTGCGGTCGTTTGAGGTGCCACCCCTTGCGAGGCGGCTTTGGGACAGGGTGCATCAGGTCCCGATCACACCACCGTCGTTCTTGGTGATGATCACGGTTGCAGAGCGCGGACGGCCGCCCGAGGCTTCCGGCCACTGACTGAAGGCCAGCGGATTGGCAGCGATGAACTGGTCCATCGACTGGCCGGCGGTCGGCGTCGGTGCATTCGGGTGGCTGCCGACTTCGCCCGGGTGCTGCACGTTGATGAACATCGTCTTGCTGTCCGGGGTGAAGGCAAGGCCGGTGATCTCGCAACCCGATGGGCCGACGAGGAAGCGCTTGATCTCGCCCGAGACCGGGTCGGAACACAGCATCTGGTTGTTGCCCTGACCGGCGTAATGGCTGGTGTTACTGAAGTTTCCGTCGGTCTGGATCCACAGCCGGCCGTCGGCGTCAAAGCCGATACCGTCCGGGCTGTTGAAGGTGTTGTCGGCGGTGACGTTGGCCGAACCCGAGCGCAGATCGCTGCGGTCCGGGTAGGCGACCGGGTTACCCGCGATGACGAACAGATCCCACTCGAAGGTGGTGGCCGACGCGTCGTTGCCCGCCTCGCGCCAGCGCACGATCTGGCCGTAGCGGTTGGCGGTGCGCGGGTTGGCGTCGTCGGTGGCGTTGCGGCCGCTGTTGTTGGTCAGTGCGCAGTACACCTCATTGGTGTCCGGGTGCACCGTGATCCATTCCGGGCGGTCCATCTTGGTGGCGCCCACTGCATCGGCGGCAATCCGGGTCTTGATCAGCACTTCGGCCTGGTCGGCAAAACGGACGTCGGCGGCCAGCACCGGGTTGGCGGACTTGTCGAGCAGGATCCAATCGCCCGTACCCATGAAATCGCCGCTGGTGGCGCCGTCGGCAAATTTGGCGACATAGAGCTTGCCATGGTCTAGCAACTGGCGGTTGGCCGAATCCTTGCCAGGGATGAAGCGGCCGTCGGAAACGAACTTGTAGATGTAGTCGTTGGCCTGATCGTCACCCATGTAGACCACCACACGGCGATCCCGGGTGAAGGCATAGGCGGTGTTCTCGTGCTTGATCCGGCCCAGGGCGGTGCGCTTGATCGGGGTGGAGTCGGGGTCGTAGGGGTCGATTTCGACCACCCAGCCGAAGCGGTTGCTCTCGTTCGGCTCCTTGGTGTAGTCGAAACGGTCGTCGAACTCTTCCCAGCGATAACCGGTGCCGCGGGCATTGATGCCATAACGGCGCATGACGTCGTCGCGGCTGTCGGTACCGCTGGTGGTGCCGAAGTAGCCGTTGAAGTTCTCCTCGCAGGTCAGATAGGTGCCCCACGGCGTGAGCCCGTTGGCACAGTTGTTCAGCGTGCCGAGCACGCTGGAGCCACTCGGGTCGGCCTTGGTGCGCATCAGTGCATGGCCGGCAGCCGGGCCGCTGATCGTCATCGGCGTGTTGCCGGTAATGCGGCGGTTGTACTTGGAATCGAGAACGATGTCCCACTTGCCCTTGTGCTGGCGGACGTGAAGAACCGAGGCGCCATGCGCGTTCTGGGCCTTAAGCACCTTGTCGGCAGTCCACGGCGTCATGAACTGGGCGCCGAACAGGTACTCGTAGTTGGTGTATTCGTGGTTCATCACCAGCAGGCCTTCCTTGCCCGACTTGCCATGCAGCGGGAAGAAGTGCATACCGTCATGGTTGTCGCCGATCTGTTGGCCCTGTTCTTCGCCAGTATTGCTGCCGTCGGGCATCCAGGCGGGGGAGTTCGAGAACAGGGCGTCGCCCCAGCGCGCGAAGATCTGTGCGCTATAGCCTTCCGGCACGACAATCCCATCGCCCGAGGCGGCGGCGATAGGCTTGAAACCGATCCGGGGTGACTTGTGTGAGCCAGCATTGGGGGCGACACCGACCGCCTGGGCGACGAGCGGCGAGGCAAGGAAGGCCGCAGCGCCCAGGCCAAGGCCGCCCTTCAGGAAGCCACGGCGCGACACCGTGCGCTCGACTACTTGCTGGAAGTGCTCGTTCTCGGACAGATTGCTGGGAAGATCGTCGTTGTCGAAATGACTCATCGGTTTGCTCCATTCTCGATGGGTTGCAGGGGAGAGGGCATTCTCGACAGTGAAGATTGCGGCGTCGTGACCGGCATATGTCAGCGATTTTTGGCAATGTCATAAGAGTGAAACGTTGGGGAACGGAGCCTGCACGACGACGCAGACGAGGTTCACGGACTGGTGCGCACGATCAGCGCGCCACTGACCTCGTCCGGGCCGGGTCGGGTCCTGATCGACAGCGTCCGAACGGACAGGCCATGCCCGACGTGCAGCGCTGCAAGCCACTCGAGGACGACCGTCGTTTCGGCGTGTCCGCTGAACAGGATGCTTTCATCACCTTCCAGGCTCAATGCCAGCGCCATGCCGTGCTGTTCGGCCCCGAGTCTGGCGATGTCGAGGGCGAGAGCGGGCTGTGCGCCGATGGATGGGGCGGCCGTTATCGGCGTGCGCTTACGCAGGTCCGCGATCTCCGTGGCGGCTGCCCGCATCCGGACAAGTTCGGTCTGGGCGGTCGGCAATCGGCTGGCCAACTGTTGACGTTCGGCCAGCAGGTCGTGGACGAAGCCGCCCAGCAGGACGATGCTCACCACGCCGGCGGCCAATTGCACGGAGCGCCGCTCGCGCTGCCCAAGCGCATGCCAGCGGCGGACAAGCTCGCTGCGCAATGCGCCGGGATGGATCGCTGGGGGAAAGTTCATTTGCCTGCTCCGGGCACAATCTCGATGTTCGAACGGGTTCCGGGCAGGCCTGGAGTTGCCATCTGCTGCTGCGCGAGCAGCTCGCTCAGGGCGGATGCCGCATCGTCCGCGATTCCCTCCACCTCAAGCACCAGACGACCGCGGTCATAGTCCAGGGTGGTGATCGATGCATCGGGATGTGCGCTCCGCGCCTGGGTGAAGATCGCCAACCGGGCAAGCAGGTCGTCTTCGCGCAGTCGGCCGTGGTTCGAGCGCAGGTCGTCGCGATGACGCTCGAGCTGGGCCAGGGGGAGAACTGCCGGGATGCCGGGCAGGGTGGCCTCGAAGATCCGGTTCATTTCCGATTCGGTGCTGGCCAGGAGATGGCGTTGCCACAGCACGTTGCCGACTTCGATCAGCCCGACCACGACCAGACTGAATGCAGCGAGTGTCAGGGGCAGGCGCACCCGGCGGCCGATGGCGCTCGCGACTGCGGGTGGCGCGAAGGTGCCGTGCAGCAGGGAGGTCGCTGCGGTTTCGGCCCACCACGCTTGTTGGCCTAAGTGTTCGACATGTGTACCGGGTAGTGCCTGCCGGATTGCTTGCGCCACGTCGTCGGCGTCGGTCTCGGCATGAACGACCAGTCTCGTGCCCGATGCTTCGTTCGCGGCTAGGGCCGCGAGCAGGGTGCCGTCGAGCGGTGTCCGTGCAATTGGAGCGTCGAATGCGACCGCCGAATAAACGCCCCGGCGCAGGATCATTGTCCCGGGGCGCAGGCTCAGATGCCAGACTTCGTCCTGCTGCGGCGCCAGCTCGAGTTCGCTGAACAGCGAGTGCGGCAGGCGCCCGAAAGCCCTGAGCGCATCGAGCACCGCGTGCAGGCGGGCACGATCGACCGCCAGCACTGCGGCACGCACCGCATCACCGTCGGCCTGCCGGTGGACGACGGTGAGATGCTGGGTGTCGGGCGGCTGGAGCAGGACATCCTCCATCGCGTAGGCGAGCACCCGCGGATCGCTTCCGCGCCGGCCTCGCGGCAGGCGGATGTCGTGCAGACTCGCCTGGGAGCCGCCGAGCACGACCTGCAATGTGCCGGCCGTTGGCCAGTCGGAGGCTGCTCCGCAGCCGTCGGAAACGGGGCGGCAGTCGTTGTCGAACAGGACCCAGCGTGCTGCGGGCTGCTGGGGCCAGTGCTCGTCGATCAGTAGCACAAGGCGACTGTCCTCGTGCGGCGGAGGCGGGCTGTGCAGTTTCATGTCGGGAAATTCATGAGGATGTACTGGAACATGGTCGTGATGTGCACCCTTAGCGCAGTGCCACGATGCGAGTCAGGGTGCCGAGGTCCGGCAGATCGAGCTGCAGCTCGACGGCTGCCGGCAGTGCGTTCGGATCGACCCCGGGCGGCGGCCAGCTGTCGATCCGGGTTCCGCCATGAAGAAAGCGCCAGCGTAGCTGGCCGACGTGATCGAGCAGCAGATCCTGTGCGCCCGCTGACCCACCTCCCGCGGCGGGCTGGCTCAGGCGGTACAACTGCTGCTGCGAGAAGCGCAGGCTGACCTGCTCGACCCGACTGCGGGCGCCGTCGAAGATCTGCAGTTGCAGTTCGCTGCCGCCGCGGGGCAGCGGGACCAGGCGTAAGGAAGGCTGTCCGGTGGACGTGCCGGCGAGCTGCAGCAGGTCGGTCTCGATCCGGTGTGCGCTGCGCTCCAGATCGCGCCAGCGTTGCTGACGTTCGCCGACGTGGGTCTCGAGCAGACTCATCTGGCCGACGGCGCGGTAGCTCAGCACGCCAAGCACCGCGAACACGGTCAGCGCGACCAGCAGTTCGACCAGCGTCAGCCCCTGTGCCTGCTGCCGGGCGGGGGCAGGTCGGACAAGCGATCGCTGCCGCGTCATCGGGCGCTTGCCGGCGGGGTGGCGAGATGGCCGGCGAGACGTGCGCGGACCTGACCGTCCTCCCCGAACACGGTAACGTCAATCGCCCGCAGGCCGGGCACCTGCGTGTCGGTGACGTGCTGCACCCAGCGGAAACGATGGCTGCCCTGGACTGACTCGCCCTGTTGCCGACCGGGGAACGGTCGGGCCCCGGTGGCGTGCAGCTCGGCGAGCCGGTTGTGCGCCACCCAGCCGGCGAGGGTGCGTTGGCCCAGCGCCTCGACCGTCTCTGCTGCGCTGCCGCCGGCGCGCAGTGCCGCGCCGACCGCAACCGCCAGGATGGTCAGGGCGATCAGGTTCTCGAGCAGGCTGAAGCCTCGGTCGATCGGCTTCATTGCGCGCCCTCGGCGTTGACCAGCATGACCTTGCCTGCGCCCGTTCCGAGCAGATGCCGTTCGCCTTGCGGGGTGGACAGGGTCAGGCGGAAGCTCGGTGCGGTGGCCGCAAAAACCAGGGCTTGGGCAACATCGAGCCTGCGCCCCTCGACCTCCATCGCCTGCCACTGTACTTCGAGCGGCAGGCGATGCTCGCCGAGCACGCGGGCGTCGCGCACCGGGGCCCACTGCCCGCCTGCGCCCAGGGCGAGAAAACGATAGCCGCCATCGAGTCGCTCCAGCGCCACCGGCTGGCCGCGTATCCAGGCCCGTTCGGCTGCGACTTCAAGTCCGAGGCGCAGGGTTTCGAGCGCGCGGCCGCTGTCGCGCGCATGCACGCGGTCGAGGCTCAGGCTGATGCCGGTCGCAAGGGCGGTGAGGATGCTAAGTACCACCATGACCTCGATCAGGGTGAAGCCGGCGGCGGCGGAAGTGGCGAATAGCGGGTGTCGTTCAGACATCGGCGCGGACGAGCAGAGTGTGAGCGCTTGGTGCGGTGATCACAGGGTCCACGAGCCGATGTCGGCATCGGTGCCTTCGCCGCCGGCCTTGCCGTCGGCGCCCAGGCTCAGGATGTCGATGTCGCCATGCACACCCGGGTTCAGGTACTGATAGGGCGTGCCCCAGGGGTCGTTGGGCAGGCGTTCGAGATAGGGCTTCCAGTTGTCGGCGGCGGGGCCGCTGGCCGGGCGCTGGACCAGCGCCTGCAGGCCCTGCTCGGCGCTCGGGTAGCGGCGATTGTCGAGGCGATAGAGCTTGAGCGCCTGCATCAGGGTGCCGATGTCCTGGCGCGCGGCCACTGCTCGGGCCTCGTCCGGCCGGCTCAATACGCGCGGTACGACCAGCGCGGCGAGCACGCCAAGGATGACGATGACCACCATCAGTTCGATCAGGGTGAAACCGTGGGAGGGGCGAATCAGGGGACGGGTGTGCATGGTCGGTTCTCAGTTCATCATGGTGTTGATTTCGATGATCGGCTGCATCACAGCGAGCACGATCAGTAGCACGAGGCCGCCCATCACCAGCAACAGGGCGGGTTCGAGCAGACTGGTCAGGGCGGCGCTGCGGTTCTCCACGTCTTGCTGCTGCAGGCGGGCAGCACGGTCGAGCATTTCGCCCAGCCGCCCGGTGGCCTCGCCGTTGGCGATCAGGTGCACCAGCAGCGCCGGATACTGGCGGCTGGCGCCGAGGGCGCGCGCCAGCGACTGGCCTTCACGTACCTGCTCAGCGGCGCGTGTGAGCGCATCGCGCAGCGGCAGCAACACCAGCACCTGGCGTCCGGCTTCGAGCGCCGCGAGCAGGGCCACGCCGCTGCCGCACAGGATGGCGAGCGTGCTCGCCAGCCGCGCGGACTCCAGGCTGCGCAGGTGGCGACCGAGCAGCGGTAGCGCGAGCAGGCGGGCATGCCAGCGCCGGCGCACCGCCTCCTGCTTCAGCGCGAGGCGGGCGGCGAGAATGGTGCACAGCAGAGCCGGTGGCAACAGCCAGCCCCAGTTGCGCAGCAGATCGCTGAGCACGATCAGGCCGCGGGTCAGCGGAGGCAGGGTCTGGCTGCCTTGCTGGAACACGGTCACCACCTGGGGCACGACATAGGTCATCAGCGCGATCACCACCAGCACCGCCACGGTGGCGACGATCGCCGGATAGAGCAGCGCCTGCATCGTTTTTTGGCGCAGACTGCCGCGACGCTCAAGGTAGCTGGCGAGCTGTTCGAGCACGTCGGCGAGACGGCCGGACTTGTCGCCCGCGGCGACCGAGGCGCGATAGATCGGCGGAAAGGTGTGCGCGTAGGACTCGAGCGCCGCGCTCAGGCTGTGACCGGAGAGCACCTCGGCGCGCACCCCGGCTAGCAGTTGCCGGGTGGACTCGGTTTCGGCCTGGTCAATCAGCGCGTTGAGCGATTGCTCGACGGTCAGGCCAGACGCGAGCAGGGTCGCCCACTGGCGGGTGAGGAGAGTGAGATCGGATTCGCGGATGCGCGGGCGGCGCGGCGTTCCGCTGCCGGTGTGCGCGATTACGCTGTCGAGCTCGAGTACGAACAGGCCGCGCTCACGCAGCAAGGCGCGTGCCGTCCGTGCGCTGTCGGCCTCAAGCACGCCGCGGCTGTCGCGGCCACCCGCATCCGTGGCCCGGTAGTGGAAGGCACTCATGCGGGTGCTCCCCCGGTTGGCCGAACCGGTACGCGCTGCCGTTGCCCCGTCGGGGAGTTCGTCTGCGCGCTCATTCGCGTGTCACCCGCAGCAATTCTTCCGGTGAGGTGGTGCCGTCGGCGAGCAGGCGCAGGCCGTCGTCGCGCAGTCCGCGATTGCCGTTCGTGCGCGCGGCGGCGCGCAGCGTGGCTTCGTCGGCGCGATCATGGATTAGCGCGGCCAGTGCGGCATCGAAATTGATCAGTTCGTGAATGCCGGTGCGTCCGCTGTAGCCGGTGTGCGCGCAGGTGGTGCATTCGCCCGCAGTCCAAGCTTGCCCTGCGATCTGAGCGCCGAACAGGGCGCGCTCGGTGTTGCCGACGGGATGGGGCCGCCGGCAGTGCGGACATAGCCGGCGCAGCAGGCGCTGGGCCAGCACCCCGCGCAGCGTGGAGGCGAGGAGGAAGGGCTCGACCCCCATGTCGACCAGGCGGGTGACGGCGGAGGCGGCATCGTTGGTGTGCAGGGTCGCCAGCACCAGGTGGCCGGTCAGGCTCGCCTGCACCGCGATCTGTGCGGTCTCTAGATCGCGGATCTCGCCGATCATGATTACGTCCGGATCCTGGCGCAGAATGGCGCGCAGCGCACGGGCGAAGTCGAGTTCGATCCGCGGGTTGACCTGGGTCTGGCCGACGCCGGGCAGGTCGAATTCGACCGGGTCCTCCACGGTGACGATGTTCAGCCTGCTCGCGTCCATGCCCTGCAGCGCCGCGTACAGCGTGGTGCTCTTGCCCGAACCGGTGGGGCCGGTGACCAGCACGATGCCATGCGGCTGGTTGAGAAGGGCGGAAAAGCGTGCCCGGGTGTCGTCAGCCATGCCGATCGATTCGAGGCCGAGGCGCGCCGCGCCCTTGTCGAGCAGACGCAGCACCAGACGCTCACCGTGCGCGGTGGGCAGGCTCGAGACCCGCACATCAACCTGGCGTCCAGCCAGGCGCAGACTGATACGGCCGTCCTGGGGCAGGCGTTTTTCCGAGATATCGAGACTGGCCATGATCTTGATCCGCGAGGCCATCGCCGCATGCAGCCCGCGATGCGGACGGGCGGCGTCGTGGAGTACGCCGTCGCGGCGAAAGCGCACCACCGAATAGCGCTCATAGGGCTCGATGTGGACGTCCGAGGCGCCATCGCGTACCGCCTGGGTCAGGAGTGCGTTGATCATGCGGATGATCGGCGCCTCGTCCTGCGATTCGAGCAGGTCCTCCACCGCCGGCAGTTCGCTCATCAACTGGCCCAGGTCCATCTCCTGCCCAATGTCGGCGACCAGTTCGGCGGTACTGCCGTCGCTCTGTCCGTAGGCTTCGGCCAGACGGGCATCGAAGCGTTCGCCGGTCACGCTCTCGATGCGCAGTGCACGACCCAGGTTGCGCCGCACTTCGGCCAGCGCGGCAAGGCTTGCACCCGCGCGCAGGATCACCTCGGCCGACTCGTCGCCGATGGGGCCAACGATGACCCCGTGCTTGCGGGCGAAGCTGTAGGGGATGGTCGGTGCGCTCATCGCCAGTTGCGCTCTTCCAATGGGGCGGGGGCCTGATCGAGCGTGGGTGAGTAGGCTCGGGCTGCGATTTCCGGTAGGTGGGAACCGGGCAAGGCGGGTGGCGAGCCGCCCAAGGGGGGCAGTTGTGGGGGCGGGGCTTCGCCGCGCAGCAGGGTGCCGGTCGTGCGCTGCTGTTCGCCGATCACATAGTCGTAGCGCGACGCGGTGAGTCCGGCATAACTGTCGGCCCCGCGCAGTACCACCGGGCGCAGGAAGATCACCAGGTTGGTTTTGCTGCGCTTTCGGCTGTCGTAGCGGAACAGGTTGCCGGCGAACGGGAGGTCGCCGAGCAGTGGGACCTTTTCCTCGCCGGCGCTGTAGCTGTCCTCGATCAGGCCTCCGAGGGCGATGATCGCCCCATCGTCGACCAGCACGGTGGATTCGATAGAGCGCTTGTTGGTGATCGGGCCGTTGGCGCTGTCGACGCCGCTGACCACGCTCGAGGCCTCGTGGTAGATCACCAGCTTCACCACGCCGCCCTCGGACACCTGGGGGCGTACGCGCAGGGTGAGGCCGACGTCACGCCGTTCAATGGTCTGGAACGGGTTGACCGCGCCGCCGCTGCCGCCGGTGTTGGTGTACTGGCCGGTGACGAAGGGCAGATTGCGGCCGATGACGATCCTGGCTTCCTCGTTGTCCAGGGTCACCAGGTTGGGTGTGGACAGGATGTTGGTCTTGCTGTCGTTCTCGAGAAAGCGCGCCAGCACCGCGAGGCTGGGGATGGTGCCAATGCCGGGCAGGGTGACCGTGCCGCCGCCGATGGCGACGTTGAGGCCGTTGCCGGGGAGGGTCGGCGTGCCGGCGGCGGCGTTGCCGAGCAGGGTCTGCAGGTTGTTGCTGCCCGAGCCGAAGCCGGAAATGCCGATCAGGGAAGTGGAGCCGCTGGTGCCCGCCGCGCCCCACTGCACACCCCATTCGGCGGCCCGCTCGGCGGTGATCTCGGCAACCAGGGCCTCCACATAAACCTGGGCGCGGCGGCGGTCGAGTTGGTCGATGACGTTGCGCAGGTTGTTGTAGACTGCGTCGGGCGCGGTGATGATCAGGGCGTTGCTGGCGGCGTCGGCCTGGATCATGCTGCCGGCAGCGAGTCCGCTGCCCTGGCCGGGAGTGCTCGCGGGTCCACCGGGGAGGGCCTCGCCGCCGCCGGCCGTGCCCATTGCGCCGGCTGCATCCGCTGAAGAGCCTGTGGTCGGCAGACGGGCGGGTAGTGGCTGGTTGCCGCCGGCTGCCGGGGCGGTACCCTCATTGGATACAATCGCGCGCAGGGTCTCCGCTACCCGGGTGGCTTCGGCATTGCGCAGATAGATCACGCGGATGTTGCCCCCGGCACCGGGCTTGTCGATTGCAGCCACCACCTGGCGGACTGCCGCCAGGCGCGAAGGACTGCCGGCGCGCACCAGCAGGCTGTTGCTCTGCAGGTCGGGGACGAGGGTCACCTCTTGGGTCGGGTCCGCATTGGCGCCGCGCGCGCTGCCGCCGAGTAGCCGCATCACGGTGTCGGCAAGGTCGCGCGCGGCGGCGTGCTGCAGCGGTATCACCAGCAGGTCGGCCTGCGGGGTGTCGATCGATTCGATGATGCGGGCGATGCGCTGGATGTTGTCGGCGTAGTCAGTGACCACCAGGGCATTGCTCGCCGGCAGTGCCGATACCGTGTTGCTGGGCGAGACCAGCGGCCGGATCGCGGCTACCAGGCCCGCAGCCGATTCGTGCTTGAGGGAGAACACCTGGGTGACCAGGCCGGTGCCGCGCGGCGTTGTACCTCCGCTTGTGACCGGCACGCCATGCAACTTGGCGTCCGCCTCGGGAACGACGCGGGTGATGCCACCTGACTCCACTACCGTAAAGCCCTGAAGGCGCAGGGCAGCGAGCAGGATGTCATAGGTCAGGGCGCGCGGCACCGGCGTGTTGGTGACGATGTTCAGGTTGCCGGTCACGCGCGGATCGATTAGGAAATTGCGCCCGGTGATGCGCCCGACCGCATCGATGACTGATCGGATCTCGGCATTGGCGAAGTTCAGTTCGACGTTCTGCGGCTCGGCTGATGGCCTGGGCGAGGCCAGGGCCGGGGGTGGCAACATCAGGCATGCGATCAGGGTAAGAGCGTGCAGTACATGGCAGCGTTGGCTTGTGGTGGAGGCGTTTGCTGCAGAAGTGTTCTGCGGATGGGATGAATGATTAAACTTGGGCATCGACTCAATCGTCATTGGACTGCGGTTCTGGCGCTTCGCTCGCCGCTGCCGGCGTATCGGAGCGGGAGGGTGCTGGGGAGGCCGAATCGGAGAGCATGAGAGTGGCACGGCGACCATCCGCTTCGAGTTCGACTCGATCGGCCAGAATCTCGTGCAGATACCAACCCGGTTCGATTTCCTCGCCTTCGAGGTAGGCGGCCGTACTGTCTCCCACGCTCAATAGCGCAAACGCGCTGCCGCCATGAAAGCCGGTGGCAAGGCCGTGGAGTTTTGCCCCTGGCGTGTCAGCTGTTTTGTTGTTCGCAATCTCTGTAGCCGGCGAGAGCACCGACTGGTGGCTGAATAGACCAGCCGACCGTATGCGGTTCACCGCGGTGAGTGGGTCGGTGTCGTAGCCTTTCACCGGTGGCTGCGGCAGTGCGGCGGTAAAAGTGCCCAGGCCGTTCAAGCCTGCCGCCACGGCCCAGAATGCACAAACGAGTGCCAACAGCCAGGCCGGGATGATCAAGCTGATTGGGCGCTTGGGGGTACTGCTCGATAGTCGGCGAGGGTGGGGAGGATGCATTCGGGACTGGGCTGTTGGATCCGAAGCCCAAGTTTTACGACATGAATGTGACGACTATTCGAGACTGTCATGTGTAGCCTCGGTTACAAGCGGCGTCGCTCGCGCCATCTCAGCCGTTCGACGAACGGACTTGCGATCGAGGTCTCGTGTGGCGTAATTCTGGCCGATATCACGCGTCGTCATGTGCCATGACGCCCCGAATACCCGCAGGCAGGTGCGGTAAGCCGTCCGACCACGTAGAATCGGCGATCTCTTCTCGCACCCCAACACAGTACAGCCGCCACCGAATGTCCGACCCCAGTTCGATCTTCGCTCCCGACGGCCCGCTTGCTGCTGCGATACCCGGTTTCTGTGCCCGCCCGCAGCAGATCGAGATGGCGCAACGCATCGCCGAGGCCATCCGCGGCAATCGCGTGCTGGTCGCCGAAGCCGGTACCGGTACCGGCAAGACCTTCGCCTACCTGGTGCCGGCGCTGATGTCCGGTGGCAAGGTCATCGTCTCCACCGGCACCAAGACGCTGCAGGACCAGCTCTTCAATCGCGACTTGCCGACCGTGCGTGCGGCGCTGAAAGTGCCGGTCTCGATCGCCTTGCTCAAGGGCCGGGCAAATTACGTGTGCCCCTACCATCTGGAGCGCAACGAGCGCGACGGTCGCTTTCTCACCCCGCAGGATGCCGCCGACATGCGGGCGATCGCGCGTTTTGCACGCACGACGCACACCGGCGACAAGGCCGAGTGCACCGACGTGCGCGAGGATTCGATGGCATGGATCGCGGCGACTTCGACCCGTGACAACTGCCTCGGCCAGGACTGTCCGAACGTCAAGGAGTGCTTCGTCATGCAGGCGCGGCGCAATGCGATGGACGCCGACGTCGTGGTGGTGAATCACCACCTGTTTTTTGCCGACGTGATGCTGCGCGACGAGGGCATGGGCGAACTGTTGCCGGCGTGCAATGCGGTGATTTTCGACGAGGCGCATCAGTTACCTGAAACGGCCAGTCTGTTCTTCGGCGAAAGCGTGTCCACCGCCCAGGTGCTGGAGTTGGCGCGCGACACTCGTTCGGAAGCGGTTGCGGGCGCGCGCGATTGCGTTGCACTGATAGACGAGACGCGGGCGCTGGAGAAGGCCGCCCGCGACTTGCGCCTGGTGTTCGGCACCGAAAGCGCCCGGCTTGCGGCGGCGCAAGCGGCTGACAGGCAGGGGTTCAACGACATGGTGGCCGGCCTTTGTGCCGCGCTCGACAGCATGCAGGCGGTGCTCGACACCCAGGCCGAGCGCTCCGAGGGCCTGGCCAACTGCCTGCGGCGCACCGAGGAAATGGTCGAGCGGCTTACCCGCTGGGGCAATCCCGAGGTCAAGGACCTGATCCGCTGGGTCGAGGTCTTTGCTCAGTCGCTGGCGCTCAATGCCACACCGCTGCACGTGTCGGACGTATTCCGCCGACAGCTCGAAGGGCAGCCGCGGGCCTGGATCTTTACCTCGGCCACGCTGGCGGTGGGTAACGACTTCGGCCACTACTGCCGTGAGCTCGGGCTGGCGTGGATGGATCCGCCACCGATGACCTCGGTATGGGGCAGCCCATTCGATTACGCGACCCAGGCCTTGCTCTATGCACCACAGGGCATGCCCGAGCCCAACTCGCAGGAATACACCGAAGCGGTCGCGCGCACCGCCTTGCCGCTGATCCGGGCGTCACGCGGTCGCGCCTTCGTGCTGTGCACCTCGCTGCGGGCGATGCGCCGCATCCACGAGCTGATCGCCGAGGGGCTGCAACAGGCTGGCGACCCGCTGCCGCTGCTGTTGCAGGGCGAAGGGTCGCGAACCGAACTGCTGGAACGGTTTCGCAAGCTCGGCAATGCGGTGCTGGTGGCCAGTCAGAGTTTCTGGGAGGGCGTCGATGTGCCGGGTGATGCGCTGTCGCTGGTGCTCATCGACAAGCTGCCCTTCGCCTCGCCGGATGATCCGGTGCTGGCCGCGCGGGTCGAGCACATGCAGCGCCAGGGTATGAATCCATTTATTCACCACCAGCTGCCGCGCGCGGTGATCAACATGAAGCAGGGCGCCGGCCGCCTGATCCGCACCGAGCGCGATCGTGGCGTGCTGTGCATCTGCGACCCGCGGATGATAGACAAGTCCTACGGCAAGGTGGTGTGGCGCAGCCTGCCGCCGATGCGCCGTACCCGGGTCGAGGCCGACGCCGTTGCCTTTCTCGAGAGCCTGCCCCCGCCGCGTTCGGGTGGCTGAGTACGGCTTGCTGGCTGACTGCGATCAGGTCGGTGCCGCCTTCCTTGTTGTATCCTTCCTGTCCCGAACAAGCTCGCGTCGGTATGGCGCATTACGATGAAAGTCTTCGGTATCGCCGGCTGGTCCGGCTCCGGTAAAACCACACTGGTGGAGAAGCTCATTCCGGCGATCACCGCGCGGGGCTTGCGCGTGTCGGTGATCAAGCATGCGCATCACGGCTTCGATCTCGATCGCCCCGGGAAGGATTCCTGGCGTCATCGCGAGGCGGGCGCGACCCAGGTGTTGATGCTGTCCAACGACCGCTGGGTGCTGATGCACGAATTGCGCGGCCGCGCCGAACCCACGCTCGACGAGCAGTTGCGCCTGCTGGCGCCCTGCGATCTGGTGCTGATCGAGGGCTACAAGGCTGCCGCCGTGCCCAAGATCGAAGTTTTCCGACCGTCCCACGGCAAGCCCCCGCTGTGGCCGGAGAACGCGCATGTGGTTGCCGTCGCCTCCGACGCCGAGGTTGATTGCCCCTTGCCGCGCCTGCCACTCAATGACCCCGCGGCAATTGCCGCCTTCATCCTCGATTACCCGGATACCCCATGAACGCAAACATGCTTAGTTTCGACGAGGCCTTTGAGCGTTTGCTCGCTTACGCCCGGCCGGTGCGCGAGATCGACGAGATCGACACCATGATGGCCGCCGGGAGGGTGCTGGCGGTAGCGCAGCACTCACCGATCTGCCAGCCGCCGATGGATAACTCGGCAATGGACGGCTATGCGCTGCGCGTGGCCGACGTGCCGCTGGCCGGCACCCGACTGCCAGTGAGCCAGCGGATTCCGGCCGGCAGTGTCGGCCATGCGCTTGCCGCAGGGACGGCTGCCCGCATCTTTACCGGCGCGCCCTTGCCCGACGGGGCGGATGCGGTGGTGATGCAGGAATTGTGCGAGCACGAAGGCGACACCGTCGTCGTCAATCATGTGCCGCGTGTGGGTGAAGCGGTGCGCCGTGCAGGCGAGGACGTGGCCCTGGGTGCCGAAATCCTGCCCGACGGTATCCGTCTGCGACCACAGGAACTGGCGCTTGCTGCATCGGTGGGCCTGGCGCGGCTGCCGGTCTTGCGCCGGGTGAAGGTCGCCGTGTTCTCGACCGGCAGCGAACTGGTGATGCCGGGGGAACCGCTACCGCCGGGGGCCATCTATAACTCCAATCGCTTCATGCTGCGGGCGCTGCTCGCCCAGCTCGGTTGCGAAGTCACCGACTTCGGCATCGTGGCGGACGATTTGGAGGCGACCCGCAAGGTGCTGCGCGATGCGGCGCAGGGCCACGATCTGATCGTGACCAGCGGCGGGGTGTCGGTGGGCGAGGAGGATCACGTCAAGCCCGCGGTCGAGGCCGAAGGCAGTCTCGATATGTGGAAGATCGCGATGAAGCCGGGCAAACCGCTCGCCTACGGTCGGGTGCATGCTGCGGCCTTCATCGGCCTGCCGGGCAACCCGGTGTCGAGCTTCGTGACCTTTCTGCTGATGGTTCGGCCTTTCATTCTTGCCACCCAGGGGGTGAGCGAGGTGGTACCGCAGGCGGTGATGCTGCGCGCGGGTTTCGACTGGCCGCGGCCCGACCGCCGGCGCGAGTTCCTGCGTGCACGAATGATGGCGGATGGCAGCGTGGCGCTTTTTCACAACCAGGGCGCGGCCGCGCTCAATTCGACGACCTGGGCCAATGGTCTGGTGGATGTGCCGGCAGCGACCGCGATTGCCAACGGCGATCCGGTGCGTTTTTTGCCCTATGGTGATTTGTTGTGGTGAGTCCGATGAAGGTGAAAATTCTATACTTTGCCAGCCTGCGCGAAGCAGTGGGTTGTGGCAGCGAGACGCTCGAGTTGCCGGGCGAGATCGCCACGCTGGGTGCCTTGCGTGCCCATCTTTCAGCGCGCGGCGACGGCTGGCAGGCGCTGGCGGGTGGGCGCAATGTCCGTGCCGCGCTCAATCAGCGCATGGTGGACGCCGAGGCCGTGCTTGCGGCAGGCGACGAGGTGGCATTTTTTCCGCCGGTAACCGGAGGCTGAGACATGAGCGTCAGTGTTCAGGAAGCGGATTTCGACGTGGGTGCCGAGATTGCGGCACTCTCTGCAGGGCGTCCGGAAGTGGGCGCGGTGGCGAGCTTTGTCGGGCTGGTGCGCGACGTCAGCGAAGGCAGCAATGTTTCTGCGATGACGCTGGAGCATTACCCCGGCATGACCGAGCAGGCCCTGGAGGACATTGTCGCGGAAGCCGGTCGCAGGTGGGCGCTGCTTGGTGTCCGGGTGATCCACCGCTTTGGCCTGTTGATGCCGGGTGATCGCATCGTGTTTGTCGGCGTTGCCGGCGCGCATCGCGGCGAATCGTTTGCCGCGTGCGAGTTCATCATGGACTATTTGAAGACCCGGGCCCCATTCTGGAAGCGTGAGGAAACGCCCTCCGGTGCGCGTTGGGTGGACGCGCGCGACACGGACGACTCAGCCGCTGCGCGATGGTCGGAGGAGTGGGACGAAATCGAGCAACGGCGCTGATCGGCGGCCGATAGAGCGGGACGAGATACACGTTAAAAAAACGGCGCCGACAGGCGCCGTTTCCGTCAGCCGAGGCTTGAACTTACTTGCGGCCCTTGCCAGCGTTCTGGGTAAAGGACTGGAAGGCCTCAGCCGAGGCGCGGGTCATCTGCTCGAAGGCAGCACGGGTGGTGTCCATCGCAGTTTGCATTGCGCCCATGGCGTTCTGGTCGCTGATCGGCATGCCCTTGAACATCTTCTGCATGGCATCGAACACGTCATGGCTGCCGGTGGTCAGTTGTTCGCCGACCAGCTTTCCGACTTCAGCCTGGGTGCGGGCGGTGAGCTCGGCGATCTCGCGGGCGCAGGACAGCATTTTCTCTGTCGTGGCCTGGGCATACTGCGTGCGCAACTCCACCACCTGTTTCGGGTCCTTGACCGCGGTGAGCGCTTGCGCGTTGTGCACGCCGTCTTCGAACAGGGACTTGGCGGTGGCGACCTGAAGCTCCATCACCCGCTGCGAGTTCTCGATCGAGAGCTGTGCCAGACGCATCGCAGCCTCAAGATTCTTTTTCTGAAGTTCGTTGAAATCATGTTTGCCAGCAGCCATGTGCTACCTCCTCGTGTGTGGTTGGTTCAATCAGAGGCGCTTGTCACTGCCCGACATGGGTAGGACGCCGCTCGGCTATTTTTCGCCGTTCCCTCGCCTCACTGATAACCATAGCACAGCGGATTTCGGGGCAGTGCCCGGTGTCGCCTCATCGGCCGTTTTGTCGGTGCGGTGCAACATTCCGACGAATCTGGTCGGCTATTACTTTTCACCTCCGTTCAGTGCTTCGAGCTTGGCCATGGCGGACGCCGGATCGGCAAACAGGTGGGGGGCAATCTCGCGGTTGGCGAGGGCATCACCCAGTCGGGCGCGCAGGAAGGTGCTCGTGGTGTAACGGGTCACCGCAGTGTAGTGGCGATGGACGAGGCCGCGCACCATCTCGGCGTAGGGTTCGAGCAGTTCGGGCGTGATCGAGAAGTTGTCGTAGTTCACGATGGCGGCGACGCGATGACCCACCGGCGCAAGGCAGACTTCCACCTGTTCTCGAATGCGATCGATCTCTTTGGCCGAGCGGATCGACATGCCTTCGAAGTTGACGAAGAAGAGATCCTGCTGTGGGTCGTAGCACAGCCGGCGCTCGAGCGGGATCGATAGCAGGATCTCGCGCAGCCCCATCGGCTCGTTGCGGAATATCCGCTCGTCCATGGTGCGCAGGTTTTCCGTAATGGCCGGTCTGAAGCCCATATGCGCCACGATGTCGCGCTCAACGTCGATGCCGGGGGCGACTTCGGTGAGCACCAGTCCGTGCTCGCCGAGTTCGAACACGCAGCGTTCGGTGATGTAAAGCACGACTTGACCGCGCTTGCGGGCGTAGTCGCCACTGAAGGTGCGCTGTTCCACCTCGTTGACGAACTTGTGCACGCTGCCTTCGCGCCTGATCGAGAGTTGCCCCTGGCGAAGCGCGATCTGCAGCTCGCCGGCGGTAAAAGTGCCGACAAACACGACCTTGCGTGCATTCTGGCTGATGTTGATGAATCCGCCGGCGCCGGCAAGCCGGGAGCCGAAGCGGCTGACGTTGAGGTTGCCCTCGCGGTCGGCCTGCGCCAGCCCGAGAACGGCAATGTCGAGTCCGCCGCCGTCATAGAAGTCGAACTGGTAGGGCTGATCGATGATGGCGTCGGTGTTGACCGCTGCACCGAAGTTGAGCCCCGAGGCGGGAATGCCGCCGATCACGCCGGGCTCGGTGGTCAGGGTGAGGAGGTCGATGATTTTTTCTTCGGCAGCGACCGAGCCGACGCCCTCGGGCATGCCGATGCCCAGGTTCACCACGCTGTTGGGTGCCAGTTCGAGTGCGGCACGGCGGGCGATGATCTTGCGCTCGTTCATCGCCATGGCCGGCAGCGAGGAAGCGGGAACGCGCAACTCGCCGGAGAAGGCCGGATTGTAGGCGTCGGCAAAAGTCTGCATATGGTGTTCGGGTTTCTCCGCGACCACCACGCAATCAACCAGCACGCCGGGTATCTTGACCATGCGCGGGTTCAGGCTGCCGCGCTCGGCAATCCGCTCGACCTGCACGATCACAATGCCGCCGGAGTTGTGCGCCGCCATCGCGATGGCCAGTGCCTCGAGGGTGAGCGCTTCCTTCTCCATCGTGATGTTGCCGTCGGCGTCGGCGGTGGTGCCGCGGATGATGCCGACGTGGATCGGAAAGGCCTTGTAGAACAGATAGTCCTCGCCGTCGATCGGCATCAGGCGCACGAGCTCTTCGGTGGTGCGCTCGTTAATCCTGCCTCCACCGTGGCGCGGATCGACAAAGGTGCCGAGCCCGACCCGGGTCAGGGTGCCCGGCTTGCCCGCGGCGATGTCGCGAAACAGGTGGGTGATCACGCCCTGAGGCAGGTTGTAGGCCTCGATACGGTTGTCCACCGCGAGTTTCTGCAAGGTGGGCACTAGGCCCCAGTGTCCGCCGATCACACGCCGGATCAGGCCGTCGTGGCCGAAATGGTTGAGCCCGCGGTGCTTGCCGTCGCCCTGGCCGGCGGCATATACAAGGGTGAGATCGCGCGGTCGTTCGAAGGGGCCGGGGTCTTCAGCCAGGTACAGGGTTTCGAGTGCGCAGGCCACGCCTTCGGCAAAGCCGATGCCGACAAAGCCACCAGTGGCAACGGTGTCGCCGGGGCGAATCAGGCGCACGGCGTCGGCTGCACTCACGATCTTTCCGCGTCGGGGGAGGGTATCCGTACTCAGGATGGGATGCGTCGCAGGCCGGCGTCGGGCCGCGGTTTCCGGCTGGGTTCGGGTCATGCCTGTCTCCTTGTTGTTCTCGTCTGCGCCAGGATCTGTTTCTGTTTGTCACGCAGCATGCTCACATGGTATCCGAGCAGCGCGCCGTGCGGGCAAAGGTGCCCTCCAGCGTCGTCATGGGTCTGCCCGTCTGACAATCGAGATGCGCCAGGATGTTTTCTGCCGCGGGGTCTTGAAGCATCGGCGATGCCCCCCACATTGACATCAAGCCGAATTTACAAGGATGTCAGCCATGCGCTTCGACAAGCTCACCACCAAGTTTCAGCAAGCCATTGGCGATGCGCAGAGCATCGCCCTGGGCAACGATCAGCAGTTCATCGAGCCACAGCACCTGCTCGTCGCCATGCTCAACCAGGATGACGGAGGCACTGTGTCCTTGCTGCAGCGTGCCGGGGTGAATGTGCCACCGCTGAAGGTGGCGCTGCAGCGGGCGCTCGAACGCCTGCCCAAGGTGGAGGGCCATGGCGGCGAGGTACAGGTCGGTCGCGACCTCAACAACCTTCTCAACATGACCGACCGCGAAGCGCAGAAGCGTGGCGACCAGTTCATTGCCAGCGAGATGTTTCTGCTCGCGCTGGCCGATGACAAGGGTGATACCGGTCGCTTGGTGAAAGAGCACGGGCTCGCCCGCAAGGCGCTCGAGGCGGCGATCGAGGCGGTGCGTGGCGGCGCCAGTGTCGGCAGCCAGGACGCCGAGGCGCAACGCGAGTCGCTGGCAAAATACTGCATGGACCTGACTGAGCGCGCGCGTGCGGGCAAGCTCGACCCGGTGATCGGGCGCGACGACGAGATCCGCCGCGCGATCCAGATCCTGCAGCGTCGGACCAAGAACAATCCGGTGCTGATCGGCGAGCCGGGGGTGGGCAAGACCGCCATCGTCGAAGGCCTTGCGCAGCGTATCGTCAATGGCGAAGTGCCGGAGACCCTGAAGGGCAAGAAGGTGCTGTCGCTCGACATGGCCGCGCTGCTGGCCGGGGCCAAGTACCGCGGCGAGTTCGAGGAGCGGCTCAAGTCGGTGCTCAAGGAGATCGCCCAGGAAGAAGGGCAGGTGATTCTGTTCATCGACGAGATCCACACCATGGTCGGTGCGGGCAAGGCCGAGGGCGCGATGGACGCCGGCAACATGCTAAAGCCCGCGCTGGCGCGCGGCGAGTTGCACTGCATCGGCGCCACGACGCTCGATGAGTACCGCAAGTACATCGAGAAGGACGCCGCGCTCGAGCGCCGCTTCCAGAAGGTCCAGGTCGAAGAGCCGACGGTCGAGGCCACGATCGCGATCCTGCGCGGTCTGCAGGAAAAGTACGAGATCCACCATGGCGTGGACATCACCGATCCGGCGATCGTCGCAGCGGCGGAGTTGTCGCATCGCTACATCACCGACCGTTTCCTGCCGGATAAGGCGATCGACCTCATCGACGAGGCCGCGGCGCGGATCAAGATGGAGCTCGATTCCAAGCCGGAAGTCATGGACAAGCTTGATCGCCGCATGATCCAGCTCAAGATCGAGCGTGAAGCGATCAAGAAGGAAAAGGACGAAGCCTCGCAAAAGCGCCTGCAACTGATCGAGGATGAGCTGACCAAGTTGCAGCGCGAGTACAACGACCTCGAAGAGGTGTGGAAGGCCGAGAAGTCGCGCGCGGCGGGCTCGGCCCACATCAAGGAAGAGATCGACCAGATGCGCGCGCAGATGGCTGAATTTCAGCGCAAGGGCCAACTCGACAAGGTGGCCGAGCTGCAGTACGGCAAACTGCCGCAGCTCGAAACCCAGCTCAGGATGGCCGAGCAGGCGGGCGAGAGCGCGACCCCGAACAAGCTGTGGCGTACCCAGGTCGGCGCAGAGGAAATCGCCGAGGTGGTGTCCCGTGCCACCGGTATTCCGGTGAGCAAGATGATGCAGGGCGAGCGCGAAAAACTGCTGCAGATGGAATCGCATCTGCACGCCCGGGTGGTGGGCCAGGACGAGGCGGTGCGCCTGGTGTCGGATGCGATCCGGCGTTCGCGGGCAGGCTTGTCGGACGAGAACCGTCCGTATGGTTCCTTCCTCTTCCTCGGGCCCACCGGGGTGGGCAAGACCGAGTTGTGCAAGACCCTGGCAGGCTTCCTGTTCGATTCCGAGGATCACCTGATTCGCATCGACATGAGCGAGTTCATGGAGAAACACTCGGTTTCGCGCCTGATCGGCGCGCCTCCGGGCTACGTGGGCTACGAGGAGGGCGGTCACCTGACCGAGCAGGTGCGGCGCAAGCCTTACAGCGTGATCCTGTTCGACGAGGTCGAGAAGGCACATCCGGACGTGTTCAACGTATTGCTGCAGGTGCTCGACGACGGCCGCATGACCGACGGCCAGGGGCGCACGGTGGACTTCAAGAACACCGTGATCGTGATGACCTCCAACCTCGGCAGCCAGATGATCCAGCAGATGTCGGGCGACGATTATCAGGTGATCAAGCTTGCGGTGATGGCCGAGGTGAAGAACTACTTCCGCCCCGAGTTCATCAACCGGATCGATGAGCTGGTGGTGTTCCATGCGCTCGACGAGAAGCACATCGCCAGCATCGCGAAGATCCAGTTGCAGTACCTCGAGAAGCGACTTGCGCGGCTGGAGATGAGCCTCGAGGTGAGCGACGCGGCGCTGGCCGAGCTGGCAGAGGCCGGCTTCGATCCGGTGTTCGGGGCCCGGCCGCTCAAGCGCGCGATCCAGGAGCGGATCGAGAATCCGCTGGCCAAGGCGATCCTGGAAGGCCGCTTCGCGGCCAAGGACAGGATACGCGCCGAGGTGGAGCAGGGCCGGCTGGTGTTCTCGCGCGTCGGCTGATCGGCGGGATGGCGGCGGAGCGCGCCCCGCGCTATCCGCCGCCCGATTGCACAATCCCGGCACCTGCCGGTGCCGGGCCGTGTTTGCCGGCCCATGCTTCAAACGTGTCCGCATCCAGCGGTTTGGCAAACAGGAAGCCTTGCAGCACATGACAGCCGCGGGCGACCAGGTAGTCGCGCTGCGCCGTGGTTTCGACCCCCTCGGCGACCACTTCCAGGCCGAGATCGCGCGCAAGCGACAGCGTGGCCGAAGCGATTGCGGCATCTTCCGGATCGCCGGGCAGATCCTTGACGAAGGAGCGGTCGATCTTCAGTCGGGCGATCGGCAGGCGCTTCAGATAGGCGAGGCTCGAGTAGCCGGTGCCGAAGTCGTCCAGTGCCAGTGTCAGGCCCAGTTCGCGCAGGCGGGTGAGGCGCCCGGTGAGTTCGTCGGTGGGCTGCATCAGCGCACTTTCGGTGATCTCGAGTTCGATGAAGCGGGGATCTGCGCCCGTTTCAGCCAGTACCCGCGACACAAGGTCCACAAAGTCAGTCCGACGAAACTGCAGGGCGGAGATGTTGACCGCGACGTGCACATTGCCCAGGCGTCCCTGTCGCCAGCACACCTGTTGGCGGCAGGCCTCGCGCAAGACCCACTCGCCCAATGGCACGATCAGCCCTGAGTCTTCCGCCACCGGGATGAACTGGATTGGCGGCACCAGGCCGAGATCGGGATGCTTCCATCGAACCAGGGCTTCGCAGCCCACCAGGCGCCCGCTTGCGGCATCGACCTGAGCTTGATAATGGAGGATCAGCTCGTTGCGCTCGATCCCGCGACGGAGTGCGTTCTCGAGCATCAGGCGCTCAAAAGCACGCGCGTTCATCTCGGGGATGAAAAACTGATAATTGTTGCGCCCCGCCGCCTTGGCGCCATACATCGCGGTATCGGCGTGCTTGAGCAAGGTGTCGACGTCCTCGCCGTCGGCCGGATAGAGCGCAATGCCGATACTCACCGACGGCGACAGGTCGTGGCCCTCGATATGGACCGGTTCGGCCAGCACGGCCAGCAGCTTGCGCGCCACCTGTGCGGCGTCGTCGGGGCGCGGCAGGCGGGGCAGCAAGGCGACGAATTCGTCCCCGCCCAGCCGCGCAAGGATGTCGTCCTCGCGCAAGCAGGTGCTCAGGCGGCGTGCAACCGCGGCGAGCAGACGGTCGCCGACCGGATGGCCGAGCGAATCATTCACGGTCTTGAAGTTGTCGAGGTCGAGGAATAGCACGCCTAGCGTATCGTGGTGACGATGGGCCATCATCAGTGCAGTCTGAGCCTGGTTCATCCACGCGTTGCGGTTGGCCAGGCCGGTGAGGGCGTCGAAGTGGGCAAGGTACTGGATATGCGCCTCGGCCTCGCGTTCGGCGGTGACGTCCTGCACGGTGCCGCGCAGGCGGTGGAGCCCTCCGCCCTGCCACTCGCTTTCGATCTGGAACTGGACGATGCATGGCGGAGACTCTTCCAGGGTGCAATCCACGGTGGTGCGCCCCGGCGCTTCGGAAATGTGGCCAATCGCCTGGCCCAGCCGGTCGCGGTCGGCGGCGCATACACTCGCGATCAGGTCGTTGAGCGTGGTCAGTGCTTCCGGTGTGCGTCGCAAGACGTGATGCAGTTCTTCTGAGGTGTTCAGGCTCAGCGCGTCGGAACCGGTTTCCCAGCTGCCCATCCGGGCAATGCGCTGCGCCTCGCCAAGGGCGTCCTGTTGCTCGCGCATGCGGTCGGTGGCCGCCGCCAGTTCGGTTGTTCTGCGATCGACCAGTGCGGCGATCCGTCGGGTGTTGCCGGTGGTGATCAGCAGGAAGGCGCCAAGCATGCCGACCGCAAGCAGGCCAACCGCGACCGTGCTCCAGGCGGCCCAGCTGCGCATGGCCTTGATGTAATCGTTCCCGGCACGCAGGCGCAGTTCCCATTTTCGTTCGCTGTACGAGATCGGTAGTGCGCGGTGCACACTGCCGCCGAGCCATGCCTCGCTCTCACACCCGGCTGGCCCAGACAGACGACGGTTGTCGGGGGCGCCGTCCAGATCGATCAGGCACAGGTCGATGCCGATCTGTTCGGCCAGTTCGCGGCCCGCCGCAGTCGAGTCGTCCATGCGGAATACGCCGGATATCACGCCTTTGAGCTGTCGTGGGTGATCCGCTTCGGTCTGGTGGTCGAAGACCGCCAGATACACCACGACACCGCGCTGCACGCTTTGCTCCTGCACCAGCCGGATCCCCGCGGTGGATACCGGGAGTCCGCTGCGTCGGGTCAAAGCGATCGCGGTTGCAGTGGCTGGCAGGGTGAGGGGGTCGAGACCGAGCACGCCGATATTGCTGGACAAGGGCTCGACGTAGGTGATTGGTAGATACTCGTCGGCGGCGAGGGCGGAAAAGGTGCGGCCGTCTGCATCGCGCCCGAGAATGCGAAAGTCCCTGCGATCGGTGTCGCGGATCGATTGTTCGAAAAGCTCGCGCTCATGGTGCAATACGTGAGGGCTCCAGCCAAAGTTCTGCGTACCCGGGTAGCGTTGCAGCCACGGGGTGACGAAGTCGCGGAACTCGATACGGTTGACGTTATCGCTCACCATCAACAGTCGTTCGATCGACAGGATCATGTCGACCTGGACCTCCAGCCGTTTTCGCACCACGCTGGCAACGTGCTCGACATCCCGGTTGAACTGGGTCTGAACCCGCAGCGCCTCCCAGTTTCGGACCTGGTGGAAGGCGACCGCAAGCAGCACGATGGCCAACGCCATCGGCACGATGACGCCCAACCGGCGCGAACGCCAGTCCTCGGCGGGCTGGCCGAACAGTACGAACATCAGCGGTGCGGCGATGATCACGCCGAGGGTGTCGCCGATCCACCAGTTCCACCAACTGAAGGCCAGTTCTCCAGCGGGTATCGTGCCCGACGAATACAGAACCGGGATGGCGATACTGGCGCTGACCAGGCTGCTCAGTGGCGCAACGATAGCGAGAAAACGCAGGATGGAGCGCGGGGAGTCGAGCGGGTTGGGAAAACCGATCAGGCGCTTGGCCATGGTCGCGCCGATCACTGCCTGAAGTGCCGCACCAGCGGGCGCGAGAATGGAACCCCACCAATGAGCCTCGCTGATGCCGGTCTGCAGGGCGGCAAGGAGCTGGACCACTATAGAACCGACCAGTACCGCCGGCCATAGTCGGATGCCGAAGATGAGCAGGGCGGACAGGGCGATGCCGGCAGCCGGAAATATCGGGGCTGCATAACCGGGAGGAACTGCGAGCTTGAGTGCAAGCCAGCCTGCCACGACATAGGAGAGGGCGAGGGCGACGTGCCGGAAGAGGGTGGCGGACATGGCGGGCAGTATATCGGAGTGGAAATGCGCCGGTTTGCGCAGATGAAACGGCCTCGTTTGCTATCATCGGAGGATGAAACCCAGCAGAAGTAGATACCTTGATGTGCGAGGCCTGCGCTATCACCTCCGGGAGTGGGGGCGTGACGGTGCGCCGCGGCTGTTCATGCTTCACGGCTGGATGGATGTGTCTGCCTCGTTCCAGTTCGTGGTCGATGCGCTTGCCGCCGACTGGCATGTGATCGCGCCCGACTGGCGCGGCTTCGGCCTGAGCGAATGGCGCGGCGACGCTTATTGGTTCCCGGACTACCTTGCCGATCTGGATTCGATTCTGGATCACTGTTCTGGCGACGAGCCGGTGCGTCTTGTCGGTCACAGCATGGGCGGTAACGTCGCACTGATGTACGCTGGCGTGCGACCAGGCAGGGTGAGTCGTGTGGCAGCGCTCGACGCCTTCGGTCTGGTGGATCGTCAGGCCCGCGAAGCCCCCGGACGCTATGAGAAATGGTTGCAGGAAATGCGTTCGCCGATGTTCTTCCGCCCGTATGCCGACTTCGACACCCTTGCGGCGCGTCTGCAGCGGGACAATCCGCGTCTGAGTGCCGAGCGTGCCGCCTGGCTTGCCCGTCATGTGGGCGAGGATGACGGCAACGGGGCTGTGCGGCTGGCGGGCGATCCGAGCCATCGACGGGTGAATCCGGTGCTGTACCGGCGGGCCGAGGCAGAAGCGTGCTGGCGCCGGGTGGTGGCGCCGGTGCTGTGGGTCGAGCCGGGCGACCAGGCATTGCGCCATCGTATCGGTGTCACCGATGCGGATTATCTGTCAGCGATTTCCTGCTTCCCGAGCTTGCGGCGGGAGGTGGTCGCCGATGCGGGTCACAACCTGCACCACGATCAACCGCAATCTGTCGCTGGAATCATCGAGTCCTTTCTGATGTCCGAGCATGCATGAAAGGAGTGTTGCGATGAATGCCGACTTGCACTGCCACTCTACGATTTCGGACGGCTGGCTGGACCCCGAGGCAGTCGTTCGCCGGGCGGTGGCCAATGGTGTCGAGATGCTGGCGCTGACCGATCATGACGAACTGGGTGGGCTGGACGCCGCGGCGCGGGTTGCGGCGGAACTCGGGCTGCGTTTTGTGAATGGGGTCGAAATCTCGGTTTCGTTTGCCGGTGAAACCATTCATATTGTGGGGCTTGGCGTCGACCACCACCATCCTGTGCTGGTGCAGGGCTTGCGTCAGGTGCGCAGCGGGCGCGATGAGCGGGCGCATCGCATTTCCGCAGCACTGGAAAAGGTTGGCATCCGTGATGCGTTTGAAGGCGCACGCCGGTTTGCTCGCAATCCCGATCTGGTCAGCCGGGCTCATTTTGCCCGGCATATGGTCGCAAGCGGTCTGATGCCCGATGTTAGAACCGTGTTCGATCACTATCTGGTGCGCGGCAAGCCGGGTTTCGTCGAGCATGAATGGGCCAGTCTGGAGGACGCGGTCGGCTGGATTCGTGACGCCGGTGGCATCGCGGTCGTTGCCCATCCGGCGCGCTACCGGCTGTCCGGCGCCGACCTTGAGCTGTTGTTCGATCGCTTTGTCGCCGCAGGCGGGGAGGCGGTGGAAGTGGTCTCGGGCGCTCACACCGAGGACGAAATGCGCAAGTTTGCCAATGTTGCGCGTCGGCGCGGGCTGTTGGCTTCGCGCGCGTCCGATTTTCACGGCGAGGAAGAAAGCCCGGTCGATCTCGGGCGCTGCAACCCGCTGCCGTCAGACCTGACACCGGTCTGGTCGCGGCTGCTTTGAACACTCTCAAAAACAAGAAAGGTCTATGGCTCAGTTCTTTTCGCTTCACCCTGAACAACCTCAGGCAAGGCTGATCCGCCAGGCGGCGGAAATCATTCGCGGCGGCGGCTTGGTGGTGTTTCCGACCGACTCGGCCTATGCGCTCGCCGGCCATACCGGCGATGCGGCAGTGCTCGAACGCATCCGCCGGATTCGCGGGGTTGATGATCGCCATCACTTCACCCTGCTGTGTCGTGATCTGTCGGAGATCTCCACCTACGCCCGGGTGGACAACACCCAGTATCGTCTGCTCAAGGCCACGACGCCGGGCCCCTATACCTTCATCCTGGAGGGTACCCGCGAGCTGCCGCGTCGTCTGCTGCACCCCAAGCGCAAGACCATCGGCCTGCGGGTGCCGCAGCACGCGGTGGTGTCGGCCCTGTTGACCGAGCTTGACGAGCCGATGCTGTCATCCACCCTGATCATGCCAGGTGAGGATCTGCCCCTGACCGATGCGGACGAAATTCGCGAACGGCTGGAGAAACTGGTCGACCTGGTGATCGAAGCCGGGTTTTGCGGGCCGGAGGCAACCTCGGTGATCGACCTCACCGGGGGGGCGCCGGTGCTGGTGAGGGCAGGACGGGGAGATCTGACACCATTCGGGCTCGAGGCGGAGTAGAGCGGTCCGCTCTGTTAGAATGCGCTGCTTTATGCTGCCCACTTCATGGAATCGCTGATTTCAACTCTGGCCATCTGGGCCCTTCCGGTGCTGTTGGCCATCACGCTGCACGAAGCGGCGCATGGCTATGTCGCGCGCCACTTCGGCGATCCGACCGCGGATCTGGCGGGTCGGATCACGCTCAATCCGCTCAAGCACATCGATCCGGTCGGAACGATCCTGGTGCCGGTAGGTATCCTCGCGCTCAGCACCCTGTTTGGCGGTGGCGGCATTCTGTTTGGTTGGGCCAAGCCGGTTCCGGTCGATTTCGGTCGTCTGCGCAAGCCCAAGGCAGACATGCTGTGGGTTGCGGCAGCGGGGCCGTTCATGAATCTGGTGATGGCGCTTGGCTGGGCGTTTATCTACGCGCTGGCGTTTGGCAGTGCGCCCGGCAGCTACGGCTATGCGATCACCTTGATGGCCAATGCCGGCATGCAGATCAACGGCGTGCTGATGCTGCTGAACCTGCTGCCGATTCCGCCGCTGGACGGCGGCCGCATCGCGGTGAGCCTGCTCCCCAACCGGCTGGCGTGGCAGTTCTCCCGTATCGAGCCCTATGGTTTTCCGATATTGCTGATCCTGTTGTTTACCGGTGTGCTGGGGGCCATTCTCGGTCCCATGCTGGTGGTGTTCCGCATTTTTCTCGCCCTGATTTTCGGACATTAAGACTCCCATGTACGCTGAACGCGTTCTCTCCGGCATGCGCCCGACCGGCCGTCTCCATCTTGGCCATTACCACGGCGTGCTCAAGAACTGGGTCAAGCTGCAGGAGGAGCACCCCTGCCTGTTCTTCGTGGCCGACTGGCACGCCCTCACGACCAGCTACGACTCGCCCCAGGTGATTGGCGAGAGTGTGTGGGACATGGTGATCGACTGGCTTGCAGCCGGGGTCGATCCGACCCAGGCGACGATCTTCATCCAGTCGCGCGTGCCCGAGCATGCCGAGTTGCACCTGCTGTTGTCCATGATGTGTCCGCTCGGCTGGCTCGAGCGTGTCCCCACCTACAAGGATCAACAGGAGAAGCTCGCCGGAAAGGATCTCGCAACCTACGGATTCCTGGGCTACCCGCTGCTGCAGGCGGCGGACATCCTGATCTATCGGGCCGACAAGGTGCCGGTCGGTGAGGATCAGGTGCCGCATGTGGAGATGACGCGAGAGATTGCGCGGCGCTTCAATCATCTCTACGGTCGGGAACCGGGCTTCGAGGACAAGGCAAAGGATGCGGTCAGAAAGCTGGGCTCCAAGCGTGCCCGGCTCTATGCCGAGTTGCGGACCCGCTTCCAGCAGGAGGGTGACGAAGATGCCCTCGAACAGGGGAAAGCCCTGCTGGAGGAAACCCAGAATCTGAGCCTCGGCGATCGCGAGCGCCTGTACGGTTACCTTGAGGGTAGCGGCAAGATGATCCTGGTCGAACCCGATGCCTTGCTGACCGAAGCGCCTCGCATGCCGGGGCTGGATGGACAGAAAATGTCCAAGTCCTATGCGAACACAATTTTTCTTCGCGAGGATGACGACAGTGTTGTGCGCAAGATACGCACCATGCAGACCGATCCGGCGCGGGCGCGGCGCACCGATCCGGGCGATCCCGAGAAATGCCCGGTGTGGCAGTTCCATCAAATCTACTCCGATGATTCCGTTCGCGGGTGGGTGCAGGAAGGCTGCCGCAGCGCGGGTATCGGTTGCATCGAATGCAAGCAGCCGGTGATCGATGCCGTGCTCCACGAGCAGGCGGGGCTGCGTGAGCGCGCCCAGCCCTATGTGGAAGATCCCTCGCTGGTGCGCAATATCCTGGCGGATGGCTGCGAGCGTGCGCGCAAACTCGCGCAGGAGACGATGCGCGATGTACGTGAGGCCATGGGCCTGGATTACGGTTGATCCGCCGCCATGGCTGATGACTGCCGCTTGGTGTCGGTACTCGGATGAATCTGGCGCTGGCGCTGGTCCCGGTTGAGACTGTCGATGACAGGGTGGCATTGGCACGCCTTTACGGCGAGCCCGTGCTTGAACTGCCCAAAGACCTGTATATTCCGCCCGACGCGCTACAGATTTTTCTTGACGCATTCGAGGGACCGTTGGATCTGCTGCTGTACCTGATCCGCAAGGCCAACCTCAATGTGCTCGATATTCCGATGGCGCCCTTGACGGTGCAGTACCTGACCTACGTCGAGGCAATGCGCGCGAGCAATCTGGAGCTCGCGGCCGATTACCTGTTGATGGCTGCTGTGCTGCTCGAGATCAAGTCGCGCATGCTGTTGCCGCGACCGCCGCGGGAAGCAGTCGACGAGGAGGATCCGCGGGCCGAACTGGTGCGTCGCCTGCTCGAGTACGAACAGACCAAGCTGGCTGCCGCAAGGCTCGATGCCCTGCCGCGGGTGGATCGCGACTTCGAGTGGGTCAGCGTGTTCGTGGCCGAAAAGGTGGTGGAGCGTTTGCCCGACGTCAGTCTGCATGATCTGCAGCTGGCATGGCTGCGCATCATGAAGAAGGCGCGTCTGACGCAGCATCACCGGGTAGGCCGCGAGCAACTGTCGGTGCGGGAACACATGACCGCGATCCTGCGCAAGCTGCGCGATGGTGGGTTCGTGGTGTTCGACTCCCTGTTTGATCCGGAGCAGGGGCCGGCCGGGCTGGTGGTGAATTTTCTCGCGGTGCTCGAACTGGTCAAGGAGCGGCTGGTCGAGGTGACGCAGAACGAGGCGTTTGCGCCCTTATACGTGAAGCTGGCAGATGGATCTGGTGACGACGCCTGAGCAATACAAACGCATCATCGAGACCGCGCTGCTGGCAAATCCCGCGCCGCTGTCGGTGATAAGCTTGCGCGGCCTGTTCGATGCCGATCCCGGTGCAGATCTGGTGCGCCGCCTGCTCGACGAACTCCGCGCCGAGTGGGACACGGCTGAGCGGGGCGTGGAACTGGTGCAGCTCGCCACGGGCTGGCGCTTTCAGACACGTCCGGCGTTTCAGGTCTACCTGGATCGCCTCAAAGAGGAAAAGCCGCCACGCTATTCGCGTGCGGTGATGGAAACATTGGCGATCGTTGCCTATCGCCAGCCGGTTACAAGAGGCGACATCGAGGATATCCGCGGTGTCGCCGTTTCGCCCGGCGTATTGAAGACCCTGGAGTCGCGGGGCTGGATCGACGTTGTCGGTCATCGTGACACACCGGGCCGCCCGGCCCTGTTTGCGACCACGCGTCGTTTCCTGGATGACATGGGCTTGCGCAGCCTTACCGAGCTGCCGGCTCTCACCGAAATTGAAAGGATCATGGATCTTGTCGACACCACGCAAATCCAATCGGCCGCTACGGCCGCCAACCAAGAAAACGACTGAGTCGCCTGCGCGCGACACTGTGCGTGACAATCGCAGTCCTCGTCGCGCAGAAGGTGCGGATGATCGCGACCCGGCGAAGCGGCCCGATGCGCACAAGTCGGCGCTGGGTACGCCGGCAGGCATGAAACCCGAGGGGCCCGGGCCTGCGCGTCGTCAGGGCGCGCCACGCGGTGCACCGGCGAGCTTCACCGAGCCGGAGCGCCTGCAGAAGGTGCTGTCCCAGGCCGGCGTCGCCTCACGTCGCGAGATCGAGGAGCTCGTGGTCGCTGGGCGGATTTCGGTCAATGGCTTGCCGGCCACGCTCGGGCAAAAAATTGGGCCGGGGGACCGGGTCAAGCTCAACGGAAAGCTGATTCCCTTGCGCTTCGTGCAGCGTACGCCGCGGGTGTTGATCTATCACAAGCCCGAGGGCGAGATCGTGTCCCGCGATGATCCCGAGGGCAGGCCAACGGTATTCGAACGCCTTCCGGTGCTGCGCAAGGGGCGTTGGCTCGCAGTCGGACGTCTGGATTTCAATACTTCGGGTCTGTTGTTGTTTACCAGCGATGGCGAACTTGCCAACCGGCTGATGCACCCCCGCTACGAGATCGATCGGCAGTACGCGGTGCGCCTGCTTGGCGAGCTGACCGCGGAGCAGGCGCGTGCGCTGACCGAGGGGATTGCGCTCGAGGATGGCCCGGCCCGCTTCAACACCCTGCTCGATGCGGGGGGTGAAGGTGTCAATCACTGGTATCAGGTCACCCTGTCCGAGGGGCGCAACCGCGAGGTGCGGCGCATGTTCGAGGCGCTCGGTCTCACCGTGAGCCGGCTGATGCGCGTTCGCTATGGTCCGGTCGAGCTCCCCTCGCGTCTCAAGCGTGGAATGTGGATGGAGATGCCCGAGGCCGAGGTGTGTGCGCTTGCCGGCCTGCCGCCACCCGTGCCGCAACAGGGCGCGCCAGGCAAGGCTCCGGCGCCCAAGCTCAGGCGTACGCTGCCGCGCGCCTGATAGTCGCGGGCAGCAAGGTCCGCAAGGTGGGCGTGCTCCCGCCGGCCGGGTTGCCAAGACTGTCTCCAGACAATATAGCCCGTCGGGTATTCCGCCTGTAATTGACGGGGGTTTGCCCGTGACGGGCTTTTCAAGCTATACTCGACTGGCTTTAACAGGTGCCCTGATAATTGGGCACGCTGTTTCTCCGGTTGGGGTTCAACAGGGATGGGCGTTTCGCCCATTTTTTATTTGTAGTCGCGGATGGCACGGTTATGCGGGTGGATTCTGGAAGTCTGATAGAACAGGTTGTCACCGGGCTCGGGTTCGAGCTGGTGGACGTCGAGATGTCACCGAAAGGTCGATTGCTGCGCGTTTTCATCGATATCGAACGGGGCATCACGGTCGACGACTGTGCCACTGTCAGTAACCAGCTGACCCGCGTTTTCGAGGTCGAGAACGTGGATTACGACCGCCTTGAAGTTTCCTCCCCCGGGCTCGATCGGCCGCTGAAAAAGCTGTCCGACTTCGAACGTTTTGCCGGGCACGATATCCAGTTGCGGGTGTCCGTGCCGGTTGGTAACCAACGAAATTTTGTGGGTGTGCTTCAAGGGGTGCGTGATGGCTCAGTTGTGCTCACCACCGAGAAGGGCGAAATGCTCCTTCCTTTTGACGATATCGAGAAGGCACGCCTTGTTCCGAAATTCTAAGATTCTGGATGTGGAGGTTTTCCTGAAATGAGCCGCGAAATTCTGCTGCTTGTGGATGCGCTGGCGCGTGAGAAGAACGTCGCCAAAGACATCGTGTTTGCCGCACTCGAGTCGGCGCTTGCCTCCGCGACCAAGAAGCGCGTTCATGACGATGCCGACGTGCGCGTCACAATCGATCGTGAAACGGGTGATTACGAGTCGTTCCGGCGCTGGGTGGTCATGCCCGACGAGGACGTGACCAACGACGAAGCCGAGATGGGCATCATCGATGCACGTGACGTGAAGTCCGATGTGGTCCTCGGCGATTACATCGAGGAGCCGCTCGAGCCGATCGATTTCGGTCGTATCGGTGCGCAGGCGGCCAAGCAGGTCATCCTGCAGAAAATCCGTGACGCCGAGCGCGAACAGGTGCTGAACGACTTCCTTGATCGCAAGGAATTCCTTGTGTCGGGTTCGATCAAGCGCATGGAGCGTGGTAACGCGATCATCGAGGTTGGTCGGATGGAGGCAGTGCTTCCGCGCGATCAGCAGATCCCGCGTGAGAATTTGCGTGTCGGCGACCGCATCAGGGCTTATCTGCTCAAGATCGACCGTGGCGCCCGTGGCCCGCAGTTGATCCTGTCGCGTACCGCTCCCGAGTTTCTGATGAAGTTGTTCGAGCTCGAAGTCCCCGAGATCGAGGACGGCCTGCTCGAGATGAAGGCGTGCGCACGTGATCCGGGCCTGCGCGCCAAGGTCGCGGTGAAGTCCAACGATCCGCGTATCGATCCGATTGGAACCTGCGTCGGTTTGCGCGGCTCGCGCGTGACGGCGGTTCGCAACGAAATTGGCGGCGAACAGGTCGACATCATCGTATGGGCGGCTGATCCGGCCCAGTTCGTGATCGCGGCATTGCAGCCGGCCGAGGTCGTGTCCATTGTGGTAGACGAAGAGTCGCACGCGATGGACGTGGTGGTGGATGAGAACAATCTGGCCATTTCCATCGGTCGCAATGGTCAGAATGTCAAGCTGGCGTCGGAGCTGACCGGCTGGACCATCAATCTGATGAGCGAGCAGGAGTCCGCGGCGCGGTCCGACCAGGAGCGCAGTGACTTGCGCGCCCTGTTCATTGCCAAGCTGGATGTGGATGAAGAAGTGGCCGATATCATCATCGACGAGGGTTTCTCTTCACTCGAAGAGATTGCCTACGTACCGCTCGCGGAAATGCTTGAAATCGAAGCGTTCGATGAGGATACGGTCAGTGAATTGCGCAACCGTGCGCGCAATGTGCTGTTGACTGAAGCAATTGTGACCGAGGAACAGCTGGAAAACGTCGCTGACGACCTGCTGAGCCTCGATGGCATGGACAAGGCGCTTGCCGCAACGCTGGCAAGCCACAAGATTCGCACCCGGGACGATCTGGCTGACCTAGCGGTCGACGAGCTGGTCGAAATGGCCGGGATCGACGACGAAAGAGCCAAGGCGCTGATATCTGTTGCTCGCGCCCACTGGTTCGAAGAATGACGGGAGGGCAGTAATGGAACAGATGAGCGTGACCCAGTTTGCCGGCGAACTGAAAATGCCGGCGGTGGCGCTGCTCGAGCAGTTGAAGCGTGCCGGGGTGGACAAGACCGGTACCAACGATATGCTGACCGAGCAGGACAAGGCGCGTCTGCTTGACTACCTTCGTCGTGCGCATGGCGATACCGAACCAAAGGGCAAGATCACCCTGACCCGCAAGCAGACCTCCGAGATCCGTGCAACGGACTCGACGGGCCGCGCCCGCACTGTTCAGGTGGAGGTCCGCAAGAAGCGGACCTTCGTCAAGCGCGACGAGCCGCTTGCAGCGGGCAGTGTGGCGGAAGCCGCTGTCGAGGAAGTGCTGCCCGAGAGCGCGGATGTCGAGCTGGCGGCTGAATCGGCCGAACCCGTGCTTGCGGTCGTCGATACTCCGCCGGTGGTCGAGCAAGCGCCGGTCGCTCCGGAACCGGTGGTGGTCGAACCGGTCGTGGTCGAGGTGCCTGTGGCAGAACCTGAACCCGCGCCGGTTATCGTGCCCGACGTTGTTGCGGAGACGGCTCCGGTCGTGGAGGCGCCGGCTGCAACCGAAGCGGTCGATGCAAAGCCTGCAACAACGATCAGACGTACCCGCCCGGTGCCCATCAGTCAGATCCTCAGTGACGAAGAAGTCGCCTCACGCGAACGTGAGACGCGCCGTCACCGCGAGCTGGTCGAGCGCCAGCAGGCGGATCTCCGTGCGCGGCAGGAACGTGACCTTGCGTCCAAGGCTGCTGTCGAAGCACGCAAGGCCGACGAGGAAGCACGCGTCCGCGCCGAGCAGCAGAAGAAGGAAGAGGCTGCTCGTCCGCCGGTCGAAGTTGCGAAGCCCGCGGCCAAGCCTGCGCCCAAGGCCACCACCGGCACGCTGCATCGTCCGGCCAAGACCGAAGACAAGCCGGCCAAGGATGCTGCCGCCAAGCGCGGCGGTGTGCGCGAGAACGAAAGTGCCAAACGTCGTGGTCTGAAGACACGTGGCGAAGTTGGCGCATCGACGACCGGCAATGCCTGGCGCGGTGCCAAGGGTGGCGGCCGTCATGGCAGTCGCCACCAGCAGGACGATCGACCGACTTTCCAGGCTCCCAGCGAGCCGATCGTGCACGAAGTTCATGTGCCCGAAACCATCACTGTGGCCGATCTTGCCCACAAGATGTCGGTCAAGGCCACTGAAGTGATCAAGGCGCTCATGAAGATGGGCATGATGGTCACGATCAATCAGGTGCTCGATCAGGAAACCGCGATGATCATCGTGGAAGAGCTGGGTCACCAGGCCTTTGCGGCCAAGCTGGACGACCCGGATGCCTTCCTCGAAGAGAATGTCGAACACAAGGATTTCGAGCTTCTGCCTCGTGCTCCGGTCGTGACCGTGATGGGTCACGTCGACCACGGCAAGACCTCGCTGCTCGATTACATCCGACGCGCCAAGGTCGCAGCGGGTGAGTTCGGTGGAATCACGCAGCACATCGGTGCGTACCACGTGGAAACCCCACGCGGCATGATCACCTTCCTCGATACCCCGGGTCACGAGGCATTCACTGCCATGCGTGCCCGTGGTGCCAAGGCCACCGACATCGTCATTCTGGTGGTGGCGGCGGACGACGGTGTGATGCCGCAGACCCGCGAAGCCATTCACCACGCCAAGGCGGCCAATGTGCCGCTGGTGGTGGCGATCACCAAGATCGACAAGCCCGATGCCAATCTGGAGCGGGTCAAGCAGGAACTGGTTGCCGAGAGCGTGATCCCCGAGGAGTACGGCGGCGAAGTGATGTTCGTGCCGGTTTCCGCCAAGACCGGGGCTGGCGTGGACGAGCTTCTCGAAGCACTGCTGTTGCAGGCCGAGGTGCTGGAATTGGCCGCTGCAGTGGATTCGCCGGCCAAGGGTCTCATCGTTGAGGCACGTCTTGACAAGGGTCGCGGCCCGGTGGCTTCGCTGCTGGTTTTGTCCGGCACCCTGCGCAAGGGCGATGTGCTGCTGGTCGGTGCCACGTTTGGCCGAATTCGGGCCATGCTGGACGAGAATGGCAAGTCGATCGACTCGGCAGGGCCGTCCATTCCGGTGGAAATTCTCGGCTTGTCCGACGTTCCGGCGGCGGGTGACGAGGCGATCGCGCTGGCTGACGAAAAGAAGGCGCGTGAAATCGCACTCTTCCGTCAGGGCAAGTACCGCGATGTCAAACTGGCCAAGCAGCAGGCGTCCAAGCTCGAGAGCATGTTCGAGCAGATGGCCGATGGCGAGGTCAAGAGCCTCCCGCTCATCATCAAGGCCGACGTTCAGGGTTCGCAGGAAGCCTTGGTGCAGTCGCTGGTCAAGCTTTCCAACGATGAAGTCCGGGTCAATGTCATCCACGGTGCCGTGGGTGCCATCTCCGAGTCGGATGTGAACCTGGCGCAGGCCTCGGGTGCGGTCATCATCGGTTTCAACACGCGTGCCGATGCGGGCGCGCGCAAGCTGGCCGAGACCTTCGGGGTCGATATCCGCTACTACAACATCATCTACGATGCGGTGGATGAGGTTCGGGCTGCGTTGTCGGGCATGCTGGCGCCGGAGAAGCGCGAGGAAATCACCGGTATGGTCGAGATCCGTCAGGTCTTCACGATCTCCAGAGTAGGCTCGGTTGCAGGTTGCTATGTGCTCGAAGGTTTGATCAAGCGCGGTTCCTCGGTGCGTCTGCTGCGCAACCACACGGTGGTGTGGACCGGCGAGCTCGAGTCGCTCAAGCGCTTCAAGGATGACGTCAAGGAGGTCAAGTTCGGATACGAATGCGGTCTCCAGCTCAAGAACTACAACGACATCCAGGTTGGCGACCAGCTCGAGGCTTTCGAGATCAAGGAAGTTGCGCGGACGCTCTGATCGATGCCAAAGGAATATTCCCGTAGCCAGCGTGTGGTGGAGCAGATCCGCCGCGAGCTGGCAGAGTTGATCAGGATGGAAGTGAAGGATCCGCGCGTCGGCTTCATTACCCTCACCGATGTCGAGATCACGCCCGACTATGCGCACGCCAAGGTGTTTTTCACCTCGATGACCGGGCACGAAAGTGTCCCGGAAATTCTCAAGGGGCTGAATCGTGCGAGTGGATTCCTGCGTCGTGAGCTTGGCCGCAGGATTCGCATCCACACCATTCCGGAGCTTCACTTCCAGTACGACAAGTCGGTGGAGGAGGGCAGTCGCCTGTCCCAGCTTATCGACCGCACCGTGCGCGAGGATGAAGAGCGTACGCGTGACGAGAATGCAGACTGAGCGCACGCGGGTTTGAAGGGCATGCAACGGAAGATTATCCGTCGCCGGGTCGACGGTGTGCTGCTGCTCGACAAGCCCACCGGGGTGACTTCGAATGGTGCGTTACAGACGGCCCGCCGTTTGTTGAACGCGGCAAAGGCAGGTCACACCGGTACCCTTGACCCGATGGCGAGTGGCTTGTTGCCTCTGACCTTTGGCGAAGCCACCAAGTTTTCGCAGATGCTGCTCGACGCCGACAAGGCCTACGAGGCAGGCGTGCAACTTGGCGTCGATACCGATACGGGCGACGCCGAGGGGCAGGTGTTGGCGACGAATCCGGTCGCGGTTGACGAGGCGCAGCTTCGGGCGGTGCTCGAGCGCTTTGTTGGCGACATCGAGCAGGTGCCGCCAATGTACTCCGCGCTCAAGCGTAACGGAAAGCCGCTGTACGAATATGCTCGTGCAGGTATCGAGGTCGAGCGCAGTGCCCGTCGGATCCGGATCGCGGCAATTGAACTGGTTTCCTTCGACGGCAGCCGTTTTACCATACGCGTCGATTGCAGCAAGGGAACCTACATTCGCACCTTGGCAATGGATATCGGTGCGGCGCTGGGCTGTGGGGCGCACCTGTGTGCCTTGCGCCGGACGCGGATCGGCGAGTTCGTCATCGCCGAGGGTATTCCGCTCAGTCAGCTCGAGGAGGTGGAAGGTGAGGCCCGGGATGCACTTCTGGCGCCTGCCGATACGCTGGTGAGCGCGTTTCCGCGGATCGACCTGGATGCCGCTCAGGCGGCGCTCATGCTGCATGGACAGCCCCTGAGCCTGCAGGAGCAAGGGCAGGGTTTTGCCCGCATATATGGTCCGGAAGCCTTTCTCGGTCTTGCCGAATGGAAGGTGGATGGCAAATTGTGGGCGAAGCGCCTCATCGCAACCGGTGAGGCGAATCAAAATACGTGATTTTGATTGAAATTTTGGTGCGGCATTGGGTATAATCCACCGCTTCTGATTGGTCGAACGAAAAGAGTAAACACGCACATGTCTCTCGATATTGCAACCAAAGCGCAAGTTGTCACCGATTACCAGCGCGCGCCGGGTGATACCGGTTCGCCGGAAGTTCAGGTCGCACTGCTGACTGCCCGTATCAACGGCCTGACTGGTCATTTCAAGGAACACGGCAAGGATCATCACTCCCGCCGCGGTCTGTTGAAGATGGTCAGCCAGCGTCGCAAGCTGCTCGACTACCTGAAGGGTCGGAACGCCGATGGCTACCGCAGCCTGATCGAACGTCTGGGCCTGCGCAAGTAAGTCGCTGTTCGTGATCAGCCCGACAGCGCCCGAAACGGCGGCCTGAGCAAGAGAAGCCGGAGCGACCTTCACAGGTCGTGCCGGCTTTGTTGTTTTTTGGGCTCGGGTTTTGGTCGCTCCTGCAGTTGTTGTTCGCTGCATTCATTGATTAAAGGAATTCACTTTGCCTACCTCCATCAAGAAAGTCTTCGCTTACGGTGCGCACACCGTTACCCTCGAGACCGGCGAGATTGCTCGTCAGGCCGGTGGTGCAGTCATCGTCAATATGGACGACACCGTGGTTCTGGCGACGGTCGTCGCGGCCAAGGATGCCAAGCCCGGTCAGGATTTCTTCCCGCTTACCGTTGATTACGTAGAAAAGTTCTATGCTGCCGGGCGCATCCCCGGTGGTTTCTTCAAGCGCGAAGGTCGTCCGACCGAGAAAGAGATTCTGACTTGCCGTCTGATCGATCGTCCGATCCGGCCGCTGTTTCCGGAAGGCTTCTACAACGAAGTCCAGGTCATCGTCACGGTGCTGTCGCTGAACCCTGAAATTGATTCCGACATCCCGGCGATGCTCGGCGCTTCCGCCGCGCTGGCAATCTCCGGCATTCCGTTTGACGGCCCGATAGGTGCCGCCCGGGTGGGTTACCTCGGTGGCCAGTACCTGCTCAATCCGACCGCCGAAGAGCTCAAGACCAGCGAGCTCAACCTCGTCGTGGCGGGTACCGAGGCTGCAGTGCTGATGGTCGAGTCCGAAGCGCGCGAACTGTCCGAAGAGGTCATGCTTGGCGCCGTGGTATTCGGTCATGACCAGCTCCAGCATGCGATCCGGGCGATCAACGAACTGGTCGAGCTTGCCGGCAAGCCGGAATGGAACTGGCAGCCGCCTGCGCGCAATGAAGCGCTGATCGCGCGCATTGCAGAACTGGCCAAGGACGAGCTCGAGCAGGCCTTTAATATCACCAGCAAGCAGGCGCGCAGCGAACGGGTCAACGAGATCCGCAAGCGCACCGTCGCAGCCGTGACCGAGGGGCTGGACAGCCCGCCGGCGCTGAACGAAGTGAAAGACATCTTCTTCAATCTCGAGTCCGGTATCGTCCGTAGCCGTATCCTGAACGGCGAACCCCGCATCGACGGTCGCGACACCCGCACCGTGCGTCCGATCGAGATCCGTACCGGCGTGTTGCCGCGTGCCCATGGCTCGGCGCTGTTCACCCGGGGTGAGACCCAGGCGCTGGTGGTGGCGACCTTGGGGACCGGTCGTGACGAGCAGATCATCGATGCGATCGCTGGCGAGTATCGCGAAAACTTCATGCTGCACTACAACTTCCCGCCGTTCTGCACCGGTGAAACTGGTCGTTTCGGCGCAACCAAGCGCCGTGAAGTCGGCCATGGTCGCCTGGCCAAGCGTGCGCTGATCGCTGCGCTGCCCAATCCGGAAGACTTTAGCTACACCGTGCGTCTGGTGTCCGAAATCACCGAGTCCAATGGTTCCAGTTCGATGGCTTCGGTGTGCGGCGGTTCGCTCGCACTGATGGACGCAGGCGTGCCGATGAAGGCACACGTTGCCGGCATCGCCATGGGCCTGATCAAGGAAGGCAACCGCTTTGCGGTGCTGACCGACATCCTGGGTGACGAGGATCACCTCGGCGACATGGACTTCAAGGTTGCCGGTACCGAGAACGGGGTCACCGCGCTGCAGATGGACATCAAGATCCAGGGCATCACCAAGGAGATCATGAAGGTCGCGCTGTCGCAGGCTGGCGTGGGTCGTCTGCACATCCTGGGCTTGATGAAACAGTCGCTGGATACGGCCCGTGGCGAGGTGTCCGAGTTCGCACCGCGCATGATCACGATCAAGATCAACCCGGAAAAAATCCGTGATGTGATCGGCAAGGGTGGTGCGGTCATTCGTGGCCTGCAGGAAGAGACCGGCGCCGTGATCGAGATCCAGGACGACGGCAATGTCACCATCTCCTGCGTCAGCTCCGAAGGCGCTCAGGCCGCCAAGGCCCGTATCGAGGCCATCACGGCCGAGGTCGAAGTGGGCAAGGTCTACGACGGTACGGTTGTTCGTCTGCTCGACTTTGGTGCCATCGTGAATATCATGCCGGGCCGCGACGGTCTGCTGCATGTTTCGCAGATCGCCAACGAGCGCGTGAATAACGTGGCTGACTACGTCAAGGAAGGCCAGGCGGTGCGCGTCAAGGTGCTGGAGACCGACGAGCGCGGCAAGATCCGTCTCAGCATGAAGGCTTTGCTTGAGCAGCAGTCCGCAAGCTGATTGCTTGATTGCCAAGTACTAAAAAAGGACGCTTCGGCGTCCTTTTTTCATGATCGATCCAGGTCCTTGCCGTGACCCGCGTCGCCGCCAGGATGCCTACCGTGCCATCTGGCGCTCGCGGAGCTCTTCCAGCGTCTTGCAGTCGATGCACAGCGTCGCGGTTGGCCGAGCTTCAAGTCGCTTCAGGCCGATTTCAACACCGCAGCTGTCGCAGTAGCCATACTCGCCTTCCCTGATCCTGCCGAGGGCCTCGTCGATCTTCTTGATGAGCTTGCGCTCCCTGTCCCGGTTGCGCAGTTCCAGGGCCATGTCGGACTCCTGGCTGGCACGATCGTTGGGGTCGGCAAAGACGGTTGTTTCGTCCTGCATCGCGTGCACGGTGCGCTCGATATCTTCCATGAGCTCCTGTTTGAGCGATGTCAGCATCGCGCGGAAGTGCGCAGCCTGACTGCTGCTCATGTACTCCTCATCGGGAGCCGGGCTGTAGGGCGGGAACTGTTTGTGCAGAAGGTCTTCGGGCATGACTGCGGTTCCGTTTCTGGTCGAAGAATGAGGGGAGGAAGGCGATTAAATAGCAGAAAACATTTGCCTCAGCAAGGCTCCCAATACTCGTCCCGATACACCGGATAATGTCCAATCTGTGTGATTTGAACGAAAGATTTGACGTCCGGGGAAAGTGTCTGTAATCTGCGCGTCTCTCGGGGTGTAGCGCAGCCTGGTAGCGCATCTGCTTTGGGAGCAGAGGGTCGTGAGTTCGAATCCCACCACCCCGACCAGCTTCACCCCCCGATGCCCGCGGGATCTGCCCGTAGCTCAATCGGATAGAGCACCGGCCTTCTAAGCCGGGGGTTGCAGGTTCGATTCCTGCCGGGCAGGCCAGAGACAGTTATCCGGGCCTTGTTTTTGACAGGGCCCAGACGGTGGCGGCATTAGCTCAGTTGGTAGAGCGTTGGATTGTGGCTCCAAAGGTCACCGGTTCAAAACCGGTATGTCGCCCCAAGCTACAGATGGGCTTATCGCCCAGAGAAAACCGCCCGAAAGGGCGGTTTTTTTATTCTATGTCAATACCTGCCCCTGTCCGCCCGACTAGTATTTCTCGATCGCGATGAATGGCGGCAAGACATCCCGTGGCAGTTCCGCCAACGGAATTTTTCGCCCATGCGACTTAAGTTCCCGGTTCGTCAGTCGTTAAGTTCATGTCATTTCCTGAAATCAAAACGCGCCAGTGCGTCCCGCGCACCATTGGAGTTCACCGTGAAAGCCAAATCGTCCATGTCCCTGCGCAACAAGCTGATCACGCTCACGCTTGCGACGGTGGTCGGACTGTGCGTGCTTTTTGTCGTCGTCCTGATGAATCAGCGCGCCCAACTGCTGGGCGATCGACAGGAGAAGGTCCGCAACCTGGTGGAGGTTGCGCATGCGACCGTCACCCATTTCGAGCAGCAGGCGGCGGCTGGCAAGCTGGACACGGCCGCGGCGCAGAAGGGCGCGATGGATGCCTTGCGCGCGATGCGCTATGACAATATCGAGTACTTCTGGATCAATGATCTGAACGACACCATGATCATGCATCCGATCCGTGCCGATCTCGATGGCAAGAAACTTGATCAGTTCAAGGACAAGAACGGGAAGTTGCTCTTTGTCGAGTTCAACCGGGTGGTCGCGGCGCAGGGGGCGGGATTCGTTGATTATGTGTGGCCAAAACCGGGTTTTGACGAGCCGGTGCCCAAGATCTCCTACGTGAAGGGGTCGGCCGACTGGAAGTGGGTGGTGGGCAGCGGGATCTACATCGATGACGTTGATGCCATTTTTCGGCGCAATGCCTTCGGCTTCCTGGTCTGGGGGCTGGGGATCGGCGGCTTCATTGCGATCTCGCTTGCACTTGTCGGACGCAACCTGATCAGAACTCTGGGTGGCGACCCACAGTATGCTTCGCAGATCACGCGCAGGATCGCCGCGGGCGACCTGACGACCGAGGTTGAGTGTGCCCCGGGTGACACCACCAGCGTGCTGGCCGGGATGAAGGAGATGCAACAGACGCTGCGCCAGATGATCGACGAGATCGTCAGAGGCGCGGAGCAACTTGCCTCGGCTTCGGCCCAGCTGTTGCGCGCATCGGAAGAGGTTGCGGTCCGTTCCGCCCAGCAAAGCGAGGCGGCGTCGTCGATGGCGGCGGCAGTCGAGGAGATGACCGTCAGCATCGGTCAGGTGGCGGAGAATGCCCATGAGGCGCATGCGATCTCGGTGCAGTCCGGCGATCTTTCCCACAAGGGCACGACGGTGATCCAGAGTGCCGCGACGGAGATGCACAAGCTTTCCCGCGCGGTGGAATCGTCCTCGGCGATCATCCAGGACCTGGGCCAGCAATCGAATCAGATCACCTCGATCGTCAATACCATACGCGAGATCGCGGATCAGACTAATCTGCTCGCGCTCAATGCAGCCATCGAGGCGGCTCGTGCCGGCGAGCAGGGACGCGGCTTTGCGGTTGTCGCGGACGAAGTGCGCAAGCTAGCGGAGCGGACCAGCCTGTCCACTGCCGAAATTTCCGGCATGGTCGAGCGGATCCAGAATGGCACCCGAAATGCCGTGACCAGCATGGAGACCGGGGTCCGCCAGGCCAGCGCGGGGGTCGATCTGGCCACGCAGGCGGGGGCCTCGATTACCGAGATCCGTGACGGGGCGACGCGGGTCATGGAGGTGGTCAACAACATCTCCGACTCGATCCGCGAGCAGGGCACCGTATCCAGCGAGATTGCCCGCAGTATCGAGCACATCGCGCAGATGTCCGAAGAGAGTGCGCATGCGGTGCAAGATACCGCAGCGGCCGCGCGCCACATGCAGCAGCTATCGAGTTCGCTGCATACTGCGGTGAGCCGGTTCAAGCTCGGGTGAGTTCGTGGGGACGCAGCGCATCCTCGGGATGTGCCACGTCCCGCTCGATCAGGGCTTGAACGCCAGTCCAAAACCGCCGTGTCGGAAGAAGCGCGCCAGATCGCGGAAGTCGTATTGCTGGCGTGGGCTGAGTGCGGCGTAGCTCGCGCGTGCGGCCGCACGGGTGACGGCACGCGGCTCATGTGACCGGGCGCTGCGGATGGCAATCAGGAGCGGAACCAGAAAAGTCCGTTTGATCTGCACCCCATTGCCAAACGGTGCGGCGGCATGCCGGATCTCACCGAGGCTGAATGCGGCCCGCAGCGAGTTGTAGTAGTCCTCGGTGAATGGCTCGGGCTGCGTGGCCCTGCGTTCGGTGGCGAAGAAGTGTTGTGTCGCCTCGCGCTTGAGCCGCCCGAAATCCACCAGGTAGACGCCGCCGCCCGGTTTCAGGATGCGTTTCGCCTCCATCAGGGTGCGTTCGAGTGCTGCCACGTCGGCCAGGTGATGAAGTGACATGGTGGAGATCACCACGTCGGCGGACGCGGTCTCGACGGTGCCGAGCGCGCTCATGTCATCGTGGCGCAGTTCGACATTGTGCAGCTGCTGACGAGCGAGGGTTTCGCCGGCGAGCACGAGCATCGAATCGGCAGCGTCGATGCCGACGAAGCGGCAGTCCGGGTTGAGCCGCGCGATCAGCGCGAGCTGGTTGGCCGGTCCGCAGCCAAGGTCCACCACCTGCGCGCCGGCCGGGATGACGGCACTGGCCTGAATCGCATGGTAGAGATAGGTGTGGGCGAGAATGCCGTCCTCCCGCCCCGCCTGCATGAAGGATGCCGCGCTGGCAGCGTCTGCCATCAACAGTGCGGGTTCCGGGACGCGTGGCTGGCGCTGGCGCGAACACAGGTCCAGCGCCAGATTCAACAGCAGGGCCGGACTAGGCATCGGTCCGGCTCCGCTTGCCGGGCAGACTCAGCCAGTGGCGGGTGACATCGAGCATGCGGTTGGCAAAGCCCCATTCGTTGTCGAACCACACCAGCAGATTCACCATGCGCGGCCCGCAGGAGCGCGTCTGGCTGCCGTCGACGATGGCCGAGTGGGCGTCGTGATTGAAGTCGATCGACGCGTGGGTTTCGTCCGACCAGGCGATCAGGGCGGTGTAGGGGCCGTCGGCCGCCTGTTTCAGCAGGGCATTGATCTGCGCTGCGCTGGCGTCCCGGCTCAGGGTCAGCACCATGTCGATCGCGGATACGTTGTGGGTCGGCACCCGGATTGCCTTGGCGTGCACGCGGCCGGCCAGTTCGGGCAGCAGCCGCTCCACGCCGCGCGCCAGGCCGGTCGATACCGGGATGATCGACTGCATCGCTGAACGGGTACGGCGCAGATCCGAGTGATGATAGCCGTCGATCAGCGGCTGGTCGTTCATCGCCGAGTGCAGCGTGGTGAGCAGCACCTGCTCCAGGCCCAATTCGCGGTGCAGCAGATCGAGTACCGGTACCACGGCGTTGGTGGTGCAGGAGGCGTTGGAGACGAGACGCTCGCTGCCGCTCAGGCTTGCATGGTTGATGCCGAACACCACGGTTGCATCCACGTCGGCGGCACTGTTGCCCGGCTGCGATAGCAGCAGCCGGGGGCAGCCAGCGTCGAGGAAGCGCTGCAGCGCGTCACGGTCGCCGTATTGCCCCGAGCACTCCACTACCAGGTCCAATTCCAGTCCGGCCCAGTCCACGCCTTCCGGGGTGGTGGCGTGGGATACGGCGATCATCTCGTCGTCGATCAGCAAGGCGTCGTCATCGGCCATCACGCGGCCCGGAAAACGGCCATGCGTGGAGTCGAAGCGGGTCAGGTAAGCGATGCTGGCCAGATCGGCCGGCTCGTTGATTGCGACCACGCGGAACCGGTCGCGCAGCCCGGATTCATGCAGCGCGCGGAGAAAGCAGCGACCGATGCGGCCGTAGCCGTTGATGGCGATGCGGATCGGGGTGGTGCGGGTTGAAACCACGTTCGGGCCTGCCATGGAAGAGTAATGGACAAGCGCCGGATTCTACAGGCGAAGTGAGCTCAGTCGCAGCATGGCGGCGGCGGGCAAAGCTTGCTGACGAGGTCTTCAAACCGGCCCGACAACACCCGCGACGGCGTTCAGGCAGGTTCGACCGCCTCGTGTCCGGGGTGCCCCATCAGCACCGGGTGCAAGTCGACGACGGTTCCCACCACGATCAGGCTCGGCGTTTTCAGCGCCGCTGCGCGCACGTCTGCCGACAGCATGGCCAGCGTGCTGGTCACGATGCGCTGCCGCGGAGTGGTGGCGGCATGGACCACCGCTGCCGGGGTGCTGCCCGGCAGCCCATGCGTGATCAGTTCGCGGCAGATGATTTCCAGCGCACCGAGGCCCATGTAGATCACCACCGTCTGATGCGGGCGGGCGAGGGCGGTCCAGTCGAGATCAACCGTGTTCTCCTTCAGGTGACCGGTGGCAAACACCACGGTCTGAGCGTGGTCGCGGTGGGTGAGCGGAATGCCCGTACAGGCGGCCATGCCGGCCGCGGCGGTGACACCGGGAACCACTTCACAGGCGATGCCACAGGCCACGAGCCGCTGCATTTCTTCGCCGCCCCGGCCGAAAATGAACGGATCACCCCCCTTGAGTCGGACCACGTTCAAGCCCCGACGCGCCAGATCGACCAGCAACTCATTGATCTCATCCTGCGGCAAGGCGTGGTTGCCCGCCTTCTTGCCGGCGTAGATAAGCCGTGCCGAGGGCTTGGCGAGATCAAGAATGGCCTCGCCGACGAGCTGGTCGTAGACGATCGCATCCGCTTCCGCGATGCGTCTGGCAGCCCGCAGTGTGAGGAGTTCGGGGTCGCCGGGGCCTGCTCCGACCAGTGCGACCTTGCCTGTGCCGTGTCCGCCATGATTGTTCGATCGCATATCCATTTTTCTTCCCCACCTGGCCGTTGGCATGGAACCCACTCTATCAGCAGGGATGAAGTGCTGAATTTGACACGAGTCAAAGACGCACAAATCGTGGGGGAACATAGTCCGCTTCGGCAAATGAAGGCCGAATCAGGCTATTACTTGGGGGAAAAGTGATGAAAATCAAAGGCGTAATCGGCGCAATGGCGCTGGCTGCAGTTCCGCTAGCCATGAGCAGCGCACTTGCAGCAACAGCTCCGGAAATGACGCCGGATGAAAAGGCCAAGGCCAAGCTGATCTACTTCGAGCGCTGCGCCGGCTGTCACGGTGTGCTGCGCAAGGGTGCGACCGGCAAGAACCTCGAGCCGCACTGGGAGAAGACACTGGCCGATGGAACCAAGCTCGAAGGCGGTACGCTCAAGCTCGGCACCGATCGTCTTGAAAAGATCATTGCGTACGGTACCGAAGGTGGGATGGTCAATTATGACGACATCCTGACCAAGGAAGAGATGAACCTGATGGCGCGTTACATCCAGAACACGCCGGATGTGCCGCCCGAGTTCTCGCTCAAGGACATGAAAGACAGCTGGAAGCTGCTGATTCCGGTTGCTGATCGTCCGACCAAGCAGATGAACGACATCAACCTCAAGAACGTCTTTGCGATCACCCTGCGTGATGCCGGCAAACTGGCCTTGGTCGATGGCGATACGCACAAGATCTGGAAGATCCTCGATACCGGCTACGCGGTGCACATCTCGCGCCTGTCGGCTTCTGGCCGCTACGTGTACACCGTGGGTCGCGATGGCCTGACGACGATCATCGACATGTGGTTCAAGGAGCCGACCACGGTGGCTTCGATCCGCCTTGGTTCCGATGCGCGTTCGGTCGACACCTCCAAGTTCAAGGGCTACGAAGACAAGTACCTGATCGGCGGCACCTACTGGCCGCCCCAGTACTCGATCATGGACGGCGAGACGCTCGAGCCGTTCAAGGTGGTTTCCACCCGCGGTCAGACGGTTGACGGCGAGTACCACCCGGAGCCCCGTGTCGCCTCCATCGTGGCTTCGCATATCAAGCCGGAATGGGTGGTGAATGTGAAGGAAACGGGTCAGATCCTGCTCGTTGACTACACCGACCTGAAGAACCTGAAGACCACCACCATCGAGTCCGCCAAGTTCCTGCATGACGGTGGCTGGGATGCATCCAAGCGCTACTTCATGGTTGCAGCCAATGCGTCGAACAAGGTTGCCGCCGTCGATACCAAGACCGGCAAGCTCGCCGCGCTGGTCGACACCGCAAAGATCCCTCACCCGGGTCGTGGCGCCAACTTCGTGCATAAGGAATTCGGGCCGGTATGGGCAACGGGTCACCTCGGCGACGCTGTGGTTTCGCTGATCTCCACCGCTTCGGACGAAGCCAAGTACAGCAAGTACAAGGCCAACAACTGGAAGGTGGTTCAGGAACTCAAGATGCCCGGTGCCGGCAACCTGTTCGTGAAGACGCACCCGAAGTCGTCCAACTTCTGGGCTGACGCACCGATGAACCCCGAGCGTGAAATCGCCGAGTCGGTATACGTATTCGACCTGAAGGACCTGTCGAAGGAGCCGAAGCGTCTGGACGTGGCGAAGGATTCGGGTTTGCCGGAGAGCAAGGCGATCCGCCGCGCGACCCACCCGGAGTACAACGAGGCAGGCGACGAAGTCTGGATCTCCTTGTGGGGCGGCAAGACCGACCAGTCGGCCATCGTCATCTATGACGACAAAACGCTGAAACTGAAGAAGGTCATCACCGACCCGGCGATCGTGACCCCGACCGGCAAGTTCAACGTCTTCAACACGATGTACGACGTTTATTGATCGGGTTTCCGCTCAATAGCCGAGAACCCCCGCACCGTGGTGCGGGGGTTTGCCAAGGATGGATCCCATGACAGATCGAGACAGCAAGTCAAAACAAGAACAATCCGGCGGGTTTCTCTCCCGCCTGCGCCGCCCGAGCGCCAAGTATTCGCTGGGTGGTTTGTTGCTGGTGGGTTTTGTGGTTGGCGTGTTCTTCTGGGGTGGATTCAACACCGCCATGGAAGCGACCAATACCGAGAGTTTCTGCATCTCGTGTCATGAGATGGAGAACAACGTCTATCAGGAATACAAGGAAACGATCCACTACACCAACCGTACCGGGGTGCGTGCAGTGTGTTCCGATTGCCATGTGCCCAAGGACTGGACGCACAAGATGATCCGCAAGGTTCAGGCCTCGCGGGAGGTGTGGGGCAAGATCACCGGCTCCATCGACACCCGTGAAAAGTTTGAAGACAAGCGTCTGCAGCTGGCGCGCAACGAGTGGGCACGGATGAAGGCGTCCGACTCGCGCGAATGTCGCAACTGCCACAGCCTGGAAAGCATGAACTCGGAGCTGCAGAAGCAGCGCGCGCGCAAGCAGCATGAGATGGCGCGCGAGGACAACATGACCTGCATCGATTGCCACAAGGGCATTGCGCACCACAAGCCCGAAGGCATGACCGAGGAAGATGAAGAGTGAGCGGTATGCAGCCGCCGTGGCTGGTTGGGTTCCACAAGGAGAATCAAACATGAACAAAACGATCATGAGCGCAGTGGCTGGCGCATTGCTGGTACTCGGAGCAGGGGGCGCCACCGCCGCCGCGCCGGCAGACTGGAGCAAGATTGCCGCCAAGGACATCACCCTGTTCCATCCCGGCGTCTCGCCGCTGGAGTGGATCACCAAGGGCACCGAACACGGTGGTGCGCGGGCGCTGAAGAAAGGTGAGACCTGTGCCGACTGCCACAGCGACGAAGCCGCTGCGATGGGTCAGAAGATGGCGAGCGGGCAGAAGATCGAACCCAGTCCGATCGCCGGCAAGGCGCCGTCCATCCCGGTCAAGGTCCAGGCTGCGCACGACGGCGACACGCTGTATCTGCGCTTTACCTGGAAACAGCCCAAGTCGTCGGGCGCTGCCAAGATGGACGACAAGAACCCGGTCAAGATCGCATTCATGCTCGAGTCCGGCGGCAAGGTCGAGCTCGCCGACCAGAGCGGATGCTGGGCGAGCTGCCACACCGACTCGCGCACCATGCCCGGCGCAGCCGACACCAAGACGAAGTACGTCAAGGGCGGCTCGCTCGCCGAGGGTCGTTTCTACGATCTGGTGCAGTGGCGCAGCGGCGAGAAAAAGGGCTTCGACGGTCATGTGGCCGACACGCGGGTGATGGAAGGAGGCAAGGCGCTGGTCAGCGCGGACGGAAAACTGGACGGCGACAGCTGGTCGGTGGTCTTTGCGCGCAAGTTCGCGGGCGGCGACGGTGACGTCAAGCTCGAAGCGGGCAAGGCTTACAACTTTGGCTTCGCAATCCACGACGACAACGCTGCCGGTCGCTTCCACCAGGTTTCGCTCGGCTACAAGCTCGGTATCGACGCCGCAGCCGATATCACCGCCGCGAAGCAGTAAGCAGTACGGGCATCGCCATTGCCTTGCGGGGCGATGGCGCTGCCTTTTTTTTCCGCTCCTGTCCGTTCCGCAATGGAGTCTCCCGATGCGAATGTCCTCAGGCACGCTTCTCGTTTCCGGCCTGCTGGTGTCAGGGCTGCTGCTTTCCGCGTCGCCGTTCGCCCACGAGGTCGAAGTGTCGAACTATCAGTTCAAGCCTGCCGAACTGCACATCCGGGCAGGTGAAACGGTGACCTGGGTTAATCGAGAGAAGCGGGTCAGCCATTCCGTGATCTTTCTCGGAAGCGGCACCGAGTCCGAACGCTTCTTCCCGGACGAGCGCTGGTCGCGCAAGTTCGACGCGCCAGGGCGTTACCCCTACACCTGCGGCCCGCACCCCGAGATGCTCGGCGTCATCGTGGTCACCGACTGAGCGCGGTCTGCGGGTATTGATTCGAGTCAAGGTACCCAGCGGTCAGGTAGGGAATCCTGCTGATCAGTCGAATCACCGTGTGGATGAACCCATGAAAGTGCCTCCCTTGCTCGCCCATGTGTTGGTGCTGGTTGTCGCAGCAACTGCAGCGGCCTTCGCTTCCGCCGCCGACCTCACTAATAGTTCCAACAAGGATTCCACTGCGGTGCCTGACGGCCAGCGTGCTCGCGAACTCGTGCATCTGGTTCGCCAGGACTGCGGTTCCTGTCATGGCCTCACGCTGGCCGGCGGTCTCGGCCCCGCGCTTACGCCCGACGCGCTGGCCGACAAGCCGGCCGAAGGCCTGGTGGCGACCGTGGTGGGAGGGCGCCCCGGTACCCCGATGCCACCCTTTCGCGGCATCGTCAGCGAGCGCGAGGCGGAGTGGATCGTGGAGCAATTGATGCGCGGGTTCCCCGCGGACGGCGGACCGGCACTTGCCGGTGGCGCCAACTGAAGCACGCTGGAGCCACAACATGTCCGATCAGAAAGTACGCCTTGCCCCGCCGCTGGTGTGGGGCATCCTGTTGCCGGTCATTATCCTGCTTCTGTCGGCCTGTGCCACGCAGCCGCCGGTGGCGGCGCTACGCGGCACCGGCGATCTGGGTGTGGTCATCGAGCGCGCCGATGGCCGGGTGCAGATCGTCGAAACCAGCGGGCGCAGCGTGCTGGCCAAGGTGGAAGGCCTGGGCGATCTGTCGCATGCCTCGGTGGTGTTCTCGCGTGATGGACGCTACGCCTTTGTGTTTGGCCGCGACGGTGGTCTGAGCAAGGTCGATCTGCTGACCGCCACCATCGTTGGGCGGGTCATGCAGGCCGGCAATGCGATCGGTGGCGCCATCTCCCAGGACGGGCGCATGGTGGTTGCACAGAATTACGCACCGGGTGGAATCAAGGCTTTCGATGCCGACACCCTCGAACTCCTGGCCGATGTCGCCGCCGAATACGGTACGGAAGGCAAGCGTTCCAAGGTGGTCGGGTTGGCCGATCTGCCCGGCAACCGCTTCGCCTACGCCCTGTTCGACGCAGACGAGATCCGGGTGACCGATCTGTCCGATCCCAAACATCCGGTCACGCAACGCTTCCCCGCCGGTCGTCAGCCCTACGACGCGCTGGTGACGCCCGATGGCCGCCACTACATTGCCGGCCTGTTCGGTGAGGACGGCTTGGCGATGCTCGATCTGTGGCAGCCGGAGCAGGGCGTGCGCAAAATCCTCGCCGGCTATGGCAAGGGCGCCGAGCCGCTGCCGGTGTTCAAGATGCCACACCTGCGCGGCTGGGCGGTGGCGGGTGGTCGTGCCTATCTGCCGGCGATCGGTCGCCACGAGGTGCTGGTGGTGGACACCCGCACCTGGCAGGAAGTCGCGCGCATTCCGGTCAAGAGTCAGCCGGTGTTCGTCATGGCACGGCCTGACGGACGCGAGGTGTGGGTGAACTTCGCTTTTCCTGAAAATGGCTGGGTGCAGGTGATCGATACGCTGACGCAGAAGGTGGTCGATACGCTGCAGCCAGGACGTGCCATCCTGCACATGGAGTTTGCGCCCAAGGGCGAGATGGTGTGGCTCTCGGCCCGCGATGACAACCGCGTCGTGGTGTATGACACCGCCACGCGCAAGCCGGTGGCAGGGTTCGACTCGGCAAGCCCGAGCGGCATTTTCTTCACCAGTCGTGCCGCGCGCACCGGGTTCTGACCCATGCCACGAGTTGCCTGTATGCCGCACATCACCGGAACTGCCGACTTTCGCCTGCTCAATGACTGGCAGCGTGATTTTCCGCTGCTGCCGCGCCCGTTTGCGCACATCGGCGAGGTGGTCGGTGCCACCGAGCAGGCCGTCATCGATGCCTATCGCGGCTGGGTCGCCGCCGGGGTGGTCAGCCGGGTCGGCGCAGTTTTCGCCCCGCGCCGGATCGGCGTCGGTGCGCTGGTGGCCCTGGCCGTGGCGCCCGAGCGTCTCGAGGCGGTGGCCGCCCGCGTGAGTGCCGAGCCCTGCGTCAACCACAACTATGAACGCGAACATGCGTTCAACCTGTGGTTCGTCGTCACCGCCCCGGATGCCGATGCGCTGACCCGCATCGTCGGCGGCATCGAGCGCGACACCGCATGCAAGGCCATCTGCCTGCCGATGGAAGAGGAGTTTCACATCGACCTCGGCTTTGACCTCACCGGGCTCGCGCGCAAGTGCCGTGTCGATGTCAGTACCCGCCATGCTGCTGCGACTGAACCGGCCTGTGCCCTTCCGGATCTCGATCGCCGGCTGTTCACCGCCTTGCAGGGTGGGCTGCCGATCGTCCCTGCGCCGTGGGATGTGCTCGGCCGGCGGGTCGGGCTGAGCGAAGGCATGGTGCTCGAGACAGTCGAGCGCGGGCTGGCCGAAGGCCTCATCCGCCGTTTCGGCGTGGTGGTCCGTCATCATGAACTCGGTATCGGCACCAATGCGATGTGCGTATGGGATATTCCCGATCCGCTTGCCAGCGAAGTCGGCCGGCGCCTGGCGCTGGAGCCGGCGGTCACCCTGTGCTATCGACGAAAACGTGGGGCGCCGGACTGGCACTACAACCTGTTCTGCATGATTCACGGCAGCGCGCGTGACGCGGTGCTGGCGGTTCGCGACGAGCTTGCACAACGCCTGAGGCTGGATCAGTGGCCGCACACCGTGCTGTTCAGCGGTCGGCGCTTCAAGCAGGGCGGGGCGCACTACCTGCCCATGGCGCCGGAGACGGGCAATGACTGATGACGCCAGGTCCACCCGCCGGGGCGTGGCGGCAACACGGGCGCCGGATGAACTCGACCGCCGCCTGATCAACGCCCTGCAGGGCGACTTTCCGCTGGTCGAGCAGCCCTATGCCGCCGTTGGCGCGGCGCTTGGACTGAGCGAGGACGAGGTCATTGCCCGCCTGCAGAGCCTGCTTGATGCCCGCGTGCTCACCCGTTTCGGTCCGATGTTTCAGGTCGAGCGCATGGGCGGTGCATTCTGCCTGGCGGCGATGGCGGTGCCGGATGCGGACTGGGCACGGGTGGTGGACGCGGTGAATGCCTTTCCGGAGGTCGCGCACAATTACCGTCGCGAGCATGCCTTCAACATGTGGTTCGTGCTCGCGACCGGCAGCCCCGCGGGCATCGCCGAGGTTGCGGACCGGATCGAGTCGGTGACTGGCCTGACGGTGCACCGCTTTCCTAAAGAACGTGAGTACTTCGTCGAGATGAAGCTGGAGGCCTGATGAGGGACTTACTTTCCGAATCCGCCGCGCACGGCGAGAACGAACTGGATCGGCGTCTGGTGCTGGCCACGCAGGACGGGCTGCCCCTGGTGGCGCGTCCCTACGCGGCCCTGGCCGAGCGTCTCGGCTGCACCGAGGCCCAGGTGCGCGATCGTCTGGCGGCCATGCTGGCGCGTGGTGCGATCCGCCGCATCGGGGCGGTGCCCAACCACTACGCAATCGGTTACACCGCCAACGGCATGAGCGTGTGGGACATTGACGATACCCGAATCGATGCCGTAGGCGAACTGGTGGGCGCGCTGGATTTCGTCACCCACTGCTATCGCCGTCCGCGCCAGCTGCCGGACTGGCCCTACAGCCTCTTCGCCATGGTGCATGCAGGCAGTCGCGAGGCGGCGCTGGCGCGGGTGGAGGATATCTCAGTGCTGGTGGAAGCCCGCTTTCCCGGCGCCTGTCGGGCGCACGATGTACTTTTTTCCACCGCCATCCTCAAGAAAACGGGGCTCCGTCTGATCCGAGGCGTGCAGGTGCCGGCTTGATATTGGCCTGAATATCTGCGGCGCGATGAAGCTGGCTCGCAGCATTCTGGAGCCCATTTGTGACGGATTCGAAGACTTCCATTGGGAAACCTGCCGGGAGGCGGTTTCCGACCGCTTCGATCACTGCTGGCGTCCGATCCACAAGCCTGTCGATCTCCTTGTTCATGCCGTTGGCAAATCCGCAGACCTTTGCAGTCTCGACAAAATGTCGACGCTGGATACTCACCAGTCGACGATGACGGTTCTTTCCATGCAGGCTCATTGCCATGCTGGCCTTCTTGTGGTCCAGATGGTTTGGGCCTCGACCGATTATCGGCCACGCCGATAAAACATCGTACAGAGGAGTCAGGCGGTATTTTCCTTCCGGTTGCAGAAAAATGCTGAAGTTCTTTGCGTGCCCATCCGTCGCAGCGAGCATCCAATAGGCCAACTGGGACGACATGAACGTCGCGATGTCACCCATCGCGTTGTCAGAAGTCGCGAGCAAACGAGCAATCGATGCAATACCGGGACCGCCGTCTGCCTCGTATTTTCTGGAGCTCGGATACCCGAGCGCCTGACAGAAATCTTCTTGCGGCAAACGCAGCCAATAATCCCCGGAGCTTGCCATTTTCCGATCGAAGCGCTCCACAATCAGCGCTTTTTGCTGGCCGAAGCGTCCGATTTCACACCGGGCAACTGGAAACCCGAACTCGCGAACAATCTCGGAGCAAAGCCATTCGTTTTCCACCGAGGTATGCATGTCCGCCTTCATGTGCCCAACGAGCCCGAGGGGCAATTTGAAGATATGCGTCGTTGGGGTCGCGCCAAGGGGTCGGCACCAATGTCCGTCATGCCAAAGGAACGCGGTTTTTTCTTGTGCCCCGGCGATGGAAATACGAAAGTTATCCTCATCTGCGAGGTGACTAAAAGCGGCACTTCCGGGAGTGACGGCCGACACCAGCCAATTCTCGACTTCCGCGTCCGTGAGCCGCTGTGCCTCGATGGCAAAGACCTTTTCCGGTGTCTTGCCATCAGGCAATAACTGCACCGCCCCCACGCAATCCCGTCCAATAGCTTCCAGAAGATCGAAGGCCTCCTGGCTATCAGTATGGAAACGCTGCTGAAGGCGGCTGCGGATCGATTGGCTATCAGGGAGCAGGTTGTCGAAGAAGAACCCAACTTCCTTGCCCTTCAACGGCTGCCCATCGAGCGGGATCGGCAGCGAAAGAGATATTGGACGGGCTTGCGGCGATGACACCCACGATTCATCGTACCGAAACTCCATTGATCCGCGCGCCGGGATGGTCCATATCCCGACAAATTGCCCATTCATCCAGACCTTGAGCATCCTGCTGTGAGAGCGGCGTCCCATGGCTCTACCATTCACTCTTCGGTGCCGAACTGCTGTCCTTCTCGCGCAGCACGAGCTCCAGATTGAGCATGTTGGCGAGGACCAGCAAACGGTCTAGTGTCATCCGGTCGGGATGGAGTTCGAGTTCAGAAAAACGCGGCTGACTGATTCCAAGACGTTGAGCGGCCGTGGCCTGCGAAAGCTTGAGCGCTTTGCGCCGAGAAGTGAGCGCCTGCCCGACTTGGAGCGGGGTCGTAAGAAGACGTAGCATTTCAGTTCCGAAGTATCAGCATTGTCGATATGAATATGTTATCGCTATAAACAGTAAAATGAAAGTATCGTTAAAAGAAATAAGAGATAGTTAGCGGTAAAGTCGATATGTAGAAAGTGACGCCGATCCGGCAGCTCCGCCGGCTGGCTCGGTGGCGTCTTGCCGGGCGTGAGCGCATACTCGGCAACTTGCCGCCAAGCCTGCCCACCGGCCGCGCGGGTTCAAGACATGAGCGACACATGAACAAGATCATCGACGTGACCGAGTTGTGTCTACGCGACGCGCACCAGAGCCTGCTTGCGACGCGAATGGCGCTGGAAGACATGGTGCCGGCCTGCGCCGACCTTGACGAGGCCGGCTATTGGTCGGTTGAATGCTGGGGCGGCGCGACCTTTGACGCCTGCATCCGCTTCCTGAACGAGGATCCGTGGGCGAGGTTGCGTACCTTTCGCCAGTTGCTGCCGAAGTCGCGTCTGCAGATGCTGCTGCGTGGCCAGAACCTGCTCGGTTATCGCCATTATGAGGATGGCGTCGTCGACCGCTTCGTGGACCGGGCGGCAGACAATGGCATGGACGTGTTCCGCATCTTCGACGCGCTCAACGACATCCGCAATATCCGCCACTCGGTCAATGCGGTGCGCCGCAATGGCAAGCATGCCCAGGGCACGATCTGCTACACGGTCAGCCCGCTGCATACCACCGAGAACTTCATTGAAATGGCGGAACGGCTGGTCGAGCTGGGCTGCGATTCGATCTGCCTCAAGGACATGGCCGCGTTGCTCAAGCCACAGCCCGCCTACGACATCGTCAGCGGCATCAAGGCGCGTTGTGGTGAGGGTGTCCGTGTTCACGTGCATACCCACGCCACCACCGGCGTCACCCTGGTTTCGCTGATGAAGGCGATCGAGGCCGGGGCCGACTGTGTGGACACCGCGATCAGCTCGCTCAGCCTCGGCCCGGGTCACAACCCGACCGAGAGCCTGGTCGAAATGCTCGAAGGCACCGGCTACGAAGCGCGGCTGAACAAGGCCTGCCTGCGTCGGGTCAAGAATCACTTCGCGACCATCCGGCCGCGCTACCAGGCTTTCATGTCCAATATTCATGGTGTCGACACCGATATCTTCGACAGCCAGATTCCGGGCGGCATGATTTCCAACATGGAGAGCCAGCTCAAGCAGCAGGACGCCGAAGACCGGCTCGAGGAGGTGCTGATCGAAGTGCCCCGCGTCCGCGAGGATGCCGGTTTTCCGCCGCTGGTCACACCTTCGAGCCAGATCGTGGGTACGCAGGCGGTGTTCAATGTGCTGATGGGGCGCTACAAGGTGGTCTCCAGCGAGTTTGCCGACCTGATGCTGGGCTATTACGGCAAGGCCCCGGGTGAGCGTGACCCGACGGTGCTGGCGCTGGCCGCCCAGCAAGCGCACAAGGAAGCCATCGAGCAGCGCCCCGCAGACTTGCTGCAACCGGAATGGGAGGTGCTGCGGGCCGCAGCCACGGCCTTGCCCGGCTGCGACGGTAGCGAAGAGGACGTGCTGACCTATGCGATGTTTCCGCCGGTGGCCCCCGGCTTTTTTGCCAGCCGCGAACTGGGGCCGAAATACCTCGGCGTTGATCCGAAGGCAGCCGTAGCAAAACCCGGTGCATCTGGTGCCGAGCCCTCACCCTTGCGCGCACCGGTCACTTACGACGTCAAGTTGAACGGGCGCTCGCACCGGGTTTCGGTTACTCCGATCAGCGAATGAACAGGTAACGCCATGAGTACGATGCAGAAGAAGATTGCCGAACTTCGTCGCCGACGCGAAGAAAACCAACTCGGTGGCGGCGCCGACAAACAGGAGAAGCACCGACAGTCCGGGCGTCTGACCGCGCGCGAACGGGTCGCGGCTCTGGTGGACCCGGACAGCTTCGAGGAGATAGGCCTGTTCGCCACCCATCGCGCCACCCTGTTCGGCATGCAGGACAAGACCTTCGCTGCCGATGGTGTCATCACCGGCGCGGCGTCGGTCGGTGGGCGCTTGGTGCACCTTGCGAGCCAGGACTTCACGGTGGCCGGCGGTTCGGCTGGTGAGACGCACTCGATCAAGGTCGCCGATATCATGCAGGCCTCGCTCAAGACCGGCTCGCCCTTCGTTTTCATCAACGATTCGGGTGGCGCGCGGGTGCAGGAAGGCATCGCCGCGCTGTCGGGTTACGGCAAGGTGTTTCACGCCAATGTGCTGCTCTCCGGTGCGGTTCCGCAGATTTCGCTGATCTGCGGTCCGTGCGCCGGCGGCGCGGCCTACAGCCCGGCGCTGACCGATTTCATCATCCAGACCCGGCAGGCGCAGATGTTCATCACCGGGCCGCAGGTCATCAAGCAGGTGACCGGCGAAACCGTCACCGCCGAAGCACTTGGCGGGCCGGATGCACACATGGTGCACTCGGGCGTGATTCACTTCATCGCCGACGACGACCAGCATGCAATCGCGCTGTGTCGCAAGCTGATCAGCTTCCTGCCGGCGAACAATCTGGAGGACCCGCCCATCATCGACGGCGATCGCTCGGTCGAGCCGAATCCGGCGCTGGAAACGGTGTTGCCGGAAGAAAGCAAGCAGGGTTACGACGTCCGTGCGGTGATCGGGTCCATCGTCGATTTCGGCGATTTTCTCGAGGTGCAGGCTGGTCATGCGATGAACATCGTGGTCGGCTTTGCGCGTATCTGCGGCGGGTCGGTCGGCGTCGTCGCCAATCAGCCTTCGGTCAAGGCCGGCGTGCTCGATATCAATGCCTCGACCAAGGCAGCGCGCTTCATCCGCTTCTGCAACGCCTTCAACATCCCGCTGGTGACCTTTGTCGATGTACCGGGCTTCATGCCGGGGGTCGAGCAGGAGTATGGCGGCATCATTCGCCATGGTGCCAAGCTGCTGTTCGCGTATTCGTCGGCAACGGTGCCCAAGATCACCATCATCCTGCGCAAGAGCTATGGCGGCGCCTACCTCGCCATGTGCGGCAAGGATCTCGACGCCGACCGGGTGTTCGCCTGGCCGACGGCCGAAGTCGCGGTCATGGGGGCCGAGGGCGCTGCCGAGATCGTCTTTCGCAAGGAAATTGCCGAGGCCGACAATCCCGATCTGCGACGCGCAGAACTGATCGCCAGCTATCGCGACACCTTCTCGAACCCTTACGTCGCGGCCGAACAGCGGCTGGTCGACGCCGTCATCGAGCCTGCCCTGACCCGGCGCCATATTGCCCAGGCGCTCGAGTACCTGCGCATCAAACGCGTTCCCCGGCCACACAAGAAGCACGGCCTGATGCCGCTGTGAGATGGCCGACATGAACAAGCACACCGAAGACGAATTGTTGTCCCTGATCGCGCAGATGCGGCAGGAGATCGGCACCCTCAGCCGTCGGGTCAACGAGCTCGAGCAACGCATGGGCGAGGGCGCGGCTGCCGCCGCACACGCGGCGCCCAGCGAGGAAACCTTGCTCGCGATCTCGGCCGCCGTTGCCGCCTACCTTGGCGTGAGCGCCCGTATCCGCCACGTGCGCCTGGTCCACTCCAGCGCCTGGGCGCAGGTTGGGCGCATGGGCGTCCACGCTGCGCACCGACTTCATTGACTGGAAGCAACTGTGAAACTACGAATCACCATAGACGACAAGACCTATGAGGTGGATGTCGAAGTGGCCGAAACCGACCACGCGAGCCTGCCTCCCGCCTATCCGATCGGCTCGGCCAGGCTGGCCGGCAGCGCTGCCAGCTCAGCAGCCCACCCAGCCGTCGGCACTGCAGCCGGTAGCCCACCGGTGCCGCCCGCCAACGAAAGCAAGGTTTGCCGCAGCCCGGTGTCCGGTGTCGTGGTCAAGGTTTTGGCTGTTGCCGGCAACAGCATTGAGGCGGGCGATTCGCTACTGCTGCTCGAAGCGATGAAGATGGAAACCAACATCACCGCTCCGCTTGCTGGGGTGATCGCCGCGGTTAACTTCAAGGCCGGCGACCATGTTCAAACCGGCGATGTGCTGGTCGAGTTCAAGTGAGATAGCGATTGAGTTTGCCATTCCAGGGCGAGCAACTCGTGACCGCGACCGGCGCCTGAAGAGAGGACGCCGATACGCGGGTGTGGCGATCGGTCAGGATTTCTGGCCGCTGAGCAGGGTTTTCCAGCCTGCGGCGGCATAGACCAAAATCGCCGTGCCAATCAAACCCAGGCCAAATACCAGCGCAATCAGGAACCAGTCGGCAGGGCCGCCGGCGTCGGTGAAGCCCGAGGATGAAACCTTGGCCATCAGGACCAGTGCCAGCACACCGCCTGCCAGCCCTACCAGTTCGGCGCGCACCAGTCGCTTGGCGACGATGCCCTTTTCCTTGATCAGCAGGATCAGGAAAGCCGCCGTGCCGCCGATGACGAGCACGAGCAGGATCCATAACAGGGGGCCCAGCATTTCCTGGAAAACGGCGAAAAAAATCAGTGGGTCGAGGTCTTTCACGGTAACTCCTTTCAGGCGCGGCCGCGCAACATGCTGATATAAGTGGGCTTGAGGGCCATAGTCTTCATGACCCAGCTGATCCAGAGTTCTTCGAGCGGTGCGATGAGGCCAGGGAAGGAGGGGGTCAGGTTGTTTTCGTAGTCGAACTCCACCAGCATGGCCTGGCCCAGGCGGGTAATCAGCGGGCAGGAGGTGTAGCCGTTGTAGATCGAGTCGGACGTCTTGCCCGCGATGTCGGCCACCAAGTGATCCACGGCCACCGGTACCTGCCACTTGACGCTGGCGGCAGTCTTGCCCTTGGGTACCCCGGCGATATCTCCGACGCCAAACACGTTGGGGAAGCGGGCGTGGCGCAGCGTGCCCTTGTTGACCTCCAGCCAGCCTTCTGCGACCCAGCCGCCGGTCTTCCAGGGCAGGGGGCTGTTCATGACCGAATCGGGTGCGGCCATGGGTGGGATAATGTTGATGAAATCGTACGGAAGCTCGGTTGTTCCCTCGGGGGTGCTGAAGGTCGCGATACGCTTGCCCAGGTCGATGGATTTGAGCACCCGGTCCATCTGGGTCTTGATGCCCCTGTCTTTAAACAGCATGCGTACCTTCTCGGAGACGATGGGTACGCTGAAGAAGGCTTTGTTGTGAGCGTTGTAGATGATCTCTGCCTTGCCTCGGTTGCCGCGGCGGCGCAGATGATCGTCCGTGATGAAGGTGTATTTGAGCGGGGCACCGGCGCACTTCATTTCGGTGGCCGGGCGCAGAAAGACGCCCACTCCGCCCTTGTCGGCGAAGGCAGACAAGGCCTGCCAGGTGGCGGATGCACCGGCAGGGCTGTGGTAGATACTGCCCAGGCCATTCTTGCCGATCTGCTCCACGTCCATGCCGTCGATGGCGGCGTAGTCCAGTTTCATGCCGGTGGCCACGATCAGGTAGTCATAGGCGAAAGCCTTGCCGCTTTCGGTGACGACCTTGTTCCCTTCCGGGTCGAATTCGGCTATCCGTTCGGTGACCAGTTCCACGCCGGCGGGTACGTATTCGGCGGTGCTGGAAACCGTGTACTCCTGGGGTTTGATGCCGGCTGCGACGAGCGTGAAACCGGGTTGGTAGAAGTGCTCCTTGCGGGCGTCGATCAGCGTGATCTTCGCGCCGTCCAGCTGTTGCGCCAGATGGGATGCGGCCGACAGGCCGGCAGCGCCCGCGCCGGCAATGACGATTCTTGCCGTGGTCTTGATCTTGTCTGCTGCCCGGGCCGACCCGGGGTGCAGCAGCAAACTGCCCGCCCCGGCGGTTCCGAGGGCCAGAAAGGCGCGCCGGTCCAGCTTGACTGTTTCCAGTGTCTTGAGGGCGTCACTCAATTCGGGTGCTCTGGTCATGATGGCTTCTCCTGTGCGGCAGCCGGGCAACCGCGCGCTAAAAAAGTTATTGTTAAAATTATAAGCAAATAATCGCATTCTTATATTAATAAATGTCAAGCTTAGGCCCGGTTCGGCCCTGGTCGGCATTGACCTTGCGCTAGCACCCCTGATCACGATTGCGCGAATGTTGTACCGATGCATGCGGACAAGCCGCGGCTGACTACCTGCCTGTCCCGATTGACCCGGATCATTTTTTCTTTCTGCGAGGTGAGCTGTAATCGGGGGAACCAGGAGGCTCTTCCGTCATGTTCCGTATCTCCCAATTCATCCGCGAACTCGATCAGCCCACGCCGGTCGGCCCGCGGCGCAATCCGCCCGGTCCGGTGGTGATCTGGAACCTGATCCGGCGCTGCAACCTGACCTGCAAACACTGCTACTCGATCTCGGCCGATACCGACTTTGCCGGCGAGCTGTCGACCGCCGACGTGTTCCGCGTGATGGACGATCTCAAGGCCGCCCACGTACCGGTGCTGATCCTGTCCGGCGGCGAGCCGCTGCTGCGACCGGACATTTTCGACATCGGACGTCGCGCCAAAGAGTTGGGTTTCTACGTTGGCCTGTCGTCCAACGGCACCCTGATCGACGAATCCAACATCGACGCCATCGACGACATCGGCTTCGACTACGTCGGCGTCAGCCTCGACGGCATCGCCGACACCCACGACCGCTTCCGGCGCAAGGCCGGTGCCTTCGATGCCTCGCTCGCGGGCATTCGCCTGTGCCGACAGCGCGGAATCAAGGTGGGCGTGCGCTACACCATGACGGAGGACAACGCCCACGACCTGCGTGCCTTGCTACGTCTGGTGGAAGAGGAGCAGATCGACAAGTTCTACTTCTCGCACCTGAACTATGCCGGGCGTGGCAACAAGCACCGCGGCGACGATGCTCTCCACCGCACCACCCGTGAGGCGATGGAGTTGCTGTTCGAAACCTGTCTCGCCCTGCATCGGCGCGGTATCGACAAGGACTTCGTTACCGGCAACAACGATGCCGATGGCGTGTTCATGCTCGACTGGGTGCGACGCCGCTTCCCCGACCGGGCCGCTCACATCGAGGGCAAGCTGCGCCAGTGGGGCGGCAACGCGAGCGGGGTGAATGTGGCCAACATCGACAACCTGGGCATCGTCCATCCGGACACCATGTGGTGGCACGTCCCGCTGGGCAATGTGCGTGAGCGTGCCTTCGGCGAAATCTGGAGCGATCTGTCGAACCCGCTGCTGGCGGGGCTCAAGCAGCACCCGCGCAAAGTGGAGGGGCGTTGCGGTGCCTGCCACTATCTCGAGATCTGCAATGGCAACTCGCGGGTGAGGGCCGAGCAGATCACCGGCAACCCGTGGGCCGAGGATCCGGCCTGTTATCTGAGCGACGAGGAGATCGGCGTCAGCGCCGCCGACTACGGCTCGGTCCGGGTGGTCAACACCCCCTGGGTGCGGATCGACAAGGTGTCTACATGAGACCGACGATGAGAACCCTGCTCGGTGTGATTGCCGCACTGGCGTTCGCGCCCGCGTTTGCGGGCGAGGTCGCTGCTGTAACCGACGTGGCTGGCCTGTACCAGACCCACTGCGCCGCCTGCCATGGCCCCGACCGGCTGGGCAGCATGGGGCCGGCCTTGTTGCCGGACAATCTGGCCCGTCTGCGCAAGGCAGAGGCGAATGCGGTGATCGCCGGCGGCCGTGCCGCGACCCAGATGCCTGCCTTCAACACCCTGTTGGGTAAAGACGAAATCGCCGCGCTTGCCGACTTGATCTACACCCCGGTGTCGCCCGAACCCCGCTGGGCCGACAGCGATATCCGCGCCTCGCGCATCCAGCATGTCGACCCCGCAACGCTGTCTCCACACCCGGTGTTTGATGCCGATCCACTGAATCTTTTCCTGGTGGTGGAGGTGGGCGATCACCATGTTTCGGTACTCGACGGCGACCGGCTGGAGCCGATTCACCGCTTCCAGTCGCGCTTTGCCCTGCATGGCGGGCCGAAGTTCGCCGAAGGCGGACGCTATGTGTTCTTCGGCTCGCGCGATGGCTGGATCACCAAGTTCGACCTGTGGAACCTGAAAGTGGTGGCCGAGGTGCGCGCCGGGATCAACACCCGCAACGTGGCGGTGTCGCCCGATGGCAAGCACGTCGCGGTCGCCAACTATCTGCCACACACCCTGGTGCTGCTCGACGGCGAGCTGAACCTGATCAAGTCGATCGAGGCCACCGACCGCGACGGCAAGCGCAGCTCGCGCGTGTCCGCCGTGTACGACGCCACCCCGCGGCAATCCTTCATCGTCGCCCTCAAGGACGTGGCCGAGGTGTGGGAGGTGAGCTACACCAAAGCGGTGGAGGACATCCCGATCGGCTTCATCCACGACTTCAAGCAGCGCGAGGGCGCCTTCATCCCGGGCTACCTCAATCCGCGCCGCACCGTGCTGGCCGAAGTGCTGGATGACTTCTTCTTCACCCAGGACTATTCCGAGCTGATGGGTGCTTCGCGCGAGGGCGTGGGCCAGGTGGTGAGTCTGGATGCCCGCAAGAAGATCTCCGATCTGCCGCTCGACGGCATGCCGCACCTCGGTTCGGGCATTACCTGGGCGTGGCGCGATGCGAACGGGGTCGAGCGCACCGTGATGGCGAGCACCAACCTCAAGGCGGGCGAGGTGACAGTGATCGACATGCAGAGCTGGGAAGTGATCCGGCGCATTCCGACCCGCGGCCCGGGCTTCTTCCTGCGCAGCCACACCACCAGCCGCTATGCTTTTGTCGATTCGATGATGAGCCCCGAGGCGAAGCACATCCTGCAGGTGATCGACAAGCAGACGCTCGAAGTGGTGAAGGAAATCACCGCCAAGCCTGGCCAGACCCTCGCCCACATCGAGTTCACCCGCGACGGCAAGTACGCGCTCGCCAGTTTGTGGGAGCAGGACGGCGCCATCGTGGTACTTGACGCCCACACCCTGGAGGAAGTGAAGCGCCTGCCGATGAAGAAGCCGGTCGGCAAGTACAACGTGTGGAACAAGATCAGCCGCGACGAGGGTACAAGCCACTGAGCGCCAGTCGGGCTCAGCCCTGTTTCAGCCGGGCCGACTTCAGTCGGCCAGCGCAGCCCGGGCCCAACAGCGCAAAGGTGGCCGGTTCAGGGACTTGCTGGAGAAAACCGCGAATCTCTCCGCCCGGGTTTTTGACGGTGTGGATATTGAAGTAGGCCGTCCCATTCGTCATGCCCGCGATCAGTGCCGCCCGCCTTGCCTCCCCGCTCCTCCGCCGGGCCGTCTGGAATACGCTCGAACCTGCCGTCCACCCTGAGCGGGATCGACCGGCTCCTGCGGGGCGATCGCGTGAGTCGGCGGAACCGGGGATAGGTCATCCATCCAGGAGATGGCCGTGCTTCGGTTCGAGCTGCAGACCGACGAGCGTCTTCTCGGTATTTGAAAGATCGCCAATGATCTTGCGCAGTGGCTCGGGCAGCCTGCGCACCAGCGTGGGGATCGCAATGATCTTGTCCGCTTCGGCCAGTTCGGGGGTTCTCAGCAGGTCGATGACCTCGATCTCGAACTTTCCAGCCAGATGCTGTTCGCAGATCCGGTGCAGATTTGAGATCGCGGCCAGCGACTTGGGCGTCTGTCCGGCGATGTACAAGCGCAGTAACCAGTTCTCTGGACGCGGTTCTGGCGTCATGTCGTTGTGGGGCGAGGCATCCATCATTCGGCGCTTCCGGTGTTGCCGCGAACGCGGGCGAGTGCGGACAGGGTGGAACTCTTGCGCGATGAAAGTTCGTGTCCCTGTTCGATCTCGGCATTCAAGGCGTCAATCTCTTCTTCGTACTCGGCGCGCAACGCCGAGATCTTGGCATCGAGTTCACGCCGTCTTCGTTCCAGGATGGCACGACGCTGGTCGGCATCGGCCTGGCTTGCCACGCGCTCGGCGGTTTGCTGTTGTTCGCGCATCAAACGCCCCGATCCGGTGAGGATCTCGCCACTTGCGCCGAGCATCACGTCTACGAGGCGAACACCCTCGGTGGTCAGCAGGAATTCGCGCACCTGATTGGAATGCGCCGTACCGCGCGCCTTGCACACATACAGGGCGCGTGTGCGCTCACCAGTGCTTTCGAGGTTGCGCAGCAGCAACCATACGTCAACCAGCGAGGAGACGGCGACCGATGTCGACTCGGGCGCTTCGTCACCCGCAGTCAGCGCGGTGAACAGCGAGGTGATCCCACGTGACTTGAACAGATCGACGGCGCGAATCAGCATGGCTTTAACGCGCTCGCTGTCCTGTCCGCTATTGAGCGAGGTAATCGGGTCTATGACTACGATCTGGGGCGTGAACTCCTCGACCATGCCCGATAGTGCGACAAGATGGCTTTCGAGGCCTCTCGCGGTCGGGCGTGCGGCATGAAAGCGCAACAGGCCCGCGTCCACCCACTGTTTCAGATCGAAACCGATCGAACTCATGTTGCGCAGGATCTGTGCCGGGGATTCCTCGAGCGCCACATACAGGCTGCGTTCTCCGCGAGCGCAGGCGGCATTCACGAGATGGGCTGCAATGCTGCTCTTGCCCGTTCCACTTCTGCCGCTGACCAGCACACTGCTGCCGCGGAAGATGCCACCGACGAGCATCGAGTCCAGGCTGCCGATGCCGGTAGATAATTTCTCCGAGCTGACCGGATAGTCCAGCCCGGCAGAGGACAGTGGCATCACGATGAAGCCATTGCGGTCGAGTACGAAAGGGCATTCATCACTGCCGTGCGCAGAACCGCGATACTTGACGATGCGCAGCCTGCGCGTCGCAATCTGATCGTCCACACGCTGATCGAGCGTGACGACGCAGTCCGCGATGTACTCCTCGAGGCCGTGACGCGTAATGGTCGCGACACCGCGCTCGGTGGTGACCACCGCGGTGATGTTCCGGTCCTTGAACCAGCACATCAGCCGGCGAAACTCGGCGCGAAGGATGCGCAGATCGTCGAACGCTGCAAACAGGTTCTCGACGCCATCCAGCGCGATGCGCTGTGCTCCGGTGGCATCGATGGCCGCGCCCAGGCGCAGGAACAGGCCATCGAGGTCGTACTCGCCTGACTCGACCAACTCGTCAGGACCAAGGTCGATGTGCAATACGCGCAAGCGGTTTTCAAGTTGGTGAAGCGCGAGGTCAAAACCGATGGAGGCCACGTTGATCGCAATCTCCGCAGGGGTCTCCTCGAAACTGACAAAAACGCCGGGTTCTCCATGCCGCTCTATCCCGTGAAGGATGAATTCGAGCGCAAACAGCGTCTTGCCCGTCCCCGCGTGGCCGGCCAACAGCGTCGGGCGTCCGCGCGGCAGACCGCCGCCGGTGATGTCGTCGAAGCCGGTAATCCCGGTGGGGCACTTTTGCAGCTGAGAAACAGACATTGTCGTCATGGGGCCGCACCGGTATTTTGATTATGGAAACACATTATTCCCTTGCCTTTGGCCTTGGCCTCGAACATGGCGACATCAGCGGCATGGGTCAACGCGTCCAGTGTTGTGCCGTCGCGCGGGTAGATTGCGATACCGATACTGGCAGCGGTGCGCAGTTCCACCCCTTCGATGTGAAACGGGCGCGCCAGTTGATCAAGAACCTTGTGCGCCACGCGCGTTGCCGCGTGCTCGTCTTCCAGATCCGGGACGACAACGTTGAACTCGTCACCGCCAAAGCGGCACGGTATATCGCTGGCACGCAGGCAGCCCGCGAGGCGACGGGCAATCTCGGCCAGAAGTCCATCGCCGACGTGGTGACCGTGGACGTCGTTGACCATTTTGAAGTCGTCGAGATCAATGAACATGATCGCGACCTTGTGCTTGTTGCGCTTGGCCCGGGTGAGGGCGAGTTCGGCATGACTGGCGAAAAGAAAGCGGTTTGGCAGACCGGTCAAGGCATCATGGTGTGCCAGATGAAGCAGCTGACTCTCTCTTTCCTTCACTCGGGTGATGTCGGAAAAAATGGCGACATAGTTGCACACCGCGCCGTTCTCGTCGTGAATGGCGCTGATGTTGAGCCACTCCGGGTAAATCTCGCCACTTTTGCGCCGATTCCAGATCTCGCCGCGCCACTGCCCGTGTGTGACCAGGGTGTGCCACATCTCGGCGTAGAACGAGACATCATGGCGCCCCGACTTGAGTACGCTGGGATTGTGTCCGATCACCTCGTCGGCGGTATATCCGGTGATCGTGGTGAAAGCCTGGTTGACGGTGACAATCAGGCCGCGGGTATCGGTGACGGTGATTGCTTCCAGCGTGTTCTCGAAGATCTTGCCGGATAGTCGCAACTGGGCGTTGTCCTTCATACGCCTTGAAATGTCCTCGACGATGCACATGATGCCTGCCGCGCGTCCTGCGTCGTCGCGCACAGGGGCGACCGAAAGGCTCATTTGCACACGGCTTCCATCTCTTCGCACATGGCCGATTTCCTTGCCCCTCACTGCCGTGCCGCTCTGAACGGACGCTTCGATGAGTGGAAATTCGTTCCTGAGCGACTCGGACAGATCGGCCAGGGTGTTGCCAGAAATCTCATCGATCTTCCAGCCGAGAATGTTCTCCGCTGCAGGATTGAAGAGCTGGATCCGCCAATCGCTGTGCAGGGCAATGATACCCAGCGGCGCGCAGCGGTATAGCGTGGCGAGCGCTTCCTTTGCCTGTCGCAGTTCAGTTTCGGCCTTCTTGCGGGCAGTGACATCGCGCAACATGGCGATGAGTACCCTCTCCTCCGCCCAACACGCCTCGCTGACGCGCATTTCAGCCACGGTGAGGGATCCGTCGGCGCGCAGGATGTCGAGCTCGGTGACCTGATTCGCCGCGATCGGAAAACCAAACAGCGCGCCACGGAATTCATCCTCCGGGCGCTGGAAGATCCTGGTTAGTGCGGGATTGCAAAAGACGACATAGCCATCAAGGTCGACGACCAGAATGCCGTCGGAGGCGTGCTCGACGATGCTGTGGAGCAAGGAGTGGGTAAGCGTTTGTTCACCGTTCGCGACCATGCTTTTGCCAGTTGATATCCGACACTCCCTTATTGCCGAAACAGTCATGAAAAGCTGAGTGGCCTGATATTTGAACTTTTTTGGCCAAACGTGGGTGTAGGTCAGGGGTGTCTGAATAATGCACGAAAGCGCATTTATGTCAGCACCGAATGATCTATACCTACAACCTTAGTAGTATATATATCGGTTAGCCCGATTGGCAATAATCCTCAGCTACTGCCGTAAGCGGTCCTTGGCGAACGGACCAGAAGGTGAAAATGACATGTTTGCCTGCCGTTGTTTGGCGCGGTGAGCGAAAAAATCGCCGTGCTGTGACCCCGGTAGCCCGCTTCTGGCGGCCCGGGTACTCAACTCAGCGTGGCACGCAGACGGGCGAGGTCTGGAATATGGATGGTGCGGCCTTCGACCTCGATCAGGCCGGCGTCGATCAGTTCGTGCAGGATGCGGGAGAAGTGTTCCTGGGTCAGGTTGAGTCGCGAGGCGATGGTGCCCTTGCTGGTGGGCAGGCGGATGGAGACACGGCCGGTGCGCACCGTCTCCTCGTTCTCCTCTTCGCGCAACAGGTAGCCGATGATGCGGTCGCGCCCGGAACGCAGTGAGTAGCTTTCGACGTCGGCGATCAGCTGGTGCAGGCGGCACGACAGTCCGGCGATGATCTTGCGGCAAAAGATCGGGTCGCGGCCCATCTCCTCGAACACCACGTGCTTGGCGATATGGATCACCTCGCAGTCGGTCAGGGTCTGGGCCATCACCACATAGGGTCGGTCCATGAACATCACGGCCTCGCCGAAGCTCTGCCCCGGGCCGAGAATCTCGACCACCTTCTCGTTACCCTCCGAGGAGCTGAAGGCGAGCTTGATCTGGCCGCGCACGATCAGGTGAAAGCCAGTGCACGGATCGCCGCGATGAAACAGGATGGCGCCCTTGCCTGCCGAGGCTTCGCGCGCGCCACGGGCAAAGTGCGCAATCTCATCGAGGGCGAGCCCCTTGAACAGCGTGGCGTTGCTCAGCAGCCGGCAGATGCGCTCCGTGTCCGTGCCTGAGCTCCGGGGGGGCGCTTCGGGTTCGCGCGTCGCGTCGGGGAACATCTCATCGCAGCGGTTCATTTGATCACCTCGTGAGCTGGGCGTAGAACATTGGCAATCGGGCGGGGAGTTCTTCCGGCTTGCGTATGACTGCAAATCCGGCGGGGCCGAACAGGTGGGGCAGGTAGCTGGCGCCCTCACGGTCGATGGTGACGCAAAACGGTACCACCCCGCGACGGCGTGCTTCGAGCACCGCCATGCGGGTGTCTTCGATGCCGTAGCGGCCGTCGTACAGGTCGAGGTCGTTGGGCTTGCCGTCGGACAGGATCAGCAGGATGCGGCGCGCGGCGCGCTGGGTGTCGAGCAGGGTGGTCGCGTGGCGGATTGCGGCGCCCAGGCGGGTGTAGTAACCGGGCTTGATCGCCATCACGCGGCCCCGGACACGGTCGTCGAAGCGTTCGTCGAAGCCTTTCAGGTGATGGAAGCGCACATTGCTGCGTTTGACCGAAGAGAAGCCGCACAGCGCGAAGCGGTCACCGGTGGCGGTCAGGGCCTCGCCGAACAGCAACAGGCTGTCGCGGATCACGTCGATCACGCGCGCTTCGCTCGACACCCATGTGTCGGTGGACAGGGACAGGTCGGCCAGTGCGAGACAGGCCATGTCGCGCTCGCGCTTCTCCAGCGTGAGCCACAGCAGGTCGGAGGGTTGCTGGCCGCAGGCGCGGTCGGTGGTGGAGCGCACGGCGGCGTCAACGTCGAGTTCGCTGCCGTCGACCTGGGCCTTGATCCAGCGCCGGCCCGGCTGCAGCAGCGCAAACTGCTGATGCAGCCGGCGCGCGGTGCGGCGCAGGCGGTCGGGCAGGGGCACCGGCGCGGCGCGTGGGTCGTCAGGTGCGGCGGCGAGTTCGAGCAGGCGGACGTGGTCTTCGCGCAGCAGGTTCTTGCGGTAGTCCCATTCCGGAAGCGGGATGCCTTCGCCCAGCACCACATCGTCTTCTGCTGCCGAGGGCAGGTCCAGGTCGAAACGGATTTTGGATGCGGTGCGCTCGCCGTCGCGGGTTAGCGACAGCTTGTCGAGGTTGGCCGCCGCCGCGGCGGCATTCGGATCGGGGTCGTCGTCCTCGCTTCGTTTGACCTTGAGAAATTCGGCCACCGACAGCAGGCTCTCGGCGCGAAAGAATATGAGGAGGCCGTTTTTCTCGGGTGGGGCGTCGACCCGCTCGGTCTTGTGCGCGCGCTGTTCGGTCTCCTCGGCACCGGGTTCGGAGGGGGCTGCCGACTCTCCGTTTTCGCCGGCCTGGCTTTCGCCGCGGATGGGTTCGGCCGTTTGCGTGTGCGGGCACGCGAGCCAGGGGAGCAAGGGCTGTGCGGCGGGCGCTTTGTCGGGCACGGGCGGCAGCTCGATCACGCTGCCGGGCAGTTCGATTGCCTTGCGCAGCGCGCGCTCGCGTGCCGCCTCCGCGGCCGGCAGCTTGGCGGGATCGGGGCGTTGTGCAAGTGTGCCGGCCACTACGCGGCGGTAACGCGCGTCGAGGCCGGGCCAGCGGGCGAGGGCGTGCAGGGTCGCCTGCTGGTTGCGCTGCAGTTCGCGGGTCTGGTTGTCAGTCGAGGAGGGCGATGAGGGCGGAGCCGACGCATCACTGCCGGCGAGCTCGGCGTGAGCCGCGGCGAGTGCGGCTAGCCACAGGTAGAGCTCGCGGTTCAGCGCGGCATCGGGGAAGGCCTCGATCCGTGGCGGCAGGCGCAGGGTGCTGTGGTCCATGCGCGCACGCGCCAGTTTCTCGCCGCTCCCGGCCAGGCGCGCGAGCCAGCTGCGGCGGGCGCCGTGCTCATCCTCGGTGGCGGCGGCCACGCGCAGCCCGCCGTCGCCGCCCAGCGCGCGAAACATCACGCCCACGGTGCGCTCCACCTGCTTGAGGGTGACGCCGGCTTCGGGAAAGCTCCCTCCGGCGGCGCGGGTGACCAGCCGGTGCCATATCTTGCCGACCGCTTCTTCCATCTCTCAATGCTCCCGTCCGGCGCGAAAGCCGGCTTCGTTCTGGCGGGCGGCCTCGTCTTCGACCCAGTGCAGCAGGGGGCCGTCGGGATTGTCGCGCTGGGTTTCGCCGCAGGCGTCGATGCACTGCGCGCACTGGGTACAGGTAAACATGTGGCGCTTGATGTTGCGCGGGGTCAGCCGCATGGGGCACACCGCGTCGCAGGCGGATTGTTTCTCCGGCAGGCAGTTGGCGCAGTCGCTGGCGCGCGCGCGGAAGAAGCCCACCACCATGGCCTTCGGGTTGCCCATCCATGCCAGGCTCTGGAACAGCCCCACCGCACAGGCGTAACGGCAGAACAGGTGACGGGCGAACAGAAACTCGATCGACAGCACGATGGTGGCCGCCGTGATGAAGAGGGTCTGGTTGCGGGTGAGTTCGCCGCCGATCAGGTTGCCGTATACCTCGCCGGGCGGTAGCAGATAGGTCAGGAACACGACCGCCCAGGTAAACGCAAAGCCCACCGCGGCGGGCACCACGATGCCCCACCAGCGCGCATCGGGTTTGCGCCGGCTACCATCGGGCAGCCACGGGGTGATCGCTTCCTTCTCCCACACGCTGGGCTTGCCCGAGGCGCGCACCATCAGGTTGTTGATCGTTTCCACCACCGAGAAGTGCGGGCATAGCCAGCCGCAATAGAGTCGTCCCCAGCGCCATGCGATAAATAGAAAGGCCCCCGCGCCGGCCAGCAGCGGCACAAACAGGCGCAGCATGATGTTCCCCGCGGCCTCGAGCGCACCGACCCGCCCGGCAATGAAGTCGTCCAGCCCGAGGTGCCATTCGAAGCCGAGCAGCCAGGCGTGCCCCGCATTGAGGTCGTAGCGCAGGATGTTGAACACCGGCGCCAACACGAAGAGAACGAAGAAGCCGACCTGGAACAGTGCGCGCCGCTGCTGCAGCGAGCGCGGTTGCGCCCGCCCGGCCACCGCGATCGGGATAATCCGTTGCGGTTTGCCGCTGGCAGTCGGTGGAAATTCAGTCGTCACGACGTGGGCCCACCAGCGGGTAGCGCCATGTGCGACCGTTGATTGCACGCACCAGTCCCAGGACCCCGAGCAGAATGAGCCCGGCATGAAAGAGGACGAAATACAGCACGCCGATCACCCATGACCACGGGTTGTCGAAGCCGCCGAGGACGAAGATCGCAACGCTGATCGAAACCAGCAGGCCACCGCCCCAGATGCAGGTCACGACGGTCTGGCGCAGGTGATTGCGCACCAGCGGGTCGGGATGGTCGCCGTGGCGCAACCACAGCGCGACCAACACCAGAAAGGCAATCCCCGGCAACAGCATCAGGTTGATCAGAAACAGGGCTTCGGCGATCACGGCCAGAGGCGGGCCGGGCATCAGGTGCTTGAGCGGATCCTTGCGTTCTAGGGACATTTGCTGGTGCCGGTCAGCGGCCGAAGGTGGCAGAAACCACTTCCATCAGCGCGTCGACGATCTCGGTGTCGTCGGTCAGGCTCTCCACGATTGCTGCGCGGCATGCTGCCACCGGGTCCATGCCGGCCTTGATCAGCAGCGCGGCGTAGATCAGCAAGCGGGTGCTGGCTGCCTCTTCCAGATCGTGATCCTTGAGTGCGCGCAGCGCACTGGCAATGCTGACCAGACGGCGGGCGAGGTCACGATCGCAGGCGGTTTCGCCGAGCAGGATCGCTTCTTCGCGCGCAGCAGCGGGGAAGTCGAAACGCAAGCTGACGAAGCGCTGCCGGGTGGAGGGCTTCATTCCCTTCAACAGGTTCTGGTAACCCGGGTTGTACGACACCACCAGCATGAATCCCGGCGGCGCCTGCAGCAACTCGCCGGTGCGGTCGATCGGCAGCAGGCGGCGGTCGTCGGCGAGCGGATGCAGCACCACGGTGGTGTCCTTGCGCGCCTCGACCACTTCGTCCAGGTAGCAGATGCCGCCTTCGCGCACGGCGCGGGTGAGCGGACCATCGCACCACACGGTCTGGCCGTCGCCGATCAGATGGCGGCCGACGAGGTCGGCAGCGGTCAGGTCGTCGTGGCAGGCCACGGTGTAGAGCGGCAACCCGAGCCGTGCGGCCATGAAGGCGACGAAACGGGTCTTGCCGCAGCCGGTCGGGCCCTTGATCAACAGCGGCAGGCGGTTCTTCCATGCGTGCTCGAACACGGCGATCTCGTCACCGGCGGGCTGATAGAAGGGCGTTTCCGATTGGTGTGCGGCGAGGGGAGGGAGGTCGTTTTTCACGTGGGCATTCCGTTCCAGTAAGCGAGGCCGATCAGCGCCCAGACGAGCGCCATCCAGCCCAGGGTGAGGACGCGCCACATCAGGGGCGCGCGGCGCAGGGCCATGAAATCAAGGATGATCACGCTGCCCTTGGCAATGGACAGCACGGCGAGAAAGGCGACGATGAGGACACCGCTGCTGCCGCGCTCGCCAACCGCCCAGGTCAGTACGGTGGCGACAATCAGCAGCAGCCACAGGATGGTGGCCCGGGTCGGGTTGCCATGGGTGTCGGTATGCATGGGCTTGTGCTCCTGTGACAGCGTTTCAGTAGGTGTGGTCATGGGTGGCATCAATGGATGACATAGACGAGCGGAAACAGGATTAGCCACACCAGGTCGACCATGTGCCAGTAGGCCGCGCCAGTTTCCAGGCCGTTCATGTCGCCCGGGCGGTAGCGCCCGGCACGGGCGCCAAACCACATCGCACCGAGGATCACCATGCCGAGGATTACGTGCATGAAATGGAAGAAGGTGAGCGACAAATAGAACATGTGGAACGGGCTGCTCGACAGGCTCACCCCCTGCTCGAAGGCCGCCGAGTATTCGAACAGCTTCACGATGACGAAGCCCGCGCCGCAGACCATTGCCGCCAGCAACCAGCGTGCGGAGGCCGCCGAGGCAAGGCGCTCCGCGGCCTGTACTGCACGCACCACGAAATAGCTCGCGGTCAGCAGCAGCACGGTGTTGAGCGCGCCCGCATCGCGGTGCAAAGCCACTTGTTCCGCGTCGAAAAGCTCGATGTGATTCGCGCGGGTGAAGGCGTAGGCGGCAAAGAACACGCCAAAGGCAAGCAGCTCGGCGAGGATGAAGATCCAGATCGCGAGATCGCCGGCGAGGCGGCGCTCCACGGTGATGGCTGGGGCGACCGAAAGGGCGGCTGTAGTTGCTGTATTCATGAGCTGAAGTCTAGGAATGCCCGGGCTCGCAAGCCTTGATTCCGGACAATTCGTGAAAATACGCACAAAAAAGGGGCGGCTTGCGCCGCCCCAACCCCTTCACCCGCTTATCTCAGGTGATACCGGAGAGACACCCCAAATCAGTTGGCCACCGCCTTGGTTTCGCCCTTGACGAAGAAGCTCGCCAGGTAGGTCAGCAGACCGATGAAGAACACGACGCCAGCCCATTCGCGCATCCAGTAGAACAGGACGACCTGGTCCTGCGCGGCCATGAACGACATCGGCGTATCGGATACGCGTTGCAGCCACACTTGCAGGATGCCCGCGGCGGTGAGGAACAGGGTGATGAAGACCATTGCGATCGTCATCAGCCAGAAGCTCCACATTTCCAGCACCTGAGCCTTCTCCGAGTTGGCAGCGCGGCCGCGCAGCAGCGGCATGGCGTAGCTGATGATGGTGATTACAACCATCACGTAGGCGCCGTAGAAGGCCATGTGACCATGCGCCGCGGTGATCTGGCTGCCGTGGGTGTAGTAGTTCACCGGCGCCAGGGTGTGCAGGAAGCCCCACACGCCTGCACCGAGGAAGGCCATCACGCCGGTGCCCAGGGCCCACAGCACGGCAGCCTTGTTGGGGTGCTCGCGCTTGCGGCGGTTCACCATGTTGAAGGCAAACACGGTCATGGCGAAGAACGGAACCGGCTCCAGCGCGGAGAAGATCGAGCCCCACCACTGCCAGTACTCCGGCGTACCGATCCAGAAGAAGTGGTGACCAGTACCAATGATGCCGGTGACCAGCGCCAGGGTGATGATGACGTACAGCCACTTCTCGATCACTTCACGGTCGACCCCGGTGACCTTGATCAGCACGAAGGCCAGCAATGCGGCAAGGATCAGTTCCCACACGCCTTCCACCCAAAGGTGCACCACGAACCACCAATAGAGCTTGTCGCGAACCAGGTTGTGCGGGTTGTAGAACGAAAACAGGAAGAAGATCGCCAGGCCCCAAAGGCCAAGTAACAGCACGACGCTGATCGCGGTCTTGCGGCCCTTGAGCACGGTCATGGTGATGTTGAACAGGAAGGCAAGCGCGACCACGACGATACCGATCTTGGTCGGCAGTGGCTGCTCGAGGAACTCACGGCCCATGGTGGCGAGCAGATCGTTTCCGGTCATCTCGGCCAGGGTGGCGTAAGGCACGAACAGATAACCGAGAATGGTCAGTGCGCCTGCGGCCAGGAAGACCCAGAACAGGATCCACGCCAGTTTGGTGCTGTATAGCTCGGTTTCGGATTCCTCCGGCACCATGTAGTAGGCCGCACCCATGAAGCCGAACAGCAGCCATACGATGAGCAGGTTGGTGTGAACCATGCGAGCAACGTTGAACGGGATTTCCGGAAACAGGAAATCGCCGACCACGTACTGCATGCCCATGATCAGTCCGAAGATGATCTGTCCCACGAACAATCCGATCGCCGCTATGAAGTACGGCATGGCGACCGCTTGCGATTTGTATTGCATGTATATCCCCTTGAGTCCTGTCGAGATGTCGAGTCGTGTTTGGACTCAGCCCTCGATGTTGGGCGGCCAGTTGGAGGTGTTGATCCCGGAGGTGTACTTCAGGAAAGCCACCAGGTTGTCGAGTTCGGTGTCGCTCAGATGGAAGTTCGGCATCTGGCGGCGGCCGGGTGCGCCGGTTGGTTGAGACATCATCCAGGCCTTGATGAACTCGGGGCCGCGTCGGGGGTAGACGTTGCCGAGTTCGGGGGCAAAGTAGGCGCCCTCGCCCAGCAGGGAGTGGCAACCGATACAGTTGCGCGTCTCCCAGATCTTCTTGCCGGCGATGACTTCAGGGGTCAAGGCCTCGCGGTTGTCACGCGTGGGGAGCACTTGCTCGGTGTCGTAGACGAGCGCAAGGAAGAGCAGGAAGAAGAAAACCGTGCCCCCGTAAAAGATGTTGCGCGCCATTGCCTTGCTGAATATGCCGCTCATGGAGAACTCCTCATGATTTGTCTCGTTATGTCCGGAAAGTGGAAGGGAACCCGCTGGTGGAGCGGATTCTGGTTTTCCGGGCGCAAGGTCTCCATGATTTGAATCAAGAAACGCCAGCCGTTCGCGATCACGCTTGTGCTCGCAGAACGTGACGTAGTTCCTTGTTATGATGTCGGGGTTGTGGAATCCTAGGCACTGTTCGCGGCGTTGACCGCGAGACGAACGCGGTAAAGGAGCAGATTCGTGGAATTCATGACGCAAGACAGTGGCCTGCGTACCCGCCAGGATCCGGATGGCGTGGTATGCCATGCGGACATATTTGCGCTCGCATCAGACGGTGAAGAGCTTTCCGCACTCGGTGTCCGGCTGGGGCGGTTCAACGACCGGCTCAACTGCTTCGAGCATTGCGTGCTCACCGAGTCGGCGCTTGATCGGCTGGTTGCCATGGGTGGAAAGTATCTGTGGGACCCGGAACCGGAGCCCACGTTGAATCATGATTACCTGCCGGCAGGCGCCACGCTGCACTGAGACTCTGGTTCTTCGGTAGCACGGGATAAAAAAGCCCGGCCATCACTGGCCGGGCTTTTTCACGAGCGTGGTGCGAATCAGGAAAGTCAGGCGATCGCGACCGGAATCTTGCCGATCCTCGCCTGCCATTCCTTCGGGCCGGTGTTGTGCACACTGGTGCCACAGGAGTCGACCGCCACCGTCACCGGCATGTCTTCCACGGTGAACTCGTAGATCGCTTCCATGCCCAGATCGGCAAAGCCCACCACCGTCGAGGCCTTGATTGCCTTGGATACGAGGTAGGCCGAACCGCCCACCGCCATCAGATAGGCCGACTTGTTGTCGCGGATGGCGTCGATCGCGACCGGGCCGCGTTCGGACTTGCCGATCATTGAAATCAGGCCGGTCTGCTCGAGCATCATGCGGGTGAAGCCGTCCATACGGGTCGCGGTGGTCGGGCCGGCGGGGCCGACGACCTCATCGCGTACCGGGTCCACCGGGCCGACGTAGTAGATCACGCGGTTGGTGAAGTCCACCGGCAGCTTCTCGCCCTTGGCCAGCATGTCGGCGATGCGCTTGTGTGCGGCGTCGCGCCCGGTGAGCATCTTGCCGTTGAGCAGCAGGGTCTGACCCGGCTTCCAGGCGGCGACTTCTTCCTTGGTGAGGGTGTCGAGATTCACCCGGGTGGCGACATTGGTGTCGGCCTTCCAGGTGACCTGCGGCCAGTCCTCGAGCTTCGGGGTTTCGAGTTTCGCCGGACCGGAGCCATCGAGGTGGAAGTGCACGTGACGGGTGGCGGCACAGTTCGGGATCATCGCCACCGGCAGCGAGGCGGCGTGGGTCGGGTAGTCCATGATCTTGACGTCGAGCACCGTGGTCAGCCCGCCCAGACCCTGTGCGCCGATGCCCAGGGCATTGACCTTGTCGATCAGCTCGAGGCGCAGTTCCTCGACTCGGGTCAGTGCTGCGCCGGAGGCCGCCTTGTCGCGCAGTTCGTGGATGTCGACCGGCGCCATCAGCGATTCCTTGGCCAGCAGCATCGCCTTTTCTGGCGTGCCACCGATACCGATGCCGAGAATGCCGGGCGGACACCAGCCCGCACCCATGGTCGGCAGGGTCTTGATCACCCAGTCCACGATCGAGTCGGACGGATTGAGCATCGCCAGCTTGGACTTGTTTTCGGAGCCGCCGCCCTTGGCTGCACAGATGACCTCGACATGATCACCGGGGACAATCTCGTAATGCACCACAGCCGGGGTGTTGTCCTTGCTGTTCTGGCGCTTGCCGGCGGGGTCGAGCAGCACCGAGGCACGCAGCTTGTTGTCCGGGTGGTTGTAGGCACGCCGAACCCCTTCGTTGATCATGTCCTGGACGCTCATCTTCGCGTCCCAGCGCACATCCATGCCCACCTTCAGGAAGACTACGGCAATGCCGGTGTCCTGACAGATTGGGCGATGACCTTCGGCGCACATGCGCGAGTTGGTCAGGATCTGGGCGATGGCGTCTTTTGCGGCGGGGCTTTCCTCACGCTCCCAGGCCTCTCCGAGCGCCTTGATGTAATCGAGCGGGTGGTAGTAGCTGATGTACTGGAAAGCATCCGCGACGGACTGGATGAGGTCTTCTTCGCGAATTACAGTCATTCTGGATCTCCGGATGGGCGTGGGCGAAGTAATATGTTGCAGCCCCAAATTCTAGCACTCGCTGGCATGACGGGGCGCTGACACGGTGATGTAAGTCCTGTGTAAGATAGGTGTTATTCAATGCCGTCCATTCCACGGACGGTATCGAAACGAATCAAAGGCTGGATCCAACCAGTCGCAACCCCCGGGTCAGCTTCAACCATTAGATCAGTTGAGGAGAGGTCAGCATGTCCAACGAACAACAAGTCCGCTTTTACAATCCCTCGGAAGCATCGATGAAAAACGCCGCCGTGTCCGGCATGGAGGCTTATCGGGCTCTGTGCAAGGAAGCGGAGGACGATTACGAAGGTTTCTGGGCACGCAATGCCCGTGAGCTGCTTGAGTGGAAGAAGCCTTTCACCCAGGTGCTGGACGAGAGCAACGCGCCTTTCTTCAAGTGGTTTGCGGACGGTGAGCTCAACGTCTCCTACAACTGTCTCGACCGGCAGGTCAATGCCGGGCTGGGCGACAAGGTCGCGATCATTTTTGAAGCTGACAGCGGTGAAGTCACCAAGGTCACCTACAAGGATCTGCTCGGCCGCGTGAGCAAGTTCGCCAACGCGCTGCGCGGCATGGGCGTCAAGAAGGGCGACCGTGTCGTCATCTACATGCCGATGTCGATCGAAGGCGTGGTCGCGATGCAGGGCTGCGCCCGCATCGGCGCCACCCACTCCATCGTGTTCGGCGGCTTCTCCGCCCAGGCGCTGCGCGACCGCATCGAGGATGCCGGCGCGGTTGCCCTGATTACCGCCGACGGTCAGCACCGCGGTGGTAAGGCCATGCCGCTGAAGACGATTGCGGACGAGGCCTTGTCCCTCAGTGGCTGCGAAACGATCAAGAACGTCATTGTCGCCAGGCGCACTGGCGCAGCGACTGAAATGGTGGCGGGTCGCGATACCTGGTTCCATGATGCTGTGGCTGACCAGTCTGATGTTTGCGAACCGGAGTGGGTCAGCGCCGAGCATCCGCTGTTCATTCTTTACACGTCGGGTTCGACCGGCAAGCCGAAGGGTGTTCAGCACTCCTCCGGCGGCTACCTGCTGCAGGCCATCCTCAGCATGAAGTACACCTTCGATATCAAGCCTGACGATGTGTTCTGGTGTACCGCCGACATCGGCTGGGTCACCGGTCACACCTACATCACCTACGGCCCGCTCGCCTGCGGCACGACCGAGATCGTGTTCGAAGGCGTGCCGACCTACCCGGACGCCGGCCGTTTCTGGCGCATGATCCAGGACCACAAGGTTTCGGTGTTCTACACCGCGCCGACCGCGATCCGCTCGCTGATCAAGGCTGCCGACAACAACCCGACGGTGCACCCCACTAAGTACGATCTGTCCAGCTTGCGCATCCTGGGTTCGGTGGGCGAGCCGATCAACCCGTCCGCGTGGGAGTGGTACTACGAGAACGTGGGTGGCAGCCGCTGCCCGATCGTCGACACCTTCTGGCAGACCGAAACCGGCGCGCACATGATCACCCCGATGCCGGGCGCCACACCGCTGGTTCCGGGTTCATGCACGCTGCCCTTCCCGGGTGTGCAGGTCGCCGTGGTAGACGAGACCGGCACCGAAGTGCCGTGGGGCCAGGGCGGCATCCTGGTGGTCAAGCGTCCGTGGCCGGCAATGATCCGTACCATCTGGAACGACCCTGACCGCTTCGTCAAGTCCTACTACCCGGCCGACTTCCAGGGCAAGCTGTACCTGGCAGGCGATGGCGCGATCCGCGACAAGGACTCCGGCTACTTCACCATCACCGGCCGTATCGATGATGTGCTGAACGTTTCCGGTCACCGCATGGGCACGATGGAAATCGAGTCCGCGCTGGTGGCGCACGAGAAGGTTGCCGAGGCTGCCGTGGTCGGCCGTCCGGATGATCTGACCGGTGAGGCGATCGTGGCCTTCGTGGTGCTCAAGGGCAACCGCCCGACCGGCGACGAAGCCAAGGCGATGATCAAGGAACTGCAGAACTGGGTCGGTCATGAGATCGGGCCGATCGCCAAGCCGAAGGACATCCGTTTTGGCGAGAACCTGCCCAAGACCCGTTCGGGCAAGATTATGCGTCGTCTGCTGCGTCAGCTGGCCAAGGGCGAGGAGATCACCCAGGACATCTCCACCCTGGAGAACCCGGGCATCCTGTCGCAACTCAAGGGCTGATGTCGCAAGGCGCAGGTGTCGCAGGACACCTGCGCCGCAAGGAATAACAGGAGAGGGTCCGGCCACGTAGTCGGATCCCGGTTGAGGAGAGAGAAGGCGCGCGCAAGACGCGCCTCTTTTTTGTCGTGTGCTATCAACCCGCCATCAAGAGCGGGCGGGCCACGCCGCTATAATCAGGGCAACGCCGTCATCATCGAGGTGCATGATGCGCAAGGGTCTTGCCGGACAACGACTGGTCGCCGTCTTTCTGGTCGGCGTCATGCTGTTCAATTTTCCGCTGTTATCGCTCTTCGACCGACCCGTGCTGGTGTTCGGCATTCCCTTGCTGCACGTCGCGCTGTTTTGCGCCTGGGTGGGCCTGATTGCGCTGATGGCCTGGATTGCCGAGCGGGGCGCACGATGAGCGGCTGTCGCTGATGCTCTCCGGCGGCGTCATCATCGGCGCATCCTTCGCCTACCTGCTGATCCTGTTCGCGGTGGCCTACTTCGGCGATCGTCGTGCCGACCAGGGGCGTTCGATCATTGCCAACCCATGGGTCTACTCGCTGTCGCTGGCGGTGTACTGCACGGCGTGGACTTATTTCGGCAGCGTCGGGCGCGCTGCCTCAGGCGGGATCTGGTTCCTGCCCATCTATCTCGGCCCCACGCTCGGGCTGGCACTGTCATGGCTGATCGTGCTCAAGATGATCCGCATCGCCAAGACCCACCGCATCACCTCGATTGCCGACTTCGTCGCGTCGCGTTACGGCAAGAGCCATCTGCTGGGCGGGTTGGTGACCATCATCGCGGTGGTCGGTACGGTGCCCTATATCGCCCTGCAACTGAAGGCCATCTCGAGTGGCTATGCGCTGCTCACCGGCGACCACGACACCAACTTTCGCACGCTGCACCTCGGTGGCTGGCTGCAAGACAGCACTCTGTATATCGCGCTCACCCTGGCCGCATTCACGATCCTGTTCGGTACCCGTCACCTCGATACCACCGAGCGGCACGAGGGCATGGTGGCCGCCATTGCGTTCGAGTCGGTGATCAAGCTGTTTGCCTTTCTGGCGGTGGGTGTCTACGTCACTTATGTGCTGTATGACGGGATTGGCGATATCTATGCCCGTGCGCTCGCCCATCCCGACCTGTCCTCGCTGATGAGCTTCGATGGCGCGGGGCAGGCCGGCTATGGCGGCTGGTTCTCGCTGATGCTGCTGGCGATGCTGTCGATCATCTTCCTGCCGCGGCAGTTTCAGATTGCCGTGGTCGAAAACGTCAATGAGCAGCATCTGCGCCGCGCGAGCTGGATGTTCCCGGCCTATCTGCTGGCGATCAACATCTTCGTGTTGCCGATTGCGCTCGGCGGTCTGCTGCACTTTGGTCAGGGCACGGTCGATCCGGATACCTTCGTGCTCACCCTGCCGCTGGTGCACGATCAGGCCGGCCTGGCTTTGCTGGTCTTCATCGGCGGGCTGTCGGCCGCAACCGGCATGGTGATCGTGGAGACGATCGCGCTATCCACCATGGTCTGTAACGACCTGGTGATGCCGCTGCTGTTGCGCCGGACCGGGGTCGCGCGGGGCGAGGGGCGCGACCTCACCGGCCTGCTGCTGGCGATCAGGCGCGGGGCCATTGTCATGGTCCTGTTGTTGGGCTATCTGTACTTCCGTCTCGCTGGCGAAGCCTACGCGCTGGTGAGCATCGGCCTGATCAGCTTTGCTGCGGTTGCGCAGTTTGCCCCGGCGATGCTCGGTGGCATGTACTGGCGGGGCGGTACCCGCGACGGCGCGCTGGCGGGTCTGCTCGCAGGTTTCGTGGTGTGGGGCTACACGCTCATGTTGCCCTCGTTCGCCAAGTCGGGCTGGCTCGACATCAGCCTGCTCACCGCGGGGCCGTTCGGGGTCGAGTGGCTGCGGCCCGAGCAACTGTTCGGGCTGACCTCGCTCGACAGTCTCAGTCATGCACTGTTCTGGAGTCTGCTGGCCAATATCGGCTGCTTTGTCGGGGTATCCCTGCTGCGTTCGCCGACCGGCGCGGAGGCAAGTCAGGCAACCTTGTTCGTGGATGTGTTCCGCCGTGGCGTGGCGACACCAGCCAGCTTCTGGCGGACCGGGGCGGAGGTTCGTGAGCTGATCCCGTTGGTCGCCCGTTTTCTGGGGCAGCGGCGCACGCGGGACGCTTTCTCCACCTACGCCCGCACCCATGGGCTGAGCAGCCCGGATCAGCTCAAGGCCGACCCCGAGCTGGTGAACTTTGCGGAAACACTGCTCGCCGGGGCGATCGGCAGCGCCTCTGCGCGGGTCATGGTGTCCACCGTGGTTCAGGAGGAACCGCTGGGGCTGGACGAGGTGATGAATATCCTCGACGAGGCGTCGCAGGTGCGGGCTTATTCCCATCAGCTCGAAGAAAAATCGCTGGCGCTGGAGGCGGCGACCCGCGAGCTGCGTGCGGCCAATGAGCAACTCAAGGAATATGATCGACTGAAGGACGATTTCATGTCCTCGGTGACGCATGAGCTTCGCACCCCGTTGACCTCGATCAGGGCGCTGTCCGAGATGATGCTTGAGGATCCCAAGACTGATCTCGCCAACCGGAAACGTTTTCTCGGCATTATCGTATCCGAGACCGAGCGCCTCACGCGCCTGGTGAATCAGGTGCTGGATATGGCCAAGATCGAATCGGGTCACGCCGAGTGGCACAATTCGGATGTCGATATGCATGAACTGGTGGAGCACGCGGTGGATGCCACCGCCCAGTTGTTCAAGGACAGGGGCGCCGTGGTGGAGATGGCGCTAGCCGAGCAGGTGCCGGTGTTGCGTGCTGATCACGATCGCCTGCTCCAGGTCATGATCAACCTGTTGTCCAATGCGGCAAAGTTTGTCCCGGCCAATGCCGGCAAGATCAAGGTCGCACTGGGGTTCAACGATGACGAGATCCGCGTGGATGTCACTGACAACGGGATCGGGATCCCGCCGGAGCTGGAGCCGGTCATCTTCGAGAAATTCCGCCAGGGGGGTGGCGAGCGGGCACGGCCGCAGGGTACGGGATTGGGCCTGCCGATCAGCAAGCAGATCGTGGAGCACTTCGGTGGACGTCTATGGGTGAGCGCAACGACAGACAAGGGCGCCACCTTTTCGTTCGTGTTACCACGACCGTCGGCCTGAACGCCGAATGACATAAAATAACGATCGAGGAGAGGGACTGCATGGCAAAGAAAATACTGATTGCGGATGACGAGCCGAATATCGTCATCTCGCTCGAGTTCCTGATGAAGCGCGAGGGCTACGAGGTCACCGTCGCAGTCGACGGCGAAGAAGCTGTGAACCGGATTCGTGCCGATCGGCCTGATCTGGTGCTGCTCGACGTGATGATGCCGAAAAAGAGCGGTTTCGAGGTCTGCCAGGAGATCAAGTCAGACCCTGCGTTGCTGGGGATTCGCATCCTGATGCTGACCGCCAAGGGGCGCGACACCGAGGTCAGCAAGGGTCTTGCGCTCGGTGCTGACGCCTACATGACGAAACCTTTCTCGACCAAGGAACTGGTGGAGCGCGTTCGCAGCATGCTGGAGGGCTGATCGATGCCCGCACGCATGCGTTTCATCCTGGCTGCCATCGTGCTCGGCCTGCTGATGACGGGGCCGTTCGTGCTGACGGCTCTGCTGGTGTGGCTTGGCACCGAAGGTGGTGACCGCGATCTCCTGATCCAGGTGATTACACCGCATCTGCCGCTTGGCACGCTGCTCACGGTGATGGGCTTTGGGGTCGGCATTGCGGTGCTGCGTACGCTGTTCCGGCAGTATGTGCAGGGCCTGCTGCGCATGGCCGAAAATCTGCGCCTGATGCTCGGGGCGAACTTCGGTTTTCGGGTCGTGCCCGAAGGGCCGCCCGAAGTCATGGCGTTGGCCGCAGCAGTCAACGAACTTGCGCAGCAGCGTGACGGCATCATGAACGACGTCGAGGCCCAGATCAGCAAGGCCAAGGCGTCGGTCGAGCAGGAAAAGAACCGTCTGGCCGCGCTGATGGCCGAGCTCACCCAGAGTGTGGTGGTGTGCAATCTGGACGGTCGTATCCTGCTCTACAACAACCGTGCAAAGCTGCAGTTCCGCGCCATGTCGGATGCGCCGGGTGTAGCCGGCGGTGGCGAGCTGATCGGTCTCGGGCGCTCGATCTACGGTGTTTTCGAGCGCAACCTGGTGAGCCATGCGCTCGAGACCATCCATCAGCGACTGGGACGCGAAGGCGCCCAGCCGGTGGCAAATTTCGTCACCACCACGCGTGCCGGTCAGTTGCTGAGGGTGCAGATGGCACCCGTGCTGTCGGGTGGCGTGGATGCGGTGGCCACTCAGGCGGTCGCAGGGGTGGCTGCGGAGGCTGATGCGGGCGGTCGGACCATGACCGGCTTCATCCTTATGCTGGACAATATCACCCGGACCTTCGAGAACGAGTCGCGCCGTGATCAGATGCTCCATACCCTGACCGAGGGCAACCGCGCGGCGCTGGCAAACGTGCGTGCAGCCGCCGAAATGCTCGAGTATCCCGATTTGCAGGACGAGCTGCGCGAGCGTTTCCGCGCGGTTATTCGCGACGAGGTGCAGGCCATGAGCCGCCGTCTCGATGAGACCGCCAACGAGTTTGCCGATTCGCTGAAGGCGCGCTGGCCGCTGGAAGAAATGCTGGGTGCCGATCTGATTGCGGCCCTGCGGCGGCAGGTCGAGACCCGCGTCAAGTTGCCGACCAAGCTTGAGGAAGTCGACGAGTCGCTGTGGGTCAAGATCGACAGTTTCTCGTTGATGCAGGCGGTGACCTACCTCATCAGCCGGCTTTCGGATGAGTTCGAGATCCGCGAGATCCGCTTCAGGCTGACCGGTGCCGGGCGACTGGTGCACCTCGATCTGATCTGGTCCGGCCAGGCCATGAGCACCGAGACCGTGATGAACTGGGAGCTGGAGCCGATGAAGTTTGATGGCGAGAGCAGCCCGCTGACGGTGCGCGACGTCATCGAGCGCCATGATGGAGAGATGTGGCTCGAGCGCGAGAAGGTTCGCCACCGCGCCTTCTTCCGCATCCTGATCCCGGCCGCACTGCCGCAGGAGCAGGTCGAGGCCGAGACCTTCCTGCGCGGTGAGAGCCGCCCCGAGTACTACGACTTCGACCTGTTCAAGTGGTCGGAAAAATCGCATGTGCTGGACGATCGGCGCTTGTCGGAGCTCACCTACACGGTGTTCGATACTGAAACCACCGGGCTCAATCCGTCGCAGGGCGACGAGATCATCCAGATCGGTGCGACGCGGGTAGTTAACGGCAAACTGCTGCGCAATGAATCGTTCGAGCAGCTCATCGACCCCGGTCGTCCGCTTGGGGCCGAATCGGCAAAGATCCACGGCATCACCGCTGAAATGGTGCGTGGTCAGCCGAACATTGAATCGGTGCTGCCGGCGTTTCACGCCTTTGCGTCCGATACCGTGCTGATTGCCCACAATGCGGCCTTCGACATGCGCTTTCTGCAGTTGAAGGAGCAGGCCACCGGCCTGCGCTTCGATCAGCCGGTACTCGATACGCTGCTGCTCTCGGCGGTCATCCATCCCAATCAGGAGTCGCATCGCCTGGAGGCCATCGCCGACCGGCTCGGGCTGACGATTGTGGGCCGGCATACCGCCCTGGGCGATGCGATCGTGACCGCCGAGGTGTTTCTCAAGCTCGTGCCGCTGCTGGCCGAAAAGGGCATCCACACGCTGCGTGAAGCACGCGAAGCGGCCGAGAAGAGTTATTACTCGCGGATCAAATACTGATGCAGTGGGCCGTGACTGACGGGCGAAAGCGCGGAGATCGGGTTTGAAGGCCTTCTCCCGTCAGTTGCGGCGCTACTACGGCTGGTACACCGGTACTTTCCTGTTCTTCGTGATCGTGCTCGCCATCGGCGAGCAGCTTGGCCTGTCGAATCACGTGATTGGCCATGTCTTCCTGTTCGTGACCATCGCCATCTACGCCAGCATCGGGGTGATGAGTCGGACTTCCGACGTGTCCGAATACTACGTCGCGGGCCGCCGGGTGCCGGCGGTGTTCAACGGCATGGCCACCGCAGCCGACTGGATGAGTGCGGCATCCTTCATCGGCCTGGCCGGCACCTTGTATTTCTCCGGATTCGAGGGACTGGCCTTTGTTACCGGATGGACGGGCGGCTTCGTGCTGGTCGCGCTGCTGCTGGCGCCCTATCTGCGCAAGTTCGGCCAGTACACCATTCCGGATTTTCTCGGGGCCCGTTATCAGGGCAACTTTGCCCGCCTCGTCGGCCTGGGCGCCACCGTGCTCGCCAGCTTTGTCTATCTGGTGGCGCAGATTTACGGGGTAGGGCTGGTGACCAGCCGCTTTGTCAGTGTCGAGTTCGAGATCGGGCTCTTCATCGGACTCGCCGGCATTCTGGTGTGCTCATTTCTCGGCGGCATGCGAGCGGTAACCTGGACCCAGGTGGCGCAGTATCTCATCCTGATTCTTGCCTACCTTGTTCCGGTGGTGATCCTGTCATACAAGCTCACCGGCATTCCCATTCCGCAGGTCATGTACGGCCAGGTGCTGAGCCAGCTCTCCGAGCGTGAGGAAGAGCTGCTGCACGCGCCGAGCGAGATTGAAGCGCGTAACCAGTTTCGTTATCGTGCGCAGGATTACGCCGCCAAGATAGCCAATCTGCCCGACTCGCTCGAGGCCGAACGGCGGTCCCTGATCGAACGCCTCAACGACATGCGCATCGAGAATGCCTCGGCGCGCGAAATGGCCCAGACGGAGCGCGCGCTGGGTGGCCTGCCGCGTTCGCCCGAGGAGGCGCGCGTGATGTGGGAGAAGGCACGTGCCGAGGCACTGGAACGATCGCGCGCGCCACCCCGGCACGCCGAAGCGCATCCGGGCGATACGCCCGAGCAGCGGGTGATCGCGCGCAACAACTTTCTTGCGCTGGTGTTCGTGCTGATGGTGGGCACCGCAGCGCTGCCCCACATTCTGATGCGCTACTACACCACGCCTGGCGTGGTCGAGGCGCGGCGCTCGGTATTCTGGTCGCTGTTCTTCATCTTCCTGCTCTACGTCACGGCACCGGCCTATGCCGTGTTCGCCAAATGGGAGGTGTACAACAGCGTGATCGGATCGAGCCTGTCCATCCTGCCGGACTGGGTGGCCTCATGGGGCAAGGTGGGCATGGTCAAGATCGAGGACATCAACGGCGACGGCATCCTTCAGTTGGCCGAACTGACGATGAACACCGACGTGATCATGCTCGCGACCCCCGAGATCGCCGGGCTGCCTTACGTGGTGTCAGGCCTGGTGGCGGCGGGAGGACTGGCGGCTGCCCTGTCGACCGCGGACGGCCTGCTGCTGACCATCTCCAACGCGTTGTCGCACGATCTGTACTACAAGGTGATCAATCCCAAGGCCTCCACCCACCGTCGCCTGGTGATCTCCAAGTCTCAGTTGCTGGTGGTTGCGGTGGTGGCGGCGTGGGTGGCGTCGATGCGGCCGGACAACATCCTGTTCATGGTCGGGCTGGCCTTTTCCATCGGTGCCGCGGCGTTTTTTCCGGCACTGGTACTGGGCATTTTCTGGAAGCGCGCAAACCGGCCCGGCGCCGTCGTCGGCATGTTGCTCGGGCTCGGGGTCACGCTTTTCTACGTGGCACGCACCCACCCGTTTTTTGGTGGTTCGATGGCCAATAGCTGGTTCTCGATCAACCCGATTTCGGCCGGTGTGTTTGGCGTGCCGCTCGGGTTTATCGCGATCGTAGTCGTCAGCCTGCTGACCCGCCCGCCGCCGAAAGAGATCCAGGAGCTGGTGGACTATGTGCGCTATCCGCAGTTGCCGCCGTCGGATACGCCTCCGAACAACGGTGGCTGAGCCGCTTTGCCGCATCTGGTTTCATGTAGCCGGGGGTGAGGGTTTTATTGCCGCCGGGTTCTTTGCCGCGTTGCCGCCAATCAGCGTCACCCGATCGCGGCTCAGGCGCTTGGCTTCGTACAGGGCCTTATCGGCAAACGAGATCAGATGCTCGGGCGCTGCGTCCGGATAGCTGGCGATCCCGCAGCTGAAGGTGCAGTGAAAGCTCGTCCCCATCGGGTAATGCACAATCTGGCGAAACGCGAGCCGAATCTCATCGAGCAGGTGGCCGGCCTGGTGCAGGTCGGTATCGGGCAGGATGACCGCAAACTCTTCACCACCATAGCGTCCGGCAAGGTCTGATTTGCGAAGGCGCTGAGTCAGAAGTCGACACAGGCTGAGGATGACTTCATCGCCGACGGGGTGTCCGAAGCGGTCATTGACCCGCTTGAAATGATCAAGATCGACCAGGGCGAAAGACACCGGCTTGCGGGCGCGTTGGGCCCGACTGATCTCGATGTCGAGCTGGCGCTTGATGCTGGTGTGGTTGAGCAAGCCGGTCAGACTGTCCTGCGAAATACGGGAGCGCATCTCGCGGTAGCGTGCAGCACGTACTGCGACCGAAGAGACGAAAAAACGCGGATCGATCGGCTTGACCAGAAAATCGTCGGCGCCAAACCGCATTGCGCCTATGCGACGGTCAAGGTCCTGATCGCCGGAGAGAAAGACGATCGGGAGGCCGACAAAGCGCGGATCCTGACGAATTACCGCAGCAAGCTCTACGCCTGAGCACACCGGCATGTGCAGGTCCAGCACCAGAAGGTCGGGCTCCTGCTCCAGAATCGCGTCATAGACCCGAACCGGATCGGTCAACACGCGGGCGCGCATGCCGGCTTCGTTCAGCAGTGATGCGTGGTACTCGGCGATCGCCCGGGCATCATCAACCACTACGATGTCATAGGGCTCTGGCGCGGAGGGGCGGGTGAGCGCTTCGAGACAGTCAACCAGTGCACCGATGTCGAGCGGTTTGGGGAAAAAGGCGGTGGCATGTGCACGAGCGGCCTCGAGGCGGGTGGTGAAACTCAAGTTGCCGGAGATGAATACAATTGGCGGGCAGGGGGTGCCGATCTTCCGCAGTGCTCGAACCTGCGGTGCGGCGGATCCGTGTTCGAGGAATACATCGCAGATGATGGCCAGAATGTCGGGGTTCGAGCGCAAATCCTGATCGAGGGTGTCGGCTGTGGGTCTCCAGAGCGTACGAAAGCCATACTGCGTGAGCTGCTCGGTCAGCATGGTGGCGAAGCTTTCCGAATCTTCAATAAACAGGATCGTGGGTTGTATAGCGTTTTTCAGCATCTTTCGTCACTTGACCTTCAAACAGGCAACTGCCACGTTGCCGGTGCCGCGAAACTCAAGGTTTTCGCACAGTCCGCGTACAAGCTTGAGACCGCGACCGCCCCGGCTCAACTCAGTCCCGTGGTCCAGGGTTGAGATGTCGAAGCCCGGCCCGGTGTCGGAAACCATGAGCTCGACATGACGGGAGTCTGCCGATTGGCCGTAGCGGATTCCGATACGGATGCTGCCGTCTTCGAGGTGCGCGAGGCGCTGTTCGCGAATCTTGAAGTACTGCTCGATGTCCCGGTCCCGATCCTTGGATTCGGTGGAAAGGAGCAGTAGTCCGTGATCGAGCGCGTTGTTGAAGAGCTCGGACAGGACCACGAACAGGCGGCTGTTGTCATCTTCGCTCAAGCCCATGGCGCGCACGAACCCGAGCACGATCGGCACCAGGTCGGTTTCACGCAGCTGCAACGCATTGAGTGAAATCTCCACCGCCCACTCACCCGACGGGGCCGTTGGCTTGCCTGTCGTTGCACCATCCTGTCGGCTGGTCGGCAAGACAGCGCTTGCAGGGCAGTCGACCACAAGCAGGGTCAGATCGTCGTCGATGGCGTGTTTTTTGGATGATGCGATCCGATAGACCAGCTCGCCCACATCCACATCCGGAGCACTTGCAGCGACCAGGTCGGCAAGGCGGTCCAGGCCAAGCGCAAGGTCCTTGTTGCCGAGCGCCTCGACCAGTCCATCCGATGCAAGCAGCAGTACGGAGTCGTGCTCGATGGTCAGAATCTCGAGTTCTGCATCGAACTCACTTGGTTTCAGGATGCCCAGCGGCAGGCTGTTGGAGGGCTGCATTCGGACAGATCCCGATTTGCGCTCGATCAGCAAAACGTCGGGCATGCCGCCATTCCATACCTCGATACGGCGCTCGACCGTATCGATAGCCACCATGCTGGCAGCGACGTAGCACTCGCGCGGCAAATAGGTGTACAGCTTGCGGTTGAGTTCGGCCAGGATGGTGGGCAGGCCAAAGCCTTTCGATGTCATCGAATAAAAGGGCTCGATGGTCGGCAACACATTGAGCGCGGCGGCAAGGCCGTGCCCGGTGCCGTCTGCAAGCAGGACGTGCAGCTTGCCGTTTGGCGTACGTGCCGCAGCCACAACGTCGCCATTGAGTTGCTCGGCCGGCACTGACAGGATGCCAAGGCTGCTGTCCTGAATCCGGCTGGTGTTCGCCAGCATCTCCATCAGGCTGCGTGCAAACTGCTTTTCTTCTTCGGCACGGTCACGATAGTCCGACAACTCGGCGCGGTGCTCGAACAGTTCGTCCTGCCATAACAAGGAACGCCCGATGGCATGCAGCTTTGCTTGCAGAACATTGATCTGAACCGGTTTTTGCAGGTAGTCGTCGCCACCTTCCATCAGCGCCCGCGTAATCGACTCGCCGCCCTCCAGTGCGGTCAGAAAAATAACCGGTATCCAGCGCTCGAAGGGCATGCTACGAATCTGCGCAAGCGCCCCGAATCCGTCCAGTCGCGGCATCATCACGTCCAGCAGCACGACGTCGGGCCTCAGTGCCTTGCACATGTCTACCGCTTCAATGCCATCGCGCGCTTGATGAACCTGGTGGCCCATCCGTTCGATCAGCGCACTGATCAAGGCGCGTGCGCTGTCGGAGTCATCCGCGAGGAGCACGCGCATGGGCCTGATTGGCCGTTCCTGGAGCATGGTGGGTGCCTGGCTGGAGGATGGGTGGTAGGTAAAGTTATGCAGTACGTCGATGGTTCGGCGGCTATTCACGAATTTCAAACAGTCGATTGAAGTTCGCCACTGCGAGCACCTTGCCGACGGTACCCTGAGCCCGGCACAGCACGACCTTCTTCTGGTTCTCTTCGGCGCGCTCGCGCAGCAGCAGCAGAATACCAAGCGCGGAACTGTCGATGTAATCGACCTTCTCGAGCCCGATCTCGATGGACTTTATCTTGCTGTCGGCAAGAATCGGGTCATATGCCTCGCGCATTAGCTTGCGGCCATTGAAGTCGAAGCGACCGGCGAGGTCGATGCGGGCGGTTTCGCTTGATTTGTGGATAGTGAGTTGAATCATCAGCGTAGTTCCTGGTTATCGTGTGCCGGTCTTGCACGACTGGCGTATGGATTCGATGAGTCGGGGGGCAATACGCTCCAGCGCGAGTTCTTCCACCGCTGCGCCGATACTGACCGCCTCACGGGGCATACCGTACACCACGCAGCTTGCCTCGTCCTGAGCCACGGTGTAAGCGCCGGCGCTGCGCATGGCGAGCAGACCTTGGGCGCCGTCCTTGCCCATCCCTGTCAGCAGCGCACCAACAGCATTGCGGCCGGCCACGCGGGCAACCGAGTCGAACAGCACATCCACCGAGGGGCGATGTCGGTTGACCGGGGGCGCATCGCTCAATTCGGCAACGTAGGAGGCACCATTTCGGGCGACACTCAGATGTGAGTGGCCGGGCGCGACATAGGCGTGACCATTCAGGATGCGCTCACCGTGGACCGCTTCACGAACGGTGAGGGCGGACAGTTTGTCCAGGCGCTCGGCAAACGATTTGGTGAAGCGTTCTGGCATGTGTTGGGTGATCACCACTCCGGGTGA
>JAUSOD010000109.1 GCA_030656215.1 Azoarcus sp.
ACCGTCGGCGGTGGTCTTCAGGCCCAGTTCGCGGGCGCGGGACAAGCCTTCCGAGGTCGGGTCGATGCCCACCATCCACACCGGCTCGAGCACCGGCGAGCGACGCAGTTTGTACAGCAGATCGGTGCCGATGTTGCCGGGGCCGATCAGGGCGCATTTGATCTTGTTCATGATTCCATCCTGTAAAGCGGATCCGTGGGGGATGCAGGCCACGCGACGGGCAGGGAGAGGGAGAGCAGGACCCCGTCGCGCGGCTGCAAGCGGAAAGTCAGACGAAGCGCACCGAGCAGCCGCCGATGCCACCGATGGTCACCCGCAGGTTGTCGCCGGCCTTGACCGGCACCATCGCGGCGAGCGAACCGGACAGGATCACCTCGCCAGCCTTGAGCGGGATGTCCAGGCTGCCGAGCATGTTGGCGAGCCACGCGACCGCGTTGGCCGGGCCGCCGAGCGCCGCCGCGCCGGAGCCGGTGGCGACTATCTCGCCATTCTTCTCGAGGATCATGCCGCAGGTGTTGAGATCCACCCGACGCGGATCGACAAGACTGTCACCAAGCACGAACACGCCGCACGAGGCGTTGTCGGCGACGGTGTCCTGGATCTTGATCTTCCAGTCGCGGATGCGCGAATCGACGATCTCGAAGCAGGTCATCACCCCTTCGGTGGCGGCGAGCACCTCGGCGGCGGTGACGCCGGGGCCCTTGAGGTCCTTCTTCAGCACGAAGGCAATCTCGCCCTCGGCCTTGGGCTGGATCAGCGTGTTCGCCGGAATCGCCTCGCCCTCGTTGTAGAGCATGCCGTCGAGCAGGTAGCCGAAGTCGGGCTGATACACGTTGAGCATGTTCATCACCACCTTGGAGGTGACGCCGATCTTCTTGCCGACCACGCGCTCGCCCGCCTCCAGCCGGCGCGCAAGCATGCGCTGCTGGATGTGGTAGGCATCCTCGATGGATATATCGGGGTGACGCTCGGTCAGCGGCGCCAGCACCTCGCGCTTGACCAGCGCCTGGTAGAGCTCGTCGCCGAGCCGGGTGATCAGTTCCTTGTCCATGCCGGTATCCCTCACAGTTTGATGCAGATGTTCTTGAGCTCGGTGTAGAACTCGAGCGAATGCACCCCGCCCTCGCGCCCGATGCCGGACTGCTTGGCGCCACCGAAGGGGGTGCGCAGGTCGCGCAGGAACCAGGAATTCACCCACACCAGACCGGCCTCGATCTGGCCGGCGACGCGGTGGGCGCGGGCCAGATCCCTGGTCCATACCGAGCAGGCCAGGCCGTAGTCGGTGTCGTTGGCGCGGCGCACCACTTCCTCTTCCGAATCGAAGGGCTGGATCAGCGTGCACGGCCCGAAGATCTCCTCGCGCGCGATCGGCGAGTGGTCGTCGAGCCCGGTCCAGATCGTCGGCTGCACCCAGGCGCCCCCGGCGAGTTCGCCCGCCATCTGCGGCACGCCGCCGCCGGTCACCACAGTGGCGCCGAGCGCCTTGGCCTTGTCGAAATAGGACAGCACCTTGTTCTTGTGCTCCTGCGAGATCAGCGGGCCGAGGCCGGTGGCCGGATCCTCCGGACGGCCAAGCTTCAGGCCCTCGGCGCCCTGCTTCAGCGCGGCGACGAAGCGGTCGAAGATCGGGCGCTCGACATAGACCCGCTCGGTGCCGAGGCAGACCTGGCCGCAGTTGGCGAACACCGAGCGCATCGTGCCCTCGATCGCGGCGTCGAAGTCGCAGTCGGCGAACACGATGGCCGGGTTCTTGCCGCCCATCTCCAGCGACACCGGACGTGCGCCCTCGGCCGCTGCCTTCATGATCGCAGCGCCGGTGCGGGTCTCGCCGGTGAAGGTGATCGCATTGACCTTCGGATGGGTGGTGACGAACTCGCCCGCCGAACCGGGGCCGAACCCGTGCACCACGTTGTACACGCCCTTGGGCATGCCGACCTCGTTCATCACCTCGCCGAGCAGGGTCGCGGTCTGCGGCGTCTCTTCCGAGGGTTTGACCACCACGGTGTTGCCGCAGGCCAGCGCCGGGCCGACCTTCCAGGTCATCAGCAGCAGCGGCAGATTCCACGGGCAGATCACCCCGACCACGCCGACCGGGCGGCGCAGCGCGTAGTTGAGCGCGCCGCGACCATCCGGCGTGGCCATCTCGAAGAACTCGGTGGGCACGCTCTTGATCACGTCGGCGAAGATCTTGAAGTTGGCCGCGCCGCGCGGAATGTCGATGTGGCTGGCGAGACTCCTCGGCTTGCCGGTGTCGGCGCATTCGGCGGCGAGGAAGTCGTCGAAGCGACGGTTGATGCCGTCGGCCACCGCGTTGAGCAGGTCCACCCGCTCGGCCACCGTCATCCGCCCCCATGGCCCCTTGAGCGCGGCCTGTGCCGCCGCGACCGCGGCATCGACCTCGTTGCGGCCGGCCTCATGCACCTTGGCGAGCAGCGAGTTGTCGAGCGGCGAGAACTTGTCGAAGGCTTTCGCGGTGGCGACGAACTCGCCGTTGATGAAGTTGTGGATCTGTTTCATGGGTCTGCTCCGTCAAGCCTCGATGTCGTCGGCGCCAATCGCGAGCAAGCCTGCCCGCGCACACGCCTCGTCCTGTTGTGCGGAGGCACCGGACACGCCGATGCCGCCTATGAGTTGTCCCGCGCTGCGGATCGGCAGGCCGCCGCCGAACACGATCAGCCCGGGTTGCGCCGAGAAGCCCAGCTTCATGCCCTCGTCCGTGCCACACACGTCCATCCACTTCGCAGTCGGGAAGCCGAAACCGCCAGCAGTGGCGGCCTTGTCGATCGCGATCCGGATCGACTGCGGAAAGGCGCCGGGCATGCGCAGAAAGGCAACCAGATTGCCGGCGGTGTCGGTCACGCCAACATTGATCCGCACGCCCAGCGCGCTGGCATGGCTCACGGCCGCCGCCACCGCGGCGTGCGCCGCTTCCGCCGAAATCGTTGCCTGGGGTACTGCGATGTTCATTGCTTCTCTCCTGTTGGGTAGCTACCGTAGTCACCCAGACCGATGACCGACAAGATAAAGATCATTTTTCTCGACGTCAATATTAAATCTCGAGATTTATACAAGCTGATATCGATAGCGCAATGTGTCGGCTAGAATCCGTCATAAGGAAATTTCTCCGTAGCGAGCCCCCATGAACGACACCGCCACCCTTCAGACACCCGCCCCGGCCGAGCCCAAGACCCTGGTCGAAGCGGCCTATAACCGGTTGCGCCGCGACATCATCGAAGGCGTGCATCCGCCGGGCGAGAAGCTGCGCGTGGAGCACCTGAAGGACCAGTACGAAGTGGGCGCCGGCACGCTGCGCGAAGCCCTGTTGATGCTGGTCACCGACGCACTGGTGGTCGGCCAGGGCCAACGCGGCTTTCGCGTGGCGCCGATCTCGCTCGCCGACTTCGAGGACATCACCCGCACCCGCGTGCTGCTTGAGACCGAAGCCCTGCGCCAGTCGATCGCACGCGGCGACGAGGCCTGGGAAGCGGCGCTGGTGGCCGCGTTTCACCGCCTGTCGCGCGCCGAGCAGAAGCTCGCCGAACATGACGTGAGCACGACCGAAGAGTGGGAAGTGCGCAACCGCGCCTTCCACGAAGCGCTGATTGCGGCCTGCCCGTCGCGGTGGATTCGTCATTTTCAGCACATCCTCTATCAGCAGTCCGAGCGCTACCGCCGCATCAGCCTGTTCCGCCAGCCCATCCCTCGCGACATTCACGCCGAGCACCAGGCCATCTTCGACACCACGCTGGCGCACGATGCCACCCGCGCCACCTCAATCCTGTCGGAGCACATCCTGCGCACGCTGGATGCGGTCAAGCGCATGCCGTCCGATTTCTTCACTGCCAAGACCGCACGCTGACCCTATCGGCGCCGGTGGGGCTACGTGGATACTGTTATCCGGGTCAAGTGCCCCTTCCGGAACCGGCGCCGTAGGGCGGACTTCAGTCCGCCGCAGGAGGTGATTCGGGCACCCGCGCCAGGCTCGGGCACCTGTGGCCGACTGAAGTCGGCCCCACAACGGCATCAACCGCGCTTTACCTCAGCCGGGCGGGTTTCAACCCGCCGCTTTTGCGCTGATCGGGCACCATCGCCAGTTCGGCGCAAAGGCGGCCGACTGAAGTCGGCCCTACGAAACCCGCGCCGCCTCAGGACACGACGGTCAGGAAGCGCTCGTTCAGCGCCCGGTCGTGGTAGAAGATGCCGGTGCCGACTTCCTCCCAGGTCCATTTGATCGGCTTCCAGTCCGGATAGCTCTGGTAGCCGCCGCAGAAGGTTTCGAAGCGGTTGCCCGAGGGGTCGAAGGCGTAGATCGTGGTGCCGCGGGTGATGCCGTGGCGGGTCGGGCCGATGTCGATCGAGACCTTGTTCATCGACATGATGTCGGCCGCACGCAGCACCTTCTCCCAGCTCTCGAGCAGGAAGGACACGTGGTGCAACTTGCCCGGCTCGGGATGGCGGACGAAGGCGATGTCGTGCGCCTTGATCGAGCACGACAGCCAGATCGCGAGATCGGTCTTGCCGTCTTCCATGACCACGTGCTCGACCAGGTAGAAGCCCAGCACCTTCTGGAAGATGTCCTGCACCTTCTCGATGTCCGGCCCGTACAGCAGGCAGTGGTCGAGGCGGATGGGCGCAATGCCGCGTTCGGCGTCGCTGGTCCACGGCGGCGGGTTGGTGTAGGTCTCGGGCGTGCCGATGTCGGTCTTCTCCCAGTACAGCTCGATCTGATGCCCGGACGGAATCTCGAAGCGCACGCGCTCGCCGGTCTCGAGCAGCTCGCCGGCCGGGATGCGCGAGGTCTTGAGGCCGTATTCCTGCAGGTCGCGGTCAAATTTGTCGAGGGTGGCCTTGTCCGCCACCTTGAACGCGAAGAAGTCGATGCCGGCACTGTCAGCCTCGCGGATGATCACGCTGTTGTGGTCGCGCTCGTCCCAGGCCTTGAAGTACACCCGCCCCTGCGAGTCGCGGCCGGTCTCGATCAGGCCGAGCACGTTCTTGTAGTGGTTGACACCTTCTTCGAGGTCCAGCACGCGGATTTGGGCGTGGCCCGGGCGCAATACTCCAGTCATTGCCATGATTCTCTCCTCCAGTTGTTCGTCCGTCCGTGCTTCGGGATGCCGGATCGGAACGGGTTTTCAGTCACCCCGGCAGCCGGGATGGCTTTGTCACGAGTCAGCCGCTAAACGCAGGGCAGCAAAATGGTAACGCTTTACTTCGATAAAATATACGAATCTCGATATTTAATGATCTAGATCAAATTCTCTTAAACAAGGGGCTACGCACCTGCTGCACGTCAGCCGCCGAAAAGAACTTCTCGGTAAAGATGTCCTTCTCGAACAACCGCCCCTGCATCAGAGTGGTGATGCAGGCGTCGATCATCAGCGGCGGCCCACACAGGTAGGCCTTGAGGCCACGGAAGTCGCCGTCGAAATGGGCTCGCGCCGCGTCGTGCACGAAGCCGCGGAATCCCGGCCACTTCGACTGCGCCGGCTCATCCGACAGCGCCGGCACGTAGTTGAAGTTGGGATGCCGTTCGGCCAGCGCCAGAAACTCGTCGTGGTAGTACAGCTCGGCTCGGCTGCGCTGTCCGTACACCAGCGTGATCGGCCGCGTATCGCCCGCCGCGAGCAGGTCGAGGATCATCGAGCGCGGGCTCGACAGGCCGGAGCCACCGGCCATGAACAGCAGCGCCTCGGGCGCCGACTTGCGCACGAAGAAGCGACCGTAGGGCCCGGACAGTTTCACCCGGTCGCCCGTCTGTAGCTGCTCGTGCACCCACGTCGTGCCCTGCCCGCCCGGCACGATGCGGACGTTGAGCTCCACCTCGCGCCCGGTCGACGGTGTATTCGCGAGCGAGAACGCACGGCTGCAGGTGCCGCCGTCGATCGCCAGGTTGATGTACTGCCCGGCCTGAAAATGGATCGGCTCGTCGAGCTCGATGAACACGCCCTTGATCGTCGGGGTGAGGTTCTCCAGCCGGCGCACGGTGCCGGGGAAATCGCGCACCGGAATCGACTCGGCATCGGGCTCTTCCTCGATCTCGGCCTCGATCACGACGTCGCTCTGCAGCCGGGCACAACAGGCCAGAGCCCTGCCTTCGTCGCGCTCGAAATCCATCAGGGCGAAACTGGATGCTTCGCCATGGTCGACTTCGCCATCCACGACCTGGATCTTGCAGGTGGCGCACAGACCGTGACAGCAGGCGTGCGGTAGCCAGATCCCGGCGCGCAGTACGGCATCGAGGATGGTCTGATCTTCCTCGACTTCGATGGTCTGGCCGAGGGGTTCGATGGTCAGTTCGTAGCTCATGATGCGTGTCCGTTAACGGTTAGGCGGCACTGCAGCCACCGGCACGCCACGCGCGCCGGTGGGCAGGGACTCAACTGCAGGAGCCCTGGATTCCGGTGAGGCCCGGCGTACGGAATCGGATCACGTCCTTGTGCTTCAGGCCGTTTTCTGCGAGCGATTTGGCGAAGTCGGGTGACCACGGTTTGCCCGACTTGAACCACTCCGCCTGCGCCCAGTCGATGCGGGCGAAATCCGGGTGATAGCCGAAAGAACCCGGCAGCACCTGGTCGACGATGGCGCCAAAGGGCATCGTCGGCGGGAAGGGAAATGCGAACGGGGCGCAGAACAGCAGGTGGTCCTCCCAGCCGATGTAGAGCAGCTGGGCTCCGTGAAACTTGTCGAGTGCGTCGGCAGGTTCGAATTCGTAGGTTTTGACGGCAGCAACGGCCATGTCGTGTCTCCTCTTGATCTGTGGATGGCCGCGGACGACGTGCGTCCGCGACGATGGGATCCTGTTGGCAGGCCTCAGGCGTTTTTCGTCGCCATGCCGCGCCAGGCATCGAAGTTCTTCTGGTCTTCCGAACCCTCGAAGTCGAGGTTGTCGCGGCCGAACTCGAGGTGGTAGTACTGCAGCACCGCGGCCAGCGGGTCGAAGCCCTCGGCGGTGGGGTCGGTGCCCTCGGGGAAGCAATTGCCCTGGTAGATCTGGTGCACCGGCAGCCAGGACTGGATGTACTTCTCCGGCTCGTGTTCGAAGATCTCTTTGCAGTGGTCGGAACAGAAGTGGTACTTGTTGTCCTTGTAGTCGACCTCGCGATAGCAGATCTTGGTCGGATCGCCGGGCTCGGTGAACAGCATCGGGATCTGGCAGGTCTGGCACAGCATGGGCAACGTCTTGTTGTAGAAGCGGTTGCCCTTGGCTGCCTGCTCGCGCCAGTACTCCAGCCGCGGGCGGTAGTGCTTGTCGAAGCTGTCCGGGTACTTGGACGCCAGCCAGTCGAGCTCTTCCTTCTCGGGCACCCAGGTGTGGAAGGCGGCTGCGGCGCCGTAGTTGTAGAAGGTGCCCCAGGCCTGATGCGACAGGTGGTCCTTCTCCAGCGCGATGGTCTCGGCGCACTTGGGCATGGTGATGCCGTAGCGGGCCAGATCCTTGAACAGCGCACCGCCGTTCTCCTCGAAATACACCTCCCAGGCTTCCTTCCAGCTCATCGTGCGCTTGGGCAGCATGTAGTCCATCATCATCGCCACCAGGGTCAGCACGCGGTAGCCGCGCCAGGTCCACTTGTCGATCCAGCGCTGCACGATCGGCAGATTGTCCGGATCCTGCTCGAGGATGAACTTGATCACCTCCAGGCCGAGTGTCATGTGGCGGGCCTCATCCGACTGCGCGGAGAAGCCGAAGGTCATGGTGCTCATGTCGCCGTTGTAGGCGGCGCCGGAGACGAAGGGCACGAACAGCAGGTTGGTCAGCACGTACTCGAAGGAGAAGCCGATCGCGACCATGAACTCGAACGGGCCGGCGGTAACGGCGTCGTCGAAGAAGCTCTTGGGCACCGACAGGTACCACACCCGGTCGTGCATGTGACGGAAGTCGTGCAGGCCGTTGTAGTGCTTGTTGTAGTTCGACAGCGCGTGGATCTGGGTCTGCGCGTGGCGGATCTCGTCGAGCGACTGCATCAGGCAGGCCACCCGCGGGCCGGCACCGGGGAACTGGCGCCCAGCGTGGGCGAAGCCGCGGTGGGCCATGTATTCGAGCGGGCTGACGCCGGTGAGGAAGAGCTTCACCGTGTTGAGGTAGCGCGCGTCGGTGACGTTCAGATGGCCGTTGTTCTGGGCGTAGGCGTCGATGATGGCGTAGAGCTTGCGCTCCTTCTCCGCCTGGTACTTCCAGTAGGCGTCCATGGTGAGGCGGAACGGGTCTTCCCATTTGTCCCAGTCGTGGATCTTGATGCCCTCGTAGGCGACGTAGGGGTAGATGTCCTCCTTCTTCTGGTAGGACGGCTCCCAGTCCAGGCCGCGGGTCATGACCTGATAGCGTTCCTTCAGGCCGAGCTTCTTCTTCGTTGCTTGCATGTCCATGTCGTGTCTCCTAGTGCGTCGGCGTGAGCGCGCTCAGGCGTTCCAGCTCAGGGTGAGTTCGTCGTCGGTCTCGTCGATATTGCCGGACAGAGAGATCAGGTTGATGTGCAGCTCCTGCAGGTCGAAGTCGCGGCCGAGCAGCGCCTCGATCGAGCTGCGGCGCACGGTGAGGGTCCGCTCGGCATCGATCTTCACCATCGCCGGCTGCTCGTTTACGCGGGCATGAGGATTGTCGGCGACGATCGCCTCGATGATCGGGCGGGTGTCTTCGTTGGTCTGCAGGGCAATGAATACAGTGGACATCGCGCGCTCCTCAGATAGCCACGCCGGCCTTGGCCTGGCGCGAGTTGAATTGCTGGACGACGTCGCTCATCACGCTGTCGGCGTTGTCGGCCAGCGCCAGGCGAGCCACCGGCAGCAGTGCGGCGGCGGCGCGGTCGCGCCAGTGGCTGGTCCACGTCTCGAGCAGGGCCTTGTTGTCGGCGGATTCGGCGGCGGCGGTCTTCATCGTCGCGTCCACCCACTTCTTCGTTTCGCCATACCAGTCGGTCATGAACTGGGTGAGCATGGCCACCGCGGTGCCGCCACGGCTCGAGAGAACGTCATCGACTATCGTTTCGTACACCAGCGGATACAGCAGGCCGTCGAGGGCCACGTTCTGCGCGACGAAAAGCTCGAATGGGTCCTGGAGCACGAAACAGTCCTCGACATAGCGGCGCAGACCCTGCCAGGCGTCGTCTTCCATCCATGCGCGCTTGCCCTCATCCAGGGTGTCCAGATCACCGAGCAGCAGGCCGACGCGGGTCAGGTACTGGGCGATCCCGAGCTGATCCATAGCCTGATAGATGCACGGCTGGGTGAAAGCGGTGCCGTAGCCGTAGGCACAGACCGAGGCGTTGTTCATGTTCGAGCCCCAGGCCACATGGCGCAGCGGCACCAACAGACGGAGCACCGCATCCTTGAGCTCGACCGGCAGGGCCTGGGCGAGGCCGCGGTTTTCGACGAAGTCGAAGTTGGCCTCGGCGGTGTCCTGCTGTTTGGCGCGAGCCAGCGTATAGGCGCCGTAGTAGAACTGGCGCGGATCCTTGAATGCATACCAGTCGGCCATCGTGATCGCGGTGCGCGAGGTGTCGAAGATCTCGTGAGCCGGATCCCAGGTTGGGCGATAGTGGAAGTTGGCCGTGGCCTGCAGGTCGAAGGTGCCTTCCTGGTAGCGCGATGCCGGCTTGTCGCCGCCGATCCGGCGCGCAACGTGATCGTAGGTGTGGCGCAGCGGCTTGATGGTGACCGTACGCAGATCGATATGCATGGAACGTCTCCTCCTTGTTTTATGGGTCGCTCAGCGAAAGCGCTGATGCGTTGCCTGGTGCAGGCTCCAGGTCCAGTCGGAGCCCGAAGACTCGTCGCGGCCAGGCAGATGAATCACCTCATTGCTGCGACAGAAAGCCTCGAAGGCATCGGCGGGCAGTAGCATCTCGGCGCACAGATCGGGCTCGCCGATGGCGAACTCGAATTCGACGAAACCATCCGCACGGCGCTCGATGAGCCGCACGTACTTGAGGCTGACGTCGATTGCGGGCTTGTCTGTGTCCATTTGCCTGAAGTCTCCGTATTGATCCAATGGGGCCTGCTGCGGGAGACCATGTATCAAGCTTCGTGCCAGCCCTGGGAGAAACCGCGCCACTCTTGGAGCTAACGCTATTTCTCGAGATTTTTATAAACATCAGCCTCGTTTATCAGTTCATCAAATGATCAAATGCGATTCTGGGTTGATCATTTGGTCAAACTAAATTATTGCGCCGCAACAAGCACTTGCATTCGAGAACAAGGGAAAGGGCCGTCCCGGCTCTCCGCAACGGCCCTTCTCTCCCACGCCCCGCGCCCGAGTTCACTCGCGTCGCAGTTGCAGCGCCTTGCTCATCCTGCCGACCACCTGCAGCGACAGGTCGCTGTCCGGAAACAGCTTGCACGCCAGCACCACACCGGACGCCTCCTCCGCCTCCGACAGGCAGGCGCGGCTCATCTTGCGGGTGTGATAGGCGCCGCCGGTGACGTGCACCTTGCACACACCGCAGCCGCCACCGCGGCAGCCCACCGGGATACCGCGCCGCCCAAGCACCTCCATCGAGCGCAGCAGGCTCTGGCTGGCATCGCAGGAAAAGCGCTCCCCGTTGTCCTCGATCAGGACGGAAAACCGATCGGCCATGTGTCCCCTCTTCTTATGCCCCGCCTCGGCGGAAAATTTGATCATTCGCTTCGATCAGGTCGAAACCACTGCCATCAGTAACAAGATTCATGCCATTATTTATAAATATCGAGATTTTTATTAATATCCGAATACAAGCGCGGATTCCACAAGATTGATATGCCCCCCCACGACGGCGCGGTACAGGCGTGCTATAAGAAGTCTTCGAAATAGCCCCCGTGTTCCAGCACAGGAAGGGCACGAACAGAACCCGCATGTCGACGGGACGAGGAGATGAAGGTGAGCGGCATCCACTACCCGGAGAGCGCGGACTTACGCAGGCTGCTGCGCTTCTCCGCCGAAGACGGCCTGATCTGGCTCGGCGAGCACCGCATGGTGCTGCTGCATACCGCGGCGCTGTCCGAGCTGCGCAAGGAGCTCATCGGCTCGGTCGGCACCGAGCAGGCGCGTCGCATCCTGACCCGGATGGGTTTCGCCTCCGGTATGCGCGACGCCGAGCTCGCACGCAAGACGCGCGGTACCTGCGATCTGGCCGACGCCTTCGTGGTCGGCCCCCAGCTGCACATGCTCGAAGGCTGCGTGAAGGTCGCACCGGTGAAGCTCGAGATCGACGCCGAGTCGGGTGGCTTCTACGGCGAGTTCCTGTGGGAGCATTCGTGGGAGGCCGAAGTCCATGTGCAGGCCTACGGCGAGGTCGAGCATCCGGTGTGCTGGATGATGATCGGCTACGCCTCGGGCTACACCAGCGCCTTCATGGGCCGCTTCATCCTGTACCGCGAGACTGAGTGCGCCGCCACCGGCATCGACCATTGCCGCATCGTCGGCAAGCCCGCCGAGGACTGGCCGGACGCGCACGAGCTCACCCCCTACTTCGAGGCCGACTCCATCGTCGGCCGCCTGCTCGAGCTGCGCGAGGAAGTCGAAGCCATGCGCCGCAGCATCGCCTGTCCGCGCAAGGTGCCCAACCTGATCGGCAGCTCCAGTGGCTTTCGCCACGCTTACGATCTGGTGATGAGGGCCGCGGCCACCAGTGTGTCGGTACTGCTGCTGGGCGAAACCGGCGTGGGCAAGGAGCGCTTTGCGCGCGCCCTGCACCAGATGAGTCCGCGCAAGGAAGCGCCCTTCGTTGCGGTCAATTGTGCGGCACTACCTGACGAGCTGATCGAGTCCGAACTGTTCGGGGTCGAGCGTGGCGCCTTCACCGGCGCGCACGCTTCGCGCGCGGGCAAATTCGAACGCGCCGACGGCGGCACGCTATTCCTTGACGAGGTCGGCGAGCTGCCGCTGTCGGCCCAGGCCAAGCTGCTGCGGGTACTGCAGGAGGGCGAGATCGAGCGCCTCGGCGACGAGCGCACACGTAAGGTCAATGTCCGCCTGGTGGCGGCAACCAACGTCGACCTGCAGCAGGCGGTGGCCGCAGGCCGATTCCGCCGCGACCTGTTCTACCGCCTCAACGTCTATCCGGTGACGATCCCGCCGCTGCGCGAGCGGGTGTCCGACATCCCGCCCCTGGTCGAAGCGATGATCGAACGCTTCTGCTCTCTGCACGGTAAACGGGTGGCGGGCATCACCGACAAGGCGATGCATGCGCTGAAGTGCCACAGTTGGCCGGGCAATGTGCGCGAACTGGAAAACGTGCTCGAACGCGGGGTGATCCTCGCGCCGCAGAACGGCCTGATCGAAGTCGAGCAGCTGTTCATCGGTGCAGCACCGCAGTTCGGTTTGCAGGCTGGGGTGAGCGAGAGCGGCAAGCTCGAGGAAAGCTTGCCCGGCAATGGCCACGATCTGCCCGGTGCGGTACTCGATGCCGGCATCGCACTCGAGGACTTCGAGCAGACACTGCTCCAGCGCGCGGTCGAGCGCGCCGGCGGCAATCTCTCCGCCGCGGCCCGCCTGCTCGGCATGACCCGCCCGCAGCTCAACTACCGCTTGAAGAAGCAGTCCGCGCAAGCGCCGGAATGAAGCCCCACCCAGCGCCTACAGCCTGGCCCCACCCTGCAGCCTCGCCGGCTCCTCGGACAGGGAGCGGTGCACGCACACGGCAGTGGCACGCGGGCTCACCGCCAGACCACGGGCCTCGACGTGGGCCCGGGTGAACGCTGCACCAAACAACAGAATAAGGGCCGAATAGTTGACCCACAGCAGCAACAGCACTAACGATCCCGCGGCACCGTAAGCAGAAGCTGTACCGGTGGTCGACAGATAGAGCGCGATCAGCATGCGGCCAAGGGCGAACAGCAGTGCGGTGACGAAGGCCCCCAGCCATACGTCGCGCCACTTCAGCAGCACGTCGGGCAGCACGCGGAAGATGGTGGCAAAGAGCAGCGTCACCACCGTCACTGAAACCACACTGTCGAGCCCCAGCAACAAGGGGGCCGGGATGGGCAACCAGTCCTGCGCAAACACCACCACTGCCTGGATGACCACGCTGAGCAATAGCGACACCAGCAGCACGAAGCCGATCGCGAGCACCACGGTGAGCGACAGCAAACGCCCTATGATGTAGATGAGGATGCTGCTGCGGGTGGGCTTGGGTGCAACCCCCCAGATGGCATTCAGCGAGTTCTGCATCTGCGCAAACACGGTGGTGGCACCGAACAGCATGGCGCCTACGCCAATCAACGTAGGCATGATGCCGGTATGCTTCATGCGGCTGCCTTCAACGGCAGTCTGCACCGCGGCGGCGGCTTCCGCCCCGATCGCGGCCTCGAGCTGGCGTGCGATTTCTCCCTGCGCGGCGCTTTCGCCCAGCACCAGACCAACGATCGTCACCGCGACGATCATCACCGGCGCCACCGAGAACACGGTGAAGAAAGCCAGCGCAGCCGCGTGGATGAAGACCTGGGCATCAAGCCACAGACGCACCGTCTCCGTAATCACACCCCACCAGTAGCGCACCCAGTTCTTCATATTCCACGTTCCTCACCTGTTCGGACTCTTTTAGCCGATGAACGACCCGATGAGCAAGGTCCGTTGAAAAATGACCTCTGATTGGGGATAGTCTGTCCGTGCGACCGCAATCGCCTATCATGATGGAACCACCCACAACAGGTACTCGAGGAGATCGCGATGCAGACTCACCACAAACTGATTGTAGCCATCATGGCATGCGGCATGATCAACGGCGCCACTGCGGCCGATCGTGCGAATGCGGAACTCGTCGACCGCCAGGGGACGAATGTGGGCAGCGTCACCCTCACCGAAGGGCCGCACGGGGTGCTGATTCACGTTTCGGCCAAAGGCCTGCCCCCGGGCCCGAAGGGCATCCACATTCACAGCGTCGGTACCTGCGAGGACCCCGACAAGGGCTTTGTGGCGTCCAAGGGACACCTCAATCCGGATGGCCGCAAACATGGGCTGATGAACCCCGAAGGCCCCGACGCAGGCGATCTGCCGGTGCTCTTCGTCCATGCCGACGGATCGGTCGAGGCCGAGATGTTCACCACCCTTGCCAGCCTCGGCGGCGCAAGCGGCCGGGCTGCCATGCTCGATGCCGACGGCGCTGCTATTGTCATCCACGAGAATCGCGACGACCACATCACCCAGCCGATCGGCGGGGCCGGTGCGCGCATTGTGTGCGGCGTGGTCAAGGCGGCAGGATAAGCATGCGAGGCGCGGGCGTGTCACTGGCACTGCTGCTGTGGGCAGCGGGGCCGATGACGGCCAGCGCGCAGACGCTACCGCCGACAAGTTCGGCAGCGGCCCTGAATCCGCATGGAATTGCCTCTTTCACGCTGGGCCGGCAGTTGAAATCCGCGGCGGCCGGGGCCTTGCGGCTGGACCCGGCCGCCGCCCTGATCGGGCCAGGTTGTGACGAGCGCGATCAGGTCACCGTCAACCTGAACGTATCGGGCCATGCGATGACGGTGATGGCAATGGCTACTGCGGATGGTCACATCGAAGAGATCATCGCCCTGCCCCACGGGCTCGCCGTGTCTCTGCCCGACGCAGCTGCGTGCCGGGCCAGCGGCGTGTCGTTTGCCCGCTCCCTGAGCGGAACGCTGGGTCCCTTCAGCGACGCAGACCCGGTGATGAAGGCCGTATCCGAAGAGTTCGCTTTCGTGTTTCCACAGCGCGCCCGTGCCGTGGCGCGCTGGTTTGCCGGCGGCAGGACGTGCGACCTGGCGCTTCAGTTCGGCAGCAAATCCGGACCATAAGCGCTCGCGCCAGACGCCCGGATCAGTGTTTGAATCGCGCCACCAGATCGCCGAGTTCGCGCGCGACCTGTTCCAGACTGTGCGCGGACTGAGCCGTCTGCTGCATCGAGGCCCCGGTCTCCTCCACCATCTGGGCGATGCTCTCCACCTGCTGGGCAATCGCATTGCTGGCCGCACTCTGCTCGCGGGTAGCCAGCGCCACGTCCCGAATCCGGTTCAAGGTGGTGCCCGCGCCGGCCCGGATATCCCTCAGCGACTGGGCCGCGTCCTGAGCCAGGCTGACGCCACTCGCAACCTGCGGAAGCGCTTTCTCCATGGCATGGACGACGTTGGCGGTATCGCCCTGAATCGCGCCGGTCATGCGACCGATCTCCTCGGTCGCGGCAGAGGTGCGTTCGGCAAGTTTGCGCACCTCATCGGCCACCACGGCGAAGCCGCGTCCCTGCTCCCCGGCGCGCGCCGCTTCGATGGCCGCATTGAGGGCAAGCAGATTGGTCTGGGCGGCAATTTCCTTGATCACATTGGCAATCGAAGAGATCTCGCTGGTGCGGCTCTCGAGCGAGCGGAGTTGCTCCGCAGCGGCCGACACCGAGCGCTCGATCAGATGCATTTCGCTGGTGGCATTGGCCACCTTCTGCTCGCCTCCGTCGGCCATATCCGAAGCCGCAGCCGAGTCGCGCTCGGTTTCGCGCGCACTGTCCGATATGTGGTTAATCGAGACCGTCATCTGTTCGATGGCCGCCGCCATCGAGGAGGTTGAGTCCGCCTGCCGGTGAGCCGCGACCGCAACCTGCTCCGAAGCATGGGAGATGCTCTCGGCCGTTTCGGTAAGCTTGTTCGCACCCGCCGAGATCTGCCCGATCATGTCGCGGAAAGCCCGCAGCATGCGGGACAAACCCTCCAGTAGGCTACCCTCGGCGGCAGAACGCAAGTCGACGGTCAGGTCACCCGCCGCCGCACGGTCCATGAGCACCATGGCCTCGGCCGGCTCGCCACCGATCTGGCGCAGCACCGAACGTGCGATCAGCACCCCCAGACCAATGATGACGGCCATGATGAGGGCACCTATCGCCAGGTCCCGCACCATGCGCTGACGAAAATCCTCCGCCACATCATCGACATACACGCCGGTTCCGATCGTCCAGTCCCAAGGCTGGAAGACCATCACGTACTGTAGCTTGTCCACTGCCTCCGTTTGCCCCGGACGCGGAAAGGAAGTATCGACAAAACCACGGCCACTGGCCTTGGCCACGGCAACGATATCCTTGATGGTGTAGCGCCCGGTGCCGTCGCGAACCTCCTCGAGCATGTTCCTGCCGGCCCATTCGGGGCGTATCGGATGCATGACCGAAACGCCGGATGTCGTCCACACGTACATATACTCGGCCTTCCCGCTCTCGCCGCCATAGCGCATTTCACTCAGCGTGAGGAGCGCCACGCGCTTTGCCTCGTCTTCGGATATTTCTCCCTTCACGGCCCGTGCATGAAGACCAGCCGAGATTTGATAAGCAGACTCCACCACTGACGTAATCTGCCGTTTGCGGCCATCCATCAGATCGCTTTTTACCCCGAGGGCACCGATCACGCTGTTTGCCAACAGGCCGATGAAGGCCGCCAGGATTAGTAATGCAATCCGCGTTCGAAGCTTGAGGTTGTTGATCATGGCGCTGCGCTCCCATTTGACATACGAGCACTAACGGCTGCAATTCGCCTAACTTTAATAAAATTGGTAGCTCAAGCCATGGCATCAGGATCGCAAGCTAGCCCCTGACGGCATCCAGAATCTGTTGCCGCTCTTCATGCGAATCCGCAAGTAGCGGCAGGAGTTCGCCAGGATCCATGCCCAACTCGGCAGCGGCTGCAGGGCCACGCGGTGGATGGCGCCCGAGCAGGCCGTCAAACGGGTTGGGATGCTCGGATACGAGCGAAGCGAGGTGGACGATGCTGTGCAGACTGTCCGGCGGCCAAGTGCCGGTATAGCCTTGTCCCGCATCGAGTCCGTCCAGAATCGTCTCGGGCACGTCGAACACCTCGAGCACGGCAAGCCCGACGCGATCGTGCAGGCCTTCGACAAAACGGCCGAAGCGATCGATATTGCGCTCCATCGCCGGGTATTCCGAGGCACGCGCAATCAGCAGAAACTGCCCGATATGCGTCATCATGCCGGCCAGCAGCGCGGTATCCGGATTGGCCGCGCGGGTGCGGCGGGCAAGCGCGAAGCACCATGAAGCCACATCGACCGAACGGATCCAAAGGCCATAGCCCAGCGTGCGCATGTTGGGCGAGCGGTGATCGCCGGCCAGTTGCTCCGAGGCCACGGCAAACGCCAGGCCGCGCAACGCGGTAAAGCCGATTCGCCTGACCGCGACCCCGATAGAGTCAATCTGCGCACCGTAAGGGTTCAGCGCCACCGTATTGGCCATGCGGATGGTCTTGGCCGCAAGCACGGGCTCGGCCTGTATAACCGCGGCGATCTGGTCCAGACTGGCGTCGGGATCGTCGGCGAGCCGCTTGATTCGCAGCGAAACCTCCATCGACACCGGAAAGACAAGACGCCCCTCATTCAATTCAGCTTCGATCTTGTCGGCAAAGGCCTTTGCCTGCTGGTCGAATTCATCCATCTCACCCTCCTCGCGGTTAGCTTTGCTCGCACGCTGCGGCCCCCGGGTCTGATGCCTCATCCAACCCCCATGACGGAGTCCGGTGCCCGATGATGCAAAATGCGTGGCTCGCAACGGCCTTCAAAATGGCCTTCATCTTACCTCCACCTGAGCGCACCCATGCCCCCCAAACTTGCTTTGACCCGGTTCAGCGCACTGCTGCTGGCACTGGTGGCAACCGCAGCTGACGCAGCGCCGCTTCCCGCCCTGGGTGCCGACCTGAGCGGCGTCACCGTATCCGGCGTTTCGTCGGGCGCTTACATGGCTACCCAGTTTCAGATCGCGCACTCCACACTGGTCGGCGGCGCCGGCATCTTGGCCGGAGGGCCATACGACTGCGCGGAAGCAAGCCTGCTGCGTGCGCTGCGCAACTGCACCACTCCCGGCAGCAGTACGCCGCCGCCGACCCCGACCCGCACGCTGGAACGCATCCGCTCTCACGCGACGGCCGGGCGAATCGATCCCGTCGCGGGTCTGCGTGACGACCGGGTCTGGGTATTCTCCGGCGGCGCGGACCACACCGTGGACCGAGCGGTGGTGGATTCGCTGCTTGGGTTCTATCGCCAGCAGATACCCGAAGATGCGCTCCGCTTCGTCACCCTGCCGACCGCCGGCCACGCAATGATTTCGGTCGCGAGCCCGAAACCGAATGCATGCGAAACATCGGAGGCGCCGTTCATCAATCGCTGCGGAGATTTCGACGCGCCCGGGGAACTGCTCGCCCATCTGCTCGGCCCGCTCCAGCCCAGAGGCACGGCAAGCGCCCGCCACCTGCGACGCTTCGATCAGGCGCCGTATACGCCGCTGGCACCCGTCGACCTGAGTCTGGCCGATGAGGCCCTGCTCTACGTGCCGGCAGCCTGCGAATCCGGCGGCTGCAAAGTGCATGTCGCCTTCCACGGTTGTCGTCAGGGCGAGGAACAGATCGGACTCGGTTTTGTCGGGGGCGCGGGCTACAACGAGTGGGCGGAAACCAACCGGCTGCTCGTCCTCTACCCGCAAGTGCGTCAGCGCAGCGGCTTTGCATGGGGTTCGTGGCGCTGGGTGTACAACCCCAAGGGCTGCTGGGACTGGTGGGGTTACACCGGAAACACCTACCCGACCCGTGAGGGCGCGCAGATCCGCGCAGTGCGAGCAATGCTGGAAAAGCTGGCAGAACCACCCGCAACCGGGACGACGGACTGATCCTTCCAGGCAAGGCTGGTAGCCGGACTCGATCCTGGCGGAGCAAGGCATGGAAAGGAAAACGAACATGAGCATTGCATTCGACAGCATCAAGCTCGGGCTGATGGAAGCCACTGAGCACGCCGAAGGCCGAGCGCCGGAAACCCGCATCCACCGCCCCCGTCCGGTGGACGTGAAGGCATTGCGGACCAGGGTAGGCATGACGCAGGAGCAGTTCGCCGCCCGATTTGGCTTCTCGACCGCAACGCTGCGGCATTGGGAGCGGGGTGACCGCTCCCCGCACGGCCCTGCCCTGGTGCTGCTGAACGTCATCGAGCGCAATCCGGCTGCCGTCATCGAAGCACTGCCCGCCTGAGTGCCACCTATGACTATCAGCATGGTGTCGCTCGACTGACCCCCTCTCCGTTACAAGAACAGGGGGCAACCAGCTCGGAAATTTTCCATTCGTCCCCAGTCGTTCCCAGAGCCCAAGAAGCAAAAAAGCCAACCCGGGAGAGTTGGCCTAAATGCTTGACTTTATGGTGCCCCCGGACGGAATCGAACCGCCGACCTTCGGTTTACAAATCAGAGGGCGTCCGCATCTATTGAGATTCACGCAGATCTATAGAGCTATACAAATCATCGACTTAATGCCAGAATGACATTCATAGAGATATGCCTTGTTTGACCCATAACGTAACCCCAGCGTAACCCCGGCGTAACCCGGGCCAATCGCTTTTGCATAACGGTGCAGCCATGAGTGACTCGACTCGGTTTTCGTTCAGCAAGGAGCGATTGCTCGCCCTCCCCGTGCCGGAGTCCGGCAAGCGCACCACGTACTTCGACACCCGCACGAACGGCCTGCAGGTTCGGGTGACATCGACCGGCGTGAAAACTTTCTGTGTCTTCCGACGGGTCAAAGGCGGACAACCGGAGCGGGTCACCCTCGGGCGCTTCCCCGACATGACTGTCGAGCATGCGCGCAAAGCCGCATCCATCGTGAACGCGGAGATTGAGGGCGGCGGAAGCCCGGCCGCGGTGAAACGCTCGGTGCGCGAGGAGCCCACCTTCGCCGAAGCCTTCGAGCTATTCGTCGTCGGCAAGCGGAAGCGAGACGGCACGGGGCTGGCCGACCGCACCAAGAAAGACTACCGCGACATCCTCGGGCGCTACTTGGTCCCGATAGCAAACAAGAAGCTGTCGCAAGTCGGGCGCGATGAGATGCGCCGGATCCATGCGAAAGTAACGAAGACGAGCTCGATCAAAGCCAATCACGCGCTTCTGGTCGTGTCGGCCGTTTTTTCGTACCTGATCGACCAAGAGCTGTTTGCAGGTATCAACCCGGCAAAGGGGATCAAGACGAACGCTGTAACGCACCGCGACCGTTTCGCTCAGGCTCACGAACTCCCCTATCTCCTCTCGGCCATCGCAGAGAGTGAGCAGCGAGACTACTTCCTTCTGTCGTTGCTCACGGGTGCCCGTCGATCGAACATGCAGTCGATGTCCTGGCGCGACCTCGACCTCGCCGGCGGACTATGGCGGATCGGCAAGACGAAGAACGGCACCCCGCAGAACGTCACTCTGTCGCCCGAAGCGGTGCTTGTCCTCCAGGCCCGAAAGGAGGAAGCGGAGCGCGCGCACAAGGCCCGCAAAGCGAAGATGGAGGCAATGTCACCTTTCGTATTCCCTGGCATCGGCGAATCGGGGCACTTGGTCGAGCCGAAACGGGCATGGGCTACTATCCTTCGCCGTGCCAGCTTGAACCAGCTGCTTGACCGACTGCAGGCCGCGAACGGGATGGATCCTGCTGGTCGTCAAGAAGCCGAACATCTCCTCGCTATCAGCTCCGTAAAGGCAGAAAAGTTACTGCTGAAGAAGGCAACCGCCAGCGGGATCGACCCTGCAGACTATGACATGTCGGACCTGCGAATTCACGACCTGCGCCGCACGCTCGGTAGCTGGCAGGCGAAGACCGGGGCCAGCCTCGCTATCATCGGGAAGAGCCTGAACCACAAGACCCACCAGGCGACCGCGATCTATGCCCGCCTCGATCTTGATCCGGTGCGCCAGTCCGTGAACGCAGCGACCTCTGCGATGCTCGAGGCGGCAGGAATGAAGCCAAAGGCCGAGGTGGTACCGATCACGCGGCCCGCGGCGTGATCGGTACTCATCTCGTATTATTAGGCTTGATGCTAATACCTCTTTCGCTATAGACTCGCAGCACTGGGGGCCACAGTCAGCGCCCAGCTGCTCGGACCGAGGCACATGCGATGGATGCGCAGCTTCGAAAGCCGGCTCGTGGAAGAACGCAGGTTTGCGGCAGCCATCCAGGCGCCTGCGTCACGACTCACCGTCAGCCCTACGCATCGTTCGCCGCGTAGGTTACGGACCGAGCGTTAAGGCGTGCAGCCCGTCTCACCGGTAGACGCGGCACCGGCGGACTCTTCGACAGGAAGAGCCCCCATGACTCAGCAAAGTATCCCCGACATGGTCGCCACTCAGCGCGACCTGCTCACGCCCAGCGACGTCGCCAACGAGTTGAAGGTCAAGGTGACAACCTTGGCCATCTGGCGCACAACAGGCCGGCACCGTCTGCCCTTCGTCAAGATTGGGCGCGCCATTCGCTACCGCCGGTCAGACCTTGATACCTGGCTCGCCGAGCGCGCCCGCACCAACGGCGCGACCGCGGGGGGTGCAGCATGATCCCGGCCACCAAAGGAAACGCCCGGCCGCTGGAGAGAGCGGACCGGGCGCAAAGCTCAGAAGTGAGCACAATTCACGCTACCAAGATAGCACAATTTCCCTGTGTTTTCGATGGTTCTCTTGCACGTTCGCAGGAGAACGGTACGCGATGGCTGCCCAATCCGAACAGTTGTGCAGGGCAGCTGCTGCTCGCACTGATCGAGAACGAAGTCAGTGGCGGTGAGCACGGCATCACGCCGAAGATGTTCCACCGGGAAGTGTGGAGCCAGCGCCTGGCTGCATACGTGCTCCGGCTGCGTCAAGGCGGCTGGACGATCTCGACCGCGTTGTGCGCTGCTTCGAACCGATTCGAGAAGGTCCAGCATGCCGCCTATCGGCTGGAGCTCGACGTGGATCTCGAGCAGCTCGAGCTGGCGCAGTGGGTGATCGTGGCGCGCGAGGTGTCGCGATGAACGCGCCAATCCAGACTCAACACCTTGAGCAGGCAACCGAGCTCAGTGTCGACTACATCACCATCCTGGAATGTCATAGCAAGCTTCGCCTCACTAAGACCTGGCAGGCTGATGGCGAGATCCGAGCAAGTGACAAGACTAAGCAGCACAATATGTATCGTAAAAAGCTCACCAACTTTGCAGCGTTGTGTGAGGTGCTCGACCGCATCGCAACGTCGGTACGCGCTGCGGTTATCCGGGGGGCGCCGCTCGAAGAGTTCAGAACCAAGAAAAAAGGGATATTCCGCGACAAGTACCACTTCATCGACGAGCCGCATCACTGGGTCGTCTTCGATGTAGATAAATACGAACCGTCGGTCGATCCGATCGCGTTCCCTGCGCAGGCGATCGAGGAGTTCATCAAGAAGGAACTCCCCGAGTGCTTCCATTACGTCGCGTGCCGGTGGATGCTATCCAGCTCTGCCGGTGCCCCTGGTAAGGCGCACATCCTGAAGGCACATCTCGCGTTCTGGTTTGCACGCCCCTATTCATCGGCGCAGCTTAAGATTTGGGCACAAGCAAATGGTCTGAATGTGGATCTCGCATTGTTCGACCCGGTGCAATGGCACTACATGGCTAATCCGGTGTTCGAAGGCGGCATCGTGGATCCGGTGCCGGTCCGGTATGGCGTGATCGACGGGTTCGAACAGTCTGTGGATCTGGTCATCCCCGAAGGCCTTGTCGTCTCCGCAAATGCGCGGGCCTATGAAGGGGGTGATATTGAGCTGCCCGACCCGAAGAAAAAGCGGGGAGTTGTCGGTGCGTTCTGCCGTGCCTTCGACATTGATGATTGCCTCGAGCGCTGGGGTGAGGAGCTACCGTATGAGTTCGAAAGCGCAAACGATAACCGCCGTCTGAATTATCTGGAGGGGAGCGGGGCTCCGGGTGGCGCTTTTATTTCCCCCTGCCGGCAGTACCTCATCAACAAACACGAATCTTCGCCGTACGGGGCTCGGGCGACGAACGCGTTCGACCTGATGCGCGTGCATCGCTACGGTGCGCTGGATGAGGAGGACGACGACTTCTTCGCCGGCGACCCAACCCGCGGCGCAAGCTTCCAGAAGATGAAGGACTGGGCCCAGACACTGCCCGAGGTGCAGGAGGAGATGCGAGCACACGCCGGAGCGGAGAACACCGGCGAGGAGCTGGGCGCGACGGATGAGTTTGGCGACGAGGGCGAGCAAGGCGAACAGAGGCCGACCGCTGTTGAGGTTCTCGCAAAGCTGCGTAGCCTGAGTAACACCGAGGTGCTCGAGCAATGGCCTGGGCTGTCTGCGGACCTCGGGGCGGTGGATCTACATACGGTCATTCGTGAGGTGTCACGCCTGACGGAAGCACCTATTCAACCATTGAGGACAGCCTTGGCTGACTACAAACGCAATAGGTCCCGACTCCGCAAGATTGCTGCACTTCAAGAGACCATTGCAGGACGAGAGGACTTTCTCTATGACCCGACGAACGTCACCCTTCATGGGCTCAAAGTGGAGAACCTGATCCTGAAGAGTCTGGCCGCCGATGGCCGTACCGACCAATACGTCACTTTTGCCGGGCGGACTTGCACGATGGTTGAAGACCGGTTGCCACACTCGCACGCGATCGACGATGACGACCCGGACAGCGCACCTGTTGTGCCCACGATGCGTGAGCTTAACAAGTCGGAAATGCGGGCGCGAATCGAGGCGGTATCCGCTTTCACGAAAGAAGACAAAGATGGTATCCCGAAGCCGTGTGAAGTGCCCCTGTCGATTCTCGACTGGTTGCTGACCTCACGCGAGGGGCACGAGGCACCTGTCGTTACCGGACTGGTACCGCATCCAATCGTGAGACCGAATGGGGATATCCTGGCGACACCGGGCGTGCATCCGTCGGGGCTGATCGTTGCGGGCGACATCGGCAACTGCAGGCCGTACTCACAGGAGGAGGCACGCGAGGCGATCGAGCGGATCCGTGGGGAATTCTGCAGTGGGTTTCTGTTCGAAACGCCACTCGATCAAGCTGCGGCCCTGGCCGCGCTCTTCACGGGCGTGGAGCGTAAAGTGCTCGATCAGGCGCCTGGCGTGCTCGTTCTGGCTTCCATGCAGGGCACCGGCAAGACGACCCTCACACGGCGCCTGCATGTGCTCCTGACCGGACGTGAACTGGCCGTGGTAACGTTCCCGAAACAGGTCGAAGAGCAGCAAAAGACGCTGTTTGCCCTGTTGCGCAGATCCCCGGCAATGGTGTGTTTCGACAACATCCCCGATGGGTTGAACTTCCGCAGCGCAGAGCTTGCGGCCGCGATGACAAACCCTTCCTATGGCTCGCGGGTGCTCGGAGTCAGCGATGGTGAAACGGTGCCGACGAATACCCTCTTTGCAGTGACGGGAAACAACTTGACCTTGGGGCGCGATGAGCTGTCGCGGATGATCCCTGTCCGGTTAACGACGGGCGGGGAGAAGCTCGGACACCGCCAGTTCGCGCACCCTGACGTCGTTGGTCACGCGCTCAAGATCCGTGCAGGGGTTTTACAGGACGTCGTGGGGATCGTGGCCGGTTACTTGGCGACGAGGCTTCAGCACACAACGGCGACTCGTTCTCGTTTCCTGTGGTGGGACCGGATGGTGCGACAACCATTGCTATGGGCCGGTGTGGTGGAGGACATCGCCGACGTGTTCGACAATAACGAATCTGGATCTGATGAACTCGCCGCCACCAGCTACGTCTTGCAAGTGCTGTACGAACAGTTCGACGGGCGCACCTTCACCGCGCGCGAGGTGGTGGATCTCCCGTCCAAGCTCTCCGCAGCTGCACCGTTTGAAGAAGGCGAGGAGGACCGAGGTCAAGAGTTGGCGGACGCCATCGCTGCGGTGCCCTGCTCGGATCCGAAAAGCGCTGATAAGGTTGGCCACATGTTGAAGCGACTCAAAGGCAACACCGTCACTATTGCCGGCGAGAACGGCGAGAATCGTCGGTTCAAGCTGGAGAAGGCGGAGGCACAGGTCGGATCACGAAGTAAAAAAAGCGCGAAGTATCGGGTGGTTTTGCTGCCCTGATCCGAGGGGGGCCGGCGCACAAGTGGCTTCGGCCACTTTTTTT
>JAUSOD010000001.1 GCA_030656215.1 Azoarcus sp.
CGTGAGGCCGCCACCCGCTTTCAGCGCCGCTTCGGGCTACGCCCTGCGCGGCGCTGAAAGCGAAATCACATCAACCATGCCGTGCTCACCCAAATTGCACAACTTGACGCACACAACTTCCTCCAGATGCCCGCCCGAAAGCGCCCGTACTACAGCGGCCTGACCGCCGACTCATTGAGGCTGCTTGTGCTCCATTGCAGAGGACGACGGCAGGATTAGCCCAAGGTCCAATGGGCGTCGAAGAACCCTGTTGATAAGGTATAAAGATCTGCGATGTGCCCCGGTGCCCCGGACTGAATAACCAGTGCGGACCACGCCATGAAGCGAAGGCCAGAGACAGGGGGTCCGCCTCGCTCTCAATGAAAATATTAGGCGGTTCGAAATGAAGACAATTTTCTCTGCACTGCTAGTCACTTTTGCCATGTTCGCCCAAGCTTTTGCGGCCGACATAATGCAGGCATTTCCGCCCGCCGAGGCCGGCATGGTGAGGCACGTCATTATTCTTCCTGCGCAGAAGGATGAGTCCGCATTGAAGGTGGAACTGATCGTCGGCAAGACGGTGGTCGCAGACGCTGCAAATCGATATTTTTTCGGCGGAGTCCTTGAGGCGGAGAGCATTGCCGGGTGGGGGTACGAGCGCTACATTCTGCGCAAACTCGGGCCGATGGCCGGAACACTGATGGCCGTCGATCCGGATGCGCCGAAAGTCGAACGCTTCGTCACGCTCGGTGGCGAGGAGCGCCTGCTGCGCTATAACAGCCGCATTCCGCTCGTTGTTTACGTTCCTGCCGATGTCGAGGTCGCTTATCGCTTGTGGCGTGCCGATCCCTCCCCACGCTTTATGCGCAAAGTCGCCTTGCCGAATGGCTGAACGGCAATGCTCTTCAAGCGCGATGACGAAGCCCTATGTTTCGCCTGCAACGGTGATCTTTGCCGTGCGCTCCTCATCCATCAGGAGCGCGGCAGCAAGGAGCCTGCATGAGCGGTATCGTGACTCGAATAGCCAGGACAACCGGCCTGTTAATGCTTGGCTTCCTGATGGCGGTGGCTGGTGGCTGGGGAGCACTTGCGCTCGCCTACTCGGGACCGGCCACCGAGACCGTGCGCACCAGTCTGGCGGTGGCATTTGGCGTCGCAACGCTGGTCGCCGTGCTTGGGTTGCTGTTTCGGCGCTGGCGAGGACGCGCCCTTGTCGTCTATGGGCTGATGTTTGCTGTGTTGCTCATCTGGTGGAGCGGGATCGAACCCTCCAATGAACGCGACTGGCAAACGGATGTGGCGGTGTTGCCCAAGGCGACGATCGAGGGCGACCTCATCACCGTCCATAACATCCGCAATTTCGACTATCGCAGCGAAACGGATTACACGCCCGCCTACTACGACAGGCGCTTCGACCTGCGCAAACTGGAAGGTGTAGATCTGGTGGCGGTGTACTGGATGGGGCCGGCCATCGCGCATGTGTTCCTGAGTTTCGCCTTTGACGATGGCGAGCATCTTGCGATTTCGATCGAAACGCGCAAGGAAAAGGGAGAGGCCTATTCAACCCTCAAAGGCTTCTTCCGCCAATATGAACTGTATTACGTGGTGGGCGACGAGCGTGACCTCATCCGCCTGCGTACCAACTATCGTCACGATCCACCGGAGGATGTCTATGTGTACCGGCTGCAAGGGTCGCTTGAAGATGGCAGGCGATTGTTTCGCGAGTACATGCACCAGATCAACAGCTTGAATGCCACACCCGAGTTCTACAACACGCTGACGACCAACTGCACCACCAACATCTGGCTGAACTCCCGTGTGAATGCGGAGCACCTGCCATTCAGCTGGAAGATTCTCGCCAGTGGCTACGTGCCTGAATATCTGCATGAGCATGGCCGCTTGGCGAATGGCGACCAGCCCTTCGCCGTCATTCAGCAACGCGCCCATGTCAATTCCCGAGCGCATGCCGCGGACATGGCGGCTGATTTCTCGCGTCGTATCCGCGCAGCGGTTACACCATGAAGAACGGCTGTAGCGGTTCGATACCCATAAGGAGCAAGCCATGAACGCCCCCTTGCATCGTCATGCGGCCATCACCGCCTCTTGTGTGGCGCTTTGTGCCATCTTGGTCGCGCTCCCGGCCCGAGGAGAAGCCGCCGACGAGTCATCCCCGCCGTCGGCAAGTGGCCCCGGCAAGCGCCCCAAGATCTGTCTTGTGTTGTCCGGGGGCGGCGCGCGTGGCGCGGCTCACGTTGGTGTGCTCAAGGTTTTGGAGCAGTACCGCGTGCCGATTGATTGCATTACCGGTACCAGCATGGGCTCCCTGGTAGGTGCTGCTTACGCGTCCGGGATGAGCGTCGAGGAGATGGAGACAACCCTCAAGGGGATCTCCACCGAATTGCTGTTTAAGGAGAAGCCGCCGCGCCAGGAGCTTTCGCAGAGGCGCAAGCAAGATGACTACAACATTTTTTTCGGCCCCGAGCTCGGGCTCCGTGAAGGTAGTGTGCAGTTTGGCAAGGGCGTGGTGACGGGCGTGCAACTCGAGTCGGTACTGCGCCAGCTCTCCAAGGTAAAGGGCTACCACGATTTCGATAATCTGCCGATTCCGTTCCGGGCGGTGGCGACCGACCTGGTCACCGGCAAGGCGGTCGTGTTTCGCGATGGTGAGCTTGCTAACGTCATGCGGGCCAGCATGTCGGTACCCGGCGCGGTTGCGCCGGCCGAGTTCGATGGCATGATCCTGGTCGATGGCATGCTGACCGGCAACCTGCCGGTGGAGGCTGCCCATGCAATGGGCGCGGACATCGTCATCGCGGTCAACGTCGGTACGCCGCTGCTCAAGCGCGAACAACTGACCGGGATTCTCGGTGTTGCCGGACAGATGCTCAGCATCCTGACCGAACAGAACGTCCAGACTTCCCTGGCCCTGCTCAAACCGACGGACGTCTTGATCTCACCGGAACTGGGAGATTTCTCGACCGGAGACTTCGACCATTTGCCGCAGATCGCCCCGCTCGGTGAAGCGGCGGCGCGCAAGGTGGGCGAACAGCTCGCCCATTTGTCGCTTCCGCCTGCGGAATACGCCGCATTGCGCGAGCGTCAGACGATCACCGTCACCCCCGACCTGCGTCCAGTGGACGAGATTCGCTTCGTTAATTTGCAGCGGGTCAATCCCTGGGCTGCTGCGACCGTGATGGAAACCCGGGTCGGCCAGCCGATCGATCAGCCGACGCTCGACAAGGACATGCGCCGCCTCTACGGAACGGACGATTTCGAGCATGTGAATTACCGCTTTCTCGAAGAACCCGGCAAGCGGGTTCTGGCGGTGGACGCAGTCGAGAAATCGTGGGGGCCGGACTATCTTCGTTTCGGTTTGGGTCTGTCGAGCGATTTCAGTGGCGATGCCTATTTCAATCTCCTCGCCAGCTACCGCAAGACCTGGATGAATTCGCTCGGCGGTGAGTGGCGCAGCGACGTGCAGGTCGGGCGCACGAGCAGCCTGCAGACCGAGTTCTACCAGCCGGTCGACAGCCGCGGCTACTTCTTTGTCGCCCCCCATGCCGCCATCGAGCGGCGCTCCACAACGGTCTATCAGGACGATAACCGCGTAGCGCGCTATGAGGCAACGTCGACTACGGCAGGTGCGGATATCGGCTCTCATTTGTTCCGATATGGCGAATTGCGCGTAGGTCTTTTGGGTGGCGTACTGAAACCCAAGCTGGATACCGGGCCGCAGATTCTTTCGCCGGGAGAATCCAAAGTCTCACTCGGGGCATACCGAGTCCGGCTGATTCTTGACCAGATCGACAGCGCTCATTTTCCGCGCACGGGCTGGCGCAGCAGCGCACATGTCTATGGTTCGCGCACTGGACTGGGCGCCGACGTCAGCTATACGAAATGGGATGTTGACGGTAGCGCTGCCTATTCCGTCGGAAACCATACCTTCAATTTCGGCTTCAAGGTGGGCGGAAAGTCCGGTTCTGGCGACTTGCCGCGATACGACCTGTTTCAGTGGGGAGGCTTTCTGCAACAGTCCGGCTACGCCACGGGGCAGTTGCTGGGCGAGAATATCAAATTCGCCCGTCTGATGTACTACCACCGCGTCTTGCCCGGCACGATGCTGGAAGGGGCGTATGGGGGTATTTCGTTCGAGCTCGGCAAGGTCGGCAACCCGCTGGTCGTCGACAATTCGGACGCAGTAATGAGATCGGCGGCTGTTTTCATTGCTGCAGATAGCCCGATTGGTCCTGCCTATCTGGGCTACGGGCGCGCTCAGGACGGAAACAGCAACTTCTATTTCTACCTCGGCCGGCCGTTCTGAGTTGGCCCGCCGAGGTACCGCCTGATTCAGCTACCGGCAGATTGTGAAGCCGGGCTGACGCCGGAGGCCGAATCGGAAATCACGCGCACCGGTAATGGCGAGTCAACATCGAGATGTACCTTGCGCTGCGGGAAGGGCATTACGATCCCTTCTTCCGCAAAGCTGGCGTCGATCATGAACCGCAGGTCGCTCAGGACGATGCTGCCGCCGCGGCGACCCGCGCCGACCTCCAGCCACACGAAGAGCGCGAACTGCAGGGCACTCTCACCGAAGTCCATGAACAGCACGTCCGGCGCCGGTTCGTTCAGCACCTGCTTGTGGCGGGCGGCGACCTCCAGCAAGAGATCAGAAACCTGGCGTACCGACGAGCCATAGGCAACACTGATGTTGAGCGTATAGCGGACCTTGCGGTTCGAGAGCGTCCAGTTGGTCACGTTCTGCTCAAGGAAGGTACTGTTGGGCACCAGCGTTTCAATACCGTTCACGTCGCGGATGGTGCAGGAGCGCACGTTGATATCGGTTACCTCGCCGCGGATGCCGCCGACCTCAACGATATCGCGCGGCTTGAACGGGCGCTCCATCAGCAGCATGACGCCGCTGATCAGGTTCTTCAGCAGCGTCTGCATGCCAAAACCCGCACCGATTGCGATCGCACCGCCGAGGAAGGCGAAGACCGTAAGTGGGATCTTCACCACGTCGAGCGCCAGCAGCAGGAGCACCACGAGCGTCACCGCAAGTATCCACTTGCGCGCGATTCGTGCGCTGGTCTCCTCCATGCGCTCGCGGCGAACGGCAAGCCCGACGAGGAGTCGGGTAAGTAGGGCAATGAGAATGTATCCCACGACGACGATCAGGATTGCCTTGACGACTTTGGCGATCGTGACACCACGACTACCCGTGATCGTTCGGCCATCGACAACGATGCTGTCCTCGACGGAAAAGAGCTCAAAGGTCCAAGCCGCTTTCAGCCAGTCATCCGTCAGATCAAACCAGTTCGATACCCGCTCGCTGGCGTCCCGATCTTTTGCCCGGACGTCTTCGTCTTCAACCCAGCGCAGCAAAAGGTGTCGGGTCGCCTCCACCTCGGCGAAGGCCACCAGATAAAGCCGCTCGCGCTCCTTGAGCAGTTCGACCATTGCCTTTCGCAGCGCCGTTTCGGCTGAGTCGCCGGCCACCCGAAGCAGATTCTGCTGCTCGGCGATTTGTCCCGCGAGGATCTCCAGTTTTGCCCGCACATGATCGATCGACGGATTGAGCACGTTCAGCAATCGGCGGCTGTCTGCATAGTTCTTGCGGCGATCCAGCGTTCCCGCAGCCTCGCCTTCGAAGGCTGCGTAGCGCAGATCCCAGAAGGTCCGCTGCATGTCGAGTGTGATCAGCCCGACATTCAAGGCATCGACCTCATGTATGGCGTTGCGACTGTGCTCCACGGCCAGCAACTGCGCCTGTTCCCTGAGCTTCAGCGCAGCCTGCGCCGCCGCCAGCTCCTTTTCAATCCGGCGGCTATCGTCCTGGTGTTGATCGAGCTCCGCTTTTGCCGCCCGTCCGCGAAAGGGATTTGCCTTTTGTAGTAGCCCTTCGGGGTTCTCCGCTTTCTCCACCTCGGCCTCGGCGGCAAGCACCGCTCTGCGCGCCTGGGCAAGGCGCCCCCGCAGTTCGGTGATCTGCTTCTGTGCAGCAGCAGTGCTGCTGATGGCTTTGTCGAGCTCGCCCGAAATCCGCTCTCGCTGCTGGCTGGCACGATCCAGTTCGGCGATGGTGTTCGATCGGCGTTCATCGAGATCGAATTTCAAGCGCTCCAGATCCTCGGGCCTAAACACCACCGACTTCTCGGCCTCAACGATCTTGCGACGGTCAAAATCAACGACACGCCCAAACTCGGCGATATTTCCCTCGATCAACTGGCTTTGCGCAGCCAGCGCCTCCAGGTATGCACCCAGCGCTCGTACCTCGAGCGTGGAAAGATCCCGCCGCCATCTTGCGCTGCCTTGGTCGGACGGGTTTGCCGCTTCGAGGACTTCCTGCGCGAGGCGATTACGTTCGCCGGCCTTGACCAGGTTTTCTCGTGTGTTTTCGATCTGTGCAGCGAGAATTTTCAGTCGGCCCTCTTCGCTACGAAGATTCAGCAGGTTCGCCTGCAGTTCCGTGCGCATCCTGTCAGCCAGCAGGATCGAATGCGGCGGTTTCTCCGCGAGCCCCGTCCATGCGCGACGCTTCGCTTCGGCATCGGCGGCGAGCTTTCTTTGCTCGGCAAGGCCGTCGAGCGCGCTCAAGTGTTGCCGATACGAGAACGTCATCTGTCTGAGCAGCCTCACACGGAGTTGCAACTGCTGCGCCGGCGTGTCGGGGGGGGCTCCCGACGCCTGTTGCCCCGCAGCCTCGATGGCGGTGAGTTGGGCCTGTGCCTCCTCCAGCCGCTTCTTCAACGAGTCGGCGGAGACAGGGGAGGGCGGCTGAACGGTAGCAGCTGCATCGCTCCCATTTGCGGCCTTGGTGGCGACGCTTGTCGGGATTTGTGCCGCCACCTTCAGGGGCTGACACAGCACGATTACGAACACGACGAGCACGAACATGATCAGTACGCGGTGAAACGCCTTCAAAGTAAGGGCTTCGGCGAATTTCGCTGGCAGGCCAGATCCCGGCAAGAGGGCTCCTGAAGTTGTGGCACTGTGCGGGCGAGCACCATGTCCCTTAGTTGTCACACCCGCGGGCGCTCTATTGCGTTCCGCTTCAGCTGGCATGCCCATGATATTTGCATGCTCCATGTCTCGAGACGGCAGGCGCAGTCATCAACGAGCGGACAAGTCAAATAGCAAGGCCGGGATAGAGCGTCGTCCGAACAGTGCTTTGTCGAGTCCTCCGCGTAAGCGCCTGCCATTGGAGTGAGATTACGGTTGTTGCACGACGTACACGAGGTTGTTGCCCTGGAAGGTCGCACGGTAGTAGCTGCCATTGCAGAGGTAATACTCGATGCCGCTCACAGGTGCTGATACGCATCCTGCGGGAAGCGTGCCGACGACAGTGCCAATGGGCGGCTTTGTGCCGGGCGGCGGTGCAGGCAGTTGTGTGGCGGCGGGCGCTTGTCCGGCCGCCGCTTGTGCGGTTGCGGCCGACGTCGCGGCAGAAGAGGCTGACGCTGCCGCAGATGTGGCCGAGGCTGCGGCGGACGTGGATGCCGCAGAAGCTGATCCGGCGACCACGACCCGCCGCGTCGTGCGCCGGGCGACGCCGGCGACGCTGATCGGTGTCAACGGGGCGCCGACGATCGCCTGTGCCTCGCTGATGACGCCGATGGGTGCGCCCGTGACCGGGAGCGGGACGAGTTCTGCAAAGGCAAGGACAACAAAGGATCCGGCGACAAGCTTAAGGGGAGATATTTTCATGGTGGATTCCTCGCGACATCAGCGTGACTGGACTGGCATGAACTCGATCGTCTTGGCATCCGCTGGCGGCACGAAACGGAACTGCGCGTCGGAAATCTTGGGAGCAGGATCGAACTGCAAGACGTTGACTGTGAACTGGGGTGCGCCGGCCACTTCCCGCGAGGTGATCACGTATTTGCACGGAATTGCCTGCTTCCCATCGCGAACCCACACCTGCCAGTCGACATCGACCGAGCGATAGGCCAGGTGATGGCAGCGGTGGCCGCCGACGGTCGCCATGCCGACATAGGTGCCGGTCCTGACGTCCTGCATCAGATGCTCGTATGCGCGGCTGTCGATCAAATCCGCGCCGGGGGCGATGATGTCCAGCTTGGTCCGGGCAAACTCCAGCATCGCATCGACGTCTGCAGGGGCGGGCACAGTCGCGTAGTACTTGGTGCCGGGGTTGTACAGCGTCAAGGTTTTGCCGTCGTAGTAGAACGCCTGATCCACGATGTCACCGCGGCGTTCGGCCATCAGCTTGTCAGGTCGCGAAACGGTGACTGTGGCGGGGGAAGTGAACTGGATTTTCTGCCCGTCGATGGTGACCACCTCGAGCGTATTCTCGGTCTGCGCGCTGAATTGCTTGAGCCCGGCCATATAGGTCGTCATGCCACGCAGCACCTCGTCGGCATCAGGGTCGACGGACTGCGCGAACGCGAGCCACGGAATACAGGCCACGGCAAGTGTGGCGCAGGTGAGAATGGGTTTGGTATTTGCAGATTTCATCGGGAGTCCTCGCTTGTCATTTTCTAGGGCCATTTCAAGTTGCTGTTACGAAGCCCGAACGCATCTAATTCATATGGACGCGCCGTCACCGTTGAGGCTTGTGCGTCCTTCAGCGCACCCCGACCCTGTTGACCGGGCCTCCGCGGTTTCCGGGCGCCACACCCACACCAGGAGCTCCGACGCCAACGCCGGGTGCGACCCCTACGCCAGGCGCGCCAACGCCCACGCCGGGTGCCACGCCAACCCCGGGCGCACCAACGCCAACCCCGGGCGTGACACCCACACCCGGCGCACCAACGCCGACCGTCGAGCGTCTGGCGACACCCGCAACACTGACGGGTGTCGCGGGCGCGCCGACTACCGCCTGTGCCGCCGCGATAACACTCACCTCAAGGTTCGAGCTAATTCCGCCATTCGAGACCCATCCGGCCACAGCCAGGCAAAGACCCGGCAAAAGTTTGCGTGTGAAGTTTTTCATTGAAGTTCTCCTGTCTGCGAACCCTGCGGCAGTTCGTCGAGATCGATTAGCGCGTTGTGGTCAAGCAGCGTCGCGCCCGCTGGAGGGGTGAAGACGAAGGCATTTTTTGCCGGCAGGAAGCCGGTCTTCCAGCTCTTGACCCGAAGCGTGTATTGCGGGGCGCTGTTGACGGTCTTGCTCGAGATCACCAGCTTGCGTGGAACTGGCGTATTGCCGACCTCCACCCACAGTTGCCAGTCGGTATCGAAATTGCGAAAGGCGAGGTGCTCGCATTCCACCCCGTCGATGACCCCGCGGCCGATGTGCTTGGCTTCCTTGACCCCGGCAACGAGCACCCGGTACGGGTCGGAAATGAGCAGATCAGCGCCTGGCAAGGCGACGCCATGGCCCGAGCGCAGCACTTCGATCAGATGGTCAACGTTGCCCGGCGCATCGAACTGAGCGTAGCCGTTGAGATTGTTTCCGAGGATGCTTACCGTCTTGCCGTCGAAGAACAGCGACACATCTGCATAGCCGCCCACCCGATGGGCACGAATCCTGTCAGGACGGCTCAACAGGACATCGCCCGAGCTCGCGAACTGGATCTTCTCCATGAGTGGCGTAATGACTTCGATGTCGCTGTCGAACGTGAGCTCAATCGTTTGCTGGCTGCTTACATAGTCCGCCATGCTCTTGAGGACGGCCCGCGCATCGCTTGCTTGGGCGCTGGCCTCCGGCACGGGTGCGAAGAATGCTGCTGCAAACAAGAGCGCGCCGAGGAACGACACGCTGCGACCGCTACCGCGAGCCGGACGGGTATTCGTTTTCATCATTATTAACTCCTATGCAACTGCTAAGAGGACGAGGGGCTGGAGTTCTTGCTCGTTGTAAGCTTGCGAAGGCCACCCAATGCAATGCGGCCCACGGGGTGAGGGGGGTATGAGCCTCGGGATTCCATGGTGCTATTCTTGCGCTTCCATCGGCGGCTGCTTCCAGGCACCGTCGAGCGCCTCGGGCTTCGGCCAATACAGGCGCATGACCGCGATGAAGGGGCCTTTGGGTGCGGGTAGCCAGTTGGCCTCTCTGTCCTTGCCGGGTGACGTGTTCTGGATGTGAAAGGTGATGCCGCCGTCCTCATCGCGATTGAACTGCGGCAACATCGGCGAGTTGAGCAGGTAGCGGTTGAGCGGATTGGCCACCAGCAGACTCTCCGGCATCTGGTACATAGTTATCGACCAGAACGCGTTGACCGGCGGCAACTGACCTGGAGCGAAGCGCAGGGTGTAGCGATGGGCGCCATTCAATTCTCGTCCATTACCATCGACGGTATAGAACGGATAGATCGCTTCCTGCTTCGAGTTGCCGAAAATACCGATTACCGCGGCGGTCATGCGGTAGAGATAGTTGTTCTGCAGATACTCACGCGTGCCGAACAGGTCGCCGGAGGTCACTTCACCCGTGTCAATCTGGTTCTTCTTAAAGGCCGCGAAATCGGCCCAGGCATCGGCAATGCCGCCCTCCAGGGATGCCTTCATCTCGGGCGACAGCTTGTCGGCATCAAAGGCCTTGCCCGCGCCGATGCCAATCTTCGCGAAGCGCGCCATCAGCGCCGTCTCGGAAGGATGAGTCGGGGCGAATTGCAACAGGAAGTTCAGATCCCTGAACACGTTGAGCGAGGACTTCAGTTCCGCAGGCGCCAACGGCTTGACGAAATTGATTGCCGGTGCGGCCTTTGGCGGCGGTTCGCCAAGGAAGGCCGAGAGCGGCCGCACCTTGTAGCCCGCTTGCACTTTCTTCACGTTGTCGAGATCGGCCGGGTCGAACAACTGCGTGCGATAAACGGCGATCGCCAACGCGGTTTCCGATCGGACTACCTTGTCCACCCCCTTTGGTGTCTTACCGTTCCAGCCCGGCCCGGCGATGAGATAGTTGCCGCCGCCGTTGCCGGTGCTGCGGCTGCCGATGTAGTCGAAGTTGTGCGTGTAGAGGTCAACAAGCTGAATGCTGAAATAGCGCTCCTTCGCCATCGGCGGTACCGTAAGCACCAGGGGTTCGGCCCGCAGGTCGAGGCCGGCCATCGAGTAAGGGGTATCCGAGTTGGGGGTCTGCACCGCTTTGTCGTCCGGCGTGTAGACGCGCGCGATGTTGCGGATCTGGTTCCAGGGGGCCTTGTATTCGGGGTTCTCCTGATCCACGAAGTACGCATACTGGATGCGATAGCCGTCCACCATCGGATTGGCATAGACATAGGCTTCCCTGGCAATGGCACGGGCTTCGGCAGCGCTGACGACGTCCGCAGCGCCCGCTGGCGCAACCATGGCCAATACCGCGCTCAGGATGCCCGCGGAGGATAGAACGGCCCGACGATTGGTAGGCATGCGTACCTCTCCTATTCAGCTGCGGTTGAACAAGAAAATCAAAAAGGGGCGTTGAGCTGCATGACGCAGAAGATCCGCCTCATGGCGCCCCAATTCGGCATGACACGTTCAGAGCGGTGTGCATGATCCGTACATAACTAGCGCCCGATTGCGGTGCGCAAGCGTCACCGTCATCTCTCCCGATTTCGAGCCGATCACAATCGTCCAGCCATATTCGGCCTCCCGACCTTGCAGGAGCATCTGATCCGGTGTGTTCTCCTGCAGCAAGATTGCGGAGGAAACCTTGGGGCCGATCACCGATTTCTTCTCGAAGTCAAAACGCATGAATGCGGGTGCATCGACATCCTCGGGCAACGCGGTGAAACACTCGTCGCCACGAACGCAGTCCATCACGGTGACCGGTGCGCAGATGAGCGCCTTCGACCCGTCGAAGTCTGCTGCCACGGCAGCAGTCGCCACCATGGAAAGTGCGGCGATCGAAAAATTCCTGATGAGTTTCATGATTGCCCTTTCACCGAATGGTGTAGCCACGGCCTTCCATGCATGCGGAATGGGCGCGATTGAAGGTGTTGATCTTGTCCTGTTGGCGGGCCTGATCCTGAGCCTGCTTTGATCTCTGGTTGCTGCGGGCATGCGCCCCGCCTACCACGACGCCCACTCCTGCGCCTTTGGCCGCACCGTCGCCTCCACCGAGGATGCCGCCAATCACTGCACCACGCACCGCACCCGCCACGCGCTCACCGCCACCCACTGCCGGCGTCGGTTCTGGCGCGGGGGTTGCGGCGACGGCTGCGGGGTCTATGCCGGTCGTGCTCTTCGCCCAGGCGTGGCACTCTCTATCGTCCTTCTGCTGCTGCTGTGCGCTTTGGCCCTTGGACGGGTAAACAATCGGTGCGGCCTGCACCTGGCTGGCAGCGACCAATGCGGTCACGACCTCGGCAATCATCATGCGCCCATTGGTAATTACTTTCATGCGGGTTCTCCATCGTCAGTCACGGTACGGTCGGGCCCAACTCTTGATGGGTTCCCCTCGCGATCCCGGCGGGTGCAACCGGAATCGCGCTTACTTGTCTTTTGCCTTCATCGCCACCGGCTCGACCGCAATTGCCAGCGACTCGATGTAGTCCGCCTCGACCTGGTCTCCCACCTTCACCACCTTGAAGTGATCCGGGTTCCTGACGTCGAGCTCGAGGATGTTGCCGTCGGGTCCCTTCAGGGTGATCGTGCTCTTCTTCGGATCCACGGCAATTACGTCGGCGACGGTTTTGACTTCGCGGCCCACTATGCCGGCGGGCTTGTCGCCCGGCATGGCACGAGCGGCGCCGCTGCTTTCGGTGCGCTCGCGCAGTCCGCCACCCTTGCGAACCTGCAGACTGAGGGCGCGGATGTACTCCACGACCACTTCGTCACCGACCGCGATCTGGGTAAAATTTCTTACCTGGTCGCCAGCCACCACATTGAACACGCGGCCTTCGGGGCCCTTCAGGGTGATCGTACGGTTCGCCTTGTCGATGGCGGTTACCTTGGCCGACGCTTGGACGGCCTCCATCATGGATACCTGCCCCGGGGTGTTCGACTCCGCGACGACTGCGACGGGAGCCTGCTGGGCGAATGCCGGGAGGGTGGCAAGGCAAAGGGCCAATGAGCCGGTGATGAGCGATCTACGCATGTTCAGTTCCGTGTGTTGAAAAAGTGTTATTGCCACATACAATCAAGAGCCGCGCCGCAGATCGATTTAAAATATTTCAGGAAAGGCGCGATTGAAAACCGGAATATTTCTTGTTGCTTGCGTGGAGTGCCTGTAGCACGCGGACGGAATAATTTGCCCTGAAGATCAGCATAAAGCTAACAACGGTAAGCGTTATCAAACGTGGCAAAATACGAACCGAAGCGTGCCAGGCAGAAACTAAAAGACCTCTCTGTCTATTGAGCAGATCGTAGTTCCGACAAAGGGCTGCGGATATTGGGCTTTGGTCCAACGGCGTCCGGACCGGCGTTCCCGGTGGAACACCGAGTTTTCCTTGTCGTAGCTTGTTCGGCGATCGCTGTCAGACCGTCTCCCCCTGCATTTGATGAAAGAACCGAGTACCTGATGGTCCAGATCCTGTTTCCAGTCATTCTGTCGATGCTTGTGGGCGCGTGTCTCACGCTGGCCTTGGTGCATTTTTTTGTTTGGCTCAAGGTAGGCCGCGAGCCGGGCACTTTGCTGTTCTCGCTCGGGGCCTCGATTGCATTGGTTGGCATGGCGTATTACGAACTGTCGATGATGTTGGCAACGACACCCGAGCAGTACGGCACTGCGCTGCGCTGGCTCCATCTCCCGGTGTGGCTGCTAGTTGTTGCGCTGGTCGGTTTCGTGCTCTCTCATCTTCGGGCAGGCAGGCGGTGGCTTGGCTGGACCGTGTGCGGATTGCGCACTGCATCGCTGCTACCCAATTTCACCACCGGCGTGAATATCAACTACCTTGAGATCACGCATCTGCGATCGGTCCCCTTTCTTGGCGATTCCGTCTCGATGGCCGAGGGCATCGCGAATCCGTGGATGTTTCTTAGCCAACTCTCGTTAGTGCTGCTGTTGTTGTTCATCAGCGACGCAATGATCACAATGTGGCGGCGTGGCGACCGACATTTGGCGCTGATGTTTGGCGCCGGTTTCGTGAGTCTTGTGTTGGTCGCAACCGTACAGGCAGCCTTGACCATCTTCGGACTCATCTCCTGGCCGGTGGTTTTCAGCGTACTTTTCTCGCCGCTTGTCGCCGCGATGTCTTACGAAGTGAGCCTTTCCCTGGCCCAATCAGAGGGGCTCGTCAGGCAACTCCATGCGCGCGAGGATGAGCTGAGCCGGACCGAGCAGCGTTTGCAGCTGGCAACCGAAGGTGCAGGCGTCGGTGTCTGGGAGTGGAACGTTGAAAGCGACGAGATGTGGCTGTCGGAGCAAGGCCTCAGCCTGATCGGTTCGGCGCCGGGTGAGCAAATCAACCTTGCCCGGTTCCTGAGTGCAGTACATCCGGACGACCGCGAAACCTTGCGCGAGGCGATCGAGCGCTCGCGCAAGGAGGGCGGCCGTCATGAACGCGAGTACCGCATCATCCTGCCCGGCGGGCGAGTGCGCTGGATTGCGACGCGCAGCCAGGCCGAGATCAGCCCATCGGGCAAGGTCATGCGCATGCGTGGCATTGGACTGGATATCACCGAACGCAAGCTGGCCGAGAACCGGTTTCAACGGGTCGTTGAGTCTGCCCCATACGGAATGCTCATCCTGGACGCAAAAGGGGGCATCACATTCGCCAATCGACAGATTGAGGCCTGTTTCGGGTTTTCCCCGCAGGAGCTGGCCGGCCGGTCCGTCGAAATCCTGATTCCGGAACGTATCCGGGCTGCACACGCGGGCAACGTTGACCAGTACATTGGTGATGATTCGGGTCCAAAGCCCATGAATCGGGATGTGTTCGGACTGCGTAAGGATGGCACCGACGTTCCACTGCAGGTCGATCTCTGCAAAATCCCCGGTCCGGACGGAAACCTGGTACTGGTCACCGTTATCGACGTAAGCGAACGCAGACAGCTTGAGGGTCAACAACTGCGGGAGAGGGCTTTCCTGAGGCAGATCATCGATATCAACCCCTGTCTGATTTTTGTCAAGGATCTCGAAGGTCGATTTGCCTTGGCCAATCAGGCAGTGGCAACCCTTTACGGGACGACGCCACGCGAGCTCATCGGTAAGACGGATGCTGACTTCAATCGCAACGTAGATGAAGTGGAGTTCTTCCGTCGTATGGATTGTGAGGTCTTGTCTACGCGACAGGAGCGGTTCATTGCCGAAGAGCAGATCACCGACACTGAAGGGCGTCGCCACTGGCTGCAGACGATCAAACGGCCGATTGAAGATCGGAACGGAAAGACAAGCCAATTGCTCGGGGTCAGCACTGACATTACCGCACGTAAGGAGCGAGAACTGCAGATCGAGCGACAGCGCAACGAACTGGCCCACCTCTCACGGGTCACGATGCTGAGCGAGCTGTCAGGTTCGCTGGCGCACGAACTCAATCAGCCCCTCACGGCGATTCTGAGCAACGCCCAGGCGGCGCTGAGGTTTCTGGCACAGGACAATCCGGATATCGGTGAGGTAAGCGAAATACTGCGCGACATCGTGGATGACGACCGGCGTGCGGGAGGGGTTATCCAGAGTTTGCGCCTGCTGCTCAAGAAGGGAGAGATGCTGCAGGTACCGCTTGATCTGAATGAGGCTGTCCGGGTAGTCCTCAAGCTGGTCCGTAGCGATCTGTTGAATGCTGAAGTCAGCATCTCCACCGTGCTCGCGCCGGATCTACCCAGGATCAGTGGCGATCAGGTGCAACTCCAGCAGGTGGTGCTCAATCTGGTGGTGAACGCGTGCGAAGCGATGTCCGGCGAGGCGGCAGTGGACCGCCAGATCATCGTCACGACCAAAGTCAGTGTTGACGGGCAGGTTCAGACTTGTGTTGCCGACCAAGGCCGCGGTATTGTTCCCGAGGAGTTGGAACGCGTTTTTGATCCGTTTTTCACCACCAAGGCGGAAGGCTTGGGGCTTGGTCTGGCAGTGTGTCGCCGGATCGTCGAGGCCCATGATGGCCGCATGTGGGCCACGTCGAATGCGGGTCGCGGCGCCTGCTTCTGCTTTTCGGTGCCGGCATATTCTGGAGATGCGATTTGAACAGCCAGACGTCCACCGTCTTTGTCGTCGACGACGAGCTCTCGGTGCGCAAGGCCACTTCGCGTTTGCTGCAAGCAGCCGGACTGGCCGTATCTGCGTTCGCTTCGGGGCAGGAGTTTCTCGACCACTACAATCCGAACTCGCCCGGCTGCCTGCTGCTCGATCTCTCGATGCCGGGCTTGAGCGGACTTGAACTGCAGAAAGCGCTCATTGCCAGGGGCGATCCACCTCCCATCATATTTCTCACCGGCCACGCTGATGTCTCGGAAACCGTACAGGCAATGAAAGGCGGTGCGGTCGAGTTTCTGACCAAGCCGGTTGAAGACACTATTCTGATCGATGCCGTCATGAGCGCCATTGCACGTGATCACATCCAGCGGTCTGCGCGCTGCAGGCTTGCCGAAATACATAAACGGCTGGCCACCCTGACACCACGAGAGTTCCAGGTTCTCGGCCATGTCGTTGCAGGCAAGTTGAACAAGCAGACTGCAGCCGAACTCGGCACGGTGGAGAAGACGATCAAGGTGCATCGCGCACGCATCATCGAGAAGATGCAGGTGCGCTCGCTTGCCGAACTGGTATTGCTGGCCGCACAGGCCGGCGTCTCGTTCCCCACCCAAAAATAAGCGGCGCACCCGATCCCGGGGCCGCCGGTTAGCCCAAAGTCCAATTACCACCTTCTTGCGCAACTGTTAATTTTGCGTAATGAACCTTTTGCGCCCGCAAATTGCAGTTGTCGATGATGAAGACTCCGTGCGCAAGGCACTGGAGCGACTTCTGCGCTCGGCTGGCATGGAGGTCGAAACCTTCGCCTCGGGGGCCGATTTTCTTGCGGCAGGACCGGGACTCACCCTCGACTGCGTTGTCCTGGATCTGCACATGCCCCGGGTGAGCGGCTTTGAGGTGCAGCGTCAACTTGCAGCCTTAACGCATAAGGTGTCAGTGGTCGTTATCACCGGCCACGATACGCCCGAATCCCGTGCGCGGGCCTTGGCCGGCGGCGCGTTCGCCTACCTGCTCAAGCCGGTTGACGAGCAGGTTCTGCTTGATGCGATCGCTGCGGCGATCTCGAGTAAGGGCCTATGAGCACCGTCATTCAACTGCGTTTTGTACGAGATGTGCCGAACCTGGGTCGGTGTCTCCGATTTTCACGACGTGCTCGATCTTGCCTTTATCGGGGGCCTTTGAATTTCGCAATGGCCGCTGACCAATCCTGGCCGATGCGGTGTGCCTGAACAAGCAAACCAGTGACAGGAGAAAGCGATGAAATACACCAGCCATATTTTCCCGGGTACCGTCGCGGCATGCGCATTGATCGCCGTTGCCGGCAACTGTGCCGCCCAACAAGATGACAGTGCCGAACTGGCGAAGAAGCTCGCCAACCCGATTGCCAACCTGATCAGCGTACCGGTGAAAGTTGATTGGGACACCGGCATCGGCCCGGCAGATGCGGATCGAACCACCTACGTTGTTCAACCCGTCATCCCGTTTTCGCTGAGCCAGGACTGGAGTCTGATCTCGCGCACGATCGTCCCCTTCATCGACGCGCAAGCTCCCGCCGCCGGGGGCAGCAGCGAATCCGGGCTGGGTGATGTCACTCAGAGTCTGTTCTTTTCGCCCAAGGCGCCGACAAGCGGAGGCTGGATCTGGGGCGCGGGGCCGGTCCTGCTGCTACCCACCGCGACTAATGATGCACTCGGTAGCGAGAAGTGGGGCGCCGGGCCCACTGCGGTCGTGCTCAGGCAGGATAGCGGCTGGACCTATGGCATGTTGGCCAATCACATCTGGTCATTCGGCGGCAGTGACAGCCGCGATGACATCAGCGCCTCCTTTCTCCAGCCTTTCCTGTCCTACACCACCAAGACCTACACGACCTTCAGCCTGAACACCGAGTCCACCTACGACTGGGAAAACGAGCAATGGATCGTGCCGATCAACCTGTCCGTGAGCCAGTTGGTGAAGTTCGGCCAGCAACCGGTCAGTTTTGCACTGGGCGCACGCAAGTATGTCGAACGTCCGAGTGGCGGACCGGATTGGGGCGTGCGTTTCACGGTGACCTTCCTGTTCCCGAAATGAGGGCGAACTGGCCTTATCCGCGCAGCAGCGGGGGGCTCCGTTGGGGGCCCCCGGCTGGCACTTAGCGTTTTCTGGCAATGCGCGTGACCAGCCCGCGCAGGATCAGATAGGGCAGGATGGCCAGCACGAAGGCGACCAGGATCACTTCGCCTGGATACACGAAGCCCAGCACGATGATCTGGTAAGCAACGTCAAGTACGACGGCAAGGATGAATACCTTGCCGACGCTTTTCCAGCCGTCCTTCAACATGTCGACCCGGTGCTCCGGGGTGGTGGCCAGCGCCCAGAAATATGGCGGCTTGCCGGTACGTGCGTCGAGCAAGCCTGCCTTGATGGCGAAGATCGCTGCCATGACTGGCTGTAGCAGCAGCCGGAACTTGAGTGGGCCGCTGACGCGGTCACTCATGTGTTCGATGATACGGATCCAGATGTCGTCCATTTTGGGATGGTCTCCGAGAAAGGTGGATTGCCGTCAGCCCAACGGCAGAAGAACGAGGCCATACAGCAGGCCGCCGAAAAGAAAAGGCCAGAATCGCCCATCCTTTTCGGCGGGCAGTTCCAGGATCAGGCTGTTGATGATCACGGCGCCCGACAGGAAGGCCAGCAGCAGCGGTATCAGGCTGGCAGGTAGATCGAGCAGCAGGGCGCTCGCCCAGCCGGTGAGCGCCATTGCGGCGAGCACGAAGCGACCGGTGCGACGATAGTCGATACCGTATTCGTGGCTCAGCTCGCGGTTAATCGCGAGGCAATGAAAGCCCATGGCGATCGTGTATAGCCCGATGGAGGCGTGATGTTCTTCGAGGCTGCGCAGCAGCAAATAGGCCATCAGCCACGCGTAAGCTGCGAAGCCGCCGATCTGGACGCGAAAATCCAGGCGGCTGGGCTTTCCGTCGGTCGCACTTAGTTGGCTCGTGTGAAAGTGCTTGAAGCCATAGAAAGTCAGGAAGCCCGCCAGCGCCAGGTAGTAGATCGCCATGCCTTCATACGGCAGTGGCATCGGCGCGGTTTCCGTAAAGGCATGCCTTGCGCCGTGCAGTTCCGGCATGACATGAAGAAATACGTAGGCGGCTGCCATCCCGCCGCCAAACGAGGTGATGCTGCGCGGTGTGAGCAGCCAGCCGAGTAAACGTGCGCGCTCGCCAACGAGGAAGGCGGCCGCCAGCACGAGTGCGGCGCCGCCCGTTTTGACAATGAAAGAGGTCTCCATGCCGGATCTCAAAGAAGCCTTGCGATGATGCTGACGAACACGGCAAAGCCGACCCAGGAGATGATGAGCGCCATGATGAACGACGGGCGCTTCCAGATCGTGATCGTCGCAACAGGCTGCATGCCCTTTATCGAGAACCAGTACTCGACGGTGCCCATAAGCATTGCCAGGGTGCCAAGGCCCACGAGGAAGAGGCCGACGTCGCGCGGATCGTATTGCTGGGCAATCACACCGACGTCACTGCCCTTGAGTCCTTCGAGTACCTTGTAAATGGTGAAACCGAAGCTGATCATCGACAACGCAGTCCGCAACCAGGCCATCAGCGTACGATCGGCCCCCATGATCGTCCGCTTGACAGCGAGGGAGGTCCGGTCCTGAGCCAGTTCGTTGGATGACTTGAGTTCGTGCGCCAGTTCCTTGACCGCCTTGCCATCCTTGCTTTCTGTTTGTTTCATGCCGGAAAACAAGCCATTGATCCTGCCCATCAATGAAGGATGGGTTTGCTGCGCCTTCTGGTTCGAGGCCGCGCCGTCGTTCGGCGCTCGTTTGTCGTCACCTGTCACCGTGACCTCCTGCTCAGATGGCGATGCACATCGCTATAAGAACGAGTGCCTGCGTTGATCGGGCCCACCGCTTGAAACTTGAGGGGGCTAGCCGTGGACGATGTGCACCTTACGCGGAGCAGGCGCTGGAGGGCATTGGACCTTGGGCTTAGTTGTGCCTGCCTGCGCAGGGGTACCGGGCCGTGGTGACTGACGCAGTAAACACCCCACCCTTGCGCCTCGGGGCCGCTTCGATAAGACCAAGGTCCAATGGCGGGCGGATAGGCCGCAGCTTAGAGTGAGCAGGTGCCTTACCGCGGAGCGGATAACGCATATGACTACAAGGGTTGGCTTGATCGGCTTCGTTGTCAGCTCGACTGGAAACCCGCGTCTTAAACACCTTCACTCGATTTCACTGTATTGGGAGGCATCATGTTGATCAAACGTACACTCGTGCTTGCAGGCGCTCTGTTCATGTTGGCGCCGCAGGCATTTGCCGCTGACTCCGGGTTTATCGACAACCTCCCCGCGCTAGCCAAGGACGCCGACCGGCCGGGAGCGATGATCTGGACGAAACCGGGTCTTGATCGGTCGGCTTATACCAAGGTGATGATGGAGCCGGTCCAGATCTTCATCAGCCCGAATTCCGAATACAAAGGGGTGGATGCAAACGAAATGAAGGCGTTGGCCGACAGCTTTCATGAGATCGTGACCAATACCCTCGAGCCGGAGATCCCTGTGCTGAGCAAGGGAGGTCCGGGCGTAATCTACATACGCGCGGCCCTCACCAATGTAAAGCTGAGCGAACGCAAACGCGGCCTGTTGAGCTATACGCCAGTTGGTTTGGTGGTGAATGTCGCCATCGATGCGGCCGGTGGGCGCGTGTCGCTGAACGATGCTGCGCTCGAGATCGAAATGCTCGACTCGGTCACCGGGGAGCGTCTGGGTGTGCTCATCGACAAGGCGCCGAAGGCTCCCGACAGCGACAAGCTGTCGTGGGACACGATCAGGAGCAACTTCACTTTCTATGCCGAACGGTTCAAGGAGCGGATGTTAGCGACGAAGTGATGCAGATGCTGCGTACCAGTGGTCAGCCGCTGACGCAGCAAACGGGCGTGCGCACCTTGGCCGCCCGCACAGCGGTTGGCCCGATCGTTGGGACTTACGCACTGCCTTGACCTTGCTGTTTCCGAACTTAATCCCGTCTCTTTCATTTCGCCGCGGCCTGAAGCCGCTGATAACCACCGGAAGGAGTTCAAGACATGTATGCCTCTACTAATCCCCGAAGCGCCAAGCTGATCCGGTTGGCGATGACGCTGCTGACCTTCCTTGCCGTCGGCGCGGCCCAAGCCGATTCCGCCCGCGAGATCGATGCTCACGCAGATGCTGCTTTGTCCGAGTTTCGCAAGTCCGTGAAGGGGGCTGACGAGTATCTGGCCGCGGCGAAGGGTGTGCTGGTGGTGCCCGAAGTCAAGAAGGTCGGCCTCGTTGTCGGCGGACAGTGGGGTGAGGGCGCCTTGCGCATTGATGGCAAGACGGTCGATTACTACAGGATGACGGCCGCATCGGTCGGTTTCCAGGCCGGCGTCCAGCAGGCGAATTACCTGTTCGTGTTCCTGACCGAGGAGGCCCTGAGCACATTCCGCAAGGGTAAGGGATGGGACGCGGGTATCGATGCTGGGGTCACGCTGATCGACGAGAGCGTTGGCGCATCGGTAAGCGCACTGAAGGCCAAGTCGTCTGTTGTGGCCTTCGTTTTCGGCAAGGAGGGATTGATGGGAGGCTATTCGCTGAAGGGGCAAAAGCTGAACAAGTTCAAGCCGGAGTGATCAGCGCTGTATCGGCACATGCTGATCAGATTGAAACTCGCTCCTTGCCCGGGATAAATTCGGCGATCGGGCCGCTGCACTTGGCGTATGGCACAAGGATGCGGGTGAAGGCAACGTCTACCTGTACCTCGGCCCCTTGATCAACTTTTTTGACTGCTCGGACCAGAAACGCTGAGAACCGAGGTGTTTGATGGCTAGCGTGCTACGCATTCGGAACAAATCGATTCGGTGGCTGGCAGGCTGTTTTTTGCTCTGTTTCCTCGCATTGGCTACGGTGGCCAGTGCAGAGGGCGTTCGCGCTCAGACGTCTGCAACGGATGAGGAAGTCAGTGCGGAGGTTGTCATCGACGGCACTGCGCTTTTCAGGGTCCGGGGCACGTCGGCCTATCCCGCCGACAAGCGCGCCCAGGCCATTGCCGAGCGAATCGTCAAACTGGCCGCAGACCCCGGCTTCAAGCGCGAGGATTTGCGCATCGACGAGTCACAACCCGGTCTGGCGTTAGTCATGGCGGGGAGTACGCAGGTGATGGCCGTCTATGCTGCCGATGCGGAACTCGAAGGGGTCGATGCGCGGACGCTGGCGGCGACGGTCGTCGTCCGGGTCGGCGAAGCACTCGAGGCCTGGCGGCAGGATCGGCGGCCGGAGACCTTGGTTCGCAACGGACTGTATGCGGCAGGCGCCACGCTTGCCCTGTGGCTGGGGCTGTGGATGGGCTCTCGCCTGATGCGCCGCTGGCGCGGATTTACCGAGAAGCACATCGGAACGAAGATCCACGACGTCAATGTGCTCGGCTTCAGGGTCTTCGGCGCTCAGCAAATGTGGGCGGTGCTCACTGGCGTGCTGAACCTTATCTGGTTCGCAGCCATCCTGGGGGCTATTCATGTGTACCTCAGCACCGTACTGCTGCTGTTCCCATGGACGCGCGGCTTCGCGATCGATCTGATTGACCTCCTGGTGCACCCGCTGCGCACTATCGGGCTCGGCTTCATCGCGGCGCTGCCGGATCTCATCTTCCTCGCGGTGCTGTTCGTCCTGGTCCGCTATGTGCTGAAGCTGATCAAGCACTTCTTCGACAATGTTGCGGTCGGCCAGCTCACCCTCGCGGATTTCGAGCCAGAGTGGGCACTGCCGACTTATCGTCTGGTCAAGGTCCTGCTTATTGCCATCACGGCCGTAGTGGCCTACCCCTATATCCCGGGATCGGATTCTGATGCGTTCAAGGGTATGTCGCTGCTGCTTGGTGTGATTGTTTCGCTAGGTTCGTCCTCGGTGATCGGCAACGTGATTGCCGGTTACACCATGACCTATCGCAGGGTGTTCAAGCTTGGCGACCGGGTGAGGATAGGGGAACATCTTGGCGACGTGCACGAGGCCCGGCTGCTCGTGACCCACTTGCGGACGCTCAAGAACGAGATCGTTGCGATTCCCAACTCCCTGATCCTCGGTGGTGAGGTGGTCAATTACAGCAAGCTGGCCGGCAAGGAGGGGCTGATTCTGCATACGACGGTCGGCATCGGCTATGAAACGCCGTGGCGTCAGGTCGAGGCCATGCTGTTGGAGGCGGCCGCCCGCACGCCCGATCTGCTGCGCGAGCCACCGCCCTTCGTAATGCACCAGAAGCTCGGCGATTTCTGCGTCGAATACGAGATCAACGCTTACTGCAAGGACGCCCACGCCATGTTCAGGCTGTACACGGAATTGCAGCGCAACATTCTGGATGTCTTCAACGAGTACGGGGTGCAGATCATGACGCCTGCCTACGAGGGGGATCCGGTCGATCCGAAAATCGTGCCGCGGGGTCAGTGGTATGCGGCGCCAGCCCGGCCTCCCGATCGGCCCGACGAGGTGTCGAGCGCAAGCCCGCAGTCAGGAGGGGATCGCACATGACAGACCGGCGCTCCAAACCGCAGGAGGAGACGGGACGTGACCGCCCGTACTTTTCCCCTGTGCTCGGCGGCCCGCTATTCCTGCTGTTGTGTCGCACCCGCCTGTCAACCGATGAGTTGCTGTTGCTCAAACGGCGCGTTGTCATCGTCGCGCTGATTGCCTGGCTGCCGCTGTTGCTGCTCGCTGTGATGGAAGGCCGGGCGTTTGGTGACGAGGTCGCGGTGCCGTTTTTCTACGATTTCGCGGTACACATCCGTTTTTTGCTGGCCCTCCCGCTGCTATTCGTGGCGGAGGTAGTTGCGCATCAACGCATCCGCCCGGTGGTCAAGGCATTTGAGGCCAGAAACCTGATCCCGCCCGATAGCCGTGCGCGTTTCGATGCCGCGCTCAACTCGGCCTTCAAGGCAAGAAACTCGGTGTTCGCTGAGTTGGTGATCATCGCGCTGGTGTATGGCGTCGGCTTCGTGGTGATCTGGAAGCAATACCTCACGTTCGACGGTTCGGCATGGTTTTCGATGCTGTCGCCCACCGGTGCAGGCTTGTCGGCCGCGGGACTCTGGTACGGCTATGTGAGTTTGCCGATCTTCCAGTTCTTGATGCTGCGTTGGTACTTCAGGGTCTTCATCTGGGCGCGTTTCATGTGGCAGGTGTCGCGAATCCCGCTTTGCCTGGTGCCTACCCATCCGGATCGCGCGGGCGGGCTTGGTTTTCTGGCGCACTCGGTCAGCGCCTTTGTGGCATTGGCCCTGGCGCACAGCGTCGTACTGTCCGGTCAGTTGCTCAATCGTATTGTGCATCTGGGCGCGAGCCTGCCCGAGTTTGCGATCGAGATTGGTGCCATGGTCGTGTTCATGCTGCTGCTTACGTTGGGGCCGCTGGTGGTATTTGCCGGGCAACTGGCGCAACTGAGAAGAACCGGGCTCGATGAGTACGGCGTACTCTCACAGCGTCTGGCACGCGAGTTCGACACCAAGTGGTGCCGCGGTGGGGCACCGCATGACGAGGCCTTTCTGGGCAGCCCTGATATTTCCGCGCTGGCCGACATGGGCAGTTGCCATGAGGTGATCAAGGATATGCGGCCGGTGCCCATCACCACCGAGGCACTGATTCAGCTGGTCGTGGCAATATTGCTACCGCTGCTTCCGCTGGCGCTGACCATGGTGTCGTTTGAAACGCTTATTGGGGCTTTGATCAATCTGTTGTTCTGAAGCCGGCCAAGAAAAATGGGCGACCGACCGGTATCTACCGGTCGGTCGCCCATTTTGCCGAAGCTACAGTGCCTCCGGCCTTTCTCCTTAGAATCGAATGCCGACACGCACACCGGCAATGTAGGTCGTATCCAGATCCTTGAAGTTCTGATTCGAATCGAGCGCCTTGTTCAGGGCAGGAGAGATGATCTGGAAACTGGGCGTGATGCTCAGCCAGGGGGTGATCGACGCGTTGTAGTACAGCTCGACAACGTCTTCACGATCCAGGCCGAGATCAAAGCGTTCACGAAGGTAAGGGACGAAGTCATCGCTGAACTCGGCACGCGCCCAGCCTAGGCCGAAATCGTCATTCGGGCGGCCCGGCACCACACCCTTGCCAACCACACCCAGAGAGTAGCTGTACTTGATCGGGTTCGCTTTGCCGTCACTGACACCGACACTGAAGAAGGTGCCGATACCGCGCTTCGGGTCACCGGCAGGCTGCCAGACAAACTGTTCGAAGCTGTAGACGGCTGCCCAGGTCTCCGACTCCTTGTTCAAGGGGACTGGCGGGATGGCGACAGGCGCCGGATGGGCTGCGAGAATCTCACTGAGGATCGGGCCGGGATTGCCGAGCCGGGGAAAACGCTCGGTGAGCAGAAGCCCGGCGATGTTCGACGGATCCTGGACGAGGGACGTGCGGTCCTTGTTGCTCCAGGCCACCGTCAGGTTCTGGTGGCCGGGGAGCCCCCAGGGCCTGATCTTCACGTCCAAGCTGGCGAGCGCCATCAATCCGTCGTCAAAGGCTTCACTCAGGTCGTCATCCATGATGGTGCCATTTGCATCCAGCACCATGCCCGCCAGCGTCACATCATGGGTGGGGAGGTACACGACGCCCGCACCATAGGCCGACAATGGAACCATGGCGAGTGCGAGCGGGAAGTTCAAGCTCGTGTTCTGGAATCCGGTGGTGTAGTCACCATGCAACACGTTGGTCGGGGCGATGGCGTTGATCTTGCCCAGGAATACCCCAAATTGGTGGCTGAGAAACTGGGTGTAGGTGAACTCCTGCAGGCCAGTGTCACGTTCGACGGTCGGCAGCATCCACGACATATTGGCCGGCACCAAGGCCCCGCTCTCCTTTAGGAGATGTTCCCCAAAGCTGCTCACCGTCTGAATCTTCAAGAAACCGCCTGGCCAGAGCCCCAGTTTTTGAGAGTCCAGGTTGAGGGTGAAGATCGCATTGCCCCAATTGCCACTGGCGGTGTCCCGCCCGCCGCTGGTAATCGTTTGCGGCATCCAGTAGACGTCCAGGTCGACCACGATGCCCTTCCTGGCGAAGTCGTCACGCACGCCCCCCCAGTCACCGGTCAAGCGGGCGCGTGATGCGAGATCACCGCCCCAGGTGTCAGGGGTGTCGTAAGGCATGGCCTGCACGGGCATGGATATGCCGAGCGCTGATAGCAAGGCGCCTAGTCCGAGTACTTTTTTCATGTTGGTGATCTCTTCTTCAAGTTGTCAGTCGCCCGCGGGGATTGTCGTGCCACGCCGCGAGGGCAGTAAGTCAGAGGTCGTGGACTGCGGGGGTTGCCACCCAGCCGCCATCGACACCGCCCGGCAACATCTGCCCGATGTCCTCGCCTACTTCCTCGTCGATCAGCTTGTTCAGCTTGGCATTCATCACTGCAAGGAGCTCGGCGTTCTTGATCGGGTCCATGGCGAGGTTGTCGAGTTCGTGCGGATCGTTCTGGAGATCGAAAAGCTCGACATCGTTGAGCTCGAACAGTTCGTCGACTGACGTCGGCCGGTTGTGCTGCTTGGGCGAAAAGTAGCGGGTGAACTGGTAGCGGCCGTCGAAAACACTGCGGATCGCGCCGCGCTTGCTCATGTCGGGTCGCAGGCCGGACTCCTTGATCTTCGCGGCGCCGCCCGGCTGTGCGAGGAACGCGCTGGCCTTCTGCAGGAAGCTGCCGTCCAGCGAGGCGAACATGTTGAAGCAGTACAACTGCCCGTCGCGCACGGTGTCGAGGTCGGCCTGTTCCGGCGCGGCGAGCACCGGCGAGAAGTCCTTGCCCGGCAGCGTGTGGGCGATCTCCGCCTTCTTTTCCGGGCTGGCATTGGTGAGCGCGACCAGGGTCGGCGCGATATCCAGGTGCGTCGTGACCGCCTTGCAGCACTTGCCACCGGGGTAGGCTGGGTGGGCCACGATCAACGGCACGTTGTTCTGCTCGCGGTAGGAGGTCGCGCCCTTGCCGGTCATCTGGTGTGCGCCACCGAGCTCGCCGTGGTCCGAGGTCAGGATGACGATGGTGTTCGAGGCCAGCCCGCGGTCTTCCAACTCGTCGAGCACCGTCATGATGTGACGGTCCACATCCTGCAGGGCGTTCAGGTAGAAGTTCTGGCGCTTGTGCCAGCGCCATTCCTCGTTCGCCGGGATCGGGCCGGTCATGACGTCGTTCCCGATGGTGTGGTCGGTGTGGGCGGCGGGGCGCCCGGGGGCGTCGATCGGCTGGGTGAAGCTGGCGGGAAGATCGATGTCCCACTGGTTCTTGTACATCGCATGCGCCGGATCGCCGGCGAGGTGGGTCAGCGCGTTCTTCGCCTGCACCGGCTGGCCGGGCTCGTCGGTGTTGTAGAACATCACGTCGTGCGGGTTGACCAGGTTCACCGCGAGGAACCACGGCTTCTGCTGCTGCGCAAGCTCTGCGGCCTTACCGCGCAACCAACTCGCCGCGGCGGCTGCGATCATGCCGTCGTGCAGATACCCGCCCTGGGTGTGCGCAATGATGTCGCCAACGCCAAGGTAGTCGGAGAACCCGTAGGCTTCCATCTCCTTGGTGAAGATCTTCTGCGGCGCCGCGAGGGTGTTGTCGGTCTCGAACTCCCGGGTGAGGTGCCATTTGCCCTTGTAGGCCGTGTAGTAGCCGGCGTCACGAAGGAGATGCCCGAGCGTCTTGATGTCGGTGGACATGCTGCTCATCCAGGGGAAGTTCGTGTTGTCGAACATCTTGGTCTGCTGGATGTGACGGCCGGTATAGATCACCGAGCGCGAGGAGGTGCACACGCAGGAGTTGATGCGATGGTTCTCGAAAATGACACCGCACTTCGCCAGTCGCTCGTGTGCAGGAAGCTGGTAGTCCGCAGGCAACTCGCCGGGGCGGAAGTAGCGCTCCTGATCGGTGACGATAAACACGATGTTGTACGGTACGCCAGTCGTTTGCTCGACGATGCTCATGACGCCAGCCTCCTTGATGATCTGTCGGTCAATCATAGAAGAAGGCCGCGAGGCTGACGATGGGACCAAGGTCCAATGCCCGATAACCTGGGTAGAGGTCCAGCGCCGGCAAAAAACTTGACCCTCGCCATCGCAAGGGAGTTGATCAAGGGGGCCTTGGAACTAGGGCCAAGGTCCAATATGCCAATTTCGACTGAAGCGATATCGTTGGTGGGGTGAGGCAACGCGGGTCGATCCTGGCCGGGCGCCAGTCACGCGCATTGCTCGAAAAAGATGACGTTGCGCCAAGCGAGAGGGCCCTGTGCATGCAATCGAACCTGTCCCATTACCACCTCCTCGCCAAGCCGGCGGGCGCCGCGTGCAACCTGGGTTGCCAGTATTGCTTCTTCCTCTCCAAAGAGAATCTCTATCACGGCGAGAGTCACCTTATGGACGAGGCCACGCTCGAGACCTACATCGCGCAGTTGATGGAGTCCTCACCCGGGCCACAGGTTGACGTCGCATGGCAGGGCGGCGAGCCGATGCTGCGTGGGCTGGACTTCTACAAACGTTCGGTCGCACTCGCCGAACGCTATCGAAAGCCCCATCAGCAGATCCTCCACACCATACAGACCAACGGCACGCTGATCGACGACGAGTGGGCGCGCTTCTTCAAGCAGCATAACTATCTGGTCGGACTCAGCATCGACGGGCCACGCGCCCTGCACGACACCTATCGTGTCACCAAGAAAGGCGCTGGCAGTTTCGACGAGGTGGTTCGCGGCTGGAAGCTCCTGCGCAAGCACGGCGTGGACGTGAATATCCTCTGCACCGTCCATGCCGCCAATCAGGACCATCCGCTCGAGGTCTACCGCTTCTTTCGCGACGAACTAAAGGCGGAATACATTCAAGTCATTCCGATCATCGAGCGCGCCACCCTGGACACCATCACTGTAGCCAACAAGGGTTGGGGAGGGCTGAAAGGCACGGATCGCCCCCTCTACAAGCAGGAAGGCAGCCTGGTCACCGAGCGCACCGTGAACGCAGAGAAGTTCGGCCACTTCCTGAACAGCATCTTCGATGAGTGGGTAAAGCGCGATGTCGGCAAAGTCTATGTAACGACCTTCGACATTGCACTCGGCAGCTGGTTGGGTCAGCACAACGCCTGCATCGTCTCGCCCACCTGTGGTAACGCGCTGGCCCTGGAGCACAACGGCGACGTTTATTCCTGCGACCACTTCGTCGAACCGGATCACCTGTTGGGCAATATCAAGGACACGCCGCTTGGCAGGTTGGTCAGGTCAGAAAAGCAGAGCCGCTTCGGGCAGGCCAAGTACGACACCTTGCCCAAGTATTGCAAGGAGTGTCCTGTCCTCTTCGCCTGCTATGGCGAATGCCCACGCAACCGCTTTATCAAGACGCCCGATGGCGAGGATGGGCTGAACTATCTGTGCGCCGGCTACAAGGGATTCTTTACCCACATCGATTCGGCAATGAAGACCATGGCGAATCTGATCAAGCAAGGGCGCTACGCTGACGAGATTCTGACCTTGCCGAACGGCACACCCTGATGCCCCCAGCGTTCAAGGCTGGCATGACTTGGACCAAGGTCTAATGGCGCGCAAATGCCCAGCGCCTAGACTGGTGAGTCGTGGCGCCTTCAGTGACGGGCAAGCGCAAGGCGCGCGTGACTTCACGTTCATACAAGGAGTTTGATGATGAGCAAACAAGACAAAAAACCACGTACCCACCTTCCCATGCGGAACACCGCGCCGGCACGCTTCGTTTCATACGATGCCAAAGACCCGGACACGGTCAAGACACCCATCGAGCAGTTGCGTCCGCCCGAGGGCGCCCCGAACGTGCTCATCGTGCTCATCGACGACTGCGGCTTCGGTGCGCCCGGCACCTTCGGCGGCCCCTGCGCCACCCCGTTTGCGGACAGGCTGGCCGCGGGCGGTCTCAAGTTCAATCGCTTCCATACAACGGCAATCTGCTCGGCAACACGCCAGTCCTTGCTGACCGGACGTAACCACCATTCGGCCGGCATGGCCGGTATCACCGAGATCGCTACCGGCCAGCCGGGTTACTCGTCGGTGCTGCCCAATTCCATGTCGCCGCTGGCGAAGACGCTCAAACTCAACGGCTACAACACCGCTCAGTTTGGCAAGTGTCATGAGGTGCCCGTGTGGCAATCCAGTCCGGTCGGCCCGTTTGACCAGTGGCCGACGGGCGGTGGCGGCTTCGAGTACTTCTATGGCTTCCTCGGTGGCGAGGCGCACCAGTGGTACCCCTCGCTATATGAGGGCACCACCCCGATCGCGCCCTCGAAAACACCCGAAGAGGGTTACCACTTGATGGAGGACATGACCGACAAGGCCATCTCCTGGATCCATCAGCAGAAAGCCCTTGCCCCGGACAAGCCCTTCTTTACCTATTTCGCTCCAGGCGCGACCCACGCACCGCACCATGTCCCCAAGGAATGGGCCGACAAGTACAAGGGCAAGTTCGACGGTGGTTGGGACCAGCTGCGTGAGGAGACCTTCGCCCGGCAGAAGAAGCTCGGCGTGATCCCGGAGGATTGTGAGCTCACCCCGCGCCCCGGCGACGTACCCAGCTGGGACGAGATGCCTGAGGCGTTCAAGCCGGTGCTGCGCCGGCAGATGGAAGTCTATGCGGGCTTCCTTGAGTACACCGACTACCACGTGGGCCGCCTGTACGAAGCGATCGAGAAGCTTGGCCTCGCCGACGACACGCTGGTGTACTACATCATCGGTGACAACGGTGCCTCCGCCGAAGGCTCGATCAACGGCTGCTTCAACGAGATGAGTTACTTCAATGGCTTGCAGGCGCTCGAAACGGCCGAATACCTGACCGAGCGGATCGACCTGCTGGGTGGCCCGGACTCGTATAACCACTTTGCCGTGGGTTGGGCCCACGCCCTGAACACGCCGTATCAATGGACCAAACAGGTTGCCTCGCACTTTGGTGGCACGCGCAATGGCACCATTGTTCACTGGCCCAAGGGGATTGAGGCCAAAGGCGAGTTGCGTACGCACTTTGCGCACGTCATCGACGTGGCGCCGACCATCCTGGAGGCTGCGGGCATCCCCGAGCCGCTGTCGGTCGATGGTATCCAGCAGGACCCGATCGAAGGCACCAGCATGCTGTACTCATTCAACGACGCCAAGGCGCCGGAGCGCCACGAGACGCAGTACTTCGAGGTCATGGGTAACCGAGCGATCTTCCACAAGGAATGGACGGCGGTGACCAAGCACTACACGCCGTGGAAGCCGGCCGAGAAGCCCGCGCTGGACGATGATGTATGGGAGCTTTACGACATCAGCAAGGACTGGACTCAGGCCAAGGACTTGTCGAAGGAGATGCCGCAGAAGCTGAAGGAGTTGCAGCGGCTGTGGCTTATCGAGGCGACGCGCTACAAGGTGCTGCCCATTGATGACCGCATGTTCGAGAAGATCAACCCGGACACCGCCGGACGGCCGGTGCTGATCAAGGGCAAGACTCAACTGTTGGCTGGCGGTATGGGGCACCTGAGTGAGAATTGCGTGCTAAATCTCAAGAACAAGTCCCACGCTGTTACCGCAGAGATCGTCGTCCCGCAAGGCGGTGCTGAGGGCGTCATCATCGCGCAGGGTGCCGATATCGGCGGCTGGAGCCTGTACGCCAAGGGCGGCAAGCTCAAGTACTGCTACAACTGGGGGGGCTTCAACCACTTCATGATCGAGAGCACCTCCGTCATGTCTCCGGGCGAACATCAGGTGCGCATGGAATTCGCCTATGCTGGAGGTGGGCTTGGCAAGGGCGGCAAGGTGACGTTGTACATAGACGGCCAGAAGGATGGCGAGGGCGAAGTCGGCGCAACGCTGGCGATGATCTTTTCCGCCGACGACGGCCTGGATGTCGGCAAGGACGGTGGTTCGGCGGTCTCCCCGGATTACGCGCCTGGCAACAATGCCTTCAACGGCAAGGTGAAGGCCGTGCAACTGGCAATCGACGAGGCCGCAGAAGACCTCGATCACCTGCTTGATCCGGCAGATGTCATCCGGATGGCAATGGCTCGGCAGTAACGGCCTGCGAGCAACTCGGGAGTGGTCCGGAGCTCAGAGCTCCGGACCGGTTGTTCGATTTTCGCCAGGTTGGTTCTCCAAACTGGTGCCCGTCACGGTTCAACCGGAAGATTGCGCCTCGATATCCTTCAGGGCCTGCTTGATCGCGGCGTCGACCGCTGCCTGTCGCACGTCGACCGTCTTGACTCGCGCCTCCAGTGCTTTTCGCGCCTCGTCGGCCTGCTTCTGGAGTGCCGGTGCGTTGCCGAGCTCCTTCTTCAGTTTCGCACTGCCGAGGAGGGCGATCTGGGCGTGGGTGGATTCCTGATCGTTCTTGTAGCGTTCGCCGAGCACCCTGGCGTAGCTGCTCACCGACTCGGACATGAGCTTGGCGATCTGCGCGTCCGGGTTGTCGAGGCTGCGATTGGTCTTGGCACTCAGTTCGGGCAGGTCGGGCAGGCGCAGGATGGTGCCCGGTTTCAGCTTGCCGATGTCCTTGAGCTGCGGGTTGGCCTTCAGCAGCGCAGCCTCGGCTTTCTCGCGTTGTTTGGGGGTGAGCCGAACATAAAGTTTGTCGGCAATTTCGGCGACGTTTTTTTCGCCACGGAAGCTTGCGATGGCCATGCGAATTCTCCTTCAGACCCCGATGATGTTGGTCAGGCTCATGTCGTTTGGTACGGGGGCTCCGCCTTGCACGCGGATGTTGCCGGTGCTGGTGTTGCCGATGACGATGGCGAGTCTTTGCTGCGGATGCAGGTGCAGGGTGTCGATGTCGCCCAGCGCGATGAGGCGGTTGTTGCTGGCATTGAGGGTGCGTGCGCCGAGTTGGCCGAGCAGCGGTTCCCGGCCGCCTTCACCGATCGTTTCGCAATGGTTGTCGGCGAACAGGCAGCTATCGACTGCGGCGACCTGATTAAGCGGCACCCGGGTCAGGTGGCCGCGCAACTGGTTGCCGCGGATGGACACCGCCGATGGGCGCAGTGGTAGCGCCAGGATGCGGTTGGTGGTCATCAGATAGGCTGTGTCGGCGCCGGCAAAATAGCTGGCGGCGGCGACATGAGTGACGACGCCCGCCGGCATCGGTGCGATGTCGATCGCCCGCCACTCGATGAGGGCGAGATTCGGGTTGTCGTCGGCGATGCGATCGATGCTGTTGTCGTCGACCGCCACGCGGTCGAAGGGCGGCAGCAGGTGGGCCGCGGCCACCGGGCCGCTGATGCGGTCCGGTCCGATGCCATGGAGGCGGTTGCCGGCGATCCGTAACTGGCCCACGGCGGCGGTACGCAGACCGTCCACACCGGGGCTGCCGATCGCGTCGCGCGCGACATTGGCGATCAGGTTGTCGAGCACGTCGCCCCGTTCCACCCGAATCAGTTGTACCCCGGCAAAGGCGGTTGCGACGTTTGCCAGGGCCCGGCCCAGGTTCACGAACTGGTTGCCGGTGAGGGACAGATACCCGGCGGCGCCGCGTTCGGACATCACCAACGCGCCGCGCCCCATGCCGTCGACCATGTTGTCCGAGATGATTGCGTTCTCGATACGCTGGATGATGGCGATCGCGTCGCCCTGCAGGTTGCGCAGGCGATTGGCGCTGATCCGCACCCGATCGAGTGCGACCGGGTCGAGGCCCTCCTCGAGCACGATCCCATTGCCGTTGCCCGACGCGCTGCGCTCGCCTATACCGCTGATTTCATTGCGCTCGACGGCCAACCCGTCCACCCCGGCACGAATGCCGTCGCCCGAGGTGTAGATCACGTTGTCGGCAATGGTGAAGGTGGAGCCGGGCACCACGGCGCCGGTGGCCACGATGGCTGCCTGGGTGCCGACCAGCATCAGGCTGCCCTCGATGCGGGTGGTGCCGAAATGCAGGCTGGTGCCGTCGAAGCTGACCGCGCGCTGGCTGCAGAAGAACAGATCGCGCGCGATGCGCAACTCGCCAGTGAGCACATGGTTGCGGTCGCGGCCGGCCACGGTGGCGATGCCGCGCTCGGCAACGATGGCGCAATCGGTGATGCTGGCGCCGAGCACATTGCCGGACAGGCCGATCCCGACGCTGGTGCCATCGCCCACCGCCAGGCCGAGCACGTTGATATGTTCGGCGCGCAGGTCGATCACGTTGTGCGCGGCGATCACGCTTGTAGTGCCGGCGTTTGCCGCGGCACCGATCAGGGTGAGATTCTCGAGTGCCACCCCGGTGCTGCCGGTGATCTCCATGATGCCGCCCGGCTGGCTGCCGACCAATAGCGTGGCCCAGCCCTGACCGCGCAGGCGCAGCGAGCGTGCACCATCAAGGTTCAACGTGGTGCGAATCTCATAGCTGCCGATGCCCAGGCAGATCGTGCCGCCAATGTCCTTGATGCTGTCGATCGCCTGCTGCAGCGTGGCGGCGCCGCTGTTGTGGCCTTCGGCGCTGACGCAGACCGTGCAGTCGCAGCCTTCGCCTTCGGCAATCGGCGGCCACAGGGTGCGGCAGTCGGTCTCCGCGTCGGGAAAAGTGACGATCGCCAGCCGCGCGTAGTGATGGTGGATGCCCAGCGGCGGGGCCTGGTCCAGGATCTCGATGCTCGCATCCACGCTGCGTGCGGCGAACACCCACCAGTCGCCGCTCTTGAATTCGCCGCCGGCCGGGTCGAGGTCGAACTCGACCAGGATGCCATGTTCGAGGAACAGCCGCATACCTGCCGCCGGGATGGTGATCTCGCCGTTCGCCAGCGGGTCGTTCAGGTCCTGCACCGCGGTGCCGTCCTCGCGCCGCACCTGGCCGGACTGGTCCCAGCGCCGCACGCGGGTGTTGCGCCCCGGGTCGGTGGCCTGCTGGGCGTTGGTGGGGAAACGGCCGGCTGGCAGTGCGGTGTCGAATTCCAGCGTGCGGGCGGTTTCGTCCACCCCGCCGGCCACGCGGACGCGGCGCAGCTCGCCGGGCAGATTGTTCAGTTCGCGCCAGTCGTCGGTCACCTCGACCCAGTCGCCATCGTGAAAGCGCAGCACATCGTCGCGACCGATGCTCTCGACCGTGATCCGGTCGCGCGCCGGGTTGATGTGGGTCACCCGCGAGGCCACCGTGGCGTTGTCGCGCGACCACTTGAAGGTGGCCGTGCCGAGCGCGCCACCGGTGTGCACCTCGACCCGGTAGAGTTGATTCTCCAGTCCCAGATAGCCGGCTGCGGGGGGCACCTGGCACGGGTTGGGCTCGACGCCCGGGGTGCCGGTGGCGGTGCTCAGGCGCGCAGCGGACGGCGCAATGGTGGCGGGCCAGCCGGGAATGTCCTCGTCCGGCGTGGCGCAGCTCACGTTGCCCACATCCTCCAGCACCTTCACCTGCCATACCGTCTGGCGCCGCCCGGTGGTGTCGACGCCCACCGCCTTCTCGACCAGATCCGGTACCTGCAGCGCGGTGACATCGCGCTGCCACACGTCCACATACACCAGGTGCGGGCCGCCGTCGGGTAGGGCAGGTGGTTCTGGGTAATAGGGCTGCGCAGTGTAGTTCAGCGCCGTGGTGCCGGTCAGCTCGGCCAGGCGGGGCTCCCACACGTCGGGGGTGGCACCGTGGTTTTCGGCCAGCAGGCCGTCCACATAGATGCGTCCCACGCCAATTTCCAGCTCACCGCCGGCAGCCTCGATGCGAAAACCGTCCGGTGTGACGCGCGGCACCACGTTGCCGCCGAAGGTGTCCAGCGTGCCGGCCTGGAGGCGACGCGCCAGTTGGGCGACCCATTCGTTCCAGTCCGCGTCCAGCTGGACCCGGCCCTGCTGCATGACGACGCCGAGAAAATCCTCCCGGGCGTCGAAGCGGATGCGGCTCAGATCGAAACTCATGATGTGGACTCCCTCAGGATTCGTGGAAAACGCCGGCACGCAGACCCACCCGCAGATACTCCGCGAGGCGGATGCGCAGATTGGTCACGCGCTGGGCGCCATAGAGGTGATGGAACACGCCCATCTCGCTCTCGTCATCGGCGCCGCGCAGGATCTGCGCCGGCGTGGCGGTGGAGAGCTGGCCGTAGGGCGGGGTGCCATAGTGCAGCGAGCTGAAGCGTGGGGCGATGTGCTGTGCGGCCGCGGTGGAATCGGGCTGGCAGCGGTGGCGGGCCGGGACGATGGATTCGAACGGCAGCCACGAGAAACGCACGCAGCCGACCTGCTTGCGTGCCGCGCGCACCGGGGCGGCCCAGCTGTCGGCGGCGGCCAGCGCGGCGAGCAGGATGCTGTTGGAAATCAACCCGACTTCGGCGGTGTGCAGCTTGCCGATCACCGTGCACGCGATCAGCGACAGTGCCGCGCCGGGGGCTTCGTCGTCCGCCGCGGCAAAGGCCACGCCGTCGCGCGCGGTGGCGTCGATGATGCTGTCGGTGGCGCGCACGCTGCTGCGCTCGTGACAGCGGATGGCGCCGACGATGCAGCGCTCGATCTCGGTTTCGAGCACGTCTCGCCCTATCA
>JAUSOD010000004.1 GCA_030656215.1 Azoarcus sp.
CGTGAGGCCGCCACCCGCTTTCAGCGCCGCTTCGGGCTACGCCCTGCGCGGCGCTGAAAGCGAAATCACATCAACCATGCCGTGCTCACCCAAATTGCACAACTTGACGCACACAACTCCCTTTCCATCACCTCCAGGGGGGCAATTTACGGTGTCGCCTGGCATGGATCTCCAACGGCCAGTTGTGGCCGGGTCGAGCCAAGCCGGGGCTCAAGTTGGCCACCGTAAACCGGTCATCCAAGAAGATCCAGCGAGGGAAATTCTGACTGCATCACCAAGGGCCGGTTGTGGCCGGTTGTGTGAGATCACGAACGGCAGCTTCGTGGAAGCGAAACTTGCGACAGCCCAGTGTGCCTGAGCGGCGGCCTCAGAGAAGTCCCGATGGCCGCTTTGGGTCGGGTTGCGACCAACAACTCTTCGGATTCGTCGCCGGAAAGCCGCCGTTGGAGGTTCGCTTCCCATAAGCTGCCACTCGCTGAAGAGTCATTTCGACCCGGAAGACACATTCAACATCTCGGTGGATCAGCGACAGGTTTCTGAGAGGAGCAGTCGTTCAGTTCTGGAGCAGACTAATAACTACTCAGCTTTGCAGACGTTCATTTGCCAGCGCGTCAGTCGGAAATGCATTGGTTACCTGCCGCTCAACCGCGAATCATGTCAGTTCTTCAAACCTACCAACACGATTTCCGACCCGATGTTGCCATTTCACTAATACTTGGTCCAATAGCAGCTAAGGAGCAGATTGTCCGCACTGGTCACCGCCTCCGTGGACGCAAGCATCGTTGCCGAGGTGCTCACCCAGATTGCACTCAAGGTCCAGAACTTCGGCCCCGAACGCCATCTACCTCGATTCCCGCGCGACAAGCCTCACAAGTTCCATGATTACAAGCCTGCGGCGTGACCATGTCCAAAGTTGAGAGGATTGCGTGTCGCCCCTAGTCAGTAACAATGGTAGTTCCATCCGTGCTGTTGGGGCCTTCACGATGTCGAATAATTTTACACATCGGCCATTGTCATTATTTAACATGTTGATTTTATTTATTTTCCCGTCGGGATCGCTATTTGCTTTCTATGCGACAGCTGATTGTGCGGTCCGCAAACTACCAGATGTGGCATTCAGCTGTCGTGTTCGACGTTGGGCGTTAGCTTGGAGCACTGGCTCGGGGGCTTCTGTCACAACCGCTTAGACTGCCCGGATATCGTGCATGTGCAGTTGCGGGTTCTGCGGCTATAGATCTTTTCAATTCGACTGGAGTGGACGCAATGAAAGCGCTAATTGCTGGATTGGGTGCGGTGGCATGCGTATTTGGAGGTGGCGCTGCCAACGCCGCGTCAGTCGTTCTGTACGACCAGGATTTTGAGTCCCCGACGGGTTTCGTCAATGACGGTGGCGATGTGAACATTTTCCGCCAAGTCAACCAGCTGTACGGTGACCAGCCGGCAGGCTTTGCCTTCGCGCAGACCAACACTGTCGAAACTCTGCTTGTCGGTGGTAGTCAGGCCTGGGCCGCCGCACAGGGTGGCGTGGGAGGGTTCAAGGATCCACAAGGCATCGCCGGAAACCACGTGCTTGGCATGCTTTCTTCCTTCCAAAATGATCTGCTCGGACTAGCCTTCAATGTAGAGGACTATAACTTCCTCAACTTCAGGCTCAATGTTTCGAGTATCGATCTGGATCGCTGGAGCGGGCCATTCGTGCCGACAGGAGGAGTGGCGCCAGTCTTCAGGTTGTCGCTTTTTGACAACCCGAGCGGTGCCAACGGCGTCGGGGGTGGCGGCTTGGTCTTGTTGGACACTTACACGATTACCGGTTTGGTTGCACCCAACAAATGGACGTTCAACTGGAGCGAATTCACGGTTGCTCTCGATTCGAGCGGCAATACCAACGGCAACGTGATACTCCAGATTGATCTGCTCGAAGGCGGCTATGCCGCACTGGACAATTTCCGTATTGCGGCCTCGGACACCCCTGGAGATGTGGGTGAAGACGATTCCACTCAGGTTCCTGAACCCTATTCCCTTGCGCTGCTCGGAATTGGGCTTGCAGGCCTCGGAGTCATGAGGCGGCGCGTGGCCTGAGCGGTTGCCCGCAACGTTCTTGATGCACGCCGCCATTGAGCATAGACGAGATTGGTGCAGATGACGGCTGATGCCGGAATGGTCAGGAGTCACCGCACATACGATGGCCAGTCCAATGAACTGGTGTAGTCGCCTTCTGAAAGTGGCATATTCCGTTGCGCGTGAGCATGGTGCTTTGGAACCTGTCGTTCAATACGATTTGAGGCTGATGTGCTGTTAATCAGCGCTGCGCTGACCGAGGCGGCAATGGTGGAGTTGCCTGCGTCGGCTATCCGGCAGGTATCTGAATGAAGTGGCCCGTCAGTGGCTTCTTCTGCCGAAACGACTAGTGGCGGCACGTGGCCGGGTCGAGCAAAGCCGGGGGTCAAGTTGGCCGCAGTAAACCGGCCACTCAAGACGTTCCAGCGAGTGAAATCCTGGCCGGATCTCCAACGGCCGGTGATGGCCGCGGCAGTGTAAAAACGGTCGCTCTAATATGATAATGGCATTGACGTCAGCATGATCAGTGACCATGAAGCGATTCATCGAAGGTCAGAGCCGCACACAGGGGGCGCTGCTGCCTGAGAGGCTGGATGACTTCGTGTCCGAGACCAATCCGGTTCGGGTCATCGATGTCTTCGTCGATGAACGCGATCTGCGCAAGCTGGGGTTCGCTGGTGTTGATCCAGCCGCTACTGGCAGACCGGCCTATCACCCGGCGGCGCTGCTCAAGCTCTACATCTACGGGTACCTTTTCCTATTTATTGGACGTCAATACTCAATCAATCATCCCGCGTGGAAGCGGCTACGCGCTGCAGTCGGACGACGACCATATCCCTGGTCGAGCCCGAAGCCACCAGCATCAGCGACCCCGCATCGATCGCCAAACGGCTGGAGTTCGAGATAGCTGACGACAGAGCCGAGGATCGCGCGTGTGTTGCGGTCGTTGTTACGGAGGAGGCGCTGCGGCCCTGGGTCTCGATGCGCATGATGCGGATGACGTCGGCCAGCAGTATGTCGCCACGTTCTCCTGCCATCGAGGCGGTGGAAGCCGACCGCTCGTTTATCCATCCCGCACCGCCCGCACGCGACCCCACTGCGCAAACATCACGGGCCGCGTGAGCGCCCTGACGGGTGTTCACGGTTAATCGCATGATGAATGCGTGATGGTGGGGCATGAGCAGCATGGAAATGTTGCAAGATATGTCGATGCCTTCATCATATGCCAAACACGCGGCGGCGATAGGCCTATTTCATCACGTTGCGAGAGATGTTCATCTTCAGCCCGAGGGCGGCTGCGCCGGCTGGTGGCGGATGCCTCCGCATTCGCGCGCTCTTCGCAGCGGCGTTACGCACTTCCACTGCGCGCGGCTAGTGCGAATGCAATATGCCGTTCGATCATGAAACAGGGCAACGCACTGGGCTGGCCGCTTCGCCGAGATCTACCGGCAGCGCACGGCAAAACTGGATGCGCGCCAAGCCTGCTGCCGGGGTGTGACCTGTGCCAAGGCGGTGACATCGGCGATCTGCCTGCCAGTCGAGGCACTGGCTCCGTAGGCGCGGTTACCCGAGCCAAGCACCCATCCCAAGCACAGCCGCCACGGATTTCAGGCCGCCGCAGGGGTGGTTCGGGCAACCACGCGCAGCTCTGGTGCTTCGAACTGCGCGACCGCACGCAGCCCCACATCGTGCTGACGGGCGAACTACAATTGAACGTGATCGAACTACGCAAGGCCGACCGCCTGCTGCCGCAACACGCGGGTAAGCTCGCCGCCTGGGTGGCGTGGTTCGAACACTGGCATGAGGAGAGCATCATGAGCGCAATCACCCATCGTCCTGTGCAGCAGGCCATGGAGCAACTGAAGGGCCTGTCGGCGGATGACGAGATGCGCCGACTGGCGTTCGTGCGCGAGCGGGCGCTGCATGACGAAGTGAGCTTCACCAATGCAGCTCGGGAAGAAGGTCGGGTGCTGGGACGGGAAGAAGGCCTTGAAAAGGGCCGCGAGGAAGGGCAACTCAAACTGCTTGAGCGACAGTTGCAGAGAAAATTCGGTCCGCTCTCTGGCGATACTCGCACTCGCCTGTAGAAGGCCAACGAGGCTCAACTGAGCGTCTGGGCCGAGAGTATTCTGTTTGCGAATACGCTCGACGAGGTTTTTCAGTAATGACGATCGGATGCGCGGCGTAGCCGAACCACCGCCGGGGCAGATACCGTTAACCGGGTCCGACACTGATCTCGAGCATTGCCCCCTGTGGCGGGTTGAAGCCCGCCACAGGGGGCAATGCTCGAGATCAGTGTCGGGACCGGGCACCTGTGGCCGACTGAAGTCGGCCCTGCCACACCGGAAACCCCGGCGTTGCAGTCAGCGCGCGACGGGACCTGCCGGGGGGAGCGGCCACGCACGGCGATGAATGGCGCCGTTCCACTCCTGCACTGTCAGCCACAGGCGATCGCCCTCTCCCGCCTGCGCCGGATAGGGCACATGCGCCTCCTGCTGCGCACCATGACCATGGACGACGCCGTCCCCGCCCTCGAGTGCCGGCAGCGCCTGCGGGCCGACGTTGGCATGGGCCAGGCGGATGCGCTCCACGCAGCCGTCGCAGAAGCGAAAGCCGAAGTCCTTCACCCGCACGCCGTGGTGGTCGTAGGGGGGCGCGCTGTTGTGCGGCGTCGGGGTCACGCTGAAGGGGCCGACCGTTTGCGTCTCCCACGGCGGCGGGAACTCGGGCGTGAGCGAGGCGTAGAAGAACCACACCGGCGCGATCAGCACCAGCGCGTTAAGCCAGTACTTGGCGCGGCGCCAGCGCGCAGGCCTGCATTCGCTCATCAGCGTGCTCCTTCCAGTCCGGCGTCGCGCCCGTCGTCGTCCGTGCGGGTGCCGGGCGCCACTCGGGTCGTCTGGGTGAAGGTGCGTTTGCTCCAGATCAGGAAGCCGGTGATCGACATCGCGCTCAACAGCAGGCCGAACACGAACCAGATCGCCTTGGTCCAGATCCCGCCCAGCGTGCCGTAATGCAGCGGATCGGCGATATGGGCAACGGTCTGCAACGCGGTCATCGCGGCCGGCGTGCGCACCTCGGCCACGGTGCCCGACCACGGCTCGACCTGCACCCGCCACGAATATTGATCGTAGAGGAAGGATCCACCGTCGCCGGCGATGTCGAAATGCGCCCGGCTGTGTTCGGGGAAGGACACCCAGCGCGGCGCCAGCCCGGGGATGGCGCGCTGTGCCTCGTCGAGCGCCTGCTGCAGGCCGATCATGGCAGGTGGCGTGCCGTTGGTGAGCGGCACCGCGCTCGCCTCGACCATCGGCGTGTCGTCCCAGATATGCACATCGTTGTGCCACAGCACCGCCTGCACCAGATACCATAGGCCGGTGGCGCCGAGCACCAGCAGGAACCACAGCGACCACGCCCCGGCCAGCCGGTGCAGATCGCCCAGCAGCACCCGCGCCCCAGCCCCGGTGCGCAGCTGCGGCCGGGTGAACGCGCGCCAGAAGCGCTTGTAGATGACGATGCCGGTGATCATCGCACCGAGGGTGACGACGGACATTGCCGCCACCAGGTAGTAGCCCAGACTCCAGCTTTGATGCCACGGAAACAGCAACCAGCCATGCAGCGCACGCATGAAGCCGATGAAGGTAATGCCGCGGTTGATCGCCTGGACCTCGGCGGTATAGGGATTCACATAGGCCAGCGCCGGCGGCTTGCCGGGCTCCGCAATGCCCACCGCGGTCACCAGATAGGGCTCGAACACAATGATCCGGCTCACCTGCGCCCCCGGCACCGCCTGCTGCACCGCCGCCACCAGCTCGGGCAGCGGCCGCGCCGGCAAACCGTCCGGATTGTCGGCGCGGGCGGCGGGGTTGGTTAGCCAGGTCAGTTCGTGGCTGATGACGGCGATGGTGCCGGTGACGCACACCAAGCAGAACACCAGCCACACCGGCAGCGACAGCCAGCCGTGCACCCGGAACCAGAGCTTGCGATTGCGGATGGCCATGGCTCAGAACCGGTAGCTGGCGGTGCCGACCACGGTGCGCCGGGTGCCGACGAAGCAGTCGCCGCGGGCAAGGCAGGTGGTGTAGTAGGTCTTGTCCTCGATGTTGTTCACATTGAGGGCAAGGCTCCAGCGGCCGACGTCGTAGCCCACCATGGCGTCATAGAGGGTGTAACCCGGAGTCTGCAGGCTATCGCTGCCATCCCAGCTCGGGCCCGCGTAGCGCGCCCCGAAGCCGGCGCGGAATCCGCTGATGCCGGCAAGCGAAAAGCGGTGCTGGGTCCACAGCGATGCCATCTGCTCCGGCACGCTGGGCAGGCGCTTGCCGGCGTTGCTGCCTTCGAGCACTTCGGAGTCGGTCCATGAGTACGAGCCGAGCAGCTCCCACGCCGGGGTAATGCGCAGCTGCGCCTCCAGCTCCAGTCCGCGCACACGGACCTCGCCGAGCTGGAGCTGGTTCAGGTTGTTGCTCGGATCGGGCGACTTGCGGTTCTTCTCGCGCAGGTCATACGCTGCGGCGGTGACCATGCCGGGCACACCCGCAGGTTCGTACTTCACCCCGAGCTCGTACTGCCGGCCGCGCAGCGGCTTGAACGCCTTGCCGTGGAAGTCGAGGCCGATCACCGGCTGGAAGGACTCGGCATAGCTCACATAGGGCGACACGCCACCACCACCCTTGTACATCAGCGCCAGGCGCTTGGTGACAGCCGTATCCTTCTGCCGCTCGCTACCTTCGGTGTCGTTGATCGCATGGTCGTGGCGCAGGCCGAGCACCGCAATCCAGCGCTCGTCCCAGGTGAGCTGGTCCTGCAGGTAAACGCCGGTCTGGGTGACGGTATTCTCCGGGTCATCGACGAAGCCGGTCTCCGCCGGCGGGGTGAAGTTGCCATACACCGGGTTGTACAGGTTGAGCGTGCCGGCCGCGCCGTAGGCCCAGCGCCGCTTGGTGACCGCGTGCTGGTAGTCGAGCCCGGCGAGCACGGTCTGGCGCAGGCGGCCGCTGTCGACCACGGCCTGAGCCTGGTTGTCGGCGGTCCAGGACTTCAGCTCCGGTTTCGCCACCCAGTACACCCGGTCGATGTCGCCATTGGCCTGCAAAGTGGGGCGAAAGCGCGGATAGATGGTCTGGTAGCTGACTTCGCTCTCGGCGTAACGCAGGTTCTGGCGGAAGGTCCAGGTGTCGTTCGGCGCGTAGCGGAACAAGGAGGTCACCGCCTGCTGCTCGGTGTCGTACTCGTCGAAACCGGGCTCGCTCACGAACACATCCACCGGGATCTTCGGCAGGCCGTTAGGCGCCGGCAGCACCGTGCCGGCGTGCGGCAGAAACTGCGTGGTGGAACCGGTCTTGTCCTTCTGGAAGTTGCCGAGCAGGGTCCATTCCACGCTGCCGCTGGGCCGCCAGGTGATGGCCGGCATCAGCACGTAGCGGTCGTCGTCGACCTTGTCGACCTGGGTGTCACTGTCGCGGCCGATGGCCACCAGCCGATACAGCAGCGACTTGTCCGCATTGAGCGGCCCGGTCAGGTCGACCGCCAGCTGTTTGCGGTCGAAACTGCCGTACTGCAGCTGCACCTCGCCCTGCGGGGTATCAAGCGGACGCTTGCTCACCAGGCTGACGATGCCGCCCACCGTGCCCTGGCCGTAGAGCACCGAGGCCGGCCCCTTGAGGATCTCGATGCGCTCGAGCGCGAAGGGGTCGGGACGCGAGCTGGCGTAATAGCCGAAGGTCTGCTGCATGCCGTCGAGAAACACCACCGGATCGCTGCCACGGATGGTGGACCAGTCGCCGCGACTGTCCAGCCCGTAGGTTTCGCCGCGCACGCCGGCGCTGTAGCGCAGCGCATCCTGCACCGTCTGCACGCCCTGGTCGCGCATGCGGTCGGCGGTCACCACCGAGATCGACTGCGGCGTTTCGACGAGTGGGGTGTCGGTCTTGGTGGCGGAGGCGCCCCGCCGCGCCACGTGCCCCGGCACCGGCCCGGTCGCAGTCTCCGCGCTGCTGTCGGTGACGGTCACCGGGCTCAGCACAACCGGGCTCGCATCGTCCCCTGCCGCTACCGCAGGGCCGCACGCGGCGGCCGCGATCAGCGTAAGGCCGAACGCCCGAACGGCTGCGCGAGTGGACGGTCGCGCCGTCGAAGGCTGCGATGCGCATGCCGCACCCGGCACCGCACCCGCAATGGAGGATTCCGCTGCGCCCGCCCGCGAGGAGCGCAGCGCAGCGATGAAAAGGTGGTCAGGCGAATTCACGTGTTACCTGCTCAGCAAGGGTTGCTGGCTGGCTGGCGCACCCCGGGCTCGGGGTGGCGTGGCTGGCTGGTCGTCGCGGCGCTCGCGGCCCTACCCTGCTCACCGGCAGGATGGACGCGTCGACACCATAACGCGAAGAGTTCTTATTATTATCGATGTTCTGCGGATTGTAAATCGTGCGTGCAGGCCCGCCGGCGGGGGGCGATTCGTGCACAAACGCCAAAACCGGCTATCTGGTGACCGGTGACAAGGACTTGCTGGCGCTGGCCGAGCGCTTTCCGATCATCACCCCCGGCGCAGTTCTGGGCCATGCACGGCGGGCTGTAGCGTACTCACCGCTCTTGCGACCCGCCGAACGAGTGGAGGCAGATACAACTGGCCGCGGAAGTCGACGCCTATGCCGTTTGCAGCAGCTTCTCAAATGTGGCCGTGCTCAGCGGGCGGTGGAAATAGTAGCCCTGGCCGGTTTCGCCGAGATCGGCCATCAGCGTCCCTTCGGTGAGCTCGAGGCAGATCGCCGCCGGCGGAATGCCCTGCTCCGCGAGCAGTGCGCACACGTGTTCGACGAACTGCGGCTCACGCATCTGCTGGGCGGCGACGTTGAGTCAGCGCCGGCGCGGATGAGCGACCGCTTCAGTGCTTTGACCCGACCGGTGCTGCTGGTCAATAGCGACACTGACGAGGATCGCTATTGGACGGGAGTGTCGCCTTCGACCCGTCAGGCCGTTTTCCGTTACTTGCCCGACGGCGGATCGGGCGGCGAAGGAATGGGTGGCGGAGGGATGGCTGGGATGGGCGGCATGGGTGGTGGAGGAGGAGGACGCCCCGGTGGCGGTGGCGTCAGACAAGGCGCAGAAATCGCGGTACAGGCGGTCAGCCCCGCGTTCCTCGATGCCACCCTGCGCGACGACGACATGGCCACAGAATGGCTCACGCGCAATGCGACGAAGTGGGTCGAATCGGTCGGGCGGCTGGAGATGCACTAGGAGCTCGGCAGCGTGGTGATGCAACTCGGCAAATGCACCGCCTCGTCCTCGTCCCGGAGTTTGCCTCAGCGCTGCCTGGCGGCGACCAGTGCCGGAATCTGCTCGGCCGGGACCGCAGGGCTGCAGTGGAAGCCCTGGTACGCGTCGCAGCCATGCGCGCGCAGGAACTCGAGCTGTTCGACGGTCTCGACCCCTTCGGCAATAACCTTGTGCTCCAGCTCGGCCGCGATGCCGATAACCATGCGGACGATCGCGGCATCGTTGGCATTTCGCTCCAGATCGCGCACGAAAGCGCGGTCGATCTTGATCTTGTCGATCGGGAAACGCTTCAGGTAGGACAGGCTGGAGTAGCCGGTGCCGAAATCGTCGATCGACAGCCCCACACCGATAGCCTTGAGCGCCTCCATCAGCTGTACGACCCGCTCCGGGTCCTCGACGATCACGCTTTCGGTAATCTCCAGCTCCAGATACTGCGGCGCCAGCCCGGTGGCCTCGAGCGTATCGCGGACCATGGCCACGACATCCGACCCGTGAAACTGGATGGCCGACAGATTGACGGCAACCACCTTGGGCGGCATCCCGGCATCCTGCCAGGCCTTGTTCTGCTGGCAGGCCTTGTCCAGCACCCAGGCACCGATCGGCAAAATCAGGCGACTTTCCTCGGCGACCGGAATGAACCTGACCGGTGACACCATGCCGAGATCCGGATGCCGCCAGCGCAAGAGGCTCTCGAAACCAACGATCTCGCCGCTAACCAGGTCGACCTGAGGCTGGTAGTGCAACTCGAGCTCGCCGCGTGCCAGCGCCCCGCGCAGGTCGCTTTCCAGGCGCAGGCGCTCGGCCATGCGCTCATTCATGTCTGTCGAGAAGAAGCGGAATCGGTTCTGCCCCGACGACCTGGCATGATGCAGGGCCGCATCGGCATTGCGCAGCAAAGTCGCTACGTCGCAGCCATCCTCAAACAGACGGCAGATGCCTGCGCAGGCGGTCAGCACCACGTCGCTGTCCTCCACGGCAATCGGCCTGGCAAGATTGTCGAGCAGCGTGCGGACGACGGTCTCCCCGGTACTCGGGCTGCTTCGCTGGCTGAGCAGCACGCCGAACTGATCGCTCCCCATCCGCCCCAGGACATCGCCACTGCGCAGGGACCGGCTCAGCCGCGCGCCCAGCCGGCGCAACACCGCATCGCCAGCAGCGTGTCCGAAGGCGTCGTTGATGCGGTTCAACTGATTGTCGACACCGATGACAATCAGCACCCCGTGCTTGCCGGCGGCCAGCCATTCACCCATCAGGCGAGAGAAGCCCTGGCGGTTGGGCAGTTCGGTCAGTTGATCGAAATGGGTCAGCGATTCGATGCGGGCCTCGGTGGCCTTGCGCTCACTCAGATCGGAGACGAAGACCGACCAGTTGACCACGTCACCAGCGTCGTTGTGGATCGCACTGATGTGGCAGCTGATCGGCAAGGAGCTGCCGTCCTTGCGGGTAGCCTTGAGCTCGCCCTGCCAGCGCCCCTGGGTGTCCAGCAGGTGCAAGATGCCGTCGAGCTTCGCCTTGTCGTGCGCATCCTCGATGATGAAACGCGGCAAACGCCCCTTGAGATCCGCCAGTTCGTAACCGCTGATCGTGGTGACCGCCTCGTTCAGCGTCAGAACCCGGCGCTCCTTGTCGAGAATCAGCACAGCGTCGCTGCCATGGTCGAAAAAGTGCGTGATCAGGCGCTGGCGCTCCTCCGCCTCGAAGCGTTCGCTCAGATCCCAGGCGACACCGGTCAGGCCTCGGATTTCGCCAGCATCGCCATACACGGGAACCCGCAGGAACTCGAAGGGACGCAGCCTTCCCGCCAACTGCAGCGAAATCACCTGGCGCACCGGCGCGCCCTTGCGGTAGACCTCGAGTTGTCCCTCGCGCAGGAGCTTCGCTTCCGCCTCGGGAAACAACTCATCGACCGTGCTGCCGACGACACCCTCCATCGGGAAGCCGCGCATCCGGCAAAAGGCTTCGTTGACCGCAACGAAGCGCCCCTCGTTGTCGAGCATCCAGGCCGGGTCGGGAATGGAGTCGAGCAAGGCCCTGGCCTCGTGGATCTTCTCCGCGTAAGCCCGGGTCATCTTCTCGGCCAGCAACTCGGCCCGTCGGTAGACCCTACTCCAGGACCGCATCAGGGCGATCAAGGCGCCCAGCAAGAGCAGCCCGAGTACACCGTAGATCAGCGCCCGGCGCTGCCATTCGTCCAGGACCTCCTGCTCGGCGAAGCCAACCGTGATCACGAAGGGGAAACCCTCGACGCCCCGATATGCGAATACGCGGGTCTCGCCGTCGAGCACCCCCACGCGCCGGAAGCTGCCGGCCATTTCGCCCGCAGCCATGCGTGTCGGAATCGGACTCTCCTCGATGCCCCTGCCCTGCCGCTCTGGCAGTGCAGGCCAGCGGGCGAAGAGTTTCATGTCTCTGCTCCACAAGGCAATGATGCCTTGTTGGCCGACCTCCAGCCCCCGGTAAAAGCGCTCGTAATAGTCGGCTCGCAAGGTAGCGAGCACGATGCCACCGAAACGACCGGCGCGATCCTCCAGACGACGCGCGAAAACGATGACCACTGCGCCGGTCACGCGCGAAACGATGGGCATCGAAATCACCAGCCCGGCTGCCGGGTCATCGCGCAGACGGATGAAATAGGGGCGGTCGGCAATATTGACATCCGACAGCACACCGCTGGCATCGTAGAGATAGCGCCCGTCAGCGTCGGCCACCCGGAAGCTCTGCACCTCCGGAAAATCTCTCACGTGGCGCTGCAGCTCAAGTTCGATTTCGTCCCGGGGAGCACGGTCGGCAACCGAGTACTGAAAGCGCAGGGCGAAATCAGAAAGATGCCGGTCAATCTGTCGCCCCGTGCCCTGGAAATGCCCCTCCAGCAGTCTGGTCAGCGTTCCGCCCAGACTCTCGGCCGCGCGCAGCTCCCGCTCGCGCGATTGCTGCAGATCGAGCGCGACCCAGCCGAGCAGTCCGCAGAAACCTGCCATGACAATCAACGCCCCTGCACGCCACGACCATTTCGCTGCCATCGCCACCCCGAAGTCCGCAGAAGTTACAGGCGCGCACTTTAGCATGCGGTTTTTGGGGCGACCGGGCACCGCAGAAATAGTGAAGCATCATCAAACCTGGAGCGCTGCCCTGCAAGGTTTTCAGACCGCCTCGCGCTGCGTCAGGTCCTTCAAGCCCCAGATCGCCGACAGCTCCGCCACCACTGCGCGGATCACCGGATCGTTCGTGCGCTTGCGCAGGTAGGCAAAACGCAGACTGAGCGTGGGCAGCTCCATCGGCAGCACGTGCATCTGCCCGGCCCGTTCAGCCGCCTCGACCTCGCTCCGACGCATGATGCCGAGCCCGACGCCGGCGGCGACCATGGCCTTCATTGCGTCCTCCTGATCCGCGAGCATGGTCTTGACCGGCTTGCAGCCGTGCGCGTCGAACAGCGGCTGCATGAGTTGATAGTAGGCACAGCTCGGCGAGGTGTAGACCCACGGCAGGCGGGCGAGCGCCCGGATGTCCGGCGAGTCGATCTGGTCGCGCAGCGCATGCGGTACGGCGATGGCCATCTCCTCCTCGCGCAGGATGTGGGATTCGAGCAGCGGCTCGTCGCAGTCGCCGCTGACGAAGGCGGCATCGAGCCGGCCGATCCGCAGGGCCGGAATGTTGTCGCCGGTCCGGCCCGCCAGGAACTCGATGCCGAGTTGCGGGTGGTGTGCGCTCAGACCGGCCTGCAGTTCCACCAGGCGCAGAAACTCGGCGTCGGTGTTGAGTCCGATGCGGATGCTGCCCAGCAATTCGTTCTGCATTCCTTTCGCAGCCTGCAGAAAGTCGCCGGCGGTGGCGAGCGTGCGTTGGGCCTGGTCGAGCAACTGGCGGCCGGCCGGGGTGAGCTGCATGCCCTTGGGGGTACGGTCGAACAGGGTGAGGCGAAGCTCCTCCTCCAGCGCCTTGATGTGAGCGCTGATCGCGGGCTGGCTGGTGAACAGGCGCTCGGCGGCGCGGGTCAGGTGCTGCTCCTCCGCCACCGTGACGAAGGTTCTGAGGTGATAAAGCTCCATGCGTTGGCTCCACTGGCTGCGTCTTCTTTGCAAGTAAAGCGCAGATGGACGGCTGGCGCCATCACATTTCCTGAACAGGGGAATCCCGAAAAACGATTGGATCGCGACGCGCGCAATAGCCAAGCTTCAGCCATCCCAATCCGGTTCGAGGAGAACATCATGAGCCAGACCAGCCACAGCTTGAGCGCTCCCGCAGCACGTCGATTCAAGTTGCGTCGGCCCATCGCGACCGCGTTGGACATATTCGCGTCCCGCCTGCGGACGTGGCGGCTACGGGCGGGGCAACGCCGTGAGCTGCGCGAACTTGACGATGCGACGCTGCGGGACGTAGGCCTGAGCCGGTCGCAGGCCCGGTTTTGCGCGGATCAGACCTTGTGGCGGGAATGAGACGACGGCGCGTGGGGGCGCATCGTAACACCCGCTACGCCGCCCGCCGCCGCTTTGCCGCCAGCCATGCCAGCGCCACGCCGATGAGCGCCACCGCGGGCAGCGAGCCCAAGTTCAGCAGCATCCAGCCCTGCGTGGTGACCAGCGCGCCGGAGGCGAATGCGGTCAGCGCCATGGTGGTGAACACGGCCAGATTGATCGCGGCCTGGGCCTTGTCCTTTTCTTCGGGACGGTAGGCCTCCATTGCCAGCGTGGTGCTGCCGGTGAAGAGGAAGTTCCAGCCCACGCCGAGCAGGAACAGACCGATCAGGAACTGGTGCAGATCCTGTCCGGAGAGCGCGACCGCGATGCACGCTGCATTGAGCGCCACGCCCACGCCCATGATGTTCAGTACCCCGAAGCGCTTGATCAGGTGGCCGGTGAAGAAACCCGGCGCGAACATGCCGATCACGTGCCACTCGAGCACCAGTGCGGTGTCGGAAAACGGCATGCCGCAGATGTCCATCGCCAGCGGCGTGGCCGCCATCAGCAAGTTCATGACGCCGTAGCCGAGCGCCGCGCCGAGGGTGGCGACGATGAACACCGGCTGGCGCACGATCTCGCCCAGCGCGCGGCCGCTGCCGCCCTCCCCGTGCCCCAGCGACTCGGCCGGGAAGCGGATCGCTGCCATCACCGCCATCGCGATCAGCGCCACCACCGCCAGCGCGAGATACGACCCGAGGAAGGGCACGTCCAAGGTATCGCGGGTATGGTTGGCCAGATTTGGGCCGACCACCGCCCCGATCAGCCCCCCGGCCAGCACCAGCGACACCGCCTTCTCACGGAAGGACACCGGCGCCAGTTCGCCGGCGGCAAAGCGGTAGAGCTGCCCGTTCGCGCTGTAATAGCCGGCGATCACCGTCCCCGCCACCAGCAACCAGAAGTTCCCAATCGAGAGCGCGAACGCACACAGCAGCGCCGTCACGAAGGCCACTACCAGACCAAGCTGAAACGAAATCTTGCGCCCCCAGCGCCGCTGACTGCGCGCCACCAGCCCGGTCGACAGCGCGCCGCCGACCACATAGCCCATCACCGGCAACGTCGCCATCCAGCTCACCGGCGCCAGACGCAGGCCGACCAGCCCGTTGATGGCAATGAAGACGACGTTGTTGCTGAGGAACAAGCCCTGCGCAATGGCCAGCAGCCAGAGGTTCTTTTTCATCGAGGTCGAATGTGAGGCGTACGGGTCCGTACTGTAACGGCTTTCGGGGTGGATACGCCCATCACGTCTGCCACCATAGATACTGTTATCCGAGTCAAGCACTCGTCGCGAGCACATCCGCGGTAGGGCGGGTTTCAACCCGCCGCAGCTGGCGCATCGAGCACCAGCGTCTGGCCCGAGCACTGTGGCCGACTGAAGTCGGCCCTACGGCGGCTGTTCGCGCCCCATGGTTTCACGCGGGCAGACATCCGGGCGGGTTCGAGCACCAACGCCAGACTTTACGGCCTGCAAAGAGCCCTACGAGAACCGGGCCAGTGCCGGGTAGTACCAACCGAGCGAAAGCGTGCGCGCCAGGTAATTGACGTACAGCGCTGCCCACAGGCCGTGGTTGCCCCACGGCTGCAGCAGCCACCAGGCGAGAAGGAACACGGCGAGCGACACCAGCATTGCGTTGCGCATCTCGACGCTGCGGGTGGCGCCGATGAAGATGCCGTCGAGCTGGAAGGCCCACACCCCGGCCAGCGGCGCGAGCGCGGCCCATGGCAGGTAGTCGCGGGCGGCGGTACGGGTGGCGGAATCGGTGGTGAGGGCGTCCACCACCCACGGCCCGACAAGGAGGAAGGCGACGCTGATGAGCAGCGCAACGGCCACTGCCCAGACCGTGGTGAGGCGGACCGCGGCGCGGAAGTCTGCGCGATTGCGGGCGCCCACCGCGCGCCCGACCAGCGCCTCCGCCGCAAAGGCGAGACCGTCGAGGAAGTAGGCACTGACCGAGACGAACTGCATCAGCACCGCGTTGGCCGCGAGCGTGACGTCACCATGGCGGGCGCCCTGGGCCATGAACCAGACAAAGACGAAGATCAGCGCCAGCGAGCGGATCATGATGTCGCGGTTGACCGCCAGCGTGCGCCGCAAGCGATCGGCCAGCAACAAGCGGGCAAGGCTGAGCCGGGCCCCGTTGCGGCGAATGTGGACGATGGCGACCACCAGCCCGACCAGCACGGCCAGGTATTCGGCCAACAGGGTGCCGAGCGCGACGCCGCGCACGTCCAGCCCGAGGACGAGTACAAAATAGGCATCGAGCGCGATGTTGGCGAGGTTGAGCACCAGCTGCAGCACAAGGCCGATATCGGTGCGCCCCATGCCGATGAACCAGCCCAGCAGCGCATAGTTGGCGAGGGTGGCCGGCGCGGCCCAGATGCGGATGTCGAAGTAGTCGCGCGCCAGCCCCTCGACCCGGTCGCTGCCCTCGATCAGGCCGAAGGCGAGCTCGCGGATCGGCCACTGCAGCCCGATCAGCACGGTGCCGACCACGGCGGCAATCAACAGCGCCCGCCCCAGTCCAGCCACCAGCTCCTCGCCGTCGCCGGCGCCGAGCGCCTGTGCAGTGAGGCCGGTGGTGCCCATGCGCAGGAAACCGAAGGCCCAGAACACGAAGGTAAACACCAGCGCACCAAGCGCCACCGCGCCAATGTAGGCGGGGTCGGGGATGCGGCCGACGATGGCGGTATCGACCACCCCGATCAGCGGCGTGGACACATTGGAGAGCATCACCGGCAAGGCAATGCGCAGGATGGCGCGGTGGTTCAGCATGGACGGCAGTCTGCCCGCTTTTCCGTGGCGCGAGGCGCGCGATGGACGCCCAAGACCACTCACGCCTGGCATCGAACCTGCTACTTCGCACCCTGCAAGACACAAAGCACCACTTTTTGTCGCGCTTTTGTCGGAAACCAAACCATGGAGAGCATCGTGCCCGCATTGACCGAGAACACCACCTTTATCGATTTGAAGCCCGCCAAGTCCACCGGTCTGAGCCTGACGCAGCTGGGCGTGCCCCTGCTCGACAGCACCGTGGTCAAGAAGGGGAAGCTGCATGAGTTCATCCAGCTGCTGGAAGACGGCAAGGTCGGGCGCCGCTTTCAGAACATCCGCGTGACCGCGGTCAAGACCAGCGAAGGTGGTATCGAGTCGGCGAAAGTCATTGTCCAGGTGGAAGTCTTCGGTGACGACAACGTGCCCTTGGCGGCCAACAGCGGCTTCGGGGCAGCACTGCTTGCGGGCCAGGAAGGCCTGATGGATCTCGCGCCGAACAGCGTCTTCCTGCCCTATGCCCGCTCCTGGTTCGAGAACCAGTTTGTGTACGAAGTCCCGACCGAGCTGTTCGACAGGGCCGATCGGCTGGCGTTTACGGTCAGGGCCGACCAGGTCCGGATGATCTGAGCGGCCGCCCGGATCGTGAAGCTGGCCGAGGAATGGCGACTGCGCGAACGCCGCGCCGGAGATCTCGAACGCGAACGCGGCGAATAGCCGGACGACGCAGCGTCGTGCGCCCCCGGCCCGGCCGGAAGGACTCAGCCTTCGACAGCCCCGGGGGCAGCCCCGCGCCCTATCGCCGCGGCAATAGCCCGCCGCTCCAGGGTCCAGCCATCGCGCTCTTCATCAGCGGGGCCATTGCGGTCGAACGAGATCGGCGCGACGGCACGCAGCCCTGCCACCGGCTGGACACTTTCAGCGAACTGCGGCAGCTCGGCTGAGGAGGACTGCTGCAAGCGGAAGACCATCGCGTTCACATACATGGTGGCGGCGAGGCCGGCGTAGAACGGATTCTGAGCGATGTTGCGATGGGCCATGGTGGCCGCATCCACCAGCGTTGGAGTGGCCGGGGCGGCGCCTGCTGCCTCCGGCGCCACGGCCGTCGCTGCAAGCGCCGGCGTGCCCGGTGTGGCGACAAGCGCCGTAGGGGACAGTGCGGGCGTGGTGACCGTGGTCGTATCCGGCTCCGCTTGCGTGACCAGCGCCTCGATGTCCGCCGCCACTGTGGCTGCGGCTGTAGCAAAGCGCAGCGTCGGCGTGGCCGCAGCAGCAGCATTCAGGACCAGCGCGGAATCGGTGCCTGCCGTGTCGGTCGCGCCTGCGCGCGGCGGTGCGACGACGACGGGCTCCGGAGAGGCGACCGCAATTGCGCCCGCCGGGGCCGGGATGAAGGCACTCGGCGGGTCCGCTCCGGCCGTGGGCGGCGTTGTGCCGGCCACAGGGGCGAAGGCGATTGCGCCCGGCGGAGTCGGGATCAGGGTGCCGGCGGCATCCGCGGCAGACGGGCTTGCCGCAATCGGCAAGGTCGGGGCGAGGATGACGACTGCGCCTGACGGGGTCGGAATGAAGGTGATCGCGGGGTCGGCGCCGGCAGCGGGCGGCGCCGGTACCGCCACCGCAATTGCACCGGCCGGGGTCGGGACAAACGCGATCGCGCTTTCGCTGCCGTCCGTCGCGGGGGTGAGGGTGAGGATGCCCGGCGCGCTCGCGACGAACGAGAGCGCGTCGTTGATCGTGGCGGCGGCGGGTCCTGTTGCAATCGGCGCCACCGTCGGTGCAGCGATATCGCTTGTACCCCGCGCACCCGGGATGAAGGTGGCGCCCGTGCTGGCCGTCGCTTGCGTCTCGAGCAAGCCGTTGGCGTTGTAGGTGAGGGGCGCACGCGGCACCGCACCCAGACTCACGATGACGCTGGGCGTGCTCGGCGCGGACGCTGCGTCTTCTGCCAACTGCGAAAACCGCTCCCATGTCGGGAGGGCGGAACTTACGAATGGCAGGGAAGACGCCGACACATTCTGGATCGCGGCGATCAAGAAGTCCCCTCCTTCAAGACTGGGCGCCAACGATGACCGTGTGTACGGGAGCGATGACGCGGAGCTTCCATGTTTGGCACATGGCGTGAAACACCACCCGGCTTCACCGAATGTGAATCACAAGGCTTTGATGGAATGGGACGGCCCTTGGTTCCGGATCGTGCACGTCCTTGCAGATCCTTGCATTCCGATGCGTAACCGAACGCTGCCATCCCCTCGCGCAGGACCACTCCGATTGGCGAGGGCGGGCACAATGAACCAAAAGCAGCGTGCAGCCGTCAGACGACCATTGCCTGTTTTACTGTTTTACCTATGTGACCCGCCGGAGGGCCCGAACGATGAATATCGACAAGCGCCAGTTGCCGCAACGAAGCGAATTGCTACAGGTGGCGAATCACTTCTTCTTCGCCACCGCGCTGTTGTTCGTCGCGCATCAGAACATGCTGCATGGCGATACGGGTCGAACTCAGCCGCTGTTCGTTGCGCAGGCAAGCAGCCTGCAACCGCAGACACCGCCGCCGGGCTTCGACCCGGACGAGATGTCGGTCGAGGAGGTCGACTTGCCGGGCAGCCCCGACGGGCTGTTCGCCCGCAAGCACTAAGCGCCAGACGACTGCGCTAGCCTATGAACCGGTAGCGCGGCGCGCGATGGTCTGCCGATAGAACTGCGCGAGTTGCCTCGCCATGGTGATGTCCGACCAACGGCTCGCGGTTTGGCGGGCCTGGTCGGCGAGCAGCTGACAGCCCGCGCGGTCGGCGAGCAAGTCGCCGATGACATGCCCGAAGGCCTCGGCGTCGTCCGGCGGAGCGTGGCAGCCCGGTGCATCGATCAGAATGTCGGCCGTGCCCATCGCCGCCAGCGCGACCACCGGCAGGCCGGAAGCCAGCGCTTCGAGCAGCACGAGGCCCTGGGTCTCGGTGCGCGAGGAAAAAACGAAGAGATCCGCCGCCGCATAGCAGTCGAGCAGTTCGCGTTCGCGATCGAGATAGCCGATGAAGCGGACCGCATCGGTGATGCCGAGCCAGGCCGCCTGCTGCCCCAGATCCGACTGTGCCGGCCCTTCGCCCGCGATCAGCAGCAGGACATCGGGGCAACGGCGGCGCGCATGGACCAGGGCCTCGAGCAGGAAGCCGATGTTCTTCTCGTGCGCCACCCGGCCGACGAACAGCGCCACCGGCCGATCAGGGCCGATGCCGTGGGCGGTGCGGAACGCGGCGCCGTCGCCGCGCGCGAAGCGCGCCAGCGGGATGCCCGTCGGTACCATGGCAAGCGACGAGGTCACGCCATAGGCGGTGAGACGCCCGGCCATGGCCGACGAGGGAACCACTACGGCGTCAACCGCGTTGCACTGACGGCGCGAGAAGCGGCGCGCCAGCCCGCGCAACCAGGTCGGGGGCAAGACCGGTACGTAGTGCTGGAGATACTCTTCGAACAGGGTGTGGTAAGTGACGACAACGGGCAGTTTGTGCGCGCGTGCCGCGGCCACCCCGGCGTAGTGCGCCACGAAGGGCGTCTGGATATGGATCAGGTCGCAGCCAGCCGCCGCCGCACTCACCGCCTGATGCATACGGCGCCACGACACCAGCCGGTCTTCCGGGTCGTTGGGCAGCTTGCGCCCGGGGACGCGGACGATGCCGGCACTTTCCGCCTCGTCGTCGTACCGCGGCACCACCAGATCGACCTGGACGTCGTGCCCGGCGAGCGCACTCCTGAACGTCTGCATCGAGGTGGAAACGCCATTGACCCGCGGAAAGTAGACATCTGAAACCATCAGGACGCGGATCAAGCGCTGGCACTCCCGGTAACGTTTCCTACCGCATTGCCCTGCACCGGCGCGGATTCGTCCGCGACCACAGGGGCACGTTTGCGGGATGGATCCGCGCCCCAATGCACCACCTCGATACGTCCGTCGAGATGCTCGACGATTGCGCTGCAGGTATCGACCCAGTCGCCGCAATTCAGGTAACGAACCTTGCCGATGCAGCGATCGGCGGCCCAGTGGATGTGACCGCAGATCACGCCATCCATGTTGCGCTGGTCGGCGGCATGGGCTACCGCGTCCTCGAAGTCGAAGATGAAGCTCACCGCCTTCTTGACCTTCTGTTTGGCAAAACCGGCCAACGACCAGTAGCCGGGGATGCGCAGCAGTCGGCGGATACGTGACAACTGGATGTTGATCCGCACCAGTGCGTTGTAGGCAACGTCGCCGAGCACCGCGACCCAGCGGTGATGGCGCGTGACCTGGTCGTATTCGTCACCGTGGATCAGCCAGTAACGGCAGCCATCGGCGGTTTCGTGCACCCACTCGGACTCGACCCGGATGTCGCCGAAGGCAACACCGGCGTACTCGCGCAGCACTTCGTCGTGATTGCCCGGAATGAAGAACACCTTGCCGCCGTGGCGCGCCCGACGGAGCACCTTCTGGATCACGGTGTTCTGGACCTGCGTCCATTGGATGCTGCGATTCATCGCCCAGAAGTCGATGATGTCGCCGAGCAAGTAGAGATATTCGGACTCGTACACCTTCAGGAAGTCGAGCAGGCGCTCGGCCTGGCAGGCCCGTGTGCCAAGGTGGACATCGGAGATGAAAATGGCACGCACATGCTGGGTCAAGCTCAGACCCTCCCCGAAAACGCGGACGACAGCATCGGCGCGGCCACCCTGTCGGCACGCCAGGCGCGGGTCAGGGCATCGGCAAAACTGTCGTTTACGCGCGCCCAGTCGATCCGCTCGGCGGTACGGCGCGCAGCCTGACCGAGATCGACCCGCAGGGCATCGGCACAGGCCAGTTGCAGCGCACGTTCGATGAATGCGCTCTCGTCGCCGGAACGCACCACGGCCCCGTTGTCGAGATCGCGCATGTGCTCTGCTGCCGCCGCGTAGGCGTAGGCCACCACGCCAAGCCCGCTCGCCATGGCCTCGAGGGTGACGTTGCCGAAGGTCTCGGTCAGGCTCGGAAACAGGAACAGGTCGGCCGATGCGTAGTGGGCGGCAAGGTCCTCGCCATGGCGCATGCCCGCCAGCACCACGTCGGGTTGCTCGCGCGCGATCGCCTCGCGCATGGGACCGTCACCGACCACGACCATGCGTGCTTCCGGGCGATGGGCGCGGATCGCGGCGAACGCGCGCAGCGCCAGCCCGAGGTTTTTCTCCGGCGCCACCCGGCCGACGCAGATCACGGCCAGCCCGTGCGGCGATACGCCCCACTGGCGGCGCAAGGCCTGACTGCGGTGCGCGGGCGAGAACAGGGTGGTATCGACCCCGCGCGAGATCACCTCGACCCGGGCGTAGCCTTGCGCGGTGAGGATCCCGGCCAGCTCGGCGGTCGGGACGTAGGTAGCGGCGGTACGGTTATGGAAGCGACGCAGGTAGGCGGCGACCGGCTGGCGCAGCCAACCCACGCCGTAGTGCGTGCTGTAGTGGTCGAAGTTGGTGTGGAAGTCCGAGGTCACCGGCAGCCGCAGCTTCTTCGCCGCGCTCACCGCGGTCCACCCCAGCGGCCCCTCGGTGGCGACATGCACCAGATCCGGCCGCTGGCGCGACCATTCGCGTATCAGCCGCGCGCGCGCCGGCAGACCGAGCTTGAGTCCGTCGTAGCGCGGCAGCTGCAAGCCACGCGACAGCACTTCCTCCAGCCCGCCCGCGGAAATCGCGGTGTCGGTCGGGGTCTGCCGCGGCCGCACGAGCTGTACCCGATGGCCACGCTGGATCAGGCCGTCGACCATGCGTGCAAGCGTCATCGCCACGCCATTGACTTCAGGCGGCCAGGTTTCGGTCACCAGCGCAATGCGCATCCGGCTGTCCTGGCACAACTCCTCGGTGGTGAAATCGAGCGTTCTCATGCCGCCGCAGCTTAGGCGGCAATCAAGACATGACTGTGACGTACCGGTTGCAGCGCGATGACGCGAGCCCTATACAGCGTTTCAACGAAAGTCCCGGCACGCGCCTGGTCACGGTGGCGAGACCGGGTTTCAGGTCGGCCGCGGGCGTCCTATATTGTGAATATGGCATCTGCCTCCGATGACACGCTTGAACCGGGGAGAAGATCATGGTCGTCGTGGTATTCCGTACCTGGCTGAAAGCCGGGATCGACGAGCAGACACTGACAGCGATCGGCGAGCGGATGTACGAGATCGCCACCGCCATGCCCGGATTCATTTCCTACAAGGATTTCGCCGCGGCCGACGGCGAGAACGTCTCGATCGTCGAGTTCGAATCACCAGAAACACTCCTGGCATGGCGCAATCACCCCGAGCACATTGCGGTTCAGGAGCAAGGACGGACGACATTTTTCGCCGACTACCAGGTCCAGGTGTGCGCGCCGATTCGCAGCTACCGCTTTGCCGGCGGCGTGCGCCAGGACCTGGGCTGACAAAACATGGACGCAAACCAGCCGCTGCACCTGAAGATCTTCCTCTCGTCGCCGGGTGACGTGGTCGAGGAGCGCGAATTGGCGCGCAAAGTCATCCAGGCCCTGCCGCGCAGCGCGGCCTATCGCGGCAAGGTCACCACCGATGTGATCGCCTACGACGATCCCGATGCGCCGTCGCCGATGCCGGCGGGGGTCAACCCACAGGTGTCGGTGGATCGATACAAAGGCCCCGCGGGACAGTGCGACCTCACCGTGGTGCTTCTGTGGAGCCGCCTGGGTACCCCCGTTTCGGCCGAGATCGTGCGTCATGACGGCAGTCGCTACGAATCGGGCACGGTATCCGAATACGAGAACGCCCTTGCCGCGGGCAAGGACGTGTGGCTGTTCAAGCGCACCGAGAAGCCGCGATTCGACATCGACCTCGACGACAAGGCGATTGCGGAACTCAAGGCGCAGTACCGGGCGGTCGGTGATTTTTTCGGCCGCCTGAGCAATGCCGATGGCTCGGCCGCCGGCGGTCGACACGAGTACGCCACGCCGCAGGAATTCGAAGCCCTGTTCGGCAAGCTGCTCGAGGCCTACTTCACCGCCCGCCTTGACAGCATCCCCGCTGCAGCCGAAGCGTCCGCCCGGGCAAAGGCGGGTACCGATGAGGCTCCATTTCTGATGCCGGACCACGACCGCGACCACGACATCGTCGGCCGCGAGGCACTGGTCCGACAACTGCGGGAGCGGGTGCTGGGGGGCAAAAGCCAGAGCCTGGTGTTCCTGCCCGGCATCGGGAAGACGGCAATCGCCCAGGAGTTGCTGGCGGATCGCCCCGCCATTCTCGAGCGTTTTGACGGCGTACTATGGGCGAACCTCGGTCGCCAGCCCCAGGTCGGCGAGCAACTGCAGCGCTGGGCCTCGGCGCTCCATGTGCCCGACGAACGCAAGGCCAGCCTGGCCAGCATCGACGATTGGAAAGCCACGGTCAAGGACGCCATTGGCGCCCGTCGCATGCTGGTGGTGCTCGACGACGTGTGGCAGAAGAAAGCCGCGCGGGAGTTCATGCATCTGGTGCCCAACGGGGTGTTCATCATCACCACCCGCCTCAAGGATGTCGGCCTCATGCTGGGCGATCCCGAACTGGTGCCCGAACTCGACTCCGAAACCGGCCTCAGGCTGTTGACCGATATTGCCCCGAAGGCAGTCGCCTTCGACGCAGAGGGGGCAAGCAACCTGGTGAGCGCGGTCTATGGCCTGCCGCTGGCCCTGGTGCTGATCGGCAAATACCTGCGCCGAGAATCCGCCGACGTCGATCCCGACCGCATGGCCAGCGCCTTCCAGATCGTCGCCGAGGCTGGGCAACGGCTGGAACTCAACCCGAGCGAGGAGGACGGCTCGCGCTCGCTGGCCGAGATCATCGAGATCAGCTTCACCGCCTTGCGGTCCGACGAGGCGCGGCGCGCCCTGCTTGCGCTGTCCATCTTCCGCCCCAAACCCGACACCTTTTCCAAGGAGATCGCGCTCCGGGTGGCCGAGGCCGAGCCCGCCGTCCTGTACGACCTGAGCGACATCGGCCTGATCGAGCACTACGGCCAAGGCGAATACACCATGCACCGGGTGATCGCCGAATACGCCCGCACCAAGCTGCCGCTGACCGAATCGCAGAACCTGCATCACAAGGCGCTCGACTATTATTCGCGCAAACTGCAGCAGGATATAGACGACAACCCGGTGGCCTACCTGGGCTGGTACCGCTACGAGCAGACCGACTGGCAAGCCACCAAGGACGCCTGGCTCTACCACCTGGCCCACACCGGCAACGCGGTCACCGGGGTGCTCGCCTTCCTGCGGGTCTATTTCGATGCCTTCTGGTGGTGGGGCTATTACCAGCGCTTCCCGTTCTGCGAGCGCCTGCTGCTCGAATGGCGCCAGCGCCGCAGCGTGGATCCACGGGTCAAGCACGGCCTTGAACTGGTCGCCACGTTCCAGGAGGCCTATCCGGAAGGCCATGAAAAGGCGGCCAAGGGCAACTGGCCCGAAGTCGAACGCAGCCTGACCAAGCTCCGGCAGAGTCTCGGCCTGGAGGGGGAGGCGGCGAATATCAGCGACCCGGACGCGCGCCGGGTACGGGGCTTCACCGACTTTCTGCTCGCCGAGGCCCACGGCTACGGCCGCAACGACCGCGACGCCGCGCTCAAGCGCTACACAACCGCCCACGATCTGTTCCAGCGCGATGGCGACCTGTGGGTGGCGGCCTGGATCTGGTTCTACGTCGGCCAGTATCTGCTCGACCAGGGCGAGCCGGCGCTTGCCGGCGACTATGCCGTGCGTGCGCTGGAAGAGGCCGGCAGCGCGGCCGGTGGCGAGGACGCCCCGCTCGAGGAGCGCGACACCGAACTGCTCGCCAACAACTTCCGCCTGCTCGGCGATGTGGCCCTGGCCGCGGGAAACCTGCACGCGGCGCTGCCGCAATACTGCCGCGCCGCCTTCTACGCCTATGCCTTCCAGGCCATTCCGGAACCGGCCGACAGCTACACCATGGCCTTCTACGGCGAAATCACCGGCCGTATCGCCGATCGCGCTCTCGCCCTGGCCGCCACCGATGCTACAGCCAGCCACGCACTGTGCCAGCACCTCCAGGACTACTGGCAAGCCTACTGGGCGCGTCATTCGCGCCCGTCGACCGACACGCTGCAGGCTGCACTGGCCGTGCCAGACCCCGCCGCCATCGCCGCGGCGATCTTCCCGCCCGCGCTGAGCGGGGATGTGCTCGCCGGCGCAGCGGATTACGCGCGCGAGGTCAAAGCCATCATCGCTCCGCTGGAGCAGGCCCTGGACGAATATTCTGCCCCTCTCGACGGGAGGTGAGCACACGGCTCAGCGCGGCATGCAGGTCGCTGACGACGCGCTCGATCATGAGCGTCCTTTCACACCACCGCCGCCGTCGGCTCGCGCAGAAACGTGGCCAATTCATTTACCGCCATCGGGCGACCGAGCAGATAACCCTGAAGAATATCGCAGCCGGCCATGGCGAGGAATTCCGCCTGGACCTCGGTTTCCACCCCTTCGGCCACTACCGAGATATTCAGCGCATGCGCCATCTGGACCACCGCACGCACGATGGCGGCGTTCTCCTCGTCACCTGGCACTCCGCTGATGAAACTTTGGTCGATCTTCAGCGTGCTGACCTGGAAGCGCTTAAGGTAGCCTAGCGACGAATACCCGGTACCGAAATCGTCGATGGCCAAGGCAAAGCCGGCCGCGCGCAAAGCCTCGAGTACGCGGGCCCCGCGTGCTTCAGTCAGCGCGCTTTCGGTCAGTTCAAACTCGAAATGCGTTGCACGCTCTCCATAGCGCGCCAAGGTTCGGCTGGCGCGGCCGACGATGGCGTCGCCGCGCAACAGCTGAAGCGGTGACACGTTCACTGCCACCTTGGGGACCGCCACGCCGGTCGCTCGCAACTCGGCAAGGTCGCGACAGACGCGGTCGAGCACCCAGTCACCCAGCTCGGAAATCAGCCCGGTGTGTTCGGCAACCGGAATGAACTCGGCCGGCGATACAAACCCGCCATCTTCTGTTCGCCACCGTGCCAGGGCCTCGACACCGACGACACGGCGGGTGCGTGCACACACTTTGGGCTGATAGGCCACCCACAGCCCCCCGTCGTGCTCTTTCAAGGCCAAGCGCAGGTCGGCTTCGAGCCGCAGATCGTGGCGGACCTTGCCGTCAATCGACTCGGAAAAGAACTGGTATCCGTTCTTGCCCTGTCCCTTGGCCACATACATGGCCATGTCCGCGTGCCGCAGCAGAGCGGCCGGGTCCTCGCCATCGGCGGGCAGCATGGCGATACCGACACTCAGGCCGATGTGGGTCGGAGTGGGTTCGGTCGGGAAGGGCACGGAAATCGCGGCAATCAGCTTGCGTACCACGTGCGCGGTGTAGTCGGGATCACCGACGCCGTAGAGGACGGCCGCGAACTCGTCGCCCCCGATGCGGCCCACCACATCCCCGGCCCGCAGAGTGCTGCGCAGGCGCTCGGCGACCATGGCGAGTACCTGGTCGCCGACTTCGTGGCCGAAGGAGTCGTTAACCTTCTTGAAATCGTCGACATCGAGGAACAGCAGTGCGGCGGGCACAGCCTGGCGGCGCACGTGGTCCACCACCTTGCGCAACTCGTCTTCGAACAGGCGCCGGTTCGGCAGCCCGGTGACCTGATCGTACAGGGCGAAGTGCTCCAGTCGCTCCTCGGCTCGCGCAGTCCGTCGCCGCAAGCGCCGGGTCAGGCGGTAGGCGAGCGCAAGGGCGACCACGGCAATGCCCACGACACCTGCTGCGTACTCAAGCAGCCGGCGGTAGAGGGAAGTGAAATCAACCTCGAGGACCAGGGTGCCGATCATCGCCCCATTGAAGTGGATATCCTCACGCAGCAGGCCACCACTGGCACCGAAGGACGTGGTATCGGGCACGCCAACTGAGCCCGCAGCCGGTTCGCCGTCCACGCCGCTCAGGTTCGACGGAAACGACCGCGTGCCGGACGACTCCGCCGCCAGCAGCATGCCGTTGGCGCGATACAGGGCGGCTGCAACGATGCGCGGTGTATGCCGGATGGCGGCAATGATCTCCTTGCCGCTGCGCGCATCGTCGAACACCAGCGCGGCACTGCTATTCTCGGCGATGATGGCCGCCTCGGTATGAAGTTCCTCAAGCAACACCTGCCGCCCGACCACATATTGGTGCACCATCAGCAGGACAAAGGCAATGCCTAGCGTGAGAACGGTGGAAACCAGGCTCAGCCAGCGTGAACGGCGAATGCGGACGATTGGTTCCATGACTACTCCAAGACCGTACGGGCCAGGCGCAACGCTTTCGAACTGAGCGTCAGCCCCGCCCGACGGACGGCACCCAGGTGAACATCGAACACCACCCGACCGGCCACCAGTTCGAGATTGATCATGACGCCGTGATCCAGAAGACCCGGGGTGTCGCCGGTGAGCAGCACCCCGCCCGCGCGCAGGGCGGGCAGCACATCGGGGAACTGCGCCACGTCGTCGGGCGCGAGGTAGACTGCGTGGCACTGCGCGAGCCGCGTGGCATCGGTTCGAATCGTGCTCAACTGCTGATTCCTGAGCACCTTCCCGTCGAGCCGGACCAGTGCGGTCGCGACCGCACTGTCGCTGAAATAGCAGATCGCAAGCCGGCCACGCGGCGGCAGCCCGCTCTCCGGCCACTCGACGAAATGCAGCATGTTGGCCAGGATCGCGGCCTTCAGATCTGACTCCGGCGCTTGCCGCTGGGCCAGCGCAGGCACCGGCAAGACCAGCAGCAATGCAAGCATGAAGCCGTGCAGGAAGCACGAACGAGTCAATTCCGTGGCGCTCACAGGCCGATCGTCCAGCTCAGGCGAAACTGGCGTCGATCCTGTTCAATGGCGTCCTGCATGAATGCCGACGAGGCCGGATCCGAATAGCGCCGATCACCCAGATTGTAGATCCCGACCCGCCATTCACCGATGCCGGCTTGCGCCCCGGTGGACAGCACGAGGTTGACGACACCATGACCCGCGACCCTGCCGTTGAGCGTTTTGCGCTCCGACATGCCCTGCCACTGCCCCGCCGCCTTCCAGCCGCCGGGCAGCGGCACCGCAAAAACCAGCTTGCCGAGCAGACGGGGCGAATTCACCAGTGTGTTGCCGTCGGCCATGCGCGACTGCTGCCAGCCGATGCTGCCGCGCACACGGTAGCCCCCGGCCCAATGGTGCTCGGCATCCATTTCCACGCCATGGGCCCGCACTCGCGACACGTTGGTGAACACCTCCAGGCCATCGCCTGGGTCGGTGACCTGCTCGATCATGTCGCGCATCTCGTTGCGATACAGGCTGATGCCCGCCCGCCCCGCGCGTCCGAGACGAAAATCCGCTGTCAGCTCGACGCTGCGGGTGCGCTCCGGGCGCAACTCGGGGTTGGCCTTCTGCAGTAGTCCGCCGTCATCGTAGAAGCGTTCGTAGGCATTGGGCGGCCGGTACGCGCGATGGAACATCGCCTTGAGCGTCATGTCTGCGTGGGGCTGAAAAATAAGGGCGATACGTGGCGAATTGATCGGCGAGTAGTCACTGTGGCGGTCGTGACGCAGGCTCAGGTTCAACAACCACTGCGGATGAAAGCGCCACTCGTCCTGCACGAACAGCCCGAGAGTACGCGAAGGATCGTCGGTATCGAGTATCTCGGTGCGGGGGGCGACATCGTGGTTACGCTGCAGTAGCCGGGTGTTCCACTGGCGCTCGGCGCCGAGCATCCAGCGGTGGCTGGGGCCGGCTGCACCACTGAGGCGGTAGTCGATGCCGCTCCAGTCCGCGCGCGCGTCATCGCGATTGTCGAGCGGGCCGGAGTAGTGATACGCGCCATCGTAGCGGTAGCTGCCGTTGAAGACGCGGAACTGCTGCTGCAAGTCGTCGCCCAGCGACCCGTCGTAAGCCAGCTCGAGCAAGGTGTTCTGATCCAGTGTGCGCGTGCCGCTTTCGCCGAAGGCGGTGGCAAAGGGCGCATTGGGCAAGTCCTTGTCGCGCGCGGCGAAGCCCCCGATCAGGCGCCAGTCGCCCCAGCGAAATTTGGCGTAGGCCTTGCGATACCGTTCGCCGTCGAGCCCGCGCGCACTGCCGTCGGTCACGCCGTTGTCGAACTCGGGGTAGTAATGATCCTTGCCCTCGGCGCCGTAGGCGGCGAAACCAAAGAACCAGTCGCCGTCGCCGTCGAGACGCTGCCCGGCGACGATGCCCAGCCGCCGGCTCTGCCCGCTGCCGGCATCGACCGTAACCCGGGCGCCATTGACGTCGCCACCGTCGAGCATCACCGCATTGACGATGCCGAACAGGGCGTTGCCGCCATAGACCGCCGACACCGGACCGGACACGAATTCGAGGCGCTTGATCCAGTCGATCTCGACCGGCCCCTCGTTGCCCACCTGGGCCTGATCGTAAATCGCATCGTTGCGCCGCGCGCCATCGGTGAGCAGCAGGATGCGCGAATTGTAGTCGCCCGAGCGGTTGAAGCCGCGTACGCCGAGATAGGTGTAGTTGCGGTCATTGCTGGCGTAGACGCCGGGTACGGTGGTCAACGCCTCTGCAATATTGCGATAACCCTGCTCGCGCAACTCCTCCCGGGCAATGACGGTGATCGAGGTCGGGCTGTCGGCGAGCGGCTGGGCATAGCGTGCAGCCCCGACCACCTCGACCCGCAACAGGTCATCCAGCGACAGGTCGGCGAGGTCGAGGTTTTCGGCCAGTGGGGCCCCCGCCGGACTTGATTGGCACCAGACGCTGGCCACGATGGCCAGCGTCAGTCGCCGTGTTGTGCGCATGCAAGCTCCCGTCACCCGGTTCCATCCCTCATCGAGCGCCAAGCTCGATCCACCGCCGCGACTGCTGCGGGCGGCAAGAACACGCGCAAAGTGCCGAATATGCCACGTCTATTCGAGCCCCGACAGGTAATCCGCCATGGCATCGATGTTGTTCGCGCCGAGCTGGGTGACCGCTGCTGTCATCGGCGCATAGAGACGCCCGCCGGTCTGGGAAAGATAGCGTTTGAGGCTGAGACGGATGTACTCGCGCTGCTGGCCGGCAAGGCGCGGAAAGGCTTCTCCCCCACGCGCATCGGGCTGGTGGCAGCGTGCGCACAGGGTGGCGAACAGTTTGCCACCTTCAGCCGCGCGCGGGCCGGGTGCGGTCGTGGGCACCACCGGGGCGGCGGCGTAGTGCAGGGCGATGGCTGCCTTGTCGCGCTCGCTGAGGACCTTCATCAGGCCTTCCATGAATTCGTCCTTGCGCTTGCCGGTGAGGAAGGCGTCCATCTGGCCAAGCACATAGGCGGGATGCTGACCGGCGAGGTTGGGCACCTCCGGATAGCGACTGATCCCGGCCTCGCCGTGGCAATTGGCACAGAAGAATGCCGACTTCTTGCCTTCGATCAGGACCGCTGGGCGAGCTGCGGTATCTTGCTGCATCCGTGCGAGCCGGTGCGCTGCAGTATCCGGATCCGCTGCATACGCCTCAGGCATGAACAAGCTGCTTGCTGCAATTGACAGAGCCAATGTCGCTAAGGCCGACCGGCTGCCCGTGTAATGCATGACTGCTCCTCGTGAAACCCGTGGAAGGTGTGACACACCATGGATGCGCGCCTTGGTGCGCCGATACTAGCGTCATCTTTCGGCACAGACTGCGTCAGATTCCACGAACCGGCATCGATCGCGGTGGCGCTGCAGCTCGCGCCTTGCTGAAAGCCAAACGAAAGCCAGTCTCCTTATCTTCCGTTGCCATGCAGGGTCTTCCCACAGCCGCCCTGCACTGATCAATAAACGGAGGAGACCACCATGATGCTCAAGAAAACCCTGGTTGCCGCTGCAACCGCCCTCATCGCCACCGTCGCCGTCGGGCTTGCACATGCCGAACCGGCCAAGCCCGAGTGCATCGCCCCGGCCAAGCCGGGCGGCGGTTTCGACCTGACCTGCAAGCTGGCGCAAAGCGCGCTGCAGGATGCCAAACTGCTCGACGCGCCGATGCGCGTCACCTACATGCCCGGCGGCATCGGCGCGGTCGCCTACAACACCGTGATCGCCAACCGTCCGGCCGAAGGCGGCACCATCGTCGCCTACTCGGGCGGCTCCTTCCTCAATCTGGCGATCGGCAAGTTCGGCAAGTACACCGAAGACGACGTCAAGTGGCTGGCTGCCGTGGGTGCCGACTACGGCGCGATCATCGTAAAAGCCGACTCACCCTACCAGACCCTGAAGGATCTGGTCGAGGCCACACGCAAGGAGCCGGCCAAGGTCGTGTTCGGCGCGGGCGGTTCGGTGGGCAGTCAGGACTGGATGAAGTCGGCGCTGATCGCACGCGAAGCCGGGGTCAATCCCAAGTCGATGCGCTATGTCGCCTTCGAGGGCGGTGGCGAGGCGATCACGGCGCTGATGGGCGGTCATGTACATGCCTACTCGGGTGACGCCTCCGAAGTGCTGGGACACATGAAGGGCGGTCGCATCCGCGTGCTCGCGATCATGGCGCCCGAGCGCCTGAAGGGTGATCTGTCAGCGATCCCGACCGCGATTGAACAGGGCTACAACGTGGACTGGACCATTACCCGCGGCTTCTACATGGGCCCGAAAGTGTCCGATGCCGACTACCAGTGGTGGGTTGCCGCATTCGACAAGCTGCAGGGCTCGCCCGAGTTCGACAAGCTGCGCGCCGAGCGCGGGCTGTTCCCCTACAACCTGTCCGGCGCCAAGCTGACCGAAAACGTCAAGAAGGAAGTGGCGCGCTACAAGACACTCGCCACCGAGTTCGGCCTGACCGCCCAGTAAGCGCCCGCCCCATTCCTCGCCCCGCCCCCGCATCCGTCGCGATGCGGGGGCACCTGTAAATGGAGACCGACATGAGCGAAAGAATCTTCGGCGGTGTACTGCTGCTCATCAGCATCGCCGGCATCTGGATCGCGCGTGCCTTCGAAGCACCGTTTTCCTACGAACCGGTCGGGCCACGCGCCTTCCCGATGCTGATCCTGGCCTTGCTCGGCATCTGCGCCGTCATGCTGATGCTGGAAAAAAAGAGTGAAGCCACCTGGCCCCCAGCCGTCGTTCTGCAACACATCGGCGCGCTGTTTCTGATCGTGCTGGTCTATGCCTGGCTGTTCGACAAGCTCGGCTTCATCCTCGCCACGGTGTTGATGGTGGTTCCGATCGCACGCTTCTTCAGCGGAAGCTGGAAGCAGGCGGTGGCAGGCGGTGTCGGTCTGGGTGTGGGCCTGTTCATCCTGTTCGACAAGCTGCTCGACGTCGCGCTGCCGACCGGGCTGTGGCTCAACAACATCCTGGGGTAGATCATGGATAGCACATTTGCACTGCTAATGCAGGGCTTTGCCGTCGCCGGCACGCCCGAAAACCTGATGATCGCGCTCATCGGCTGCTTTCTCGGCACCATCGTCGGCTTGCTGCCGGGACTGGGTCCGATCAACGGCGTCGCGATCCTGCTACCAATCGCGTTCGCGATGAAACTGCCGCCGGAGTCGGCGCTGATCCTGCTGTGTGCGGTGTATGCCGGTTGCGAGTACGGTGGGCGGATTTCCGCGATCCTGCTCAACGTGCCCGGTGATGCCGGGGCGGTTATGACCACCCTCGACGGCTATCCGATGGCACGAAAGGGGCTGGCCGGACCGGCATTGTCGATCTCGGCGGTCGCGTCCTTCGTCGGCGCGATGGTGGCCACCCTCGGCATCGTGCTGTTCGCGCCGATCCTGGCCGAATGGGCAATCGCGTTCGGCCCGGCCGAGTACTTCGTGCTGATGGTGCTGGCACTATGCTGCCTCGGCGGCCTGGTGGGCGATTCGCTGCCCAAAGCCTTGATCGCCTGCCTGATCGGCCTGCTGCTGTCGACCGTGGGCATCGATTCGAACAGCGGCGTATATCGCTTCACCTTCGAGGCGCTGCACCTGCAGGACGGCATTCCCTTCATCGTCATCGTTATTGGCTTGTTCGCGGTGAGCGAGCTAATGCTGATGCTCCAACATGCGCGGTCGGGCACCGAGCCAATGGCGATCACCGGGCGGCTGATGTTCAACATGAAGGAGTTCATGCTGGCCAAGTGGACCATGCTGCGCTGCTCGCTGGCCGGCTTCTTCATCGGCGTGCTGCCGGGTGCGGGTGCCACCATCGCTTCAGCCATGTGTTACGCCAGCGAGCGGCGCATGGCGGGCAAGGACAGCGACTTCGGCAAGGGCGACGTGCGCGGCGTGGCCGCACCGGAAGCGGCCAACAACGCCTCGGCCAACGGCTCGCTGGTACCGATGCTCACGCTGGGCGTGCCTGGTTCGGGCACCACCGCGGTGATGATGGGCGCGCTGACGCTGTACAACATCACCCCGGGCCCGACCCTGTTCCAGGAGCAGCCGGCGATCGTGTGGGGCCTGATTGCGTCGCTGTTCATCGCCAACGTCATGCTGCTGGCACTGAACATCCCGCTGATCCGGGTGTTCGTGAAGTTCCTGTCGATCCCGAACTGGCTGCTGGTGCCGGGCGTGGCGGCCATCTCGATGGTCGGCGTGTATGCGGTGCATGGCAACACCTTCGACCTGGTGCTGGGCACCGTGATCGGCGGCATCGGCTACATACTGCGGGTGATGAACTTCCCGATCGCGCCCTTCATCCTCGGCTTCGTGCTCGGCGACATGATGGAGCAGAACCTGCGCCGCGCACTGTCGATCAGCGATGGCGAGATCGGCGTGTTGTTCGGCAGCCCGATCGCAATCGGCCTGTGGGTGGTGGCGATTGCGATGCTGATCGGCCCGCGCCTGATGAAGATGCGCGAGAAGCACGGCGAAGAGGCCGTTGTCTGATCCTGTCCGAAAAGCCCGGGTTCCGGCCTCTCCTCCCGTTGTCCCAGACCCGGGCCCAAGCTGCGGCACCGTCCCTGCTCGCAGCTTTCTTTCGGGGCGCCTTCGGGCGCCTCGTTTTTTTGTGCCAGCGTTGGCCCTCGGTCATTCGCGGCCCAGCGGTAACTCCACCTCGACACACAGACCGCGTCCGCCCTCGCCATCCTTGAGCGTGATCGTGCCGCCATGGGCCAGACAGATCTCGCGCACGATCGCCAGCCCGAGCCCGCTGCCATCGATGTCCCCGTGGCCGAGGATGCGGTAGAAGCGGCGGAATACGTTCTCGCGCTCGGCCTCAGGGATGCCGGGGCCCTGGTCGGTGACGCTGATGATCGCGTCGCCCTGCCATGCGGCCACCGCAGCCGTGACCTGGGACTCGGCCGGGCTGTAGCGAATCGCGTTGTCGATCAGGTTGGCGACCATCTCGCGCAGCATAGCCGCATTGCCGTGCCTGACCACCGCCACCTGCGGCCCCTCCTCGAAGGCGAGATCGATGCCCTTCTTCAGCGCCAGCGGCACCAGCTCCATGGCCACGTCCTTGACCATCGCATTGAGATCGACCGGTTCGCGATCGTCCATCAGGCCATTGACCGCCTCGGCATGCGACATTGACAGCATCTGATTGGCCAGCCGTCGTGTCGCGCGGATGCTGCGCAACAGGCTGGCAAAGGTGCGCAGCATTTCCTCCGGCTCATGCTGGCGCAGGCCGTACTCGGCCTGGGTGGTGAGCACCGCCAGCGGGGTGCGGATCTGATGCGCGGCATCGGCAAGGAAGCGCCGGCGCGCGGCCAGCATCGCCGACAGGCGCTCGGTATGGTGATTGATCGCATCGATCAGCGGGCCGACCTCGCTCGGCACATTGTCGGCCGGCACCGGGGTCAGATCCTCGTCGCCGCGCTGGCGGATGGTCTCGCGCAGTTCGAGCAGCGGGCGGAATGCGCTTCCAAGGGCAAACACGATGAGTAGCGCACCCACCCCAAGCAACAGGAGCTGTCGGTGCAGGCTGTCGAGAAACAGGTCGCGCGCCAGCGCCGTACGCGAGCCGGTAGTCTCGGCAAACACGATCTGTACCGCATCGCCACCGACCAGCGCCGGGTCATACAGGCGCTTGCGCATCGCGCCGAGACGGATGTCCTCGCCCCGATAATGACCATCGACGATCAACACCTCGCCGGACTCGGGCAGATCAGCCGGCGGCAGAAGCTCGGGGTATCCGGTGAGCAAGGCGCCCGAGGGTGCGATCACGGCGTAGTAGATGCGTTCCTGGGCCTTGTCCTCGAACATCTCGAAGGCCGAATAGGGAATATTGACGTGCACCTCGCCCGCCACCGAATGGGTCTGCTCGGCCACGGCCTTGATCGATGCGGTCAGCGAACGGTCGTAGGCCCGGTTTACCGCTTCGAGTGCGCCACGGTAAGAAAGCCACGCATTGACTCCGAGCATCACAAACAGCGGCGGCAGCAACCACCACACTACTCGCCGACGCAGGCTATAACGTGGCCCGGGCCGGACGTCAGCCGACATGCGGCCCCACCAGCCAAGCGCTTCCCCTCATTCTTTCGCCTCGCCGAGCAGGTAGCCCAGGCCCCGCAGGGTGTTGATCGCCACCCCCGAACCCTCGAGCTTCTTGCGCAGGCGGGAGACATAGATCTCGATCGCTTCGACCCGCGCGTCGGCATCGAAATCGAACACTTTCTCGAACAGCGCCTCGCGTGCCACTGGACGCCCGCTGCGCGACAGCAGCGCCTCGAGCACTGCGAGTTCGCGTGGAGTCAGCGCCAGTGGGCGACCCGCCACGGCGGCCATGCGGGTGTTGGTGTCGAACTCGAGAAGGCCGATGCGGACCTTGGGCACCTGGTTGCCGCTACGCCGCAGCAAGGCCTTGATCCGCGCCTCGAGTTCGCCCAGATCGAAAGGTTTCGTCAGATAATCGTCGGCACCCGTGTTGAGTCCACGCACCCGCTCTTCGGTGGCACCACGCGCAGTGAGCACCAGCACCGGAGTGGGCACCCCTTTCTCGCGCGCGCGTAGCCGGCGCAAGACTTCCAGCCCGTCCATGCCCGGCAGCGACAGGTCGAGGATCACCAGGTCGTAATGCTGGGTGAGCAGCGCATGATCGGCGTGATCGCCACGATCGAGCACATCGAGCACATAGCCCGCATGGCGCAGTGTCTTGGCGACCCACTGGGAGAGTTCGGCGTGATCTTCGACCAGCAGCAGGCGCATGGCAGTGAAAGTGAATCGAAAGCTTGGACAAGGATTATTGTCTCAAACAAGGAACAAAGCCATGGCGCACGTGTGCCAGATGCAAAAGGAGGAGCGTATATGAGCTGGAGACCATGCCTGCTGGCAAGCGCGCTCGGCCTGTTCGCCACCTGCGCACTGGCACAGGTCAGCCCCGACCGCATGGCGGTCGGCATTGCCGAAGGCCGGGTTGTGATCTATGCGGCCACCGACCAGAACATCGTCCAGCCTCTGATCGACGACTTCGAGCAGCGCCATCCGGGAATCAAGGTCGAGTATCACGACATGCACTCCACCGATCTGTACCAGCGCGTCGTCGACGAGGCACAGCAGGGCAGCAAGGCCGACGTGGTATGGAGCTCGGCCATGGACCTGCAGGTCAAGCTGGTCAATGACGGCTATGCCCAGACCCACCGTTCGGCCGAAACCGCGGCGCTGCCAAGCTGGGCAGTATGGAAGAACGAGGCCTTCGGAACCACCTACGAGCCGGCCGTGTTCGTTTATCACAAACCCGCGCTGCAGCCGGACGAACTGCCCGACACCCATGCCGCGCTCATTGCGCTGTTGCAACGCACGCCGGCCCGCTTCAACGGCCGCCTGGCAACCTATGATCCGCGCCTGTCCGGCGTCGGCCTGCTGCTGCACACGCAGGATGCGCAGTCCAATCCGATTGCGTTCTGGAGTCTGGTGCAGACCCTGGGCGACAACGGCATCCGCGCTTACGCCACCTCTGGCGCGATGCTCGACAGCATTTCCAGCGGCGAGACCCTGATCGGCTACAACGTACTCGGCTCCTATGCGCTGACCCGGGCCGAGACCGATCCCGGGATCGGCGTGATCTGGCCGCGCGATTACACCCTGGTGCTGAGCCGGGTGGCCTTCATCACCCGTGACGCGCGCCACCCGCAAGCGGCCCGACTGTGGCTGGACCATCTGCTGTCACGCCACGGGCAGACCGTACTCGCGCGCAACGCGGGCTTGTTCGCGGTGCGCGAGGATGTTTCCACCGAGACGGCCGTCGGCCTGCGCAAGCAGCTGGGTAGCGCATTCCGCCCGATCCCGATCGGTTCGGGCCTGCTCACCTACCTCGACCAGGCCAAGCAACGCGACTTCCTGCGCCAGTGGGAAACGGCGGTCAAACCACGCTGACGCTCTGCCACCAACCGAATCCACTGCATACCCACTGCATGCTCAACTCCGCATCCGGGATCGTCGCCAACTGGCGCCAGGTCCTGCCCACCCTGTTGCTGGCCCTGGTGGCCGCTTTACTCGCCCAGTACGCTGGCCTGCCCCTGCCGTGGATGATCGGCCCGCTGTTCGCGGTGGCCGGCGCGCGCATGTGCGACCTTCGCCTGCAGCCGCCCGCCGGCGGCCGCCAGGCCGGGCAATGGGCGATCGGCGCGGCACTCGGCCTGTACTTTTCGCCGGTCGTAGTGAGCCAGCTGGCCGAACATGCGCTGCTGGTGATCGGGGCGGCGCTGGCCTCGCTCGCAATGGGCAGCATCTGTGCGCTGTTTACCCTGCGCATGGCGCGGGTGGACGCCCCGACCGCCTTCTTTGCCTCACTGCCCGGCGGCGCCTCGGAGATGGCTAACCTGGCCGAACGATGGGGCGGTGCGGTGGATCGGATCGCCGCCGCCCACGCGCTGCGTATCATGATGGTGGTATCGCTGGTGCCGCTCGCGCTGACCTTGGCCGGCGCCCATGGCACCGACCTCTACATTCCGCAATCGCACGCGGTCGATTTCGCCCGCCTGCCGCTACTGGTGGCCGCCAGCCTGGCCGGGGTAGGGGTGTTCAAGCTGCTGCGCATCGCCAATGCCTGGGTGCTCGGCCCGCTGCTCGGTGTCGGGGTGTTGAGCGCGCTCGCGGTGCCCTTGTCCGCCCTGCCGGGCTGGATGATCAACGCCGGGCAGCTGCTGATCGGCTGCTCGCTTGGCTGCCGCTTCTCACGTGAATTCTTCCGCGCCGCACCGCGCTTCATGGGCGTGGCCGCCTTGACCGCATTGCTGTCCATCGTGCTCGGCTTTGCGCTCGCGCTATTGCTGGCGCGCTTCGCCGATGTTCCGCTCGCCACCCTCGCGCTCGCCACCGCCCCCGGCGGCGTGGCCGAGATGTGCATCACCGCCAAGGTGCTGCAACTCGGCGTGCCCCTGATCACCGCCTGCCATGTGCTGCGGGTGGTGGTGCTGACGTTGGGCGCCCAGGCCGCGTTTGGACAGTTCCGGAAACTCGTCGCACCTTAGGGCGGCCCGCATAGCACCATCTTCAGCGCATCACGCCCGTACCACGGACACGCCGCCTCGCGCGGCCCCCGATCAGAATGTCCGCTTCACATGCGCGACCCATTTGTCGTCGCCAGTATCCTTGCAGCGTCCAGCGTCGTCGCAAACGGTGTAGAGCGAAGTCCTGGCGGTGGTGTCGATATAGGCGAGACCAAGCTCCCAGCCATCGTCGAAGCTCTTCACGACGCCGACCTTGTAGTCGGTGAAGTCGTAGCGTCCATAACTGCGTACTTTCTGGCGCCCCACATGCGCGTTGACGGACCATCCCGGCATGAACTCGTAGTTGGCATTCGCTTCGATGTAGGACGAGCCTCGTGATCCCCCTTCTCCGGTGCCGAATGAATCCTCGTTGAAGCCGAAGTAATCCCCCAGGGTCTGCGAGTACTTCAGATTGAAGAAGCTCCAGCTGAGCCCCGCATAGATCTCCAGCGTGTCGTACTTTTCGCGCGTTCCGTTGATCCGTCCCCCCGGAAAGATGAACTGGAGCAGCCCGATGTCGTAAGTGATCTCGCCCACGCTCCCCGCATACCCTGCATACACGTCAATCTCGCCGACCGCGTTGTTCAGCGCTGCGTCACTGACGTTCGTACCCCATACGCCGGCATAGAGCCCACTGTCGTGTGCTACGTCGAAGCCTCCCTGCACGGCCGGTTTGTTCTGGGTGTACGAAATCCCTCTGAACACGTACTGGGAGAAAAGACCCACGTTCGCGCTCAGCGCGTAGCGGGAACTGGTCTCGCCGGTGTCCGCTGCAAGAATCAGCGGCGAAATGGAACCCAGGGCAATGAAGGCAGTGCCCAGGGCGGTCAATTTCAGTTTCTTGTACATCTTCTGGTCTCCTCGTGAATGAATCGATACGGCCCGCCGGTCAGACGCCGGCCAGGGCATGCGCGACGAGATCGCGCTCCTGCAACCAGCACCACGCACTCCCTATGCTCGGGGGTGGGTGGCAAAGTTGCCGGGCAAGATCGGCAATACAGGGGGGGCGATGTGAGGACCTGATCAGTTCGGCAAGGGGAAAGAGATCGACCCCCTCCACGAAGCGGACGCCTCGGGCGGCATCGGGTGTCACCGCGACCCAGCGCTCCTCGATGAAACCGTCTTCGACCACCGGCCTCCGTTCGAACCGGGGTGATGGCGAGGCTTCCGTGGACGCATGCCCGGGGGACCTCGTTACTGCTTGCCAGAAGGCACTCCCGGGCCAGCGCGTCTCGGAGAGGTAATGCTCATACGCGGCTCTCGATCGCGCGCCAAAGACCGCCTCCATTCGGGACTCGAAGAATTTCAACGCTGAGTCTCGTGCATCGGGTCGCCTCAGCAAGGTGTTGACGACGGGTGCAGCGGCCAGCGCGCCCGAGATCGCCTCGAACATCCCGTGCCCCGACAGCGGGTCGACCATGTACGCTGCGTCGCCCACGCGCAGGTAATCAACGGACGAGGCGACTCCACGCAAGGTCGGGCGTATCCCCCGAACACGTACCGGTCCCGCGGGCCGGAGGAGGCGCCCGAAACGAGAGGGAAAATGCTCGAGTGCGTCGAGACCCGCTGTGTGGATGCGCTCGAGGCCTCCCTCCGCCGCAGAAACCCTAGCCGGTAAAGTGACGATCTGGACGTGTGCGGCTCCGTGTCCGTCGCCCCCTCCCCATGCCCACCCCTCACGGAACGACTCGATCATGGTCGTTCGCGGTTGGGGGATGGCGCCCTCAAAGGTACGGCACAGCGCGACCAGCTCGTAGCTGATATGGCGATCCGCAGCCACCTTGGGGGCGGTGCTGCCGCGGCACTCGACCACCAGGGGCGAACTTGCAGTCCTCTGCTGCCCCTCGGGGCTCTCCCAATGCACGACCCAGCACCCTTCTGCAACGTGGGTGAGGCCACGCACTGTCCCCATGTGCAATTCGCATCCCGCACGCCGGGCATCCTCGATGAGCGCGGCATCGAGTACCCGCCGATCGACAGCAAACTCGCCATTCATTTCGATGTTCGCACCTGCCCAGCAGGACACCCGCTTCCATTGCGGTCCGAGCAGTGCTGTCGCTGCGGTGCAGCCCGCCTGCCTCAGTCCATCGGCGACGCGATGCGACAAACCCTCGACGGCAACGGTAGGCCGCAGCCTGCCGATCAGCGTCGCACGTATGCCGTGGCGGACGAGGGCAATTCCAAGGAGGCAGGCCGCAGGCCCCGCCCCCAGAATGATCACTTCGCTCATTTCCATCTCCTCCGCTTGATGCTCATCGAAAGGCCGCCCCGCGAGGTCTCGCCCCAAGCCAGACTGCGCTCAACACCATGAGGACGAGGCCGCTCCACAGCAGTGACGAGAACGGGAAGACACGGACGACGACCACCGCCTCGGCCGTCCCACTCCCACTATCGAGCGCTGCAACTGCCGCGGCGGGTGAAACCCAGACCTGGATCGCACGACCCCAGTCGTGGTCGGTAAACGGGTGCAGGACATATCCCGCCGAACTCGCAAACCGTGCATAGCGGTAGTCCAGCACTTCGCATATCTGGCGTACCGGGCCGCTGTACCCCGCCAGCGGGGAGCGCGTGTCACGATAGAGCGCCTGCCCCGAGATCGGCCCTTTCGATGGCGTGTTCAACTCCACCTGAGCAATTGAACGGAAGTGGCCTTCCTTTCCGACGAATCCACCATCGGCCCTGCGGTCGACATCGATTGCCCTGATCCGAAAGAGATAGCCATGAGCATCCCGGGTCCATTCGCCGGGCGCGTCGTCGAGCACAAGCACCTGCTGCGAGTAAGTATTGAGGACCGTCGACAGGACGCCCCCCCAGAGGGCAAGCACGACGCCGACATGCAGGAGCGCAAGCGGCAGCACGTATGCCGTTCCGCCACGCGTTCCCCGCCAGGCACCCCGTACCCCCCAGACAAAGCTACCGAGGGCGAGAAATGCACCGGCAAGCAGGCTCGCATCAATGAGCGGCAGCACGCCGACGATCTGCTGCGACAGGACGCCGGCGCCCCGATACTGTTCGCTGAGGTAGCCCCCCCGGGCCCAGACGTAGGCGGAACCGAGCAGGGCCAGGCCCAGCGCAACGAGTCCCGCCCGTGGCGACAGACGCCGAAAGAAATACCACCCGCCGAGCACGCCGACTGAGGTCAGCGGTAGCAGCAGGGCCCGGGCAAGTGCGTAACCGTCCACATCCCACTGGGAGAAAGCCCGGCGCAGTCCGGCCAGCTCCGCGCCTCCGGTCCAGTTGCTCAGCGTGGCGAAGAAGGGCTTCAGCGCCTCCGCGCGGGGCAGGCCGAGCAGCCCGCCGGCAAAGGCTGCCGCGACATGGGAAAGTGCGAGCAGACCGGCGATGACAAAGCAGGTCCGAACCAGCGCGAGGCCCAGCTCGGCTGCGCTCGGGCGAGCTCTCGGGCGGCGCCGACTCCTCTCCTCCTGCGCCGGGCGCAGGTGCAGGATGCCAAGCACAGCGAGGACGCCGGCAAGCACAAGGTGGCTCACCCAACTGTCGGCACCGACATAGCGATGCGAACTCGCAAGCACCTCGCTTCGCGTCACGGCCATGGCCATCGCCGCCGATGCGGCTGCCAGGAATGCGGCAGCGGATACCATCCTCGACCTCGAACGGCCGGCCCCGTGGAGGACTGCAGTGAGAAAACACCACACGGCGAAGACGGATGTCTGGACCGGGTCCCAGTGCCAGACCTGCCCATAGGTCGCGTCCTCGAATGCCCAGATCATTCCAAACCCGATGCCGCCGGTCAGCGCGGCCCATGCACGTCGCGCCGACCTGACCGCGCCAGCCGGCCACACCGAAGTACCCGCGGCAGGGGCGGCAAGAAACAGGATCCAGGCGTAGGCGATCAGGATCAAGGGCGCATGAAGCAGCATCCAGAAGGTCATCAGATGCGCATTCATCCCCTGCGACGGCGCACTTGCCAGCCACTCGCCCGGGGTTGCCGCAAAGGGATCAAGCCAGGCGGCCGTCACCACGTAGCATGCGGTGATGATCACAGTCGGCTCGAGCGCGCCGGGACGCTCGAGCCTGGTGCGCGCAGCCAGGCTTGCACACAGGGCCGCCAGCAGGAGCATGGTCCCTTCGTCGCCACCCCAGAGATTGGCGAACTTGAGGTGGGCAGGAAGCGCCGCCGCGCTATAGAGCCACACGTAACGGACCATGAACTGATCCGTCAACAGATGCCATGCGAGCGCGGCCACTCCGCCCCACAGCATTGCAGTTGCGCTTCGCAGCAACACCACGCGCATCGCCCCCCACGGGATGGCGCCCACGACGAGAATCGCCGCGAACGCCACCAGCAGGCGCCCTGCCGTGGGCCAGACGACGGAACACAGCGCGGTGGCGGCAAATACCGCGGCTGCGTGCCACCGCCCACTTCCATCTCGTCGGTCAGGCACGTCGACACTCCGGACCGATGTAGTGCGCACTGCGCTGCAGCAGCTGACGGACATCGGCCGCCGCAGCCCCGGACATCAGGAGACGGCTTACGAGGCCACTCATTCGAGCCGCAGCGATACTGGCGCCCCCTCCGCAGTCGGGGCAGTTGGCGATGAGCATCGGATGAGTGCCAAAATCCGCCGTCTCGGTATCGAGCCACGCGTACTCCCCGGGGGCGCAACGCGCGTCGCCGGACACCGCGATGCACTCCTCATACCCCGCAGGAAACACGCGCAGGCCACGCGCGGGCGACGAGGCGACGAGCACTACGCCGCGACCGGCAGCCTCACGACAGGCTCGCTCCAGCCCTGCGTTCGGGCCCGCGATGCCGAAACTCATGTTGATGATCTGAACATGCTCCCGCACGAGCCAGTCGATCGCCTCCGATACGCAATCGACCGCAGCCTCGCGACCGATGCCGAAAATCTGAGCAACGACGAGCCGCGCGCCGGTGCAATGTTCCAGCACACACTGCGCGATCTGGGACCCATGCCCGAGCAGATCCGGATGCACGCGTCCTCGATTGCCTCGCGCGCCCACGAACCTGCGCTCGTTGTCGACGTGACGAGCCTGCTCGGCGCTGACGCCGCTGTCGATCAATCCGACTCGAACCATGGGATGCTCCCTTACGGCTACGCAAACCATCAAAGATCGATGACCTGATCGAACATTGCAGGGTCAAGCGCGCGATGACTGATCAGGATGCGGGTCGTGTTCGGGTAGGCCTCGTCGATCGCGGCAAGGGTGCTCTGCTCCAGCGCACCGTCGAGCCCCGACGTGGCTTCGTCGATGATGAGCACCTGCGGCTCGATCAATAGCGCACGGGCAAGTCCGATGCGCTGCCGCTCTCCCCCGGACAGGCTCGCCCCCCTGGGGCCAAGCACCGTATCGAGTCCGTCGGCAAGGCGCCGCGAGAAGTCGCTGACGCCGGCAATCGCCGCCGCGCGTACCACCGCCTCGCGTCCGGCTTCCGGGTTCCCGTAGGCGATGTTGTCGAGAAGACTTCCGGCGAACAGGACCACATCCTGCGAGACGATGCCGATCCTGCGCCGCAGGTCGGTCCGTCGGACCTTGCGGATATCCACGCCATCGATCAGGAGCGCGCCGCAATCCGGCTCGAGATGACGATGGAGCAGATCGACGAAGGTTGATTTGCCCGCACCTGAAACCCCACGGAGCCACACCTTGCCCCCCGGACGGACATGCATGTCGAGCCCGTCGAGTACTTTGGTCGAGCGCCCGGGATAGGCGAAGTCGAGCCCGGCCACCACGATCTCGCCCCGCTCGATGGTGGCCTCACCCTCACCCGCACGATCGCGGACGGCAGAGGGCATGTTGCGCAATTCGTCGACCCGGATCAAACCAACCTTGACGCGCTGCCACGACAGATAAAGCCCCATCAAGGCCTGAAGCGGGGCGCTGCCGCGCTGGACATAAGTGGCGAACGCCACCAAGGTGCCCAGGGTGAGCGCGTCGTCGCCATGCATGAAGACTCCGCCGGCGACAAAGATCCCGATGATGGCCAGTGAAAGCACCAAGTTTGGAAACGCGCCACCGACGTAGGACACAATCTGCAGCGCGAGCAGCCGATCACGCGCCGTCCGGTGCAATTGCTGCAGGCGTGCGAGTTCCCTGTCCTCGGCGCCATAGGTCTGCACACATTTGACCGCGGAGGTTTTCTCGAGCAGGAAGGCCGACACGTCGACGCCGGCTTCGCGCGCGTCCCTGGACAGCGTTCTGATGCGTGGACTGACATGACGCAACACCAGGCCGTTGACCGCCATCAATCCGGCGAGAAACAGCGCCAGCATGGGGCTGAGGAAACTGATCAGCACCACCGTTCCGATCAGCGTCAGTACGGAATTGATCGCAGACAGTACGGAATCGACGGCAAAACGCTGAACCTCGCCAAGATCCGCTTCGAGCCGGGTCATCAGGTCACCCTGGCGCATGCGGGAGAAAAAATCGGGCGGCAGGGTCAGCACGTGCGCGAACAGGGATTCGCGCATTCGATGAAGAATGCGTGCAGACGCACCGACATGGATTCGTCTGCACGCGAGTCCCACGAGCAGCGCCGACAGGGCCAGTGCCACCATGGCTCCACCGACCTTGAGCACCATCGAAGAGCTGCCGGCCAGGATGCCATCGTCGATGAGCGCCTTCGTAAGCAGGGGTTGTGCAAGGCCGGCCAGTACCGCAACCAGCGAGAGCAGAAGAACGCCCGCCAAGGCTGCCCCCTCGGGGCGGACGAACTCGGCAGCCCAACGGTACATCCCGGAGAGTCGGGGCTCCACACCCGGAGGCCGCGGCTCGGCCAGCCCTGGAGACCGTTCCACAACCACCGCTCCGAGCACTGCTTCGGCGTTCATCGACGGGCCTCCTCAGCGAGTAAACACGCGCAGCGAGGTCAGCACCTGATCGGCGCCGTTGGGGGTGCGGATGTTGCCGATCTTCTTCAGGCTTCGACTGTCATGGACAGCGATATCGCCTTGCGTTCCACCGATGTACAACTCCTCTCCGTCAGACGAGACATTAACGTTGTAGTAGGTGTGATCGAGATCGACCCGATCCATCTTCCCGCTCTCCATGTCGGTCCGGGTGAGCTGGGTATAGACCGTGTACACCTCGTTGCGCCGTACCGGGTTCACGACCGACGAGAACAACACGACCGAGGCGTTTTCGAACTCCTTGTAGTTGACGACATCCTTTTCGAGGTCGAGCGTCCAGATGCCGGCCCGCAGCGACGCCGGGTCACCGGCCGGCTTGTCGGTACTGGCAACGTAGAACGGTGTTGCGAACACCTTGCTCTGCTCCCACTGCGGCCAGATCGGCAGGGTGTCGGGTTCACCCCGATTGTCGCGCTGCCAGCTGCGCCACGGATGCATGCCCTTTACCTCGCCACTCTGCGGATCCAGCTTGAGCATTTCCCAGCCGTAGGCGTACAGGGTGTCACCCTTGGTCGAGTAGGCGAGCGTGGCCACACGGCGAGTGGTGGGCAACTTGCGCACTGGCTTTGCGTTCACACCCCCCGTCGTGCTGTAGACGGCAATGTAGGGATCCTGGACCTGGTACTCGCCGGGGAGCAGGCGCGTCGGGTTCACAAACACCGCCAGCTCCTTGCCGTCCGGACTGAGGTCCATCGCAAAGGGCGCCTTCCCGCGAATGTCACCTTCTGACAGCTCCGCACGGAAAACTTCTTTCCCGCTATCCAGGTCGATGCCGGAAATGCTCTCCCAGCGGTTGTGGATTACATATGCCACCTTTCCGTCACGGGAAGGCACCAGCGTGATCGGGCTGTTGCCCATCGAGGTGTTCGGAATCGTGTGGGTCTTGATGACCTTGCGTTCCTTGGCATCCGCGACGAAGACCAGGTTGGGCCTGCTTGCCGTCACCAGGTAGTCCTTGGCGGCAATCGCACCCGTGGCATACAGCGCAAGGAAGATCGCCCCCAGCTTCAGGGCACTTGCGGACTTCGACTTTTTCATTGACATGTTTGCTTATTCCTTGAATTTGACCGCCGCCCCGGGCGATACCAGGATCATTTCGGGAACACGGACTGCAGGGCTCGCCAATCACGCGCGGCATCATCGTTGCCCTCATTCCAGCCGGGATAGCTGTGCAGCGTGTCCGGCACCTGTGCCGGCCACCAGCAGGGGTCGGAGCAACCGTAGAGGTCGGCCTCCATCGGCTGGCACAGTCCGGCGACACCGAGGAACGGGTCGAGCTCCCAACCGGGGTCGAAGGTCGTCGAACAGCCGGCAACATTGGCCGACATGGCGACCACCTTGTCCATACTCTCGGCACCTGGGGCCGCCTCGATCAAACGGGCTTTCTTGTTCAAAGGCTTCATGCGATTCATAGTTCGGAACTCCTGTTGGCAACATGACGTTGGAGAAATGCGGGATTCTTCTCCATGAGAAGCAGATAAGCTTCGATCCCGAAGTCGACCCAATCCCTGAGCAGTTCGCAGTAGTGGTACACCGGCGAGTGCGGGTCGCCGAAGTTTGCGTAGGACTCGTGGTAACAACCTCCGGAACACAGATTGCGGATACGGCAGCTCGAGCAGCCGCGCTGACTGCGGTCGAGTGCATCCTCAAGGAACCGGCCAAGCTCGGGCTTGGCAATACCCGTCGTAACATTCCCGAAAGTCGGCAAGGAGGAGCCGGTGAAGCGGTGGCACAGATTGAGATCGCCCTTGTGATCGACGGCGAGCAGCCCCATTCCTGCGCCGCAGGGCAGCGACTTTCGGCGCCCCTCGAGGAGATCGCTCAGGAGCTGATGCATGTTCGAGAAACCGATGTTCTCGTCCCTGATCGCGGCCGCCACATATTCGCGGCCGAGCGCCTTCATCGACTCGAACACGGCCTTGAGCTCGTCACCCACGAGATTGAAGGTCGTGATCGGATTGCTCGTGACCGGCGCGAAGCCGACCTCGGCAAAACCGAGCTCATCCTTCAGATGCCGGTGAATGGCACCGACATCCGAATAGCCCGCGGTCAGGGTTACCCGGGCCCCGACCGGCCGCGAGCGATAGCGCGACAGGAGCATTCGCGCCTTGCGCGCAACGACTTCATAGGTACCCTTTCCACCAATGGTCTTGCGCCTCGCGTCATGGACAGCCTGGGGACCGTCCATGCTGATCGAGATACCGAATCGATGCTGATCGAAGTAGTCGGCGATTTCCTCGGTCAACAAGGTGGCGTTGGTCGTGAGCGAGAACTCCACCTTCTTCCCGAGCTGACGACAGCGCTCCTCGGTATACGCGGTCACTGCCTTGATCAGGCCCATGTTCGACAGCGGTTCGCCGCCAAAGAAGACCACGTTCACCGTGGGTCGGGATGCCCCTTCCCGAAGCAACAGTTCGATACTGTTCCTGGCCGTCTCGAAACTCAGCTTCATCCCCTTGGAAGGGGTGGCCAGATCCTCTTTGTAACAGTAGGTGCAACTCAGATTGCATCCGGTATTCACGTTCAACACCAGGGTACTCAGAGGGAACTCTGTCACCTTGACGCCGGGTCCGTGATCCGGAACCGCCGGTGTGTTTCGCAGTATCCCCAGAGACTTGAGGTCCTCCACGGCCTCCGCCAGGGATGCCGGCGAGCCGGCCCGATCGAATTCGGTATGAATCTCCTCGAAACTGATGGTCGAGCGGGTCCGCGCGAAGTCCAGCAGCTCGGCGGAGACCCCGTCAAGATCGAATATCCCGCTGCTCGGGACGTGCAACAGCACACGTCGCCCGCGCACCTCGAGATCGTGGAACGCGTGCGTATCCACGTACAGCAGACTGGGTTCAGACATGATGATTGACCTCAGGTTGGGGCTGGCTTCAGCGGATCGGGGGATCATTCCAGCGCTGCACGGTGACGATCAGCGGAGCCTGGGCCGACACGGTCCGGTCTCCGTCCTGCACCGCCGCAGTTACCAGCAACTCGCCAGCGTTATTGGCCGAGAAAACTCGTTTTGGATTGGGCCCGGCTTCGTTCGGCAGAAAGAGACCATTCGGCTCGATGCGCCCGGCAAAATCGAGATCCCGCATCTTTTCGGCCGCCTCATTCAGGTTCGCGAGGCCCCACTTCGCGTCCACGACCCCCAGTCGCAGATCGTCGTCCGTGCCTGGCTTGCCATCCGCACCTGCGGCATAGGCCACGGCTTCGAGTTGAGCGGGCACTTTCGGCAGCTTTCCGCCACCGTCGCCCACCCGAGCCATGGGATGCGCGGGCACAATCTTCACCAGGTCGATCGAGCGATAGACCTTGAGGGCCCCGTCGCTGCTGACGCCATCGAGGCTGACCGTACGCACGCCAGTTTCCGCGTCGCGCGCCACCTCCACTTCGACCACGAGCTGCTCCAAGGTCCGCGAGACGACCTTCGAAACCACCACATCCGGCCCGAGACTCACTTCTCCTTTCAGTCCAACGCCATTGATCGTCAGGGTCTCCTTGGCCCCCGCCCGCGCCATCGCGGGCTGCACCGAAAGGATGACGGGTGTGCCGCCATCTGCGCGGACAGCCTTGAAGTCGCCGCCAATCGCGTCGTTGCCCTCCTCAAACCAGCGCCCCGCCAGCTCCCTGCCTCCCTCCTTCAGGCTGAAAACCTGCAGGATGTCCTTGTCACCCTGGCGGAGCTTCGCGCGCCACTCGTGTCCGGCGTACAGGATGCTGCTGCCCTTGGCGTTCTCCACCTTGCCGTTGGCGTACTTGATCCGCATGTCGACGCGGTAAGTGTCATCACCGCCAGGGCTGACCGTTGCAGTCCCTTCATATCCACCCCAGCCGGGCCGATGCCCGACGAGCCGCCATTTGCCTTGGGGACTCGCATGTTTGGTCTCCTTCCAGCTTTTCCACGCCTCGGACTGAAGGCCATACACCTTCCCCAAACGTTGGGACACGTCACCGGAGGCGATCTCGAACCAGTTCCGATCACGCCCGCCGGCCTGGATCTCAATCGCCGGATACTGTCCAACGTGGAAATGCACGAGCTTCCGCCATTCGCCCTCGGTTCGCCGTTGAACGGCAATCCGGCCATAGGAATGGCAACGGGCACAGGTCTGGCCGATCTCCTCATCCTCGAAATGCTCGATCACACTCGGGCTTCGATCGAGGATGTAGCGATAGGAGGCCGTCTCCTGCGGCGCCAATCCGTGCTCGTCCGCAAGGTATTTGACGATGTCCCGGCGCTCCGTGCCGCTCAGAACGACGCCATGGGCATAGGTCATGCGGGCGACGGTCATGTCCCACCCTTCCGGCGTCCTGCGGCTGTCACTGATCCTGTCCCACTTGCCGGGCTCGGACGCCGCGTGGCAGGTTCCACACTTCGCGCTTACGAGTGCTTCGGCTTTCGCGCTGGCCGCCGCCGCACTTGACACGATGAACGGTGCGATCAGCGCCATCGCCGGCACAAGCCAGCGCCCCTTGCCGTGACTCCTTGAATTGATTCCCATCGAATGCCTCTTGTATGTGCTGGATGCGATGAAGGCCGGTGCGACCCAAGGTCATATCCGACTGAATGTCACGGCAGACACTGAATCGCACCTGCCGTTGGACGAATACTAGGAGTCGTGCCTCAGCGCGGTTATCAAGAAACGGCCAGGGGTTCCCGCCGCACTATCAAAAAACGGCCCTCCGTTCTCCGCTTCACACGAATCCCTTGTCCGTGCCAGGGCTAATGCCTAAAGTGATAGTGACCATCAGGACGGCCAAAGCTTGGCCGTTCAAATCCGATGCCGCGGGACGGACGCCGCGGCATCGGCATTTCCGGATAAGGTGGCTAATAAGGAGACAAGGAGTGATGGAGACAATCGTGAATCTGCGTCAGGAGGTAATCGAGCCGGAAGGCATCGATCGATCCTCCTGCATCTTCACGAGCGACGCATGCCAGCATGCAGCGAGCCTGCCCGACTGGTCACAGGAGTACCTGCAACTTTCACCCGGACGCTTTTCAGGCGAGATCGTCGAAGCGTCGACCGGACCCATACAGGTGTTCCGGGAGACGCTCAACCAGTGTGTAGACGAGAAAGCCCACCCACGACCCGACACCTACACAATTGGCGTTCCGATCGAAGTCGAACCAGGGGGGCTCTGGCAAGGTCGGGCGCTGGTGCCGGACTCGCTGATGACGCTGAATCCGAACGAGGAGCTGCATTTCCGAACGCCTCGCCAATCAAGCATCCTTGTTGCAGTCGTCGGCCGTGCTGCGTTCGAGCGGCACGCGCTTGCAGCCGTTGGCGTCGATGTGCAACCACTGATCGCCCAGTCCCGTGCCGAACAGCTTCGACCCGATCTGGCGCAGCAGTACCGTGCGACGCTCAACAACGTACTTGCCTGTGCCACCACCACCCCGGAGGTCCTCGAATACTCGGCCTCAAGCAAGGCAATGACTGAAGCGGTGCTGAACGCGGCTCTGCTGGCACTTCGCGCGCGTCCGTCAACAAGTGAGCAGCTTCGCGGCGGTCACCACGTCCAACGCTCCATCGTCGAGCGCGCCCGTAACCACGTTCTCGCCAACCCGGAGAGTCCTCCAACCGTGAGCGAGCTCAGCGCACACTTGAAAATGAGCCGGCGCGGCCTTCATCACGCATTCATCAACGTGCTCGGCATCAATGCGGCCACCTTCCTGCGTTATGTGCGTCTGCACGGCGTTCGGAAGGAACTCCTCAGGGCAGGCAACGACCAAAGCGTCAGCGTCGTCGCTTACAAATGGGGCTTCTGGCACATGGGCATGTTCTCGTCGTACTACAAGACACTATTTGGCGAAACCCCATCGGCCACCCTGCGCCACCCCCCGGGCATCATCTCAACTCAGCAGGTCAGACTTCACTGAGCGATCAGGACGTGCTGCTGTAGATGGATGACGGATCAAGCAGCACGCACCTCCCATGCCCTTCATGTCATCCCCTGAAGGACTTACGATGAAGTTCCTGCTAGCCTGTCTAATATGGATGTTCGCACTGCCCGCCGCGATTGCGGATGATGCGCTGTGGTCTGCCTTGCGCAGCGGCGGCCACATTGCCCTGATGCGCCACGCGCTCGCCCCGGGCGTGGGCGATCCTCCCGGATTCCGGGTCGACGACTGCAGCACCCAGCGCAATCTGTCAGCGCAGGGACGCGAGCAGGCGCGGGCAAGCGGCGAGCGCTTCCGTGCCCACGGCATTAGCCGTGCGGCAGTGCATTCGAGTCGCTGGTGTCGCTGCCTGGAGACGGCCACCCTGCTCGGGCTTGGCCCGGTGACGCCGTTCGCGGCGCTCGATTCGCTGTTTCCCGATCGCAGCCTGGAGGCGGCGCGCAGCGAGGAAGTGCGCGCATTGATACGTGCTCACGGCAGCTTGGACGTGCCGCTGGTGCTGGTCACCCACCAGGCGAACATCACCCCGCTGTCCGGCATCTTTCCGGCATCGGGCGAAATTATCGTGTTGCGCGTCGACGGCGACGAGATCACCGTAGCCGGCCGCATCCCACCGCCCGCAGCGGGGCGGTAGTGTTGGTGTGCTCCCTCATTTTCAGAGCCGAATGTCGCTCGCCGACGGCGCAATCACGCGTGGCCGTCCGCCTTGGTCGAGGGCGACGAACACAAAGGTCGCATCGGTCACCTTGACCTGCTCCTCGCCGTCACGCGAACGCCGCCAGGCTTCGACCTGGAGCGACATCGAGCTGCGCCCGATGCGGGTGATCTCGGCATACAGGCTGACCTCGTCGCCGATATACACGGGTTGCAGGAAGGTGATGCGATCGACCGACACCGTGGCGCAGCGGCCACGCGCGCGGCGCGCAGCGACGTTGCCCGCGGCAAGGTCCATCTGCGCCATCAGCCAGCCGCCGAAGATGTCGCCGGCCGGGTTGGCGTCGCCGGGCATGGCGATGGTACGGATCGCGGGCTCGCCGATGGGGGTGGGAGCAGGTTCTTTCATTGGAGACTCGGCAGGCTATGGATTGGATCGCCGGTTTGCGGACCTGTGTCCGCAAACCGGCTGGGGCTTAGAAACGGAGCAGCGTGGCCGGGGTGTAGGCAAACACGACGGCCCCCGGACCTGGCACGGCAAGATTCAAGGTGCGAAGGTCCATGCGTTTCTCCACACCTCGACCCGCAATCAACTGACGAAGCGGCAGCGCGAAGCGGCGGTCCGGGTGTCCATGTTGCGGCCCCGGTTCAGGTGGTCGTCGGCCTCCGCCGCGCAACCGAGCATGCGCGCATAGAGGAAGATGGAGAACGCGGCGGACTCGAGCGCGCTGTCGGAGAACTCGCCCGCACGCCACGGTTTCCAGGTGAGCTTGAGCAGCAGCGCGGCGATCACCGCGTCGATGTTCACGCAATACACCGTGCGCGACACCCCGGTATCGCGCAGTGCCTGCACCAGTGCGTGGTAGAAGTCGTGGAAGGCATTGGCCTCGCCGCGTCCCGCCATCAGCTCGCGGATGAAGACTTCGCGTGGGTCGAGATTGACCGGCTTGTCCTTGAACACCGGGTGATTCACGCCCGGGATCTTGCGGATATCGAGGCTGCCGAGCGACTTGGCACCGGCCTTGTAGCCGGCGTACTGCTGGGCGTAGCGTAACGCGATCGCCTTCAGGTCGATGCCGTGCGCCGGGTCGGTCGGGTCCTGCAGCGCGGTGTCGCGGAACTGCTCGATCAGGAACTGCACCCCTTCGAAGCCGTTGCCGCCATGGGCGTAGCCGGTGTGAGTGAGGAAACCGGTAAGAGCCTTGTTGAGCTGCACACGTTGCGGTGTCTCCGGGCCGTCGGCGGATACCGCGCCCTTGACCCCTTGGGCCGAGATGGTGCCGGGGCCGTTGGTGAGCAGGATGCCGACCAGGGTCTGGAAGGCGAACAGGTCGGCTGCTTCGGGGGCACGTCCGAGCAGCGCATGGTAGGCGACCTCGGTGATCGATGCGCGGCCAAGCAGATCGGCGGTGGCGAAACCGTTGAAGCCGTCCGGGCGGTGCGCAGCGGCCGGGGCCGAGGCGCCGATCACGGTGCCGAACAATCGCATCCACCACGGCAGGGTTTCGACCGTCAGGCGCGACACGCGCTTGCGCATCAGCGGGCCCCACGCCAGTGTGGTGGTGATCGCCGCGAGCACCGCATCGGCACTGACGTGGCCGGGCAGACCGCGCAGGTAGCGCACGAACACCGAACGCGCGCCGCGTGCATCGAGACCGGCAAGCATGGCTGCGGCACGTTCGTCGGGCTCGGCGCTGCGCACCAGGCCGGCGAGCGCCTCGTCCGCATTCACCGCGGCAAGATCGACGTCCTCGGCAAGCGCATCGCGGATGCCGGCCTCGGCAAAGCGCTCGATCATCGCCGCGGCAATCCGGCTGGCCGCTTCGGCACGCCGCGGGCCGACAATGGAGGTGGCCGCAGCAAGCACGCTGTTGGGTGCGTTGCCGGCTTCGCGCGCAGCCTGGGCGGCGGCCAGCTCGGGGCTACCGTGCAGGTTGATGCTGGCGGCGAGCGCGACATTGACCAGCTTGCGGTCATTGTCGCCGCCCGGTTCGCGCAGCAGCGCCAGGCTGACATTGGACTCCAGTGGCAGGCGCGCAGCTTCGAGCACGCTGGTGCCGTACAGGCTCGAGACCTGGGTCGCCGGATCCATCTGTGAGGCGCCCGAGGCGTCCTTCAACGCCTCGCGCGGGAACACCGCGCCGACCTGTTTCGCCAGCAGCGCGACCTGGCTGCGATACGGCTCGGGGCCTTCGACCACCGGCAGATCGATCGCTTGCGGCAGTTCGAGCGCCATGTTCGAACCGAACCACGGCTTGAGCTCCATCGTGCCTTCAGGCGCGAAATCGGGCAGCGTGGCGTTGGCACGCATCACCGCGGTCAGCGCCGCCGGGATGTGGGCAATATTGGTGACCAGCGCGCCCTTGGGCGAGAACACGGGGCTCTCGGGGGTGTAGATGCCGTCCACCCCGAACTTGTCCATGAACCACTTCTCCTTGGCCGCGGCGTCGTCATAACCGCCAGCCATCGCGCCAGCGTGGCCGACCGCGCGGGTCAGCTTGGCCTTCCAGCGTCCGACCACGCAGGCGACCACCGGCTTGGTGAACTCGGCATCGCGCTCGTAGTAGCCGCCGGGTTCGCAGTACAGCACTGCGGCCTTGCTGCGCGCGTCATTGGCCAGCGCGAAGGCGAATTCGGGCGCGGCGTAGTGGATGTAGACGTCCTTGCCGCTCGACACCAGGGTGGTGGTGCCCCAGCCGGCCATGCGCAGGTATTGGGCGATGGTGGTGGTGAAGCCGCCGGAATTCGACAGGATCGCGATCGAACCGCGCTTGAGGGTGTCGCCGGGGACATCGCCGCCGAGCGCGCCGCCGATGCGCACCTGGTTCCACGAGTCGGCCACGCCCAGGCAGTTGGCGCCGAAGATGTCGATGCCCGCCTGCTGGCCCATGGCGCGGATCTCGCGCGCATCGTGCACCGAGATCTTCTCGGTGATGATGAAGATCTTCTTCAGCTCCGGATTGACCCGGATCAGCTCGGCCACGCCGTCGCGCGCCGCCGACGGCGGCAGATAGACCACGCCGCAGTTAAAGCGATGGCCGTCGTCCAGGCCCTCGCGCACACTGTTGTACACCGGGACGTTGCCGAGCGGCGTCTCCAGCTTTTGCCCGCGGCGCCCCGGCGAGGTACCGAACACGACGTTGCCGCCTGACCACGCGTGGCCGACCGGGGTTACCTCGCTCGACTCGCCGCCGAGGATGTTGAGCACGCACACCCGGTCGTCGCGGGTGGCAATGTGCGCCAGGGAACTGATCCCGACGTAGTACTTGAAATCACCAACACCTTGCTGATACATCGCTGTCTCCTTTTATTGTCCGGGGCCGCCGTTCAAGCTGTGGTCGCCGCGGGGGCAATGCGCAGCTTGGCTGCGACCGCTTCGCGGCCTCCGGCCTTCATCCACTCGTTCACCTCTCGCGCGTAATCGACCACCTCGCTCATTGCCGAGTCGAAGCCGAACAGGCGGTAGGGCAAGCCCAAGGCCTCGCAGGTGTCGCGCAACACGCCCATGCCGCGCACCAGGTTCGGTCCGCCGCGGCCGACGACGACATACAGCGGCGTGGGGCCGTGGGTGCCGAAGTGCTCGCGCAGCGCATCGGCCATGGCGCGGAAGGTCTCGAAGATGTCGGTGTTGTTGGACTTGCCGCCGATGATGAAGAGCACGTTGGACTGGCGCAGCCAGTGCTTGAAGCAGATCGTGGCCACCGACTTCATCTTCTCGTAGGGCGGGTTGCCGCCGAAATCCGAGGAGATGATGGCGTCGTCGCCGAGCATCTCGGTGACCAGCGAGTTCGCGCCGCCGCCGAAGGTCGGCGCGAGGATGGTGCCCTTGTCGTTGATCACGTACACGTCGCTCTGCCCCTGGTGGGTGCGCAGCTGGTTGATCTCCTGCTCGAAGTCCGAGTAGTCGGCGGCGAACAGGTGCGCCGGCAGGTTGAGCCGGTGCCAGCGCGGATCGTCGCGGTCGAAGCCGCACTTGAAGTCGCACGCCACCGGGGTGAGCCGGCCGCGGCGATCGGGGCGCATGCGGATCGGGTTGAGCTCGAGGGTGTTCATGCCGAAGTCGTGATAGAGCTCCCACAAGCGCGGCAGGTGTTGCACCAGCGGCGAGATGATCTGCTTGGGCGCGCCGATGTCGGCGAGCGCATTGGCGACGACGAAGGCCTTGAGGCCGGTCAGCGGATCGAACGGAATGCGCGCGATCTGAGTCTTGTCCAGCTCCTCGATGTCGACCCCGCCCATGTGGGTGAGCGTCATCGTCGGAGCGCGGAACTCGGTTGAGTCGGTAATCGAGAAATACACCTCGTGCTCGGCCGGCACCGCGCCTTCGAAGGTCACCCCGTTCGCCTTCGCCACCTGGTTGCCATGGTGATGCTCGACGAAATAGAGCCGCTCCTTCTCCGCCAGCGCCGTCTTCAGATCCTTGGCCCGACCGATCAGCCCGGCCTTGCCCTTCTTGCCCACACCGCCCTTGAACAGCGGCTTGACGAAGACCGAGCCGTGGCGATCGATCAGGTCCTTGATCGCCTCCTCGCTCGCATCGGGCCCGAGGATCTCGGCGGTGGGAAAGTCTGCGAACTGCAGCAGGCGCGATCCGTGCAACATTCCGGTTATCTGCATGGTGCTGTCTCCTTTGTTGTGGGTCTGGTGATCGCGGATGTTAGGGATGGGTGCTTTCGAAACGCTTTCGCCTTCGATCGGCATTGAGGAAAGCAAACCGCCACATACTCCGCGAAGGTGGCGAAAAAAATGCCCCAACCGAATAAGCCGGTGGGGGCTGAATACACACCATTCCTCGCGGACGGCGCGCTAGAGGAGAGATGCCGCGTGAGTCGAAGCAGGATCAGAACCTGTGGCGGACGCCGGCCATGATCACCTTGGCGTTGTCACCCGCTTCCGGGGTGAGGTTGAAGCCATAATTGGCATCGCCACGGTTGTTGATCTGGGAGTAGGCGGTGTACAGCGTGGTGCGCTTGGACAGGTTGTGCATGTAGTAGATGGACGCGCCCGATGCGTCCTCGGTGTTCGCTTCGCCGCTTTCATTGCGGTTGCCGTAGGAAACGGCAACGGTACCGGCCGCGCTCACCGGAATCTCGGCACCGACCGCGTAGCTGCGCGCCTTGCCCGAACCCTGCGAGCCGCTTTCCTTGTCCTGGGTGTACAGCGCGTAAAGCTTGGCCACACCGAAGTCGTAGGCACCGGCGATGCCGTGGGTCGTCGCCCGCCCACCGGTATTGTTGGAGAGATAGCTCTGGGTCGTCACCGAGGCGGAGAGGGGACCGTTCTTATACATGCCGGTCAGGCCATAGCCGCGGCCCTGACGACGAATGTCGCTGTCGTCGCTGGGTGTCTCATTCCCGGTCCAGTAACCAGCGTCAACCGAGAAACCGGCCATGTCGGGCGAGCGGTACTTGATCATGTTGTCGAAACGGACTTGGTAGCCGCGCGCCACGGACCCGGTCTTGCGATGCAACATGCCGGCCGAGCGATCGGAGGAGCCGGTCGCCTCGAACGGGTCGATCGCGACGAAGGCCGGCGAGTACTGACGACCCAAGGTGACGCGCCCGAAGGAACCTTCAAAACCAACGAAGGACTGCCGCGTATAGCCCGAGGAGGTACCGGTATCGAGCGCGACAGCCGCTTCGAGCATGTAGATGGCTTTCAGGCCATTGCCCAGATCTTCACTCCCCCTGAACCCAAGACGCGAGCCATTAAGTTCGCTGGTGTCCATCGCGTTGCGCTTCAGGCCGCCGGCGCGCTCCTGGGACAGGTTGACATCGAGCAGGCCGAAAATGGTGACGTTCGACTGGGCCTGCGCAAACGCGGGGAAGGTGCAGGCGACGGCCAGCGTGGCGAGCTTCATTGAGTGCTTCATGGTGTTCCTCCGTTTTTTTGGTGTGGACGTCCCGGTGGCCACACATTCGCCACCGGACGGAACGGATTGAACGCAAGCTGGCTTTCGATGCGCTTTCAACGCCAAAAAAGAAGTGCTCCGCCCGGAACAATCCGGAGGGAGCACAAGCGCGAGCCCCGGTGGGGCCTGCGCGGAGGAGACCGCAGCGCCCGGCGACGACCGATCGCACAGGAACAGGGCGCCGTGGCGCCCGTTCCCCTCCATCGGCCTGATCGCCGGATCAGAACGTGTGGCGCACGCCCAGATTGAAACCGCGCTGGTAGGTCATACCGGCGTTGGTCGAATCGCCGGAGACCGCGGTGAATGCCTCATTGGTGGCGCGCCGGTTGTCGATGTCGGCGAATGCCGTGTACAGGGTCGTCCGCTTCGACAGTGCATGGTCGTAGCCGACCGCCCATTGCGATGCGCGATCGCCGTCCTCGTGCCTGGCCTGATTGTACGAGGCCAGCACATTGCCCGCCTTCAGCACCGGAACGGTCACACCGACCATGAACTTGCGGGTGTTGTTGTCGCCACCTTCCGGATTGTCTACACCATAGGCGGCCGCCAGCTTGGCAACGCCAAAGTCATATGTTCCGGCGACATCCCATACCTTGAACTTCCGGCCGCTCGTGGCACCCACTCCGGTCGAAGCAAACTTGGCCTGCAGATAGTTCAGACTGAGCCTGATCGGTCCATTGACGTAGTTCGGGTTGATCGCCAACATCCGCATGTCGTTGGTCGTCCCGGTGAACTTGTTGTCAACACTTTCATTCTGGTTCGACGCCCACGTCCAGGCGGTCATCAAATTGAAGCCGCTGAAGCTCGGCGAGGTATAGGTAACCAGGTTGTTCAGGCGAGACTGATAAGCCGCTGCACTGCCGAGGCCCCAGATATTGGAGTTGCGGCCCACGGTACCTTGGCCGAACGGATCGACCCGCAGGAAGATCAGATGTTGCGGGTTGTATTGGCGGCCCGCCGCAATCGTGCCGTAGCTGCCCGACAGGGCGACATAGGACTGGCGACCGAAGGCGAGACCACCCTGATTCAAGCCACCCGTGTCGGCAGCAATTCCGGACTCGAGAACAAAGGACGCCTTCAGGCCGTTGCCTAGATCCTCCGTGCCGCGAAATCCGAGCCGAGAACCGGACCTCTGTCCCGAGTCAATCGCGTGCCTCCCCCCAACACCGGACACGGAGCTGTCGCTCAGGTACTTGTAGCCCATATCGACAATGCCATAGACGGTGACGTTGGACTGTGCCCAGACCGGCGCACTGACCAGGCCGGCGATCGTGAGGGCGATTAGTTTCTTCTGCATTTGCTACTCCTTTGTTTGGTGTCGCTATGTATCAATCTCGATGGCACCGCAGTCTCCGTCGCGGCGCATGTTCGCCAGTCAATGTGCAAATTTCGCGGAAAACTGCGTTGTTGCACCCGGATCAGTATGCCCATCGCCATTAATTGCTTGAAATGCAAAACATCGATTTATTAATGCACTAATTGAATTAATAGAAACGACGGTGCAAACATGGCCACCGCCGATCACAAACCTATGTGGGCGTGGATTCAGGCGGCCTCGATATGGTCGTCATGCGGCACATGGACCACACCCTGGAACAGGCGACGGGCGGTTCGGATCAAGCCCGCCGAGGAGAACACCGGATCATCGGGCGTCGAGTCCTGGGCCAACTGCATGCGGATGTCGAGCGTGCCGGCCGGCTGCTCGATCGTGACCAGCGCGGGATCGTCCGGATTCACCCGGGCCAGTCGGTGGACGACCGTGCCCGGCGTACTCGCCGCTGCAGCCAGACAAAGCGCACCGGTCACGGCAAAGGCCGAATGGCAGTTCCACGGCGTGAAGTAGCGAGATGCGATCACCCCCCGGCTTTGCGGCGGAGCGACCAGCGCGATCTTGGGCAGAACCTTATCTCTGGCATCGCCCAAGCCCGCGGCCAATGCCACTTGCAGCCGAATCGACTCCAGCCGTCCTTTCAACACGTTGTCGGCATCCAGTTCGCGCTTCGATTCATAACCGGTCTTGCCCAGCGAGACCGCGGGAACGAAGACCAACGGACTGGAGAAATCAACGCAGGAGATTTCGACACCGTCGATCACGTCGATCCGCTGCCCGGTCGGGAACAGGCGCCCGGTTTTGGCCCCGGCCGCGTCGAGGAAGTTGAGCACGATCGGAGCGCCGCTGCCGGGCACACCGTCGATCCGGGCAAGTCCGTCGTAGGTCACCAGGCCGCCCGGTGTCTGCACCACCGCCTCGACCACCTTGCCAGTATTGAGGTTGAGTATGCGCAGCGTGGTGACCGGATCGGCCGCCTGCGCCAGTCCGTTCTCGAGCGCAAACGGACCGACACCCGACAGCATGTTGCCGCAGTTGGGCGTGATGTCCACGGTCGAGGTTTCCACCGACACCTGCGCAAACAGGTATTCGATATCGATGCCCGGGCGCGACGATGGGCTGACGATGACGACCTTGCTGGTGAGGGTATCGCCCCCACCGATGCCGTCGATCTGGCGCGCATGGGGCGAACCCATCGCCGCCAGCAGCACGCGGTCACGCTCGGCAGGATCGGCCGGCAGGTCGGCGGCATGGAAGTAAGGGCCCTTCGATGTGCCGCCGCGCATCAGGGTGCAGGGGATGCTGCTCAACATGGTCTGGTCCTCGAATCCGTTAACGAGAACGGATTCTGGAAGCCTTCCCATGAACAATGAAGTGAATTAGTAGGACTTACTATTGCGTTTATCGCAAAAGAGAGAAGGACCCGTCACATCATGCCGGCCGGTTCGCCTCGCGCATTCAGATACGCGTTCGCTCCACCACGCTGCCGGGGTCCGCAGGTAGTGTTCAGAAGTGTGTGCAGAAGCGCCTTCGATTGGAAGGCGCGGGTGGCCATGGCTAAGGTTGATAACCGATCCACCTTTAACCCGGTGGAGGGGGC
>JAUSOD010000007.1 GCA_030656215.1 Azoarcus sp.
CCCGTCCGCGCGGGCGGAACGCGTTCACCACCTGGAGTGGCACAACAACGGCGAAATCACGCTCGGCGAGGATCGCCGGCACCACCATGAAGTGGGGTACCCACAGCTTCACCCGCTCGAGCAGGCCGCACTCACGCAGGATTGCGAGCGTCTGCGGATGCGAGGTCACCGCGATGTAGTCCATGCCGGCGAGCGCGTCGGCCCCGCCGTTCCGCCCCGGGATCCGCGGCGCAAGGATGACGTATTCGTCGGTGACCACGTGGCGGCTATCGAAACCCTCCTCGAGCGCCGGCAGATAGCCGATGGCAAGGTCGATCTGGCCACTGTCGAGTGCGGCGGCCAGTTCGGCGCCGGCGAGCTGGCGGGTCTCGATGCGCACCCCGGGGGCACGCTGCTGCAGCGCACGCATCAGCTGCGGCAGAAAGATCACTTCGCCGAAGTCGCTCATGTGCAGGCGGAAGCTGCGGCTCGACCTGGCGGGGTCGAAGTGGGTGTGCTCGTCGAGCGTCGCCTGCAGCACGCGCAGCGCCTGCTGCACCGGGCCGGCAATACGCTCGGCGACCATCGTGGGCTCGACCCCGGCGCGCGCGCGGACGAACAGCGGATCGCCGAACAACAGGCGCAAGCGGGTCAGGCCGTGGCTCACCGAGGGCTGGGTCAGTTCGAGGCGCACCGCCGCACGACTGACGCTGCGCTCCAGGTACACGGCCTCGAAAACCTTGAGCAGATTGAGATCCACGGCATGGATATTCATGGCATCTATGACCACGCAAAACACGGATTGTATCCACTGTCGCCGCCTTCCGAGCCCGCCGCGAAGGGCTGCAAGAAAGCGATCAGGGCCTGTTGCCGGCACGCCATCGTGAACCGAAGCCCGGCGTCGCCGAACACTTTCCGCCACGAACGCCCCGTCCGGTGAATCCCGCCGAACTGTAACGCTCGTAATTCACAAAAACTGAGACTGTTACGCTCCTCGCCCGAGTGGTCTACTTCCGACCACTGCCCCGGTCACCGCGATACGCGCAGTGCGGGCTGCAGCCGCAGGGAAGCCATCATGCAAACGCCATCCACCCGGGCACAGGGTGCCCGCATCGAGTTCTACCGCAAGACCGGCAAGATCCACCCGCGCAGTACCCGCGGCCGTTACGACAGCCTGCGCTGGGCCATGGTCTGGATCACTCAGCTCGTGTTCTATGGCAGCTGCTGGCTGAGTTGGGATGGCCGTCAGGCCCTGTTGTTCGACATCGTCGAGCGTAAGTTCTACCTGTTCGGCCTGGTGCTGTGGCCACAGGACGCGATGCTGCTGGCGCTGCTGCTGATGATCTCGGCGACCGCGCTGTTCCTCGTCACGGCGGTGGCCGGGCGCCTGTTCTGCGGCTTCGCCTGCCCGCAGACGGTCTATACCGCGATCTTCCGCTGGGTCGAGGAGCGCGTCGAAGGCGATCACCTTGCCCGCATGCGGCTCGACCAGGCCCCCCTCGGCCTGCGCACGATCGCGCTGAAATTCGGCAAGCATGCGATCTGGCTGGCAATCGCGCTGTGGACGGGTATCACCTTTGTCGGCTATTTCACCCCGATCAAGGAGCTGCTGTGGAATCTCGGGCCGGGCGAGCTCGGCCCGTGGGAGGGCTTCTGGGTGTTCTTCTACGCCGCCTTCGCCTACCTGCAGGCCGGCTTTGCACGCGAGATGGTGTGCACCCACATGTGCCCCTACTCGCGCTTCCAGGGCGCGATGTTCGACCGCGACACGGTCACCGTCAGCTACGACAGCGAGCGGGGTGAACCGCGCAAGTTGCGCAGCCAGGCCGCAGCCGGCGCCGCAGCCACAACAGCAACCGCATACGCCACGCTGCCCAGCATCACGGCCCGGGACGAAACCAACCCGCGTGGCGACTGTGTCGATTGCAGCCTGTGCGTGCAGGTGTGCCCGACCGGCATCGACATTCGCGACGGCCTGCAGTACCAGTGCATCGACTGCGGTCTGTGCATCGACGCCTGTGACGAGGTGATGACCCGCATCGCCCGCCCCACCGGGCTGATTCGCTTCGCCTCCGAAAACGAGCTTGGCGCGCCGGCCACGTCGTCATCCCCCACACGCTCGGCACCAAGCTCGCCCCGCAGCTCGTCGCCCCCCCGCTCCCCCATCCTCGCCGGCCTGCTGCGCCCACGCGCCCTGGTCTATCTCGGCTTCCTGGTGGCCTTCGCCGTTGCCGGCATCTGGCTGGTCGCCGAGCGCATTCCACTGCGGGTCGACGTGTTGCGCGACCGTCACGCGCTGTTCCAGGAAGCAGCCGATGGCAGCATCGAGAACACCTACACGCTCAAGTTGATGAACATGCTCGAAGCCCCGCGCGCCTTCCGTATCCAGGTGGAGGGCCCGGCCGGCGCACGTATCGTCGGCCCCGACACCTTCCAGCTTGCACGTGGTAGCGTTCTACCGGTGCCGGTGACGGTCGCCGCCCGTCCCGAACCCGGCAAGTCCGGTGCGCAGGAGATCCGCTTTCATATCAAAGCGGTCGACGGTCCACCAACGGCCATCACCGAGCGCAGTGCCTTCCTGCTGCCCTGATCGGATCACCGCCGCCAGACGAAATGCCCCCCATGTACCAGTACAACGAAACCGAACAACACCTGGTCGACAAGCGCGTTGAACGCTTTCGCTACCAGCCCTGCCTGCTGCACCGTTGCGGCTTCGACGAATACTCGGTGAGCCGCCAATAGAATGACAATAAAATGAAAAGCGGCATGAAAACCGCGCTGTCCGACGTACACAAGGGCGCCCTAGCGGGCGTCGTGGTCGTACTGTGCTGGTCGGGCTTCAACATCGTGTCGCGCTTCGGCAGTACCGGCGCGTTCACGCCCTTCGATCTGGCCGCGCTGCGCTACGGGGTCTCGGGCCTGATCGCCCTGCCGCTCTTCGTCTGGATGGTGCCGCCACGCGAGTGGCCGCGCTACATGGTGCTGGCGCTGTTCGGCGGGCTGGGCTACGGGCTGCTGGTCTATTCAGGCTTCAAGTTCGCACCCAGCGCGCATGCAGGGGTATTCGTCAATGGCGGCATTCCGTTCTGGACCGTGATCATGCTCGCAGTCGGCGCCGGTTTCCGCATCCCGCGCAGGGTGCTGATCGCGCTGCTGCTGTCTACCGCCGGCCTGGTGCTGATCGGCTACGAGAGCCTGCTCGCACCGCGCGACGGCAACGAGTGGATCGGCGATGCACTGTTCCTCGCCGCCGCCTGGACCTGGGCCGTGTTCGGCCTGCTGATGCGGCGCTGGCAGATCAAGCCGCAACGCGCGATCCTCGGTATCGCCAGTTTCTCCGCCATCACCTACCTGCCGGTCTACTTCATGTGGCTGCCGAAGACGATCCATCAGGCCGCGTGGAGCGACCTGCTGCTGCAGGGCGGCTACCAGGGCATCATCGCTGCCCTGCTCGCCGCCGGCATGTACAGCTACGCAAACCAGAAGATCGGCGCCAGCCAGGCCTCGATGATGCTCGCGCTGGTGCCCGCGGTCTCCGCAATCGGCGCCTTCTTCCTGCTCGGCGAGTCGATCAGCCTGACCGTCGGGGTCGGGATCGTGGTGGTGTCGGCGGGCGCCGCGATCGGTGCGCTGCCGCACAAGGAAGCCACGCGGCAGTCCTGATAGGCTGTGCCCGAATCCAGCGGTATCCGAAAGGTGCGTTGGTCGCGCGCAGCGCTCGCCCAGACCGTGGAGGAGCGCCTGCGGCGGGAATTTCCCTTCCTCGCCGCGGCCGGCGTACCCATGCTCGAGCGAGTGCCTCCAGAACGCGCTTAACGTCCGCCCGCCTTGCCGAATGCGTAGCGCACGCCAATCCACGCCGCACGGGGAGCCCCCGGCGCCACCAGTGCAGAGAACTCGTCGTCGCCACCCATGAAGGTCCCGTTGGCCTCGAAGAAGGTCTCACCCAGCATGCCACCGGTGTGGTACTGCTTGTCGAACACGTTGTTGACCTTGGCGAACAACTGCCAGCCCGTATTGCCGAAGTTATAGCGGGTATCCAGGTTAACAACGGTATAGCCGCTCACCTTGCCGCCAGCGCCTTGATGATCGTTGTTCTCGTTGCCGTGGGAATACTGGCTGGAGAAAGCGACGATGTTGGCACCGATGGTCCACTGCGGCAGCGCCTGCCATTCGCCGCGCAATTTGAGCTGATGGCGCGGGATGCCGGGGAGAGTGTCGCCCTTGCTGACGAAAATCGTATCCGCGTCGCCATCGGAATCGGTATCCACCGCGCTGGAATTGACTTCGTTGGCGATCGAGAAATTGGACTGGTAGGTGGCCTTGATGTAGCTGTAGCCGGCAAACCAGCGGAACTTGCCCGTCTCGCCATTCACGCCAAGATCCACCCCTTCTCGACGCGTCTTGCCGACGTTGGAGAAGTAACCCGCACCGGTGGAGTTGGCGGCGATGAACTGGATGTCGTCGGTATTCTGGGTGCGGTACAGGCTGGCGCTATAAGCGATCCCGTTCGCGACCTTGCCGCGCACGCCGCCTTCGAAGGTCTTGGACACCACCAAGTCGAGCGGCGGGTCGCCGGCCATGGCATTGGGCAGCTTGCACGGCTGGTCCGGATTGGCGCAGCCCAGTTCGATGGCGGTCGGCGCGCGGCTGCCTTCGTTATAGCTGGCATAGAACGACAGGTTCTTGCTCGGCGTGATCGCCAGACCGATCGCTGGATTGAAGCGGTGGAAATCGTGGTTGCCGGTCAGCGATTCGGGATTGCTCGCGTCCGGGATCAGCTGGTCGCGGTTCTCCACCCGGGTGTGGTTGTAGCGGCCGGACAAGCTCAGGTGATAGACGTCGTTGAACGAAAAGGTATTGGTCGCGAACAGGCTCCAGGTCCGGTTGACGCCGCGCAGGTCCACTTCGGCCTCGTCGCCGAAAATGCCAGCGCCGTTGACGCCGCGGGTGGCGGTAATGTCGCCGAACTCGGTAGACTGTTTGAAATCGGTCCGGCTGCGGTCATAGCCCAGCCCGACGATGAACAGGTTCTGATGGCCCAGCCAGTCCTGGTTGAAATTGATCTGACCGCTGAAGCCGTAGCCGACACGGTTCGACTTGCTGCGGTTGAGCGCGCCGCCGCAGCCCGACTCGGCGTCTTCCTCCGGGTTTACCGAATTCGCGAAACTCGCACAGTCCGCATTGAAGTCGTCATCGTCCACGTCGTCGTTGATATCGCCGTTCAGGGTGCGCGTGCGTGCGTTGCGGAAATAGGCATTGCCACTGAGCATGGTGGCGTCATTGAGCCAGTGGCTGCCGTTCAGGTTGAAGAAGGCGAGTTCGTTCTCGGTCTGGTCCGGCTTGGTGTTGATCGCATCCCAACCCTGGGCACTCAGGAATTCCTTCTGCACCAGGCCGTTGCCGATAAGGTCGTTATCGGCCAGCGACATGGTCAGACTCAGATCGGTGGTGTCGTTCCGCCAGCCCAGCTGGCCGAACACCTGGCGCACTTCGGAGGGCGACCCGTCACGCCAGCCATCCTCGTCGAAGTAATTGCCGGAAATGAAATAGTCCACGCCATTGGCCGCCACGCCGCCGTATTCTGCCTGGGCGTTGTAACGGCCCCAGGAACCGCCGGAAAGCTCCACGGCACCGCCCTGATGGGTGAAGCCGCGCTTGGTCTGCAGCGAAATGGCCCCGCCCAGCGTATTTAGGCCGAACAGCGGATTGGAGCCCGGCATCAGCGTCATGCCGGCCAGCGCGTTCACCGGGATCAGGTCCCAGCTCACCACATCGCCAAACGGCTCGTTGATGCGCACGCCGTCCTGGTACACGGACAGCCCCTGCGGGGTGCCGAGCAGCGGCGAAGCCGTGAAGCCGCGGTAATTCACGTTGGGCTGGAACGGATTGTTCTGGGTTTCGTTAACGTTCACCCCGGTCATGTTCTGCGCCATGTAATCCGCGATGGTGAGGCTGCGCTGGTCTTCCAGTGCCTTGCCCTTGACCGTCTGCACGTTGGCCGGCACCTTTTCGACCGGCAGACCGATACCGGGCAGGGGCGTGGTGCCGATGACCTCGACCGCTGGCAGCTCGATCGCCGGCTCCGCGCCCACAGCACCCCCTTGATACGCCGCCAGCACCGCCAGCGCCAACCAGCGCGGGCGGATACCTGTTGCCCTGCTCCCCTCAGTGAATTGCGGTTTCATGATGTTGTCTCGGAAAGTTATTGGAATGTTGTCGTCCCGATTCTCCATGATTGCCGGTAGAAAAACCCGGGAGTTCTGCCCGACCTTAGGGTGGCCTCAGGGCGGCTCATGAGCCCTGCATTGTGGCACTCATAGCAATCCGAAAACGAGTCCCACGCCTATGCCGAGCATCGCGATGGCAACTACTAACTGCACGGTGCGAAGCATGACTTTCTGCAAGACGCACTTGCCCAGGAAAGCGCCAATGAAAGCGCAGATCGTTCCAACGGCAACGGGCAGCGCGAGCACCTGAGCCTGTGCAAACTGACCTGCCAGCATGGCGGTACCGTACACCGTGAGGCGCACGGCATCGACGATCACCGCCGAGACTATACCGGTCGCCACGAACGCCTCTTTGGACAAACCTGCCTTCAACAGAAACGCCGAACGCAGTGCGCCTTGATTGCCCGATAAGCCCCCGAAGAAGCCAGAGAGCATCCCACCAACTGGAAGCCAGCGCGGAGGGAATGCCAGTGCCTGAAACCGTGGGGATAGTTCAAGCAGTGCGAACAGCACGATCAAACTGCCGATGACCGCTTTCACAGCGGTGATCTCGAAACTTGAACTTGCGATGGTGTAGTGCCAAAGGGGCGGTAGCTGGTCGAAAAGGGTCAGGGAGCCTGCGCCAAGGATCGCCGCGACGGCCGCAGGCAAGCTGAATCTCGCCACCACAGGCCAGTTCGCCTGCCGTGCCATCAGTCCGAACTTGAAGAGGTTGTTGGCGAAATGCACCACAGCCGTTGCCGCAATAGCAAGCGGCAACGGAAAGAACAGGGCAAACACAGGCATAAGGATAGTTCCCAAACCGAAGCCGGAGAACAGGGTCAGCCCGGATGCAAGCAGGGCCGCAACTCCGATCAATACGAGTTCCACGATAGACACCACCCGTTGTCGCTTTTCGTTATCGAGTTTCGATTATTATCCCCTGGCGCTGCCACAGATCAAGATGCGACCATGGCCGATACCACCAAAACCGACCGCAGCCCTTGGGCTGTCTTTCTGATCTTTCTCCGACTGGGCCTGACCTCCTTCGGTGGTCCGATTGCCCACCTGGGCTACTTCCGCACAGAATTCGTGACGCGGCGACAGTGGTTGAGCGAGCGTAGCTACGCGGATTTGGTCGCCCTCTGTCAGTTCTTGCCGGGGCCTGCCAGCAGTCAGCTTGGGATTGCACTCGGGCTGTCCCGATCCGGCTATGCCGGAGCGTTGGCCGCGTGGGCCGGATTCACGCTGCCGTCAGCGATTGCTCTGATCCTGTTTGCACTGGGCATTGCCAGTTACGGGGATGCGATGCCATCTGGCGTGTTACACGGCTTGAAAGTGGTGGCCGTTGCGGTGGTGGCGCAGGCGGTGTGGGGAATGGCCCGCAATCTCTGCCCGGACGTTCCGCGCATCACGATCATGGCGGCAACGTCCTGCTTCGTTCTTCAGCTGCCATCCGCATGGGGGCAAGTGGGCGTCATTGTCATCGCCGCGATCATCGGCCTCTTGCTGTTCAAGCCTGAGCAGGGGGCAACGCACGAACCTCTGCCGATTGTGATCCGGCCGCGCGTCGCCCTGTTTTGGCTGATGCTGTTTTTTGCCTTGTTGATGGGCTTGCCGCTGCTGGCGGCCGTGTTCCCGGGTCAACTGCTGTCGATGGTGGATGCCTTTTACCGCGCCGGGTCACTGGTATTTGGTGGTGGGCATGTGGTCTTGCCGTTGCTGCAAGCCGAGGTCGTGCCTTCCGGCTGGGTCAGTAACGAATCCTTCTTGGCGGGCTACGGCGCAGCGCAGGCCGTCCCCGGCCCGCTGTTCACCTTCGCAGCGTTTCTCGGCGCTTCGATGAACAATGCGCCCTCTGGCTGGCTGGGCGGCTTCATTTGCCTGCTGGCGATCTTCGTGCCCTCATTCCTGCTGATCGTCGGGGCACTGCCATTCTGGGAGCGTCTGCGTCGCGACACCCGCACGCAGGCCGCATTATCCGGCATCAATGCAGCTGTAGTTGGCCTGCTGCTGGCAGCCCTCTATCAACCGGTGTGGACGAGCGCGATTCACGCGCCACAAGACTTTGGTCTTGCTCTTGTGGCGCTGGTCGCCCTGATGTTCTGGAAGCTGCCGCCGTGGCTGGTTGTGGTCGGCAGTGGTGTCGCGGGCTGGTTGTCGAGTGCAGTTCTGTGAGGTGCCGAGCATGACCGATAAAGACCTCTACAGCGGGCTGATCCGCTTGCACATCCTGCACCACGCTGCAGAGGAACCCATCTTTGGCCTCGGCCTCATCGAGGAGCTGCGACACCACGGTTACGAGATCAGTGCGGGCACCTTGTATCCGATGCTGCACGGCTTGGAGAAGAAGGGCTATCTCAGCTCGCGCCATGAACGCACTGGCCGCCGTGAACGGCGCTTGTATGAGATCACCGAGCAAGGCCTTGTTGCGCTGACTGATGCCAAAGCCAAGGTGAGGGAGTTGTTTGGTGAGTTGATTGGCCTTCCCTCTACGAGCAGGGCACAGGAAAAGGCGGCGCAACCGAAGTCTGGAGCGTAACCAAGCACAAGTGTCGGGCCGAAGCTCGAAAGACAGCTTGGACCGTGTCTCCCGCTGGCGCAGTAGATCAGCCTCGAGACCCACAGCCTCCCAAGGTCGGCCCCCGGCTCGTCGTACGCATGCAAAAAACCACCACAGACCTTCACTAACATTCCAATGTTTGTTAGAGTGTTTCCATGAAACTCAATGTCACCAAGTCCTCCCTTTATGAGCACGTCTCCCGCATTGGCAAAGCATTGTCCAGCCCGAAGCGGCTTGAGCTGATCGAACTGCTTGCCCAAGGTGAGAAGACCGTCGAGACCCTCGCGCAGCAGGCGCGCATGGACGTCAGGCTGGCAAGCGCCCATTTGAAGGCGCTGCGCGAGGCACGCCTGGTCGAAAGCCGGCGCGAAGGCAAGTTCATTCACTACAGCCTCAGCGGGCAGGATGTTGCCGAGCTCTGGCTCAACGTCCGTGACGTGGCGGAGGCCCATCTGCTCGAACTGCGCCTTGCGCTCGAGCAGATGAGCGCTGCCCCCGACGTGCTCAGCCCGGAGAGCCGCGAGTCCTTGCTCGCCAAGGCGCGCAGCGGCGACATCGTCGTCATCGACGTACGTCCGGAGGCTGAGTACGAGGCGGGCCACCTGCCGTTTGCCCGCTCCATGCCGCTCGGCGAACTCGAAAAGCGGCTCGCTGAACTGCCCGTCGGCAAAGCGGTGGTCGCCTACTGTCGCGGCCCCTTCTGCGTGATGTCGGATGAAGCCGTTCAACTGCTCAAGAAGCGCGGCATCACCGCACACAAGATCACCGATGGCGTCACCGAATGGCAAGCCGGGGGCCTGCCCATCGAACGCTGATTCACCAACACAACCACAAACGAGGAGACAACTCATGAGAAAAATGCCAATCGCCCAAATGCCATTCGCCCTGTTGGGCGCGCTGTTCAGCCTTTCGGTCGCTGCGGCCGACGTCTCGATGGCCGTACCCGGCGCGCAGACCGAAGCCGGGCAGAAGGTGCTGACCTTCATCGCCAAGGACCCGCCGGGCCAGCGCTGCAACGGCAATCTGCAGGTTGCAGCCGAAGTCGCCAATACCTATCGTGTGCCCATCCAGCTGCTGCCGTCGGGCCTGGCCAAGGGGCTGCCCGCGCCGGCTGTGTTCTACGGCAACCAGCTCATCGTCGCCGACGGTAAGGAACACAACGGCGCAGCCAGCTACCAGATCGTCGCCGACGTGCTCGACCTCGAAGGCGTGGCCAAGCAGGACAAGTCCGGCCTGCTCTTCCAGGACACCGTGCGCCGCGATTTCGATGCATTGAAAGCCACGATCAAATCGGGCGGCAAGTAAGGATCTTTGACCGAACAGGAGCCGATCATGAACACCCTCTTCATCCTCAACGACGCCCCCTATGGCACCGAGCGCAGCTATAACGGTCTGCGCCTGGCGCGCGCCGTAGGCAAGGTGGACGGCGAGACGGTACGCGTCTTCCTGATGGGGGATGCGGTTGCGTGCGCGAAGGCCGGGCAGAAGGTCCCCGAGGGTTACTACAACGCCGGGGACATGCTGCGCATGGTCGGCGGCGAGGTGGGACTGTGCGGCACCTGCATGGACGCACGGGGATATGCCGATGAGGACATGGTTGCGAATGCCCGTCGCAGCACGCTGAAGGAACTCGCCGAATGGACGGCCGCCGCCGACAAGGTGCTGGTGTTCTGATCGCTCGAATCAAATCAAACCGTAACATCATAACGGAGACAACATGCCCTTCAAGCTGATCCGCGCCACCGCCCTGGCGCTTACCCTCATCACCTCGCCGGCCATTGCCAACGAGCAGGCCGTCGAAGAGCTGGAGGCCTACCTGGATTTTGTCGACTATGGCGGTGGCGTCATCTTCACCGAGCAGATCCCGCGTGAAGACTGGCCGCGCTTTCACGTCATCGATGGGCGCGACGCCGCCCAATATGCCAAGGATCACATCCCGGGCGCGGTCAATCTTGAGTGGCGGCGGGTACTGGCCGAGCGCGACAGTATCCCGCGCGACAAGCCGGTGCTGCTCTACTGCAACACCGGCAGCCTGTCGGCCCAGGCCGGCTTTGCGCTCCGCGTCGCCGGCTTCGAGAACGTCCGTATCCTGCAGGGCGGGTTCGAGGAATGGAAGGCGAAAGGCGGCTTCGATGCCGCGAGCAAGGCCTCAGGCCAAGCCAAACACTGAACGGCACCGAGTCGGCAGGACAGAGATTTCATCAAGGATGGATGCGAGCAGGGCGAGCGTACGCGTTGAAGCTCTGATTGCCGCCATTGAACGAAGACTGACATGAACCACCCTATTTACCTCGACTACAACGCCACTACACCGGTCGCGTCCGAGGTCGCCGAAGCCATCCTGAGCTGCGTGACCGAAGCGTACGGTAATCCCTCGTCATCCTATCCGCTGGGTCGGCAAGCGTGCGCGATCGTCGATGGGGCGCGCAGATCCGTGGCCGAACTGATCGGGGCGGATGCCGATGAGCTGTACTTCACCGGCTGCGCCACCGAGGCCAACAATCTGGCCCTGCTGGGCGTCGCGCGCGCACTCGGCTCCGCTAAACGGCACTTGGTGGTCAGCGCGATCGAGCACCCCGCCATCATGGAACCCGCGCAGCAGCTGAAGCGCGAAGGGTGGTCGCTGACGGTGGTCCCGGTGGATCACTACGGTCGCGTCTCGGTTGCCGATGTCGAGGCGTCAATGCGTCCGGACACCGCGCTGGCGTCGATCATGCACGCGAATAACGAAATCGGCACCATTCAGCCCATCCGCGAGATCTCGGAAATCATGCGACGCAAGGGCGTGCTGCTGCACACCGACGCAGCGCAGTCAGTCGGAAAGATCCCGGTCGACGTCCAGACGCTTGGCGTCGATCTTCTGACCCTGGCCGGACACAAGTTCCATGCGACGAAAGGCATTGGCGCACTTTATGTGCGCCGAGGCACACCGATCACCAACATCCTGTTCGGCGCGGGTCAAGAGCGCGGGCTGCGCCCTGGGACTGAAAATGTTCCCGCCATCGCGGGGCTGGGTGCCGCATCGCGTCTCGCGCGCGAGCGACTGCCGTCGGTCGAGGCGCGGCTGGGCGCAATGCGCGACGCCCTGCACGAGCGGCTTCATGCGTCTATTCCCGGGCTCCAACTCAACGGCGATTCGAACGACCGCTTACCCAATACCCTCAACCTATCGTTTCCCGCCGTCAGTGGCCGCGCACTGGTGCAAGCCGTAAGCGATCATGTGGCGGCTTCGGTGGGCTCGGCCTGCCATTCCGAAGCAGATGCCGTAAGCGGTGTACTTGCCGCAATCGGCTGCGATGGCGCGCGCGCAGCCAGCGCGGTGCGGCTGTCGACCGGGTGGCCGACGACGGTGGACGAAATCGAACGGGCTGCAGACGCGCTCGTTACAGCCTGGCGGCAACTCGCAAGACCTTGAATCCGGCCGACTACGCCGCTTGCCTACCACCCTCATCCCAGTCGAAACACCCTGCCGGCGCGGTGGCGTCAATCGCAAAGCGCTGGCGCACCTGGCCGGCGCTTTGCGATTACGCTCTCACACGCCGCAGCCAATGCCCCCCACGCATCAGAGCCGGATCGATCTCTAGGCGCCGCGCATCTTGTAATACTCGGCGATGGCAGGAACTCCGCCGATCCGTTCGATGTAGGCCACGAGCTTTGGCGCCACGGTCTGGACCAGGTCGACCGGAATGTGGTCCAGCTTGCCGGACCCAAGCCAGCGCAGCATGACGAAGGCCTTGAGGTCGGCGACGGTCAGTCGCTGGTCAGCGAAAAACTCGCCACCGTGGGCGTAGAGCTGCTTTTCCATCCAGCGCAAATAGCGCGGCAGTGCTTCCGTCGCTAGGGCTTCGCGGGCGTTCTTCAACGCGTCGCCGGTCATACCGAAGGTAGCCCCGAGCGCTGTATTGATGTCTTCCAGCGCGCCCAGCACTTCGTCGCAGAACAGCGCCTGCAGGTCATCTGCGGGGTAAAGGCCGGCCAGCTTGCCGACATAGCGCGTGATTGCGTCGCTCTGGGTAACTTGCACGTCATTGATGTGCAGCGTCGGTACCTGGTTCAGCGGGGTGGTTTTGCGAACCTCGGGAAAATCGCCGGGCGCAAAACGACTATCCTCGAACGGAATTCCGCCGATGTGCAGGGCCAGGCGTGCGGGCTCTGCCCGTCCACCGGAAAAGTCGAAGTAGGTCAGCTTGAGTGTGTTCATGGGTCCTTGTCCTGCCAGCGTGCGGCGTAGTGTGTCCGGATGCCTTGCGATTGGGCCAGAGCGAGGCCGATACTGCAAGCGCTGCGTATCGATCCGCCTTGACTCGAAAACACCCGGAATGCGCCCAGGCGTTTCCAGGGTGGCCGGCGCCGGGATAGTCAAGTTGTGTGCGTCAAGTTGTGCAATTTGGGTGAGCACGGCATGGTTGATGTGATTTCGCTTTCAGCGCCGCGCAGGGCGTAGCCCGAAGCGGCGCTGAAAGCGGGTGGCGGCCTCACGCGGCCAGCCGCAGGGCCTCCTTC
>JAUSOD010000025.1 GCA_030656215.1 Azoarcus sp.
AGTTCGACGTTGACGGTTTGCAACTCCTCGTTGAGCGACTGCATTTCTTCCTTCGATGTGGTGAGTTCCTCGTTGGTGGATTGCAGCTCCTCGTTGGTGGACTGCAGCTCTTCGTTGGTCGACTTGAGTTCTTCCTGCGAGGTTTGCATCTCCTCGCGCAGGGTGCGGACCTCGTCGTGCGCCTGCTGCAACTGGTGCTCCATTGCGGACTGCTTCATGCTGCGAGGTTTTTTGTCCTGCGGGCCATGATCGGGTTGCTGGTGGGTCTCGGAGAAAGCAATCATGACCATGCCGCACAACTGCTCGGGCGCCTCGATCATCTGTACGGTGAGGTCGACGGCGCGTGTCTTGCCCTCGTCCACCACGCGTAAGTCGGCACGTTCCACTCGTCCACGATTGCGCGTGACTTGGTGCAGTGCGGCGCCGAGCTCCTGGCGCAAACCCTCGCGCGCCATGGCGTGGATATTCCAGTTGGCTTTGCCCGCTGCGGGCTCCAGGTAGTGGCCAGTGCGGCCGTTGATGTAGACGATGTCGCCACGGCCATTGACCAGCACCGCGGCTGGCGAGAACTGCTCCAACAATAACTGGTCGGCCAGTGTTTGCAGGTTGGCAGACGGCGGTAGTGACTTGGTGTCGCTGGCGCTTCCATGATGGGATTGAAAGGTGCTCGGGAAGTCGATGCCGAGTTTCTGCGGTGGCTTGTCGATGCGGCGGAAGAGGCGCCCCTTGATATCGATCGTGGAGAACAGTTCGCTTTCGCTGCCGACTGTTTCGGAGTTGCCCAGAAACATGATGCCGCCCGGGGCCAGGCTGTAATGGAACAGCGGCAGCAGCTTCTTCTGCAATTCGGGGCCGAAGTAGATCAGCACGTTGCGGCACAGCAGCAGGTCGAGTTTGGTGAAGGGCGGGTCCTGGATCATGTTTTGCGGAGCAAAGATGACCATCTCGCGGATCTCCTTGCCCACCAGGTAAGCATCATCGGTGGCAATGAAGAACCGCGCCAGGCGGTCCGCCGACACCTCGTTGGCAATGCTGGACGGGTAGCGCCCCTGGCGGGCGCGGTCGATGGCGTCGCCGTCGAGATCAGTGGCAAAGATCTGCAGCGAGAAACGGCCCGCCGGTTGATGCTTGTCGATCGCCTCGCGAAAGGTCATGGCCAGCGAGTAGGCTTCCTCGCCGGTCGAGCAGCCCGCCACCCATGCGCGCATCGGGCGGCCTGCGGGGCTGCGCGCGAAGAGTTGCGGAAAGGCCAGGTCGCGCAGTCGCTCCCATGCCTGCGGGTCGCGGAAGAAGTTGGTCACGCCGATCAGGAACTCCCTGAACAGCAGGTCGATTTCCTGCGGGTTCTCCTGCAGAAAACGCACATAGGTGGCGATCCGGTCGATCTGGTGGACGTCCATGCGGCGCTCGATGCGGCGGTACAGCGTGCTCTTCTTGTACAGCGAAAAATCATGACCATTGCGTGCGCGCAGCAGAATCAGCACCTTCTCCAGCCCGCTTTGCAGCAGGTTGTCGATCACGGTCTCGGGGTGAGCGCTGACATGCTTAACATGTCCGATGATGCGCGCGGGCAGTTCGTTTGGTGCTGCGACGATATCCACCAGACCGGTGTCGATCGCGCTCTGAGGCATGGACGGGTAGGCGCCGGACGCGGGCTCCTGAGCGACGGCCAGACCGCCGTTCTCCTTGACGGCCCGCATCCCGGCTGAGCCATCCGAGCCCATGCCGGACAGAATCACGGCAACCGCCTGCTGGCGACGGTCTTCGGCCAGCGAATGGAGAAAGAGATCGATCGGCAGGCGCTGGCCGCGCGGCGTAGTGGGTTCGAACAGGTAGAGTGTCCCGTGCAGGATCGACATCTCCCGGTTGGGTGGAATTACATAGATGTGGTTGGGCTTGACCTTGAGGCGGTTCTTCACCTGCATCACAGGCAGGGTGGTGGCACGTTGCAGCAACTCGGGCATCATGCCCTTGTGGGTCGGATCGAGATGCTGGACGATGACGTAGGCCATGCCGCTGTCCACCGGGACTGTGGACAGGAACTGCTCCAGCGCTTCAAGTCCGCCCGCCGATGCACCGATACCGACAATGGGAAACGCGTTCGTGTGACGAGCTGTGACGGAACTGGGTGCTGGCGCTTGCGCGTCTGGCGCCGATTCTTTTTTTTCCATTGACGTTTCCATTGAGGCAGAGGTGACGACGGGCCAGAAGTCCCTGCAAGGCATGGCGCAGGTGGGTCACATGCACCATTTCCGAAGGCATCACTCTAGCAGCAATCCCCGGTAGTGCTGCAGGGCGAGACTGGCCTTGGCGACCGAGTCGGGAGACCGGCTTCTGCGGCTGAACCTGGCACTGTCACCGCCCGCGCCGTCCTGTCGAACAAGCTTGCAGAGCGGCCAGCAGGTGGTCTGTTCGAAGGCGAACATATCCCGGGGACTTTTTCGCCGGCAGCGGGTCTATGTGCTACAGCGCACCGACTGGACCCATGGGTTGGGGCAGGCTGGACCAATGATTTGCACAATGGAGTATTCAGACGCCATTGATAATGGCTTGAGGAGATCGACCGTCATGAAAAGCATAAATCTCGTTCTACTGCCCGGACTGCTCTGCGATGCGAGCCTGTTCCAGCATCAGGCAGACGCATTGGTGGACGTTGGCGGCGTTACAGTGGTCGACCTGACCGGCTCTGACTCGATTGCGGCGCTGGCAGCGGATGCGCTGGCTCAGGCGCCCGACGGGCAGTTTGTGCTGGCCGGGATGTCGATGGGCGGCTATGTGGCGTTCGAGATCATGCGCCAGGCGCCGCGACGGGTTCGTGGCCTGATGCTCATGAGCACCAGCGCGCAGCCCGACACGCCTGAGGCCATCGCGACCCGGGAGAAACTCATCGCGCAGTCCGAAACCGACTTTCCCGAGGTCATCGAAACCCTGCTGACCCGGATGGCGCATCCCGATCACGCGAATACGCCGGAGGTGGGCGGTGTGTTCCAGTCGATGGCGACCGGCTTGGGCTGCGAGGTGTTCGCACGTCAGCAACGTGCCATCATGGGCCGCGTGGACAGCCGTCCTACACTGGCGGGGATCAAGTGTCCGACGCTGGTCGTGAGCGGGCGCGACGATGCGCTGATCCCGCTGGAAGTTCAACAGGAGCTCGCCGCCGCGATCCCCGGCGCAAGGCTGGAAATCCTCGAGCAATGCGGCCACCTCGCGCCACTCGAGCAAGCCGATCAGCTCACCCTGATCCTGCGTGACTGGTTGGCCACCCTGGCGGGTGGCAAGCCGGCGGCAGTGACCCGGGAGATGCAGTCACCTGCCGCCGACTGAGCGGCCCTACGAGAACCCGCTGGGCGCGTCGCACATCGAGATCACTGCAACTGCTGGCCGCTGTCGGTCGATAGGGCTTCACTGCAGTGATGGGGGAGCACCATGCCGCGTGACGCGTCTTCCACCGCTACGGCATGAATGACGGGCGGGCCCGAGATAACGTTGCCAAAGATGGAAGCGAAGGCGACGTCTGCGGCATCGCGCCCGGTGCCGAAGCGCACCAGACCCATCGGGATTGCGGTGCCTGAGGGGTCGAAGATGTACCAGCGGTTACCGAGGTACACCTCGACATAGGCATGGAAGTCCGGCGGACCGAGCACCGGGTCGGCGCCGTAATCGGTGCCGGTGGCGAAACGGGCGGGAATATTGACTGCGCGGCACAGCGCAATCATCAGGTGGGCAAAGTCGCGGCAGACCCCGACCTGTTCCACCAGCGTATCGACTGCCGAAGTGGTCGAGTTGGAGGTGTTCGAGGTAAATGCGACATGGGTCTTTACCCAGTCCCGGATTGCAATCACCCGGCTATAGCCCTGCCACAGGTGACCGAACTCGTTGCCTGCGAGTTTAAGCAGACGATCCGACTGGCAATAACGGCTCGGGTAGATATACCCCATCACCTCGGGCGGCAGATTGCGGACCGGGACTTCGGGGATGGTCGACGGGTCGGCAAAGTGATGGGTGAGCTCGACCGAGGCGCTGTAGGACAGCAACAGTTCACCGGGCTGGGCGTGGAGGCGCAAGTAGCGGTTGCCGGTGAATGGGTCGGTGTGCAGCTGTTGTTCGATGGGCTGGTTCAACACCAGGTTTTCGGCGGTGATGATCTGGCTCGGGGTGTGAGCCGCGTGGATGTTGAATACGAAGTCGGCGCCCTGCGAGTCGATTTCGTATTTCAGGTCAACGTTCAGTTCGATTCGGATCATGGTTGGGGTTGCGGCAATGCAGCAACGCTCTCCTCTGGCGGGGTTGGTGTTCTTGGCAGTATGCACTCATTGTGCGGTGACGGTCTGCGGCAGGTGTTTTATAACAAGATTTGAGACATTTTTTGTACGCTTCAGACGGCGCGGGTCAAGTGCTCGAGACGGAGCCGCTGCACCCAATATCGCTTGGTGTGCCAGCGAACCGACTGAACCTGGGGTGGCTGCAATACTCTGATGCTGTTGAGCATGTGCTCAGACAATGAGACAGGAGCCCCTGGATGAGCCCATCCCCCGATCTGGAACGGACCCATACCGCGAGCGGCGCGTCCGACCGGTTTGCGCTGGCATTCACCAAGTTTCTCCGCCTGTTTGCCGACGCTTTTTTTTCCAAACGTTACGGCCATCGCGCGGTCGTACTTGAAACCGTTGCAGCCGTTCCCGGCATGGTGGGTTCTGCGCTGCAGCATCTGCGATCGCTGCGCCGCATGGCCGATGACCACGGCTGGATCAGGGAGTTGATGGACGAGGCGCAGAACGAGCGGATGCATCTGCTGACCTTCATCGAGATCGCCCGGCCGAGCATGCTCGAGCGCTGGCTGATCATTCTGGCGCAGGGGCTGGTCTTCAATGCCTACTTCGTGTTGTATCTGATCTCTGCCCGGACGGCCCATCGGGTGGTCGGCTATTTCGAGGAAGAAGCGGTGATCAGCTATACCGAGTACCTTGCGGAGGTCGAGTCCGGGCGCCATGAGAACGTACCGGCACCGCAGATCGCCGTCGACTACTGGAAGCTGCCCGCGGACGCCAGACTCTCGGACGTCATCATTGCCGTGCGTGCCGACGAAGCAGGGCATCGCGATGTCAATCACGCCTTCGCCGATCAGCTTGACCGGGATGCTCGGACCTGAAGTAGGTCATCACCATGCGGCATTCGCGGCCATCCTCGTCCGGCATGCCCTCGATTCGGACCAGGGTTTCGTCCTGGTGGGCGCTCGCCACGAGAACGACTTCGCAGTGGCTCTTGCTTTTTCCGTTCAGCACATCTTCGAGGAAGCTGTTGAATCCGGGCCGAGACGTGTCCTTGACTGCATCGGCAAAGCGATAGCGACCCTTCTGCGAGCGCTTGATGCCGAGCAGAATCGCGGCGGCAAGGTTGAGCTGCAGAATCACGCCCTGCGCATCCAGGGTCAGGTAGGGCACCGGCGCAAAGTCGTAGATGTCCGCGTATCTAGCGCGCAGGGCATCGGCCTCGTCGTAGGCGTGACGAAGCTCGTCGTTGTGCATTTCGAGTTCGATCTGATGGACCTGAAGTTCGTGCATCAAGCGTGCGGTGTCCCATGAGCTGTTGGCTTCGACAGGCTTTGCCTGTTTGAGCCGCGTCTCTGCCCGCCGGCGCAGGGTTGCCGGATTGGGGCGCACGCGATTGCTTGGCTGGTCGACAGGTGCCAGTTGAAACAGACGGTCATACTCGGAGCGCACCACGCGATAACATTCGCAAACCCGCTTTTCCAGCCCCGGGCGGTCGCTTATCGTGATGAGCCCGCGACTGTAATGGATCAGGCCGGCGGCCTGCAGTTTTCCTGCCGCCTCGGTGACGCCTTCACGACGCACGCCCAGCATGTTGGCGATCAGTTCCTGGGTCATCTTGAGCTGATTGCTGGGCAGTTGGTCGAGACTGAGCAGGAGCCAGCGACACAGTTGCTGATCCACTGAGTGGTGGCGATTGCAGACTACGCTCTGCGCCATCTGCGTCATCAGCGCCTGGGCGTAGCACAGGGCGAGGTGCTGCATGCTGCCGTGCTGATCAAGTTCCCAAATGAGGATTTCGGCACGCAGACGGTAGGCACCCCCGGCGCTCTGTATGACCACCTTGTGTGTGGTGGTTTCGCCGCCAAGCACCAGCGGAATCCCGATCAGGCCGTCGCTGCCGGTCATTGCCAGCTCAGCAGATGAGCCGTTCTCGGTGGTATAGACCAGCGAGGCGATGGATGTCGTGGGGAAATAGATGTAGTCGACCGGGTCGCCGGATTCGTAGAGGACTTGGCCGAGCGTCAGGGTGACGAACTCAAGATCATCCACCAAGCGGTAATACTCCGCTTCCGGCAGTGCTGCCAGGATGCGGTTTTGCTTGGGTTCGTGCGTTGTTTCGTGCGTCGGTTCAGAGGGCATGGCTTTCCTTGCGGGATGGGAACGTCCCGCCGGCTAATGCAATGGCAAGGTGCCAGATGCATATAAAGGTTAGCGCATGGAAATTGATTTGTATGTACGAGAGCACACATAGCCACGAAAGACGTGACTACCCTATGGCACCCGCAAGCGGAGCCCCGATTTTTGGCCGGGCCCCCTGCGCGGAACCAGAAAAAAGCTGGTTGTAGCCTTACCGGGCCTCGCCTATAGGACGCGGCGCCCGCTGATGATTCTGAGCAGAACGATCACGACCGCAATCACCAGCAGAACGTGAATGAAGCCCCCGATGGTGGTCGATGTGACCAACCCGAGCAGCCACAGGATCAGTAGTACGACAGCGATGGTGTAGAGCATGGTGTTCTCCGGTTTCGGTTACGGTGCACAGCTGCCGAGCAGCCAGGGATGCTGTGATCGGGCGCAGGCTTGGTCGGCGTGCATGTGATGTACACCCCAGCCTAGCTTAGCGTTGGCGCAACAGCCAGCCCAACAGCCAGCCAGCGGCAACGGCGATGCCGATCGAGGTGAGCGGGCGCTCGCGAACTTGCGTGCAGCACTTGGCGGTGAGCCGCGATTGCGCTTCGAGTAACTGTTTGCCTCGCAGCTCCAGCGTTTCCGCCGTCCTGGTTGTTGCATCCGAGAGTGAGTTAACCGCTTGGTGCGCGCCGGCAGCAAGGTGGTCGACGCCCGGATGAAGAGTTTCGGATGCCTTGTCGATTACCCGGTGTGCGGTGCTCGTGGCGTGGTCGACGGTGCGTGCCACGGTGCCGTCGGGGGCGATCAGGGGGTTGCTCATGCTGGTCATGTTGATGATCCTTTTAGGTCCCGGTGACGAAGCCCTTGCAGGCTTCGTCACAGAGTGTTGGATGGGGGGTGTCCTGGGTAGCGCGCGATCAAACTGATGAGTACGGTGTGCGCTTCAATCCGGTCTGCTAAATGTCTCAGACCTTTACTGCGCGTAGCGTGACTTGGCCGCAGCGAGGCAGCTGTCCTTTGCTTCACCAGCAAACGCGTCGCATTTTTCCTTTGCGGTAGCGTAATTGGCTTCACGTTTTTCGCTCGCCGCGTCCTTGCGTGCTTCGGTGTTTGTTTCCCGGGCCGTTGCGTTGGCATCACCGGTTTTTTCGCGCGCGATAGCGTTGGCTTCGGCGGTCTTTTCAGCAAGCTTGGCGTCTTCCTTGGCGGCTACGAACGTTGCTTCCGCCTCCTTGACGCACACATCCTTGGCATTGCCGGCGAAGTCGTCGCACTTTTCCTTGGCAACGGCATAGGCTGCCTCGGCCCTGACCATGCTTACATTGATGCGGCTCTTGTCCGAGGGTTTGTAATTTGCCTCCAGCTCTGCCTTCGAAACTGCCTCATGGCCTTTGGCTTGCTCTTCGCAGATATCCTCGGCATTGCCGGACAATGATTTGCAGGCTTCCTTGTCCGCCTTGTATTTGGCCGAGATGGCATCCGCGGCAGCCTGATGCTCGGTCTTGGTCATGTTGGCGCCAATTGCACTGGTAGCCATGCCGAAGCATAGTGCGGCCGATAGCGCGACGAGTTTAAGCTTGTTCATGATCTGCTCCTGTATTCATAGTGGATACGGTCTGGATCTGTCGTGAACGCATGTCTTTTCTTGGTTGCCGAATCGGGTCCAGTGCTGTAAGCCTGATCCGGTCAGGCTGGCACGTCTGTTATCCAGCGCACACATGACCCCGTCTGCATGCCGCAAACACGCATTCGATTGCTCGATTCCGGTTTGCTCAAGCTGCGTTTCGACTAGACCTGCTGCGGCATCTTGTGCAGCAGATCGGCCAGGTCGTCGGCGTGCTCTTCCTCCATCGCGAGGATGGATTCGAGTAGCCGCCGGGTGGTGGGGTCCTGGTCGCCGATGTGTTGAATGAAATCACGATAGCTGTCGATGGCGATCCGCTCGGCAACCAGATTCTCGGTGATCATGTCTGCAAGCGAGCTTCCTTCCACATATTCAGCATGGCTGCGGCTCACCAGGGTGTCGGGCGAAAAGTCCGGCTCGCCGCCCAGTTGCACGATGCGTGCGGCCAGTTGGTCTGCGTGCGCTTGCTCTTCATTGGAGTGGACCAGAAACTCCGCCGCAACTGCTTGCGAGTGAATGCCGCGCGCCATGAAGTGATGGCGCCGATAGCGCAGCACGCAGACGGTTTCGGTCGCGAGCGCGTCATTGAGCCGCTTCAGAATGGTCTTGCGATGTGCGCTGTAACCGGAAGTGACGGCGCCTTCTTCAATGTTCTGGCGGGCACGCACGCGCAGCCCTTCCACGTCGCTTGAAACTGCTGAGTTTGTCATTTACCGTACCTCCAATGGTTCGTTTCGGGCCCTGCTTGTCCGCCTGTCTGCGGTGTGGGCAGGGCCTTAGCAACGAGCTTGTTGCTTACTGGGCGGGGGGGCTTGCGCTTTGCGGCGCAAACACGATCTCGACCCGGCGGTTCATCTGGCGTCCTGTTGCGTTGTCGTTGCTGGCGGTCGGATTGTCTTGACCGAAGGCCTGCGTGCGCAGCCGATCGGCTGGTACGCCCAACTGCACGAGCGCCATCATCACCGCATTGGCACGCCGCTCGGACAGGGTGTAATTGGAGTTGGCACTACCGACGCTGTCGGTGTGGCCCTCGATCGAAGCGGTGCGCTCAGGGTTGCGCTTGAAGAAGTCGGCAAGCTTTGCCATGTTCATTGCGCTGGCGGGTTGGAGCTGCGCCTGTCCGGTCCTGAACAGGACGTCGCCCAGGGTCACCACCATGCCGCGCGGCGTCTCTTTTGCGTTGAGTTCCTTGAGCTCCGATTCCAGACTGCTGATCCGTGCGTCGCCGCGCTGAACGTCTTGCTGCGACTGGGCGAGTTGGCGCTGCGCGGTGTCGGCTTCGGTGGTGCGCATGCTGAGGCGCATCTTGTCGCGCTCGGCGGCGGCGCCGGCGGTGATGGCCTGCGATGCCCGGCTCGAAGCGGTTTCCTGGGCGATGACCACGCGCTGCGCGGTCATGTAGGCGAGGTGATCGACGGTGGTGGCGGGGCTGCCGTCGGCCATCGCCTTTTCTGCCACGCGCAGCGATTCGCCCGCGCTCTTCAGTTCGTCGGGTGCAAGTGCGTTGATCTGCGGGTTGGCCTGCGCCGATACATAGTGGCTGCGGGCCTGGTCGAGCGAGCTGTTGCGTTCGGGAACGGAGCTGCAGGCGGCCAGGGCGGCGGTCAGTGTGGCGACAACGAGGATGCGTGTTTTCATGTTCTGGACTCCTGATCCGTTCAACGGACGGTCTTGCGGTTGATCTCGTCGCGCAGCGCGCGAGCGGCGTCCTGTGATTCCTGGGCCGATTTGCGGGCGCGCGTCGACTGGGCGTGCAGCACCGCGACCTGGGCATCGAGCTCGGCCTGCTCGGCGAGCTGTCCAGCCCGTTCGTAGTTTTCATCGATCATCGCCTGACGCGCACTGGCGAGCTTGGCGGTGGCAATCTGCAGTTCGCCCGGGGCGCCTTCGCTGGTGCTGGTGGTGCTGGCGGTCTGAATCGCGGCTTCGGCCACGGCCATTTTTTCGACCGGAGCCGGGGTGCTGGCGCAACCGCCGAGGGCCACGAGTGCAGTCACTGCAAGTGCAAGTGTCAGCGCGGTGGTCCGGGTGGGGATCAAGGGCAGGGTGTTCATTATTGTTCCTTCGGTTTCGTGTTCTGGGTGTTCTGGCCCCGAAGAGCGGGAACTCGGTGTGACAAGAGCATCACCTCGCGCTGAGTATGGGTGGCCGTCCTGGGGCCGTCTGTGTGCCGGCGCACAGACGGGTGTCACACCCCCGGCCGGCGTCTTCAGGGCGTCGCCATGCGGGACATGGCGAGGGCCATGCCAAATGGCGAATGCAGGCCGTGCAGGAATACGACGCGCGCCTTGTCCCCGTTGTAGTCGGCGACAGGGTGGCGAACAGTCTCGTCGGCGCCTGCGGCCAGTCCCGCTGGGAGGGGACTGGCCGTAGCCTGGGAAAGGTCCGGAGCTGTGGCCCGGAGGGTGGTGCTGAGCGTCGCGTCGAGTTCGGCCAAATCTGGCTGCGGGCCCGTAATGGCGCGAGCGGCCTGTGGCGCCCTGTCGGCACAGGCCGCGGTGGTGAGGAAAACGAGGCTGAGCAGCAAGTTGCGCGCGCTGCCATGGCTTGAATTGGCACGCTGGGCACCGATGACGCCTGCCGTCCGGACGCCTGTTTTCATGATGGGTTCCCCCGCGTTCAGCTGGATTCCATTGCCGATGGGTCGCGACCATGGAGCGATTCGCGGACGATTTCTGTGGCCAGATCGGTCTCGTCCCGACCATGGGTGCGGACAACCAGCACCGTATTGCCCGCTTCAATGGCGTCCTTGACCGCGTCGGAAAACTTCCCGACCTTGCCCCCGGCGCCGACTGCGGCACCGATCACGCCGCCCAGCCCGGCAAACCAGCCCAGCATCGCCAGCGGGCCGATCACCGGGCTGGCCACGAACAGGGTGATGTTGGTGGCGACCAGGGCGACCGTGCCGATGGCGCCCACGCCGGTGCCCACGGCAGTGCCAATCGCGCTGTCTACCAGGACTTCCTTGAGCACTTCGTCACTGCCATCTTCCGCAGCATCTTCCCCGAGAGGGCGTTCTGACTGATTCTGCAAGAGGGTGATTGCTTCGGCAGCGAATCCGCGCTCGATCAACTGGTGGCGAACGCCGGCAGCCTCTTCCAGGCTCGGATAAATCGCTGAGACCTTGTGGTCCCAACTCCGGCTCTGTATCTCCTGGCCGGACGCGTCGAGGACGAGGGGCTGGTCAGCGGCCCATACCGTATTGCCCGCTGCGGTCTGTTCGATGGGATTGTTCATGATGACCTCCGAATGAAACCCGTCACCCGCGAAAGTGCGAGCTACGCTTATGGTGACGATCCGCGTGATCGGCTTGTGCGTCTGTGCGCTGGCAGACAGACCCATGCAGATGGCGTGGCCAGACTTGGCTCGAAATGTTGCAGCGGATCGCCACCACGGCGGGCAGTACGAATGGGGTTTTCGCACCATTGATCCACATCGGTTTCATCACGGAGCAAATGACGATGACGACGCTGAACCCGGAACTTCTGGACAGGATGCACGGCTGGTGGCGTGCGGCAAACTACCTCTCGGTCGGGCAAATCTACCTGCGCGCCAATCCGCTGCTCGAGGAGCCGCTCACCCTCGAGCACATCAAGCCGCGCCTGCTCGGACACTGGGGCACCACCCCGGGGCTGAACTTCCTCTATGTGCACCTGAACCGCCTGATCAGGGATCACGACCTGAACATGATCAACATCATCGGTCCCGGGCATGGCGGGCCAGGCCTGGTGGCGAGCACCTATCTGGAGGGTTCGTATACCGAAACCTATCCCGCCATCAGCCGCGACCGCGACGGCATGCTGGCGCTGTTCCGCCAGTTTTCCTGGCCTTATGGCATACCGAGCCACGTTGCGCCGGAAACCCCGGGTTCGATCCACGAGGGCGGTGAGCTGGGCTATTCGCTCGCCCACGCCTATGGTGCCGCGTTCGACAATCCCGATCTGATCGTCGCCTGCATAGTGGGCGATGGCGAGGCGGAAACCGGGGCGCTGGCCACCAGCTGGCACTCGAACAAATTCCTCAATCCGGCGCGCGACGGTGCGGTGCTGCCCATCCTGCACCTGAACGGCTACAAGATCGCCAACCCGACCGTGCTTGCCCGCATCGGCCAGGCCGAACTCGCCGAGCTGTTTCGCGGCTACGGCTACGAGCCGCATTTCGTGGTCGGTGACGAGCCGATGGCGATGCACCAGCTACTGGCGGCGACGCTCGATACCATCGTGGGCGAGATCCGCGCCATCCAGGCTGCGGCCCGGGCGCCCGATGCACCGAGGCAGGCACTGCGCCCGCGCTGGCCGATGATCGTGTTCCAGAGCCCCAAGGGCTGGACCGGGCCGAAAACGGTCGACGGGCACCAGGTCGAAGGCAGCTGGCGCGCACACCAGGTGCCGATCTCCGAGTTCAAGACCCCCGGACATGTCGCTCAGCTTGAGGACTGGCTTCGCAGCTATGCGCCGCACGAGCTGTTTGACGAGGAGGGCCGCTTTCGGGATGCATTCGCCACCCTCGCGCCGGTGGGTACGCGGCGCATGGGGGCCAATCCGCATGCCAATGGCGGGGCGCTGTTGAAGGCCTTGGTGATGCCGGATTTTCGCGATTTTGCGGTGGCGCTTGCTGCGCCGGGCAGCGTGAAGGCCGAAACCACGCGCGTACTTGGCAGCTTTCTTGCAGAAGTGATGCGCCTCAATTTGCCGAGCAGCAACTTTCGCGTGTTCGGCCCCGACGAGACCGCATCCAACCGGCTCGGCGCGGTGATCGAGGTGGCCGGCAAGACGTGGATGGCCGACATCGAGGCGGACGACGAGGATCTGTCGGCCGACGGTCGGGTGATGGACGTGCTGAGTGAGCACCTGTGCGAAGGCTGGCTCGAAGGCTATCTGCTGACCGGGCGCCACGGTCTGTTCTCGTGCTACGAGGCCTTCATCCACATCATCGACTCAATGTTCAACCAGCATGCGAAGTGGCTCAAGGTGTGCCGTGACATTCCGTGGCGCAAGCCGATCGGGTCGCTCAACTACCTGCTCACCTCGCATGTCTGGCGCCAGGACCACAACGGCTTTTCGCACCAGGACCCGGGCTTCATCGATCACGTCGCCAACAAGAGCCCCGACGTGGTGCGTATCTACCTTGCGCCCGACGCCAACTGCCTGCTGGCGATTGGCGACCATTGCCTGCGCAGCCGCAACTACGTGAACCTTATCATCGCGGGCAAGCAGCCCGAATGGCAGTGGCTCGATATCGACGAGGCCGAGCGGCATTGCACCGCGGGCGCAGGGGTCTGGCAGTGGGCCAGTAACGACGGCGGAGATCCCGATGTGGTGATGGCCTGTGCCGGGGATGTACCTACGCTGGAGACGTTGGCGGCGGTCACCCTGTTGCGCGAATACGTGCCTGATATCCGCATTCGCGTGGTCAACGTGGTCGATCTGATGAGCTTGCAGCCGCAGGCCGAACATCCGCATGGCCTTGACGACGATGCGTTCGATGCGTTGTTTACCCGTGACCGGCCTATCGTGTTCGCCTTCCACGGCTACCCGTGGCTGATCCACCGCCTGACCTACCGCCGCCACAACCACCACAATCTGCATGTGCGCGGCTACAAGGAGGAGGGTTCCACCACCACACCTTTCGACATGGTGGTGCTGAACAATATCGATCGCTATCAACTCGCGCTCGATGCCATTCGCCGCGTACCGCGGCTACGCAACCAGGTCGATGAGGCGAGTGAGCGTTATCGTCAGACCATCGCGCGGCACAAGGCCTATGTCAGTGAACACGGCGAGGATATGCCCGAAGTGCGCGATTGGCGGTGGGGCGGGTAGGGCCAGAAGCCTGAGTATGTGCGACAGCGCACAGAACGAAGCTGCTTACATCTCCATACTAAATTCACTGAAACCTGCGGCCCATGTGTGTGGGGATTTGCGGGAGATTTGAATAGGTAGGAGAGTTTCCAATGAGAAACAGCGATCCGCTCATCGTCATTTCACCGGCAGTGCCGGCCGCGCTCGACGAACCTGAGGGGAGACGCGACCTGGGCCGGTCCGTCGCACGCATGTTCGGCACCGGGCTAGTCTTGCTGGCGCTGGGTGCCGCCTGTGTGCTTATCCTGGAAGGGATCGGACTCTAGAAGGCTGTCTTAGTGCGCCGTGCAAAGGCGCTGCTTTCAGCGGGTGCGAATCCCGCAGGCTACTTTCAAACACAATCCCCCCCTGCGCCAGCTTGGGGAAGGGGCCGCCAACGAGCGGCTCAGGGCGACTAAAGTTCTGCCTGCTCCGGCCGTAAAGTGTGTACGGGTGCGGATTCATCAAACCCCACCGGAATGGGCTGGGCTCCTCATTGCTTGATTGCTGATCTTGTGCACGCCGATATGCAAGGGCGTGGCGGTGGAGCATCGCGCACTGACGGCCATCGTTCATACCTTTCTGAAGCGGCCGGGTCTGCGGAGCATGTGCTTGACTTGCTACCCGCAGTCGAGATCCCTTGCCCGTCCCGCCACTTCACCGTCGCATTTGCGAAGGACTCTCCATGCGCAGATTCGCCTGCCTCCTGTTCCTTCTCCTTGTTGGCGCAACGCCATCGGCAATTGCCGGGCAGTTCGGCACCACGGTCGAGATGCGGGCAAAGAACGGGGCCACCTTTTATGTGCCTGGTCTCATTACCGGACTTGGGGCGGTCGACTGGATGGTTGATACCGGCTCCGGTTATATGACGATCAACGAAGATATCCTTGCGTTGCTGAAGGAAAATGGACTGGCCCGCTTCGTCAGACGGATGCGCGGCAGAATGGCGGATGGCAGCGAGTTGGAGGTTCCGGTCTATTCGATCGACGCCATCAGCATCGGCGATGCGTGCTGGTTGCGCGACGTCGAGGTTGCCGTGTTTCCGGGCAATACCCGGCCGATTCTCGGACTCAACGTCCTGCAACGAACCGCACCCTTCATCTTCTCGTTCGAGCCGCCCCGGCTCGTGCTGAGCCATTGCGACAGGGCTGTTGATACCGTTGCAATCGGTCTGACCACGCCCCAGGAATGAACCCCGGCGTCGGGGCTTGACCGCCGGGGTTGCACAGCGCCGTTGTCCGGCGCATCGTCGCGACTGTTCGCGGCGCATGGTCAAAGGCACACGCAGATTATTGGGGTGCCTTGGGTGTGGTGGGCGCTGCAGCAGGCTTGTCGGCGCCCGCTTTCGGCGTCATCGGTGATGCCCCCGGCTTGATGACCTCCTTGCCCTGCTCGAATGCCGAGAATTCGTCGATCGATCCGCTGATCGGGGTGTCGCCTTTCAACTCGACGTACTTGTCAGCGCCCGATACCGCCCTTTTCCGCGCTGGGATTACTTCCTGGGTGGCTCTCATCTGC
>JAUSOD010000015.1 GCA_030656215.1 Azoarcus sp.
AACCCGCTGATTTCGACGAATGCCGGGTTCGCATAGGTGATGACGCCCTTTAGATCCGTCTTGGTGACGATGGGACGTTTGGGATCGAGGAACTTCTCGGAAGCCGACCCCGGACTGTTTGTTGTTTTCATTTGGCGCGCCCTCCTGCGCCGGCATACCGGCAGCGTAAAGGTGCGCTGCGTTATCGGAGTGCGTCCGGCTCATGCCTGTTAGCGGCCGGATGATAGTGGGAATTTAATAAATTTTCTCAAAAAAACAATTCCTTATTGCCACTTCAGGAATGCTCTTGCGAGTTCAATTTGTTGATAAACAACGAATAGAGTTGCTTCCTCTATAACCAAAGCCAGAGACTGAAAAGTGCCTGGCTTTGGTTGCGAACAGCAATGCCTTACAGCACTTCGGCGGCGTGATCGGCCAGGCGCGAGCGCTCGCCGCGCTGCAAGGTGATGTGCCCCGAGTGCTGCCAGCCCTTGAAGCGATCCACCGCGAAGGTGAGGCCGGACGAGCCCTCGGTGAGGTAGGGCGTATCGATCTGGGCGAGGTTGCCCAGGCAGACCACCTTGGTGCCCGGGCCTGCGCGGGTGATCAGGGTCTTCATTTGCTTGGGCGTCAGGTTCTGCGCCTCGTCGATGATCAGGAACTTGTTGATGAAGGTCCGTCCACGCATGAAGTTCAGACTCTTGATCTTGATCCGGCTGCGGATCAGGTCGCGGGTGGCGGCCCGACCCCAGTCTCCACCTTCGCCGGTGGTGCCGTTGAGCACGTCGAGGTTGTCTTCGAGGGCTCCCATCCACGGTGCCATCTTTTCCTCCTCGGTACCGGGCAGGAAGCCGATGTCCTCACCGACCGGGACGGTGACCCGGGTCATGATGATTTCGGAGTAGCGTTTGGTTTCGAGCACTTGGGTCAGGCCCGCTGCGAGCGTGAGCAGGGTCTTGCCGGTACCGGCCTGGCCGAGCAGGGTGACAAAATCGATCTCCGGGTTCATCAGCAGGTTGAGCGCAAAATTCTGTTCGCGGTTGCGCGCAGTGATGCCCCAGATGTTGTTCTTCTGGTGGCTGAAGTCGGTGAGGGTTTCGATAACGACGGTGCGCCCGCTCTGCTCCTTGACCGAGGCTTCCAGCGGCTGTTCGCCGCTCTGGTAAAGGAACTCGTTGAGCAGCATGTCCGCGGTCAGCGGGCCCTTCAGGCGGTAGTAGGTATGTCCCTCGTTTTTCCACGACTCCATGCCCTTGGAGTGAGTGTCCCAGAAATCGGCAGGGAGCTCGCTAGTGCCGGTGTACAGCAGGTCGGTGTCTTCGAGCACCTTGTCGTTGAAGTAGTCCTGGGCCTCAAGGTTCAGCGCGCGGGCCTTGATCCGCATGTTGATGTCCTTGGATACCAGGATCACCGAGCGGCCAGGTTCCTTCTCGGCCAGGTGCATGACCACGGCCAGGATCTGGTTGTCGCCCTTGGCCGTGGGCAGGGCCGCGGGCAGGACCACGTTGATCGCTTCGGTCTGGAGGAAAAGCTTGCCGGTGGCGAGCTCTCGCGACGGCCCCGCGAGGGCGATGCCCTGGTGGATGTCGTCGGGCGAGGCCGAGACGATCTCGTCCATCATGCGGCTGGCCTGGCGGGCGTTGCGGGCGACTTCCGACATGCCCTTTTTATTGTTGTCGAGCTCCTCCAGGGTCATGATCGGCACGTAGATATCGTGCTCCTCAAAGCGGTAGAGGCTGGTCGGGTCGTGCATCAGTACATTGGTGTCCAGCACGAACAGCTTGCTCTTGGACGTTGCGCGGCGGCGGCTGGATTTCCGGGGGGTGGCAGCGGGCATGTGCGAGGACCTTTCTGGGTGGGGCAATCAGAGCGACTGGACGAATGCGAGCACTTCCTCGGCGTGGCCGGGCACCTTCACCCCGCGCCATTCGCGCGCCACCGAGCCGTCGGCCTCGATCACAAAGGTGCTGCGTTCGATGCCGCGTACCTGCTTGCCGTACATAGTAAAACCTAGCATTTATGCCCCTTTCAGACGTGAGTGTGTCACAGGTGTGACCGTTGCGAGTTCGGGTGGCCGGACGTTGCCGGCGTATTGTGCGACGTAGCTGGGCGCGAGGTGGGCGTATCGCATGACCATCTCGATCTTGTGCCACCCCCCGAGCTGCTGCAGCGCATGCAGTGGTGTGCCGCCCATGACGTGCCAGCTTGCCCAGGTGTGGCGAAGGTCGTGCCAGTGGAAGTTCTCCACCTGGGCGGCCTCGAGCGCGGCATACCAGGTGTTGCCGCTGGCCTTGGGGATGGGCTTGCCGTCGGCCTTCGGGAACACCCAGCGAGGATGCTTGCCCCCCTGCTCCCGCAGGATCTGCAGGGCGTCGTCATTGAGGGGAACGGATAGCGCCACGTCGTTCTTGACGTCCTCGGCTTCGACCCATGCGGTTTTCAGGGCGAGGTTCACGCGGCTCCACTCGAGGTGGGTGCAGTTGCGCTCCCGCAGGCCCGTGGCCAGGGTGAAGCGGGCGCATGCCGCCCACGGTTCGGGCAGTGCCTTGATGAGCCGCTCGGCCTCGTCGTTCATCAGGAATCGGATGCGGCCCTTTGGCTCGCGTAGCTTGCGGATGGCCGGGGCGCTCTTGATCCATCCCCACGCCACGCACTTGCGCAGCACTTTGCCGAGGATCTCGATGTGCCGGTTGACCGTGGCGGGGCTGGTGGGCTTGGGAGGGTGCTTGCAGGTGAGCACGGCGCGGCGGCGCTTGATGAGCTCTTCGATCGTCTCTTGATCGATGGTGTCGATGTTGCGGCCGGCCAGGTGTGGGCTTAGCCACTTCAGCATGGCGGCATCGTGCCACAGGGATTTATGCTGCGCTTCGTCCAGGAATCGGGTAACGGCCTCTTCCCATGTGTGCGCTGGGATCTCGTCGAGATTGGCCTGCCGCCAAAGCTCGACCTTTACGCGGTCGTGATACTCCTGCGCCGACCGTTTATCAGTGATGCCAGTCGAGCGTCTAATGCGCTGGCCTTCGTGGCGGATATCGATCCACCAGACATTGCCGCGTTTGATGATCGACATGGGGGCGCTCTCTTCGGGGATGGCTTGGGCTGGCCGTATTGTGACCGCAGCCATTCGATAAGATCAACCTCGATAAAAACCCACTGCCGCCCCGGCTTGGCACCGGGCAGGATGCCGGCCCGGGCCTTGCGCTGTACCGCGTCCTCGCTCATGTGGAGCAAGGCCGCGGCTTGGGAGAGGTTGAGGGTGGTGAGCATGTGCGGGGAAAATGGTCCACGTCAAGATTGACGTGCCCCCCCGCTGCCGACGGTATCTGCGCGCCTGAATTCGATCACCCACACCCACGGGTTTGCGGCCCATGATCCGCGGCCGTTGATCTGCTCCCACAGAGTGGAGTAGTCATGAACGGCGTCATCCCACGCCACTCCTTCTGCCATTGCGTCGGCGTGGCTGATGTCCTGCAGGCGCTCGACGCGGATGGCGGTAATTTCGAGCAGGATGCGGCTGGCGGCCCTCGGCATGAACATGCCCGGCCGGCACTTTCCGGGCTGCAGGCCTGGCAATCCGCCGAGACGGCCTCCTAAGTCAGCGTCGTACCAGAACGGGACCGCCAGCGTCCGCCCGGTGTCAGCAACGGGAAGGAGTGACGGCTTGATTCTGTCGTATGCCTTTTCGGTACGGTATGCCTCACGAACCCAAAGCCTTTCGCCGGGCTGGCCGTATGCCGAATTCGTGTAGTCGCCGACGTTGATTTCTCCGGACAGTTCATGAGGCGCCAGCGCACAGCCAAAGGCGCGGTCATTGCGCGGCTTCACGGCCCGCCGCGTCTGCGTCTTCGTGCCGGCGAGAATGGCGCGTACCATCGCCGCGCTGAACAAGATGGGGCGCTCTTTCGCTCGGCTCATTGGGCGGCCTCACGATTTTCCGTGAATGGGTAAGCAAAGTTCGCCGGTGCCAGCGCAAGATGCGGGTTCATGATCCGAATCAGGTGCAGCGCCTGGCTTTCGGCGTCCGCCACGGCGTTGTGGTGGGTTCCCATCCGCTCGAATTGGATGTCACGGTGCATGCTCTTGAGCGTGCGATAGCAGCGGTTTCGCCACCACTTCCAAGGCTGTTCGATGCCGGTGTTGCGGTATGCGCTGGCGAGGATGACGTTGTCGAAGTCGCTTCCGCAGCCCCACACCTCGGCCTCGGGGTCGGCGAACTCGGCAAACCACTCGCGCAGCAGCAGCAGCGCCGGGGCGAGATCCGTTTGCCCGGCGGTGCGCGTGATCTCGGCCCGGGCATCCACGCTTTGCTGCATCCACCACAGGATGGTGCCGGCATCCACGGTGCCGCCGGCCGCCATTGCAGAGGCCAGCGTGATGCGCTGGTAGTAGGCGTCGGGGCTGATGGTGCAGCTGGTGAGGTCAAAGGCTACCGCGCCGATGGCGACAATGGCCGCATCGGGGGTTTGCCCCATGGTCTCGAGGTCGATCATCACGTGGCTGTAGATCATGCCGCTACCCCCCGGCCAGCCGTCACAGCGCTGGCCTTGAGCTCCGGGAAACTCGCCTCGAGCAGATCCATGGTCCGGTCGCAGCGGATGGCCGGGCTCTCGGTGCTGGGGCATGCGGTGGTTTTATCCATCCTCTCGGCCGCAGCGCGGCCGCTTTTCAATGCCTTTCCCGTGGCTTTTTTTGCCGCGCCAGCGGCCTGGCCATTGCCTTTGACGGGCTTCACGCTCGCCGCCCGCGCAGCTTTCGTCGGCACCGGGGTTTCCGAAGGCGCGGTAACTTCGCCCCCACGCGGAGCTGTGGTAGGGGTAGGAGCCGTTTTCGCGGCCTTGGGGTCTTCAATGGATACCCGGATGGCATCAGCATCAAGCCCGGCCCGGCGCACGCTATCGAGCAGTGGATCGGGGGTGCTGATGTCGGTGGAGTAGGTGGCCACGTCCAGGGTGCTGATCAGGGCTAGGTCGAGCAAAAACAGGATGAGCTGGGCGTGATTGAACTCGTCGATCATCGCGTTCATGCGGCGGGTGCGGCGGTAGTCCTCATCCTGGTATTGCGAATCGCCGTCCTCGCGTTCGGGGGCGTCGGGCACGTACATGCGCGCCAGGCGCTTGCATGCGTCGCTGCCGCGGCTTGCCCAGAACTGCCGGGCGATCAGGGCGAGATCCTCGCGCCCGATGTGGGGCTTGCTGGCGGTGTTGAGGGTGCTCCGGGCCGCCGCATGGTGCGCCTCGAACAGCGCCATGCGCACTTGCTTTTCCAGCTTGCATGCGTGTTCGTGGGCGATCTCGCGCGGTGAGCGGGTGGTGCTCTTGCTCACCTTGACGCCCGCCGCGCGCAAGGCCTCGGTCAAGGTCTTGCTCGACACGGCCTCCACCAGGCGCCCACTGCGGGCGTCCTCGATCAGCACGATATCGATGGACTGATCCCCGATCGCTGCCCGGGCCGTGCGGTGCTCGTTACCGTAGTACTCCTTGACGTCGAGCTGCACATAATCGCCGACCTTCGCGCTGTGCATGCCGTGCGGGGCGAGCTTGGCCGCTGCCGGGCCGGTGATGAGCTTGCGCTCCATGACGCGTGCCAGTTCGATTTCATTTGACAGGTTCCGGGCCTTTTTCTCGGCATAGCAGCCCGGGTCTGTGCAGACGTCTGGATTCACGTCGGGGAACAGCTCGGGGCTGTTGCCGGCGCGCTTGGGGCACTTGCCGCAGGGCGGTGCCCGCATCAGCAGCAAGGGGTCTTCCGTTTCGAACGGCGCTTTGGTGAGGTCGAGCATGAAGGTGCGCTGCACATAGTCGGCCGCGGCACGGTAGGCCATGGGGCCGTGGTACTCGTCGCCGCCGATGCGGGCAACGGCCTCTTGCTGCAGCGCCTTGCCGGGGATGCGCGCTACCAGGAGCGCGTGCGATGCGCTCAGCTTGCCCTCGCGAAAGGCCTTGCGCGCCTCTTCGCACAGGGCGCACAGCTTGAGGCGCCCGTAGATATAGGCGCGGCTCTTGCCGACCTTGTCCGCCAGTTCGTCGGCGGTGTAGCCATGCTGGCGCATCATCAGGTCATAGCCTTCGGCCTCTTCGAGCTCGCTCACGTCGCGGCGCTGCAGGTTCTCGACGATCTGCTGCTCGAGCACCTGGCGGGTGGTGACGTGCCGCACCAGGGCGGGGATGGTGTCCAGCCCGGCCAGCACGGACGCCCGGTACCGGCGCTCACCGGCGATGATCTCGTACAGCGGGCGGTCGGTGCAGTCGTCGGGCGTGGGGTAGTCGTCGGGCCACAGCCGGGCGAGGATGGGCTGCATCACGCCCTGTTCGCGGATGGAGGCGGCAAGGTCCTCAAGGTCGGCAAATGTTTTGCGCGGGTTGGTGGGGCTGGGGTGCAGGGTGTGCAGCGCCAGCTCATGCAGCATGGGCATGGATGGGTTCATGATGGGCTCCATATCAGTGAAAGTTCGTGACCTTGCACACCAGCGCGCGGATGCCCTGGGGGCTGCTCCGGCGGCCGACGAACACATTGCCCTCGGTGTGGGTGCGGTACAGGAGGTAATGGGTGCCGGTGCAAGCCGGCTTTTCGACGACGAACAGGCCGTAAGATCGCGCGATTGTCTTGGCCTCTTTGAACTGCTGTAGCGGGCTGTGACGGCGGGTCATTGCGCACCCCCGAAGCGGTAGCGTGCCACCTTGTCGAGCCTGCGTTCAATGGTGTTTTCGCGGGCGTAGCAGGCGAGGTATTGGCCGATGCTCAGCGAGGACACCTTGAGCCCCTGCTTGAGCAAGGCCGCTTCCACCTCGGCTGCGGTGTGCCACTGGCCGGGCGCCGTCCGGAGTACTTCCAGCGCCGCGGCGCGGTCTTTCATGTGGCGCACGGTGCGATGGTTGACGCTCGCTCGCCGCGTGGCGGGGGTGGTGCGCTTGAGCTCGGCCCAGCATGCGGCGATGGCGGCCACCTGGTCGGCGAGGGGGATGGGGATCTGCGGGCGGGGCTGCATCACTCGCCCCCTTCGATCAGGTTTTGCAGGGTGGTGATGGCGTCGAGGGCTTCAACGACCTGGTGGGCGGGCGTGGGGATCTCGATCCCTCGCCATTCGAGGTAAACGCTCTGCGCTGCATCGTCGATGGTCATCGCGGCATTGGTGCCGGCGAACAGGTCCTGCAGGTGCTGGATGGCTGCGGGGGTGGTGATGGGGGTCGATCCCATCAAGGCGACATCCCCGACAGAGGAGATCAGCGACTGTATCTGGTTGCATACCGGTACGCCGGGCACGTACCTGCGGCCAATTACGCTGATGACGTCGTCGCGTTCGCGCAGCAGGTTTGCGTGATGCACGATCAACCGCTCAACGATCTCCGGCACGTCGGCGAACTTCGTGCCGTCCTCGAGCCAGTCGCCGTCGTGAAGCACGCGCGCGGTCTGGTTGATCATCTCCTCGAAAGTCTTGGGAGCGGGGCGATTCTTCGGCGCCGCTTTCGGCAGGACTTGTGTCTGTGTCATGACAACCTCATTTCAGCGGCCTCGAGGCCGGCGATAAAAACGGCGTCCACCACATCGCTATCAGTCGCGGTGGGGTGGCGCTCACGGAATTTGGCGAGCAGCAGTTCCAGGCGGATGGCCTGCACCGGGGTGATGCACACGGTCACCGGCACCAGGTCGTCATCCTGCTCAACCAGGGCGGGCGGCAACGGGCTCACGAAAACACCCCGGCCAGCGCCATCAGCCCCAGCACCCACGCCGCGGCATACAGCCGCCAGAACCACACGCGGGCGTCGTGGTCGCGCTCGTGGTCGGGAACGTCGTCGTGCTCCATCGGCGCGGCCATCACTGCAACACCTCGCGCTTGGCTGCCCGCTCGATGTCGCGGCGCACCTGCTCGCTGCTGCGGGTGTCGATCGCCCGGCGCATGCGCACCACCGCCGCGCGCTGGCGGTCGAGTGCCGCGGGGGCGTGGTGCTCCATGAAGGCCAGATCCTGTTCCATGCGCTGCAGCCGGGCGCGCTTGAGGGACAGCAGGCGGGTAAGGGCGGCGTTCATGAGGCACCCCGCATCTGCGGGGCGCTGTGGACGAAGCGCACGTAGGTGTAATCGGTGGTGATGGTGGCGCCGCCGGGCAGCAGCTCATGCGCGTCAATGCAGCCGAGCTCGTCGCCAAAGGCATAGCCCGGCAACGGCCCGAGACCCGCCGCGGTTGCGTATTCCGGCCGCAGCCCGTAGCAGATGCCCGCGCCGGTGCGGGCTTGATGCACTTCCACCTCGCGCTGGCGGTGGGTGCCGATATTGATCAGGCTCATGCTGCACCTCGGGCGATGCGCTCGATGTCGGCGGCGTCGTGGGCGCGGATGATCTCGGCGCCGGTGGGCGTGTCGATGTCGTCGGGGTTGGCGTTGGTCAGGGCCAGCGTGCCGGGGTAGAGGCGCTGGGTGCCGTCGTAGTCGTCGACGATCATGTTGCAGCGGAGGGCCACGGCCAGCTGCCGGGCGTGCCGGGTTTTGCCGGTGGCCTGGGGGGCGCTGAGGATGACGATGCGGGGCATGGTGGGCTCCGGGCTCAGACGATGAGGGATGCAGCGGGCACGGTGTCGGCCTGCTCGGCGGGCACCCAGTGGATGAGCAGCAGCCAGCCGGCCTGGTGGTGCCACACCGTGCTTTGCGGCTGGAAGGCGGGCAGGTGGGCGGGCTTGGGCTGCAGGTGGGCGCCGGCCAGAATCTCCATGCTGGCCGGGGTGCGGGCCTCGGTGGGCACGGTGGCCACCACCAGGATCGCGCCGGAAGCGGGCTTTTCGAGTGCGGGCATCACCGCCGACGAGCGATAGGTGATGGGCAGGCCGGCGGCCACGAGCGCGGCCAGGGTGGTGGCCACGTCGCCGAACTCCTGCGCCCGGGCGGTGACGCGGCGAGTCTCCAGCCGGTGGCGCAGCGCCATGTCTTCCAGGGCGGATTGCATGGGGTCGAACGTGGCGGGGTAGGCTTGGGTTTGCATGGTGGGCTCCGGTGCTAAAGTGCGTGATTCAATGTCAGAGGAGTAAGCGAAATGCAGTTCTATTACGGGTACCGCGTGTTCCTGCCCTACTGTCTTGAGCGGCTTTCGGATGGCCGCTACATCGTTCTCAATGCAGACTTCAAGCCGCTTGGTGTGCCCAGCTTTGAAGATGTCGATCTGGAGACGCATCCGAGTGCGCATACCATCAACATCACGCCGGAACTGGCCAGAAAACTATCGGTAAGCGGCAGCGATGCGCTCGACTGCATCTATCTCCACGAAGGCAAGGAGCTTGGCCCGCCAGAAGAGGGCGAGCGCCTCGCCGCTTATGCCGCCCGCCTAGCGGTCTTCATGCGGCTGAAGATAGAAGTGCAACTGCCCTATCGAATCCCGCCTTTGTCCGCGCCTCGATAATCAGATCTGCCTTACCACCCCAATCGCGCTCTGTCGTGATAACCAGCGCGCCCGCTCGCGGGATGTCGGCCGGGTTATCGACGTCGAAGCCGTTGAGCGTTTCGCCCTCGATCACGTGGGTGCAGCCGAGTACCTTGGCAAAGGCATTGGCCTGGATGCTTTTGCCGCAGCCCTGGGGGGCGATCAGCAGCACGGTGGGGGCTTCGGGGTTGTAGCGGAACGACGTGGAAGCAAAGCCGTAGTCGGCTTCGTTGGTCGTGCCGATGAACAAGGCACGATCGGCTTGCAGGGGGGTGGGGTGTGCAGACGTTTGCATGCTGGGCTCCTGCCCCAGACCGCCGGCACGTGGGGCCGGTGCGGTGGGGTATGGCCCATTATCCATCTATGGGTTTTAATGTCAATCCATATAAGGGTATTTTTTCACGGCAATCAATATTGCCGATGGCATTCTGTTACAATCCAAATGCCATTAATCTGGACTTGTGGGGATTGACATGACGAGCAAATACACAAAGTACTGCAAGAATTGCCAGCAAGAGACCATTCACGAGTCGACCAGCACCTCCCACGTGCTGCACTTGCTGCTCTCGGTGATTACCGTTGGGTTGTGGGTCCCGGTGTGGATACTGGTGGCGTTGAGCAACGGCAGCCAGGGGTTATGTTTGACCTGTGGGCGAAAGGTGGGGGCGTTCGGGTCCGGCAGTGGGGGATACAAGGACGCTGCGCCCAATCCAGGAACGCACGTGAAGTGTCCGGACTGTGCCGAACTGGTGAAGCGCGAGGCGCGGGTATGCAGACACTGCGGTTGCAAACTCAGCCCGCAGTGACCCATGGCTGGCAAAGGCCGGCGGATCAAGTCCGATTTTCGATATGCCTTACGGTTTGATGTCGCGCGGCTGGAACTTGTAGATTCTCGCGGTGGTGGAGATTACGCCGACCGTTTTTCTGTCTGCGAGGCAAATTGCTGGTGCGCTTGCTCGATCGCCGCATCAAGGCGCCCTTGCACCCACAACTTTGCATCATCGGGCAAGCTTTGATAGGCGCTTTCGCTGGCGTGCGGGAATGGCCACGAGATAGCGTATTCGCGCCGTGGCTGTGCCGCATACGTAGCCGGCTGCGCAGGAGGCGCCTGCAATATTCTCTGTGAATTTTCCGGGGAAAATTCAATGGCTTCAGCAATCAACTCGGCCACGGTTCGCCCAAAGGCTGCGGACAGCCCTTCCAGGTTGTCGAGCGTAAGGTTTGCCTCGGCATTCCTCGCTCTCTGAATAGTCCCATAGCTGACGCCAGATCTCGCCGCGAGCTTCTTGATGGTGTCCAAGCTCGGCGAAGCAGCCATCCAGGCTGCCAAGTTCTTGGCGACAGTTTGCTTAATGTCCATGTCTGGATATTGCATCCAGCAATAAACAATGTGCGGGTATTGCGCATACCCATATATGGGTTTAGTATCCATCGCATGAGTACTCCAATAAATCTCTATGACTACGTGATGTCCTGTTTGCGGGCTCGCGAGATCCCTCAGCGCACGGTCGCAAGCGAGTCCGGCGTGCCGTTCTCCACCTTGGCAAAGATCGCCCAAGGGTCGGTGAGGCATCCAAGCGTCCATACCATCCAGCGCCTGGCCGACTTCTTTACCAGTCGTCAGGTTGCGGATGACGACGGCCTGCCCGACAACCTGCGCACCGCGTCCCGCCCCACCGAAGCCCATCAGGAGCAATCCCATGTCTGAACAGTCCGTCCGCGTCCAGGTTGCCGGTATCGGCCACCTGAGTGATGAAGTGATCACCCGCATGGCCGCGTCGATGCGCAAGATGGTCGCTATCAGGCAGCCCCGAAAGCCTCGTTCAGCAATTCAAGTGATTCGCTCACGCTTTGCCGAAACGCGTCGTCAGTTTCGCCCTCGCGCATTGCCAGATCGGCCATTTCATGTGCCGCGGTAAAGGCGCTGTCGATCTGTGATTTCTGCATGCCCTTCGCCGGGTACAGCGCAAGGAAGGCGAAACGCAAGGCGGTGTGCTCAATGCAGAGCTGGCGGTGGTTTTCTTCAATTTGTTCGATGCGTTCTTCGATTGTCATGGTGTGCTCCAGGGGGTGGTGTCGTGGTGGATGACTTGAGTCGGGTGCTTGAAGTGCTGCAGGCGGAGATGCTCGATGTGCCAGCGGATGCCTGGAAGCGGGTAGAAGAGATCGTGCGCGACCGCTTCGGCATGCAGCGCCTTTACATCAAGGCCGCGCCGCGGGATCGGTACTTGGAGGTGTTGGCGCAGCTGGGTGCTGTGAGGCGCGCACTGTCTCAACCCACTCATCAAACCGTGCGCGAAAAACTCGCTGCAGTTCGGGGTCGGCGTCTATGTCATCCATGCGGTCGTTGATTCGGTCGAGCGCTTTGACCAGGTCGAGCAGCACGGCTTCGGTGTCGAAGCGCAGGTGCGGAATCAGGGCCTGCAAAAGGATCTCGATTACGCGTACCTCGGCCTGCGTTTCGAGGCCGATGTTTATCACCTGCTCTATTTGGGCGGCATTGTCTTTCATGGTGCGCTCCTGTGGTGATGATGATCGTGTGGAAACCTGATTCTATCCGCGGTGGGCGTGCCGCCCGTTTTACCGAGTTCTCTGTCTCTCCTCGGCCCTCGGGCCTTTGCACCGGGTGGCGGTGTCGCTGCCCGGTGCCCTTTTTTGCCGGGGTGGGGCAAGTGTAGGTGTGGTGTTTTCGAAAGTGGACTGAGGAGAAATAACAATGACTCACGCAACTCTTGGCCACGGCGACGCCGTTTTGGCCTTGCATAACGACGCCAAGCGCTACCCGGACGGTATCTCCGCCCTGGCGCGCCTCATTGGGCGCTCGCCCGGCGTGCTGCACAACAAATTCAGCGACTCGATGCCCAATTACGACATCACGGATCACGAGGCCGATGCGCTTGCCCTGGCGATCGCCGAAAAGACCGGCGCCACGGGCTATATCGATGCCAAGTGCGCCACCTTTGGCGGGCTGTTCGTGCCGTTGCCCGAGAGCGAGGCGGGCGAATCGGATCTGCTGCAGGCGCAGCTGGAGATGATGCGGCGCTTTGGCGAGCTGGCCAGTGAGTACACTGAGAGTCGGCGCGATGGGCTCATTACACTCGACGAAGTGGCCGCCCTGCGCCTGGCCGGGCACCGTGTGGTGCGCGCGGTGTATGCCTTCGTTAAGGAAGTGGAGAGCCAGGTGCTGCCGGATCCGGCACAGGCCTCGATGGTGGTGGTTGGCCGATAGCCTATGTCCGATCACGCACAGCCGGCACCGTGGGCAGACCTGCCCGCCTACCGTGCCGCCTACCGACTGCGCTGCCCGCCGCCCACCACGGCGCCCCCCATGCTGGCGGCCTTGCCGCAGTGGCTGGTGTGGCGCTATGAGCCGGGCGAGACGCCCGAAAAGAAGCCGCGCAAGATGCCGTATTACGCTTGCGGGCGTAAGCGCTCGGGCGGGGCGGGAAGCCAGGGCAGCGAGCGCGACCGGCGCGACCTGGCAACCTTTGCCGAGGCCTCCGCGGCGGCCATCAAGGGCGACTTTGACGGGGTAGGGCTGGCCTTTTTGCCGGGCGATGGCCTGATCGGTATCGACCTGGACGGGATGATCAACCCGGAAACCGGCGAGGTGGCGGAGCGCCTGGCCTCCATCGTGCATGCCTGCGATACCTATACGGAGTACTCCCCCAGCGGCACCGGGGTGCACATCATCGGTGCGGTCACGGCAGAGACGCAGGAGGCGTTCAAGGCGGAAGGGCGCAAGCTCACGTTCAAGAGCAACAAGATTGGCGTCGAATGTTTTCACGGGGTGCAGTTCTTCACCTGGACCTCGAAGCCGTGGGGCGGCGCCCCGGCCGATGTACGCCCGGTGGCCACCACGGCATTGCGCCGGCTGTATGTGACGGTGAAGGGTGCGGCTACCCCGGCGCCGGCACCGGCCGCCCACCACGCCCCTTCGCCGGCCCCGGTGATCGGTGGCCGGCAGCGCAGCATGGCCGAAAGCGTGGCGCTGGCCGAAGAGGCCCTGCAGCATGTGGATCCGGGCGAGTACTCGCAGTGGATCACCGTCGGCATGGCGTGCAAGGACCTCGGCGCCGCCGGCTACCTGGTGTGGGATGCCTGGAGCGCCCGCAGCGACAAGTACGCGGGCGGGGATGACACGGCCAAGCGCTGGGCCGGGTTCGCGCCCACGGATATCCACCTGGGTACGCTGTTCGCACTGGCAGAGCAGGGCGGGTGGGTGGCGCCCTGGACGAAGGCAAAGGAGCGGCGTGCGCGCTCGCAGCCGCCTGCGCCTGCCTCGCCCCCGGTCGATATGCCACCCGCCGCGACGGTAGCTCCCGCGGGGGATGTGTCGAGCCCGCCGACATGCGATAGCGATAACCGGGATTCCGGTTATGGCCCCCCGGGCCCCCCGGATGACTTCCCGCCCGACGATCTCGGGGGCGATGAGCCGCCGCCGGATTGGGAGGCCGATCTGCTGAAAAAGAAGGGCGATATCTCGCCCTGCCTCGCCAACGCGGAGCTGGTGCTGTCGTGCATGCACGAGTGGCGCGGGGCGATCGGCTACGACGAATTCGCCGAGAAAACCGCCTACCGCCGCGTGCTGCCCTGCGATCGCAAAGGCAAGCCCTTTGGCGAATGGACGGACCACCTCGACGCCACCGCGGCCATCTGGCTGCAGCGCCGGTGGGGCGTCGAGTTCTCGCCCTCCACCGTGGGGCAAGCGGTGGAGGTGCTGGCCCGCCGTCACCCTTTCCACCCCGTGCGCGACGCCCTGGCCGCCCTGCCGCCGTGGGATGGCATCCGGCGTAACGCGGAGTGGCTGTCCGATTACCTGGGCGTGGCGCGTACCGAATACGTGGGGCTGGTGGGGCAGTTCTTCCTGCGCGGCATGATCAAGCGCGTGATGGAGCCCGGGTGCAAGTTCGACTACTGCCTGGTGCTCGAAGGGGAGCAGGGCAAGGGCAAGAGCGCTGCGGCTCGCATCCTGTCATGGCGCTGGTTCTGTGACACTGACCTTGACCTCAACAACAAGGACGCGCTGATGGCGCTGCCTGGGCATTGGGTCTATGAGATCGCGGAGCTCGGGTCTTTGATGAAGGCCGAAGAGCGCAAACAGAAGTCGTTCCTGTCCCGTCAGGATGACGAGTACCGCCCGCCCTACGGCAAGCGCGTCATCAAGGTGCCGCGCCAGTCCGTGTTCATCGGCACCACGAATGAGGAGGAATACCTCAAGGACGCCACGGGCGGCCGGCGCTTCTGGCCGGTGATGTGCGGCGAGGAGTTCAACCTGGACGGCCTGCGCGACACCCTTGAGCTGATGCTGGCCGAAGCGCTGGCCGACTACTACGCGGGCGAGCGCTGCTGGCCCTCGCAAGACGAGCAGCTGCGCCTATTCACCCCCGAGCAGGCCAAGCGCGGCATGCCCGAACCGTTCGAGGACTTCCTCTACAAGTGGGTCAATGAGCAGGTTGCACCGTTCTCGATGGCAGATGCCGCTTCCGGGCCGCTGGGGCTGACGCCCGACAAGCTCACCCCGGCAGTGGTCACCCGGCTGGGCATGGCCCTGCGCAAGCTCGGCTGCACCCGTATCGAGGACCGGCTATCTGCCGACCCGGGCAGGCGCCGCCTGTACCTGTCGCCCGCGCTCGCAAAGAGCAAGGCGCGGCCCATGCCTGCGCCAGCCATGGTGGGCGATGACGACCACGGGGCGCCCTTCTGATGACGACGATGGGGCGGGGCGATTCGTATAGCAACAACCGGGCCATGCGCTCGAAACGGCTTGAATGCGCCGTTTCAGCCGCTTGCCGTGCGTTTTGCTCGTCGGATGCGTTTCCCAACCTTCCCAACCTCTGCGCAGAGGTTGGGAAGCTAAAAGCCGCGCCGTTGCTGGGTGTTCCCAACCTTCCCAACCTTCCCAACCTATTTCCGGCCTCTCGCGTGAGGCGCGCATGTGCGTATGCGTCACCCGCGGGCGCGCGCGTCCTGCGCGTGAGTGCTGATAAAAAAAGGTTGGGAAGGTTGGGAAGGTTGGGAAGTAGCAGAAGAATCAAGTCCTTGCACTTCCCAACCTCGCCGCAAAGGTTGGGAAGGGTGGGAACCAGGGGTGGGAACGCAATGATTTGCTCGATGAGGGGGTGGGTATGGACTCGATGAAGTCGGTGATCGGCAAGATGCGCGCGGACTTTGTTCGCGTGGCAGAGGTGCGCAAGGAGCGGGGCGATTGGTCCGAGGCCGACCAGGCGGAGATTGGCGAGGCCATCAAGGCCGCGGTGGCCAAAGGCGACCCGGACATGATCCTGAGCTGGGCTGCCTGGCTGGCCGACCTGTCGCACGCCATCGCGGCATGGGATCTGATCGTTCGTGGCAGCGTGGCCCGCATGCGTGCCCAGGCGCGCACCGAACGCGAAGCCCGGGAGGCAGAGCAGGCGCAGGCGAGGGCGGCACGATGACCCCGATCCGGATCAACGCAACAGACAATCTGCCGGTGGTGCTGGCCAACCTGGGCGCCCTGTCTTCCAGGCACGGCCCCTACATCCTCGGCACCGCAATCAACCGCACCGCCACCAAGGCGGCCAAGGCGGGCAACGAGGCCTTGCGGGCCGCCATCGATCGCCCGATCGCCCGCACGGCCAACGCGGTTAAGGTGTTCAAGGGCGTGTCCCGTGCCGATCGTGAGGCCGGCCGCTTCGAGGCCGTGGTCAATGTGTATGACGGCAAGCCCGGCATGGCCGCCACTGACAGCCGCGTGCTGTCGGCGGGCAAGAGCAGCGTGTTTCCCAATCGCTACCTGGCCGCACAGATCGATGGTGGTCGACGGGTCGATAAGCGGTTCGAGCGCGCACTGAGCAAGGCAGGGCTGTTGCCCGCCGGCCTGCAGGCTGTGTTCGCCAAGCGCTCGGGCTACCTCAATCAGTACGGCAACCTCGATGCCGGTCGTATCGTCCAGATCCTCGCGTGGTTCAAGGCCTTCCCCGAGGTCGGCAGCAAGGCCAACCTGACCGACGCATCCCGCACCAAGGCCACCTTCGGCAAGCTCAACAAGCGCACAGGCGTCAAGAGCTTCGGCCGTGGCCGGCAGTACGGCTACAGCTATTTCGTATCCCGTGGCGAGCGCTCGGGTGGCCTGGGCATGCGCCTGCCCCCCGGCATCTGGGAGCGCAACTATCCCAACGGCACCGCAGGCAAGAGCTTCATCAAGCCCGTGCTCCTCTTCGTCAAGCCCACCACCTACCGCGTCCGCTTCCCCTTCTACCTGGTCATGCAGCAGGCCATCGACCGCACATTCCCCGCCGAACTCAAAGCCGCCGCCGACCTCGCCCTCAGGACCGCCCGATGACCCCCCAGACCGCCCCCCGGCACCCCCCCGGCACCCCCACCCCCCCAGCCGCCCCCCTCACAATCGCGGCCCTGATCACGGGTCCTTCCCACCCCTTCCGCCTACGGGTGATTAGGACCCCGATGAATCGCCAGTTCTGGGCGCCACAGGGGGTTTACTGACTATGAAAGTCATCGGGCAGCAGGGGGTGGCGGACATGTTTGGCGTGTCGCGCGAGACGATCGACAACTGGCAGCAGCAAGGTTTGCCGGTATCGGTCCGGGGTGGCCCGGGCGTACCGAGCGAATACGACTCCGCCCCCTGCGTCCGCTGGCTGATCGAAAGGGAGCTCCGCAAGGTGCGGTCAGAGTCGCCGAACGACCGATTGGCGCGCGTGCGAGCTGACGCGATCGAGATGGACAATGCCGAGCGGCGTGGCACGCTGATTCCGGCCGACCTCCTCGAGCCAAAGCTCAAGGCCGCGATGATTGCCGCCCGCGAAATGCTGCTGAATGAGCCCCCGCGCCTGGCACGCGACGCCCAGGGGAAGACCGTGCAAGAGCTCGAGGACATGCTTTCCGCCGCGTTCGAGGGCTTCCTGACGGCCCTGTCGCGCTGGTCGGACCCTGAAGATGATGACCTCCTCGAGGACGGCGAATGACATTCGACGGGGGCGGTCTCTCGCTTGCTGAAGTGACGCCCGACGGGTGGGCCAAGCGTGCGCTGGCGGCGATGATGCAGCGTGCGCTTGCGGAGATCGCTCCGCGGGAGCCGCTCACGCTGATCGAGTGGGCAGAGCGATACCGCATCCTGTCGAAAGAAGAGGCGAATGATTTCGCCGGGCCGTTTGACCTCAACAACACGCCGGCCCTGCGCGGCATCCTGGCCGCGCTGAGCGATCGCAACACCCGCCGCTGCATCGTCCAGAAAGCGGCGCAACAGGGCTATACCGCGGGGGTCGTGTGTACGGTGCTCGGCTACCACGTGCACTGGAAGCCATGCGTCCAGGTCGTCATGTTCCCGCGCGAAAAATCCGCCAAGGATTTCGACGCGGAGAAATTCGCGCCGATGGTCCGGGCCACCCCGGCCCTCTACAAGCGCATCCGCCTCAAGAGCCGCAGCGACGGCAACAGCGCCACCCGCAAGCACTACGCGGGCGGTCTGGCCAAGTTCGTGGCGTCGAACTCGCCTAGTGACCTGAAGTCGACAAGCGCCAAGGTCCGCATCGTCGAAGAGCCCGACGACACCAACAAAAACGTGAAGGGGCAGGGCAATGCCATCTCGCTGTTGCGCGAGCGCGGCAAAACCGTGCGCGAGTCGCTCGAGCTGATCGGCGGCACGCCCACGGCCAAGGGCGCGAGCGAGATCGAAAAGGAAATGCGCACCACCGACCAGCGCCGCTTCCTCGCCCCTTGCCACCACTGCGGCGAGCGGCACGAAGTCGAGTGGGCGCACGTCGTCATCCCCGGGCTGCAGCTCAGTGACGAAGAGCTTCGCGCCCCGGATCTCGATGCTCGGTTCCCCGTGCGCGAGGTGTACGGCCGCGCCCGGCACGAAGATGCGTTCTATGTCTGCCCGCACTGCGGGGGGCTCTGGACCGACGATGACCGCATTGCCAACATCCGCGCCGCGGCAAAGGTGCCGCCGCTGTACGGATGGGAGCCCACCGCCCCAAATCCCGACCCCGGCTTCTACTGCAACGAACTGCAGAGCGTATTCGACGGCTCTCACGTGCCGATCCTGGCGGAGAAGTTCCTCCGCGCGCAGCACCTCATGGACCGCGGCGACCCCACCGAGATGGTCGCGTTCTGGAACAGCACCCGCGGCATGTGCTGGGAATACAAGGGCGAGCTCCCCGAAGAGGACGAACTCGCCGCCCGTGCCGAGCCCTACCCCGAGTGGGGCACCCCCGCCGGCGGGCTGGTGCCCACGATGTCGGTCGACGTCCAGCACGATCGCCTGGCTGTCACCGTGTGGGTGGTCGGCCGCGGTGAGGAAATGTGGCTCGCCTACTGGGGCGAGCTGTACGGGCAAACCGTCGTCGCCCACCAAGGCGCGTGGATCGAGCTCGAGCAGCTGCTCGGCAAAACCGTGCGCCACGCCAGCGGCACCCCCATGTCCATCGCCGCGGTCGGTATCGACTGCTCCGACGGTCAGACCTCCGATGCCTCTTACGCATTCGTGCGCAAGCACAACCGCCCCGGCCGTCCGGTGCTCGCCCTCAAGGGCGCGTCCGAGATCGAAGGCAAGGTCGAGATCTGGACACCGCCCAAGCCCATCGACCCCAACAACCGCAGCACCAAGGCCAGCCGATTCGGCGTCCAGGTGCATATTGTCGGCGCTGCAAAGGCCAAGGATCTGATACTCGGCTGGGCGCAAGAGGGCGGCCGCGTCCGCCTGGTGGGCGATGGCCCCGGCCGGATGCACTGGTATATCGGCGTGCGCGGCGACTTCTTCGAGCAGTTGCTCGGCGAAATGAAAGTGCCCAGCCGGCTCAACCCCAACAAGCGCTACTGGAAGGCCCGCACCGACCGCCGCAACGAGGCGCTCGACTGCACCGTCTACGCGCTCTACCTCAGCCGCCACCTCCGCCTGCACCTCCGCCGGCCGGCGCAGTGGGATGTGATCGAGATGACCATGCGCCAGGGCGTGCTGATCCCCATCGATGACACCCCGCCCCCCGATGTGCAGACGTCTGCGCTACCAGATCCGGACCCCATCGAACCCGATGCAGACGCCCCGCAAAGCGGAACGGATACCCCGGAAAGCGAAACGGAAGCGCCCGAAACCGAAACGCCCGCCCCCGATCTGCGCGCCACCCTGGCCGCCCAGGCCTTCGCCAACCTCCTGTCGCAGAGGAGGGCGCGCCATGGCGTCCGGCGATAGCCTGCGCGAGATCCTGGACATTGCCCGCCGCGACATGCCCGACGTGCCGCCTGAAGTGTGGGGGCGCCTCGAGGGCCTGATCCGGCTCAACTTCGGCACAGAGCGGATCTATATCGCCGCGCACAAGAAACAGCGCCACCTGGCCACGATGGAGCAGGCCGGCGCCGCGGATGCCGATCGGCTGGCGGAAATGCTGGGCGTGTCGGTGCGGCGGGCGCAGCAGCTGAAGCGGTTGCGGTAGCGGCAAAGAATGGGTAAGCCTTGGCACCCGTGAGACGAGGCACTGCAGGAGGTCTGAAGATGGAATTTCGTTTAGTTGAATTCAATGACCGGCGATATGCGCGCGGCGCAGACGCCGCAAGAGTGGCTGCGATTGAGGATGGCGAAGAGGTTTGGCTTTGGATGAGCAAGCGCGACATTGAGAAAAACATGACGGCGTTTGGCCGACACCCCGAGCTGGTGAAAGCCCTCGAGGCATACGGGCATAACGCGGGAAATGAGGCACGCGAAGCGTCCCGATCGATTGAAGTGTTAGGCAATGGAGGTAAATGATGAGCGTATCCGGACAGTACAAGAGTGCCTTTGCTGATGCGACACACTGCCTGTTCAATGGACATTTGGACGATCCTGATTTTCGGGAGGTCGCCATACAACGCGTCGTTGAGCGAACAGCCGGCACCGTGACGCTCTCCAAAAGCGGGGAGCTGCCCATCAATAAAAAGGGAGGCCGGGAATACGTTGATCTGGCGTACCAGGGAATTTTCGGAAAACAGCGGACGACTGGGCACCCGTTCAAGGACGACCGGACTGAGTTGCCTAACGCGTTGTAGACGCCACCCCCGCGAAATTTCTTGCCTAGTTTCTTCGCCCCTGCCCGCTCACCATCGCGGGCATGAGCGCACTTACCCAACTCCGCGCCGGCGATTCTGCCGGCTGGACTGAAACCCTCCCCGACCACCCGCCCGCCGCTGGCTGGGCGCTGCATTACCGCCTGCTGTGGCCCAGCGCCGCGGCTGTCGATATCGCAGCCGTGGCCGGCGCCGACGACTACACCGTCACCATACCGCCCGCCACCACCGCCACCCTCCCGGCTGGCATTGCCACCCTGGTGTGGTGGGTAGAGCGGGGCGCGGACGAAACGCTCGAGCGCGTCTCGCTCGGCTGTCAGCCGCTCAGCATCCTGCCCAACCTCACCACCGCCACCACCTACGACGCCCGCACCCTCAACGCCATCGCCCTGGCCGAAGCCAAGGCCGCGCTGGCCGCGCACGTCGCCAGCGGCCGCGCCCACGTGGGGGAATACAGCATTGCCGGGCGCAGCATGAAGTTCCGCACCGCCGACGAAATCACCGCGCTCATCCAGTACTACGAGCGCGAATGTGCCAAAGAGCGCGCCCTGCTCGCCAGCCTGCAGGGCCACGCGCCCGGCCGCATCCTCACAAGGTTCTAAGCCATGCGCCTGCTCTCCCGCCTATTCTCCCGCGGCGAATCCTCAGCCGATCGCGGCGCCTGGCTCGACACCGCCATCCAGACCGCCGGCGAACGCGCGCACAACCGCTATCTGCAAGAGATGCGCACCGCGCAACGCAGCTTCGAAACTGCCGAAACCCCCGCGTGGACCGAGTCGTGGCCCTCGCACGCTGCGCCCATCAATGACGACCTCGCCCGCCAGCTGCCCACCCTGTGGGCCCGCTCCTGCGGCCTGGCGCGAAACAACGAATGGGCGCAGCGCTACCTCATCGAGCTCGACGACAACGTGCTCGGCCCCGCCGGCATGCAGCTGCAAATGCGCCTCACCCAGCGCGTTCGCGGTGGCGCCGACCCCGTTCCCGACAAAGCCGCAAACGATCTCCTCGAAGCCGCGTGGGCGAAGTGGGGCGACAGCGATTGCGAAGCATCCGGCCTGCCGTGGTTCGAAGTTGAAACCCTCGCCCTCAACACCCTCGCGCGTAAGGGCGAACTGCTGTACCGCATTCTCCCCGGCGCCGGCCCCATGCGCTTCCAGATCCAGCTGCTCGACCCCGTGCTCATCGATGTCAGCCTCAATCGCATCTGGGGCGGCAACCGCATCCGCATGGGCAAAGAGATCGACGACGCCGGCAAGCCCGTCGCTTTCTGGCTGCAAATGGCAAAGACCGGTGACGGCCCCGCCGACTACATCACCGTCGGCCGGCACATGCGCGTGCCCGCCGCGGAGATCCGCCACCACTACCTGGTGGAAGAGGTCGGCCAACTGCGCGGCATCCCCTGGCTCACCGTCGGCGCCCGCCGGCTGTGGATGCTGCACGACTTCGAAGAGGCCGCCGCGGTGGCCAGCTCCAACGCCGCCAAGCGGCAGGGCTTTTTCTTCTCGCCCACGGGCGAGGCCCCGGCCGGCTTTGCCGACACCATGATCTCCAGCGTGCTCGACGCCGCCAAAGCCGCCGGCAAAGTCCTCTCGCCGGACGAGATCCAGGCGCTCACCGCCGCCGCGGAAAAGTACGCCACCACCGTGCCCGGCCAGTTCGACACCCTGCCGCAGGGCTACCAGTTCCAGCCGTTCGAAAGCAAGTGGCCCACCATCAGCTCCGAGAGCTACGTCAAGCAACAAGTGCGCGGCTGGGCCGCCGCCAGGGGTATGTCGTATGTCTCGATCGGCAACGACCTCGAGGCGGTCAATTACTCCAGCGCCCAAGTCGGCATCCTCGGCGAGCGTGAGCACCACAAAAAAACCCAAACCCGCCTGCGCAACTGGCTGCACCGCGAAGTGTTCGCCGCCGCGCTCCCGTACCTGGTGCTCGCCACCCCCGGCCTGTCCGCCTCGCGCCTCCCCGAATACCTGGCCGCCGCGTCCTGGCAGCCGCGCCGCTGGGCACCGCTCGACCCGATCAAGGCCGCCAACGCCGCAGAGATCCGCCTCCGCCTAAAGCTCACCAGCCGCCGCCGCCTGGCGCTCGAAGCCGGCGAGGACCCGGACGAGATCGCCGCCGAAGTCGCGGCCGAAGAAGTCATGTACGGCAAGCTCGACAGCGAAAACATGCCCCGCCCGAAAGAAGAGCCGGACGAAGACGGCACCCCCGCTAAACCCAGTAAAAAGGAATGACGATGGCGATCAAATTACTGCAGGCCGTGGAATGGAACGGCGTCTCTTACCCCCGCGGCAGCACCCCGCCCGGGCTCAGCTTTGGCGACGAAGCCGCCCTGGTGGGTAGCCACCGCGCGGAGTGGGACGGGCAGAATCTGCAGGCTGGTGGCGCCGTGCCGGTGATGGGTCGAAACAATCCCCTCACCGGGGTGGTTGAAATTACTGCTGGCGGGGAGCCGGTTAGCGTGGGCGGCGGGTCGAGTGTTGAGGGCGACATGCGGATCTGGCGCAAAGCGATGGCCGATGTTGCGCGAGGCGCTGGCACTGGTGCGGACGTGCTGCTGATTGGTGACTCTGTGATGGAGGGCCTCAACGGCGGCAACTACATGAACCGCATCGGATACGGTATTTCCAAGCGCCTGACCGCGCGCGGAATACTGTCCGAGTACAACGGCATGTTGGGGTTCGGGTCTGTCACGACAAACGCAACCGCTTTAGCTGCCGACAGCAGAATAGCGACTTTTGGGTCTTCAAACGTCGACTCCACATTTGCTGCGAACCCTACAAATTTCACGCTGAGCCACATTATTGGTGGCTCCCGCTGCCTGCTGCCCGCCATCGGATCGCCGTCAATCGAGTTCCAGCCGCTGCACGAGTACGACCGCGTTCGCGTCTGGGGGCAAACCGACCCGACATACGCAACGGACATCGTAGCCAAGAGTGGCGGCGTCGAAATCGGCACGCTCATATGCCGGTCAGGGCAGGCGTCCAGTGGCGTAGCGAATGCAACCTACTCTGTCGCCCTGAACTCTGCGCCTCTGAGCTTTGAGAGGCTCAACGACCTTGGATCAGGCCGGCTTATCGGGTTCCAGGCATACAACAGCACGAAGCCTGCGATCCGGATACTGAAGGCGGGCGTGAGTTCGTCACGCTCCAGGTACTGGGCAAATAACGCTTTCAGAAGTAGTCCGCAGCGTTCGTTTGTCGACATCGGCGCGAAGCTCGTTGTGTTCATGGGAACGATCAATGACCGGCTCACGGACCCTGCAGAGTACATAGCAAACCTGAAAATCATCGGCGATGCGGTTGTAGCCGCAGGCGGAAATTTCCTGATTGTCCCGAGCTGTGAGACCTCAGTCATGACGGTCAGTGACCCTATTGTGCTGGCTGCAAAGCAGGCGGCGATTGAGAACGGGTTTGCGTGGTTCAACTCCACGGCGGAGTTCGGAAGCTACGCCGATCTGTCGGCAGATTTTTATTCAGACACCGTTCATCCGAACGCAACGGGGTACTCGGATCTTGCCCGCATCCTTGAAAAAGCGATCGCGCTCGCCTGAAATCTAATCCCCTCTTGCACGGGGATTCGCCCATCCACTGCCCCGGCACCCTCCGCACCGCTACAACAAGTACCCCAGGCCCCGCCCTCGAGCGGGGCCTTTTCTTTCCCCGCCCGCTTGCGAAATTTCTTGCCTAGTTTTTTCGCACCCCAAACCCGAGACTCCCCCCAACGCCACAACCCACGCCCGGATCATGACAACCGCCGCCACCCGCCAGCGCATCGAAGGCACCTTGCACCGCAGCCTGCCGGCCACGCTCAGCATTCGCGAAGCCACCCCCGGCCAAACCGATGACGGCCTGCTGCGCCTGCGCCTCTCCGTGTCGTCGGAGATCCCCTACCTTCGCGCGAGCTGGTGGGACGAGCCGTGGATCGAGGTGCTCGGCCACAAGGCCGGCGAAATCGACATGGCCCGCCTCAACGGTGGCGCCGCGGTGCTCGCCAATCACGACCGCTACGCCGCCCACGGCAACACCCCGCTGGCCTCCATCGGCGTGGTCGAACGCTCGTGGCTCGAAGGCGATCGCCTGCTCTCCGACGTCGTCATCAGCCGCCGCGAAGCGCTCGCCGACCTCCGGCAAGACATCGCCGACGGCCTGGTGCGCAACGTCTCCATCGGCTACCAGATCAACGAGCGCACGCTCACCCGCACCAGCGCCGAAGGCCAGCCCAACGAATACCGCGTCACCAGCTGGACCCCCTTCGAGATCTCGCTCGTCGATATCCCCGCCGATGCCACCGTCGGCCTCGGCCGCTCGGCCGACCCCAGCAACCCCCAATCTTCCGCCCCGCATTACCGCGTGGTGGACCTGCCCGCCGAGGGCGCAACCCCAGGAGATCGCTCCATGACCACAGCAGCAGCTACCCCGGCGGCCACCCCCACGCCCGCCACCCAGCAACCCACCCCGGCCGCCCGCGCGCAAGTCGACGGCGTCGATTCCCTGGCCGCAGAGCGCGAGCGTGCCCGCGAAATCCGCGCCCTGGGCCGCTCGCTCGACATGAGCGAACTGGCCGATGGTGCCATCGACAACGGCACCAGCCTCGACGGTTTCCGCCAGCTCGTGCTCAGCCGCATGAAAGACACCGGCAACCTCCGCCCCGCCGAATCGCCGGACATCGGCATGAGCGAGCGCGACGTCAAGCAGTACAGCTTCTGCCGCGCCTTGCTCGCCGCGTCCGACCCCCTCAACGCCGCCAAGCTCGCCCCGTTCGAAACCGAATGCTCCCGTGCCGCGCAAGACAAGCGCGGCGACTCCCGCGACAAAACCCGCGAAGCCGCCGTTACCATCCCCATCGATGTCCTGTCGCGCGGCATCCAGATCGGCGGTGACGTTGCCAACGCCGTCGCCCGCCAGCTCGTGGCCCGTGCGCAGCAAACCAGCCGCGACGCCTACCGCGACCTCACCGTCGGCGCCCCCACCGGTGGCGGCAACCTGGTTGCCACCGAGCTGCTCGGCTCCAGCTTCATCGACCTCCTGCGCCACACCATGGTGCTCGACCAGCTCGGCGTCACCTGGCTGCGTGACTTGAACGGAAACATCGCCATCCCCAGCCAGACCGGTGCCGCCACCGCCTACTGGGTGGCCGAAAACGGCGCCACCACCGAATCCGCCCAAACGGTCGGCCAGGTCACCCTCACCCCCAAGACGGTCGGCGCCTTCACCGACTACTCCCGCCGCCTGCTCCTGCAGTCCTCGCTCGACGTCGAAGCCTTCGTGCGTGCCGACCTGGCCGCCATCATCGGCCAGGCCATCCAGCTCGCCGCCATCCTCGGCGGTGGCACCAACGAGCCCGTCGGCTTGCTCAACACCTCCGGCATCGGCTCGGTGGCCGGTGGCGCAGCGGGTGCCGCGCCCACGTATGAGCACATGGTGGATCTGGAAACCGCCGTCGCCAACGCCAACGCCGATGTCGGCACGCTCGCTTACCTCACCAACTCCCGCGTGCGCGGCAAGCTGCGCAAAACGCAGGAATTCGCCAGCACCAACGGCAAGGCCGTGTGGACCTCTGGCCGCGAACGTGGCATTGGCGACGTGCTCGGTTACGACGCCGCCGTCAGCAACGCCGTGCCCAACAACCTCGTCAAGGGCGGCTCTGGCGCCGTGTGCTCCGCCATCGCCTTCGGCAACTGGGCCGACATGCTTATCGGTATGTGGGGCGGGCTCGATGTGATGCTCGACCCCTACACCGGCGCCATCAGCGGCACCAAGCGTGTGGTTGCCCTGCAGGACGTCGACGTAGCCATCCGCCGCGTAGCCTCTTTCGCCGCCATGAAAGACGCCCTCACCACGTAATACACCCCCGCCGCAGCAGTGCGCGCCCGGTCTGGCTGCAGGCCGGGCGCGATCAACAGGCACAGGAGATCCAGCAATGCCCAAACAGCTCATCATCGAGGCCTGCCTCGTCAATTACGGCGACGACCGTGGCGGCGTTGGCCAGTCCGCTGGCGACATCGTCGACGTCCCCCGCGACACCGCCCGCGGCCTCGCCACCGCCGGTCGGGCGCTCTACATCAACAAGGCCGACGACCCCGACAAGTCCGGCCGCTTCACTGCCCCCAAGGACATGATCAAGGCCGCCGAAGCCATGGCAGCAGCCCACGCCAAGGCCGCCGTGCAAACGTCTGCACAGGGCGAGGGCGCGTAAGCCATGGACTTCGAGGCCGATCTGGATCTCTTCTATGCCGACGCCGACACGGTCACCCGTGGCGCCGGCATGGGCGCGCCCTTCCTCGGCTTTCTCGATAGCGCCGGCGTGCGCCCCTTCGACGGCCCCTTTGCCAACACCCACGTCCTGCAATACCGCAGCACCGTGCGCCTGGCACAGGGCGAGCTCCTCACCATCCGCGGCCGCGCCTACAAAGTCATCGCCCCCCCGCAGCTCAACGAAGGCGACGCCACCGAGCTGCTCGCCCCCCTGGTAGCCCTGTAAATGGCCGCGCTCACCGTCTGGCAAATCGAAACCGCCTTCCTCGCCCGGCTGGCCGCCCACCCCGGCGCCCCCGCCGGCACGCTCATTCACCAGGCCGGCACCCCGGCAGACGGCACCGTGCCCGTGCTCTATCGCACGCTCGACGCCATCGACTGGACAGACCCCGCCGCGGCCCCCATCGTCGGCGGTCAGCTCGTGTTCGGTGGCTACCTGGTGCAAGACCAATCGCCCCCGGCCACCGCCCTGGCAGAGCGCTGGGCGTTCGACGTCTACATCGATCTCGCCCGTGCCACCCCGGCCCACCGCAACGCCCTGTGCGCCCTGGTCGTAGCCGCCGCCAGCTGCATCCCTGGCTGGTACCCCCGCCCGGGGCTCGATGCCCGCCTGGTCGAAAGCGAGCCCACTGGCATCGAACCCCGTGCCGCCCGCATCAGCATTGCCTTTGTCACCCCCGTCATCCTCACCGGAATTTAAGGAGCACCCCATGTCCATCAAAGCCTACCGCGGTTTCGGAAAAATCAAGATCGCCGCATTTGAGGAAGGCGTGCCCTTCCACAGCCTCGGCTTCCGCGACCCCGGCAACGCCAGCGCGTTCGCGCTATCCGCGGCCGAGCAGTCCGAAGATCTGCCCGACTACACCTCCGCCGCCGGTGGCGTCGACGCCTCCTATCGCCGCGTCGAGAGCGTCTCCGGCAATGCCGACCTCCGTCACTACACCCCGCAAAACCTCGCCCAGGTCTTCTGGGGTGCGGCCAACGACTACACCGGCGCCGTCGTCGCGGCCGAAGCCACCGTGTTCCGGCCCGGGATGTTCGTGCCCACCAAGAACCTCATCGACCTCAGCGTGCCGGTGGTCATCTCCAAGAGCGCCACCCCCATCAATACGGCGGACTATGTCGCCAGCCCGGCCGGCGTCACCTTCGCGCTCACCGCCGCCACCGCCGGCCTCATCGCGGGCGATGCCATCACCATCGGCTACACCTCGGCCGACTCCACCAACATCGAAGCCCTCATCGAAACCGCCCCGCGCGTGGCCATGCTGTTCGAGGGCGTCAACGCCGTGGACGCCAAGCCGCTTGTGGTCGCCATCTGGAAAGCCCGCCTTGGCATCGCCTCCAGCACGGCGCTGATCGGCGACGGCTTCGGCACCCTGCCCATCGGCTACACGGTCGAGAAGGACAGCCGCATCGTCACCCCCGGCCTGTCGCAGTACTTCAAGGTCCTGGTCGGCGCGTAACCCATGGCCACGCTCCCCGTTCCCACCCCGGCGCGCATCCTCACCGTGCATGAAATCACGGTGCAGCAGGTGCGCGACTGGGCCGTGTCCATCGACACCGGCCTCGTCCCGCTCGACCCCGTCGGCGAGCTCCTGCACCCGGAGTGCGCCCTGGCCGATCTCGTCCTCATGTCCGACGCCACCCCGGCGGAGATCGAGCAATGCACCTCCGCGCAGCTGGATCACCTGGTGGCCACGGCAAAGGCACTCAACCCGCATTTTTTCCGGGTCCGGGCGGCGCTCCAGGGTGTCGCCCGGCAGATCTCGCAAAGCATCTCGAGCGCACCTGCGCCCACCTCGTCTGCCGCGGTCACGCCAACGTCTGGGCCTACCCCTACGCCGTCTACCTGAGCGCGCTCGACCACCTCAACGCCGGCCAGGAGTAAACCGTGGCGACTGAATACAAAGTAAAACTCAGCGGCGACAGCACCGGCCTGGTGCGGGCAACGCAGCAGGGGCAGGGCGCCCTCAAGCGCCTGTCCGCCGAGCTTACCGGCATGCAGGCGCTGGCCTCAAAGGCGCTCAACTTTGCCGGGGTAGGGGGCTTGAGCGTGGCCGCAGTGGGCGGCAGCTTTGTCGCCATGGCCCGCAATGTGGCCGGCACCGCTAAGCAAATCAAGATTCTGTCGGAGGTCTCCAACACCAGCGCGGAAGACTTCCAGCGCCTCGCCTATGGCGCCAAGTCAGTCGGCATCGAGCAAGACAAGCTGGCCGACATTTTCAAGGACACGCAAGACAAGGTCGGCGACTTCCTCGAAACCGGCGCCGGGCCCCTCGCCGATTTCTTCGAGAACATCGCCCCCCGCGTGGGCGTCACCGCAGAGCAGTTCCGCAACCTGTCCGGCCCCCAGGCCCTGCAGCTCTACGTGAGCTCGCTGGAAAAAGCCAACCTCTCGCAATCGGAGATGACTTTCTACATGGAAGCTATCGCCAGCGATTCGGCCCGCCTGCTGCCCCTGCTACGGGAAAACGGCAAGGGGTTTCGGGAGGCGGGCGAAGAGGCGGCAAAGCTGGGTGCCATCATGGGTGAGGATCTGGTGCAGAAGGGGATTGAACTTGAAAAAAGTTTCGAGAAGCTACAGACCTACAGCAAGGGGTTTGGCATCGCGATTGCCTCCGAGGTTATCCCGGCGCTGAACAACTTGGCCGGTGAGTTCGCCAACGCTCGAACAGCAGGGCTGAGCTTTATGGAGGCGCTGGTGGGCGTTGGCCTGTCCAATCCTGGCAAGAGCCCTGCCGAGCAGATCGCCGCCCTGGCCAACGAAGTCGAGCGCCTCCAGCGCGGCAACCTCGGCGAAGTAAACCTGCTCGAAAAGCTCGCCCCGGAAGAATCCATCCGCATCGCACAGGGCAAGCTCAAGTACTTCCAGCTCGAGCTCCAGCGCGACGCCAGCACCTCGCAGGCCGCACTGGCAAACCTCGGCGGCGAGCTCGCCACCATCCAGGGCAACATTGCCAAGCTGGAGCAGGTGCAGGCCGATCGCGGCGGCTACCTCAACAACTTCGACAAGGCCAGCCTCGCCCGCTTCAAGCAAGAGGCCGCCGCCCTGCAAACCCGCATTGCCGAGCTGCAGAAGATCGTGGATCAGTATGCCAAGGTCGACACCGGCAGCAACCCCGAAGTCGTCGCGCTGGAGAAGGAAAAGCAGGCCGCGATTCAGCGCCTTCTGCTGGGAACAACAGCAGCCCGCCGGCAGGCGGCACAAGACGAAATCACCGCAGCAAAGGCCACAAAGCGGGCGCTTGAAGAGGCGTGGAAGGCAGCTACAGAAGGCGCGAAGGCCGCTGCCGCCGAAGCCAAAAACCTCATGCAGCAAGCTGCCGAAGCCCGCCAGTCTGGCACCGATCGCGCGGCGGACCGCCGTATGCGGGGTGCAACTGATGAGGAGAAAGACAGCTTTGCCCGCCGTCAGGTGCGCGACCTGTCCGACCAAGCCCGCCGATCCACCGTATTTGCACAAAACGCGGGGTTCGATGGCAACCTCACCCGTGCCGCCCAGCTCGCAGCAGAGGCCGCAAAGTATGCCGAGCGTGCGGAGAAGTTCGCCGATCAGATCACGGACGATGGCGACGCGGCGAACGCCATTGAAAAAATTGCGGAACTCAAAGCGCAGGCGTTGGAAACAGCCGCAAAAGTTGAGGCGACTGTTTCCGAACAAAAGACTGATGAGGCCGGCCGTATAGCGTCTCAAATTAAATACGCCACGGATCTAGTTGACTCACTGCAAGCCAAGGCAAAAGGCCTGCAGCTCGTCATAGACCCCACGCAAGCAAAGGCCGAGCTCGACTGGCTTCAAGCCAAGCTCGACGCCATCAAAGACAAAACCGTCACCGTCACCGTGGCCACCGTGGACGCCGCCGCCCCCAATCCGGGCACCCCGGCCGACGTGCTCCCGGCGCGCGCCTACGGAGGTCCGCTCCCTGGGCGCGCCACCAGCGATCGTGCCGACAATGTGATCTACCGCGGCACCCCTGGAGAGTGGGTTATCCAGCGCCCTGCCGTGCGTCACTGGGGCGAAGGGTTCTTGCGCGCCATCAATGAAATGCGCCTGCCAGCGTTTGCCGATGGTGGCCGCATTCCGGGTCAGTCCCTGATCAACAATATCGGCCCCGGCTTCATCGCATCAAGTCATGCCGACAGCGCCGCCGCGCATACGCCCATCACGCTACAGTGGCCCGACGGAACAAGCGCACAAGTCACGGCAAAAGAGTCGGTCGCCAAGGAAATCGTCAGCACCTTCCGCCGCGCCGCACTCGCCCGGGGTGGCCGTCGATGAGCCGCGACGGCAAGGCCTTCCAGCTCGGCGCCGTGGTCGTGCCCATCGGCGCCGCCATGAGCCTCACCCAGCGCATCGAAACCTTCGGCGGCCGCAACCGCCTGCGCTTTTCCAACGGCGCCGGGCTCAACCAGGTAGCGTGGCAAAAACAGCGCATCACCCTCAGCGGCACCGGCTGGTGTCCCCTCGGCCTGGGCGCGCTCAACTACGCCGCCCCGCTCACCCTCAAATGCGGCAAACCGGTCAGCCTCACCGCCGCCTCCAACATCCTCACCCTGCCCACCACCCGCCGCACCGATGCCGGCTATCTGCCCTACGCCTGGGCGCACCTGCCCGATGGCCCGGTCAATACCCCGGTGGTGCTCGCCGGCCACGTCGCCACCTGCACCCCGGTGGCCGGCGCAGTAGCTTACTCGGTCATGTACTACCCCGAGATCTCCGCGCTGTGCGATCCACCGGCAGAGACGGTGGAGGCGGGCGGGGCGGTGGTGTCGTGGGAACTGACGGCAGAGGAGGTCTGAGCGATGGCATGGACATTAGCCACGCTGCCGGGATCAGACCCCGCCTATAAGATTTTTAGGGCTGGCGGCAAGTGGATTGTTGGCACGGAATCGCCGGGGCTTTACGTCTCCGCTGCCATGTCTGCATTTGCAGCGGCGCCCCTGCCTGGGTCAGCCACAAACATCCTCGCCGTCACTAGCGACGGAACCCGGCTCTACGCGCTCACCTACGACCGCCTGTACCGCAGCACTGACGGACTGGTAGGCGCAGCGTGGGAAAACGTCGGCGTCAGCACGTTTTTCCCCGGCTATTACGGGGCGTTCGGCTGTTACTGGATCGGCGCGGTAGGATCTCGGTTGGTCGCGACCTACGATCAATGGATTTCCGTATCCGACAACGCCGGCACGACCTGGACTGTCGTGCATGTCATGCCCAGCTACGGCAGCGTGAGCTACGAATATCGGCGCATGTCAGCACACGGAAGCACCATTGCCGTAGCAAACGGCGATCCCACTTTCGCGCTTTCGACAGACGGCGGCGACACTTGGACGGACATCAATCCCGCCCTCGCGGTCGTCACAAGCGTGGCGGTCACGCCGACTGGTATCGCCGTCGCGGATGGCGACTGGCGTGTCCCGCGGTATTCCACCAACGGTGGCGCCACCTGGGCCGATATCCCCGGGTTCCCCGGCGACAACTACCAGCTCGGTTCGAGCGGGAATCATGCGTACATCCTGCGCAAAACCTACAGCAGCCCGCGGCTGTATCACTCCACCGATTTTGTCAGCTGGACGCTGATCGATGTCGCGGGGCTGCCGATATCGCTGGATGATTTCGACGCCGGTGGCGGGCTGGCCGTGGGTCGCCGCGACTCGACGCTGTACGTGTCGGACGCGCCGCTCGACGGCCCGGCAGAGACATCCCCTATTCGCCTGCCGCTGCGGCTCACTGTCGCCGGCATCACGCCTATTCGCCTGCCGCTGCGCCTTCAGGTCGGCGGCACTGGCTCGGCACTTCGCATGCCGCTCCGCTTGTCTGTCATCGCCGCCGCGGCACTATCCGGCCTCGACGGCGCTGGCGGCTGGCCCGCGGCTCCGTCCGGCCAGTGGCGCCCAGTGGTGCTGCTCGACGGCGCAGACATCACCGCCACGCTGGTCGGCCAGGTGAGCGTGTCGCACGGCGACAACGAAGCGAGGACGGCCGAGTTTTCGTTCCGGCCGGCATCGACTCTGCAGCCGATGAGCCTGACTGGCCGACGGGTGCAGATCGCGTTCGCAGAGCGCGCGGCAGATGGCGCCGCAATCAATGTCCAGCTGATGTTCACCGGCGTGATCGACGTGCCATCGATCGACATGCAAACCCGCGTCGTGTCGTGCTCGTGCCACGACCAGCTGCAGGAGATCATCAGCAAGCTGCCGCGCGCCACGCTTGCCGCGGCTATCGGCGGGCGGTGGCGTGAAGAAGCAACCGGCGTGCCGGCCGACGAATGGGAATACGCCCAGGCCCGGCTACTGTCCGTGCCGGCATCAATTGCACTGGACGAGCATCAGCAACTGCGCGTCATCCCCTGGCGCGGCGCGGGGCTGAAGTCCATCACGGTGCGCGATGCCGACATGCTCGACGGCTCGCTGTCCGCGTCGCTCCCCTCGCGCGACGAGCTGCGAACCCGCGTCACCTGCCGCTTGCAGTACCGCTACGAGCGCCTGCGCGGCCGTGGCGCCATCGCCGCATTCTCCCAGCCGCTGCGGTTTTACATCGGCGATTTCCGGGAGCACGGGGCCGGCGAGCCTGGCGCGGTGTATGCCGTCAAATTCCTCACCGTGGCAATGGTCGAGGGCGCCACAGCGGGGCTCTCGGGCTGGCAGCTGGACGGCGCGCTATCCATCGATCAGCCGGCCGCCGGGGCGTACCTGCAGGGCAATGTGGCCGCCGACGGACTGTACCTCATCAGCCCCACGGCGGCAGTGGATTACGCGCTCGGGTTCTCGGGCAAATACACCACCCGCTGGCGGCAGACCACGACCGAGGACTACAGCATTACCGTGGCGCTGCCGTCGCTGGAGGCCGATATCGGCATCGTGCCGGAAGAGATCGGCGCCAATCTCGAAGCGCCTTTTGAGGCGGACGGATGGGAGTCTGACGCGACCGTGCTACCCGCGCTCGATATCCCGACCGCAGGCGACGTTATTACCCCGTGGCGGCCAACTGGCTACGACACCGCCGCGCGAGACGAGCTGATGCGCACGCTACTCGATCAGGCATGGGTGCGGCTGTGGTCGGCATCCCGATCGGGGCGGGTGAATTTCGACCTGCCACTGCGCCCGGATCTGTGGCTCGACTGGCTGCCGGATGTGGAGACGGTCGGCCTGATCGCCACCGGCAAAGTGGCCGGCGTTGAGCACGTCATGGACCCAGACGGCGGCAACGCCGTCACGTCGGTATCCATCGCCGTCGGCCTGCCCGGCAATGCAGACGCAACCCTGCCGACCTGGGCGCTTCCTGCCGTGTCAATGCCGGACGAAACGCGCGGACCCGAGGCGTACTCGTTCGAGATCGGCACATTCGTGGGCGGCGCAGGCGACGGCACCCCGCGCCCTGCGGAAGTCGGCGGCGGAGACTCCCCGCCGTTCGACTCGGAAACCATGATCGGCTTCTCGACAAATCTGGACCTCGCGATCCAGCCGGACGAGTTCAACTGGTACCCGCATCAGCTCAGCATCAAATCCCCGCCGATCGACGCCGCCGACCGCGACCCGCTCACGCTCGAATCCGTCACCGTCATCGAAACCACTATTCCAACTGATTTGCTGGAGATCCTATGAGCACCACCTGGAGCTGGTATGCAGACGCAGGCGGCACCGTTCCCCTCACGCGTGGCGATTTCGCGCGGGGCTCGGTGTCCGCTGCCGTCGATCGCATCGTCTATTTCATGTCGCCCGCGACGGGCAAAAAGCTGCAGCGGGCAACGCTGCCCGGCACGAATGCACTACAGGTCAAGATCGATGACGTGGCATCCGGCAGCGGGGTCGAAGTGGCAAACATCAAGCTCGCCCTGTCATCCGGCGGACTTGGCTCAGCAACCGGTGGCGCCGCGCTCAGCATCGGCACCACCCTGCTATCCGGTGCTGCTGGGGCTGTGGCCGTGTTCGTGCGGCTCACGTCCGCAATCACCGCGGCCGGCAATTACGACGACGCCGGGCTGTACGTCGAGGACTATCTTGAGACGGATGTCTGATCATGACAATCCCCAGCATGCTCGATGCCGCCGTCAAGCGGCTGATCGTCAAAGAGCCGCGATGGAAGCAGGCCACGACGCCACCGGCAAAGGGCGGCAAGGCGGCCGAAGTGGCTGTCGGTCGCCCTGCATCCGCACAGCAATCAACGGGCTCGGCAGGGTCTTTCGTTGAGCAGGATTACTCCGCACGAGAGCATTGGCCAGAGCGCACCGCAACCACGACAGATGGTATTTTTACCGTCATGTGGCCGCCAACAAAAAAAATAGTCGGCGAAGGCGGTCAAACGATCGAGCTGAAAGAGCCGACATGAGCACGGAATTCCCGCTTCCAATCGGCGCGTTTGACCGCCCCACAATCTGGGGGCGCCCGTGGCATGGCCTTGTGTCCGGCGGGGTGCTCACACTACCAAACGGCAGCACCATGGCGCATCCCCAGCCGGCCGGTACTGCCGATCAGGCGGGCGCTGCATACAGGGTGGCAGTGCCCGGCACGCCGGCAGTTTTCCGCACCACCGAGCAGCTTGCTGACGACACCGCAGCCGGCCGGCAATGGCGCTCTGTGGCAACGCTGTCCGGGTCGCGCATGCAGCTCTACGGGCAGCACCTGGATGGGTGGATTTACGTCGATCCTGCTGGCGCAAGGTGGCTGGTCAAAACGGGCACGCTGCTCACGGCCGCGGTGGCTCTTGGCGCGTCGATTACGGCCACAATCACCCTCACCCGCTTCGGCGATTTCAGTGCCGCGCCCCTGGTGGTAACCCGTACGGTAACGCTGGCGGACCCTGGGCAGGGAGCGCCAATACAGGCCATTTCCGGCGCTGCGCTCGAGACGTACTGGGTAATGCTTTGCGACCTGTCCCCGCAGGGTGACCGGGCGGCGCTGATGATGCACGCGCTGCGGTTCTCGGCTGATGCCGAGACCGACAATTACACCAGATACCCGCTGGGATACATCGAGCTCGCGCTCACAGGCGCAGGGTCGTCGCCCACGGTAACGCTGTCTGTGCTTCGCACGCGGGCGCAGACGATTCAGAGCAGCTACGTAGTAAGCGGGCCGGGAGACTTCACGTATCGGCCGATTCTCATAGACATCTGGTGGAACAACAAACAGGACCATGCGGCATACATCACGCAGGATGGGGTCGAGACTCGACCGCCTGAAGTTACGATGCCATGGAATTCCGAGTCCACAATGTTGCCAGCCAGGACGCAGCATTTATCAGCCACGGGATTCACGCTGCTAGCTGTGTGGTGGGTAGATGGCGCATGGACGGACGTCGTTCTGTCAATGGAAAGCGACGTCGACTACCACTCGGCAGATCCATCGTTCCGCCTGATTGCCGGCGCTCCTGGTATTGGCCCTCCAGGGTGCCAGGCAGGGTGCGACAGGGTTGTTACGATTTCGTCTGAGTTCAACGTCTCCATCAAGGTCGGGGACACTCAGGTGTATGCCACGTCTGGGAGTAATAGCGCGTCAATCACGGAGACGATTAAGCAGTTAAGCGTCTTGGAATCCGCGGTTGTCACGGCGTCGAGGACGATCGACGGAGTGACAACCGACGAGAGTAGGACTGTGGGGGAGCGAGATCTTTACGATCTGTCGAACTGGAGTTTTAACATTCCCACTTATGTGAGTCCTGTTCGCTTGTTCGGGGGGCCTTTAAAGCTCAGTCCGTCCGCAGCAGATCGCGTTGGTTCGGGTAGGTGGCAGGTGCTCGATGCGCCAGTCGTTGGCAGGGATTTTTCGCTCGTCCGCTACAGCTCACACTTGATCGGCGTGGTAGCCCGCGAAGGCGATTCATCGTACCTCTACCTTCCGCCGATCACCATCTCAGGGGCCGCCGCAGGCTCTCCGCAGACCCGCACGTTTAGCCCCCAGTCGAGACGGCTGTACGGCAGTGCGTGCCCAGTGACGGGTCAGGTCAGTTGGCTGGCGGAAAGCCCGGTTTGCTGGGTGTAACCCGCCCCCCCCAACACAAAAAGGCCCCCCATGCCCGACATCGTCTCCCCCCCCATCATCTTCCTCACCGCCGCCGGTAGCCTGGCCGTGGCCGGGGTAAACACCGGCCTCGATCCGGTCATGCTCGGCCTGGGCGCATTCGGTGGCTACTGGGCCGTCTGGCGCGGCGGGCCCATGTCGTGGATCGATCGCACCTCCATCGTGCTGCTCTCGTCCATCGTCGCCGCCTACAGCGCGGGCATCATCGCCCGCCAGGCGGCGGAGCTAAACCTCGTCGCCGCCCCCAGCGAGCCAGCGCTGGCCTACCTGGCCGCGCTGCTCGTCGGCCGCCTGGCCATGCCCGTCCTCGAAAAGACCCTGCTCGATGTCGCCAAGGCCGCCGGCCAGGCGGTGGTGCGCTGGTTTGACAAGCTATGGAGCGGCCAATAATGCTAGACACAACCCTGCAATTCGCCGGCCTCATCGCCGCAGTCGTCATCTACGCCAGGGCAGAGCCGGTGCTATCCCGCGCCGATGGCGGCGCCTTCACCCTGGTGGGCGCCGCGGCCTACTTACTCACCGCCGGCTCGATCTGGGGCGGCGTCTCCATCCTGCTCGGCTACGTGCCCAGCGTTGGCGCCGCGCTCCTGTCCGTCGGGCTGGCCCTGCTCCTGCTGTGCGGTCGCCGGCTCGAGGACATCCACATCCGCCACATACCCCCCCTCAGCCGCAAGGAGCACGAGCAATGACTGTCCCCAACGCCGCAATCAGCGAGGCCCTCTCGCTCCTCCCCCCGCGGCTCGACACCCCGGCCGCCCGGGTAACCATGGTCGCCATCGGCCTGCAGGAAAGCCGCTTTCTCTACCGCCGCCAGCTCCGGGGCCCCGCCCGCGGCTTCTGGCAGTTCGAGCGCGGGGGTGGGGTGATCGGCGTACTCAGCCACCCCGCCAGCCGCCCCCTGGCGGCAGTGCTGTGCGCAGATCGGCAAGTCGACTACACCTCGGCCGCCGTCTATGAGCGCCTCGAGCACGACGACGTGCTCGCCGCCGGCTTTGCCCGCCTGCTGCTCTGGACCGATCGCCGCCCCATCCCCCCCGCCGGCGCGTCCGAGGCCGCCTGGTCCTACTACCTCGACCTGTGGCGCCCCGGCAAACCGCACCCCCAAACCTGGCCCGGCCTCTACGCCCGCGCCCTGGTCGAAACTGAGGAGCAATAATGTGCCCATTTCTTACGCCCTTTTACTCGCCGCTGTGGTGGCCGCTCTATCTGCTTGGCTTGGCCACCGCGACGGCGTCGCAGATGAGCAAGGCCGTGCCGCCCTGGCCATGCAAGCCGCCATCGTCGTCACTCATCAAACTGCACGTGCAGACGCTGAGGCTGAATCCAAACGCCGGCAGGCCGCAGCCCTACGTGATGCGGGGCTTCAAGCCGCGGCTCGTGCCGCCAAACTGCGGGGTCAGCTAAATGCAATCCAGTCGCCTCACCGCCCTGATTGCCTGTGGCCTGCTGACCGCCTGCGCGACCTCAACGCCGGCATTACCGCCGCCAATGCCGGCACCCCACCGCCCCACGGAATGCCTCACCCCATGCCCCCCGCTCCCGGCCCTGACTGAGCCCGACGAAACCGCCGCCGTCGTCTGGGTGCACGAGCTCATCGAAACCGCCGGCCAGTGCAGACGTATGCACGACGCCTGCCGGGCCGCCCCGGGGCACTGACCGTGCGCCAGCTGCTCGACGATGGCCAGGTGGCGATTACCTTCGAGCCCCGCGGTGGCACCGTGCGTGCGCTCGATTCGGTGCCCGACACCGACGACCACCCGCCCTACATCGCCGTCGGCGAAATTACCCCGCTCTCCGACGACATCGTCAAAATCCACGCCTTCGCCGGCCAGCTGCACCGCCGGCACATGCGGCTCATCGTGCGCCTGCTGCTCGAGCAAGGTTTCCGTGTGGCCTATGTCGACCGTGCCGCCGGCCACGCCCTGCCGATGGCAGAGCGGATCGAGACTGGGGACTGGGTAGGGTGGTGGCGGTTAGACCTGGTGCGGGTGCGGCTGGGCAGTCACTCCGCCCGCACGTAGATCATGGCCCCGCCGCGTTGGCGGGGTGGCATCTGCGGCAGCATCGCAGGCGTGACTTCCGAGATCCGCAGCAGCCACAGCCACCAGGCGGACAGCGGCATGCTGCTGTCGCCGGTCTCCCATCGCTGCCATTTGCGCTCGCTGGCGCCGACGATCCACGCGCACTGGGCCTGGGTGTAGCCGTGGCGATCGCGTATGGCGCGGATGCGGTCGGGCTCGGGCTGGCGGGCGATTTCGAGCTCGGTGAGCATCATCATGACACTCGACACGCCTGCATCTCATAGCGCTGGGGCACAGTCGCATTCCGTTTGCCGCGCGCCCATTCATTTAGGTTCGCTATGGCTTTGTCGCACGCCTGTTCCTCCGTAGCCGCTTCGACAACGGTGCTCCGGCCTGCCCAAGAGCTTTCCGCGCTATTCATCACGAATACAACTTCCCATTTTTTCACGATGCACCCCTTTGCGCGCCGGGCTTTCGCTCGGCGCTTTGGTTTTAGATCGCGTATCGGCGCTCAACGTCCTTGATTCCGCCGAGCACAAACCAGCCTTCGGTGTTCGTGTTCGGCATCGTGCCGTAAGCATGCACTTCGGTTGCGGCACCTTGGCCGACGATGCGATATTTCCGCGTCCCGAACTCGTCACGAAGAAGCTTCCGAAGCTGTTGTTCGCGCTGGTTTGCGTAGCAGGCGGTGGTTTTGTCGTAGCTGGTCATTTTCTTTCCCCGGGTCGGTGGTCGGCGTCATCGCCTTCCATGTCTGTATATTAGCACGTCAATTTGACGTGTCAATAGACTTTCAAACTATTTTGGCCTGACCCGACTCCGAGTCCGCATAGCAATCGCCGTGCCACACTGTGTCTAAACCTTGTCCGCGCTGTGTCCACATTGTGACCACTATTGACCAGATTCAACCAAGTGAGCGCACATATGCAAGGACTTCGTCGGCGTGCCCGGACACCTTCACCCCGCGCCATTCCTTGGCAATCCGGCCGGTTTCATCCAGTACGAAAGTGGACCGCTCGACGCCCCGCGATTGCTTGCCGTACATGTTCTTCATCTTGATCACGCCAAAGATGTTGCACGCCACTTCTTCGGCATCCGAGATCAGGTCGAAGGGCAACTCGAGCTTGGCCTTGAAGTTTTCGTGGGACTTAAGGCTGTCGCGCGAAATGCCGAAGACCTCGCACCCGGCAGCGGTAAACGCAGCATGGAGCGCGCCGAAGTCACGGGTCTCGTTGGTGCAGCCCGGGGTGTTGTCCTTGGGGTAGAAATACAGGGCGACTTTTTTTCCGCGCAATGCCGAAAGGGTCACGGTGTTGCCGCCGGTGGCCGGCAGGCTGAATTCGGGAAGAAGAGAATCGGTCATGGTGTCTCCTGTTGTACGCGTCTGCGCTCAGCGTACCGGACGAATGCCGTCGCTGACAATTACGCCGAGATGACAGGTGCCGGCCGCGGCCTCACTCGACTGGATCAAAGAGCAGTGCGGCGCCCACGGAGCGTCCTTCGCCCACCAGTACGTTGAAGGTGCGGCACGCGGCTGCCAGGTCCATGATCTCGAAGCCGATACGGGCTTCGATCAGGGGGCGCAGCAGTGCATGGGCGGGAAATCGCTGTTTCCTGCCAGTGCCGATCAGCAGGATCTCCACGCCAAGGGCGCAAGTCTCGACCAGGTCTTCCACGGAAAGGCCGGTGAACCCGCCCGGGGCCCAGCCGGACACGACTCGGTCGGCGGTCAGCAGGAGGTTGCCGTCATGGCGTATCTTGTTGATCAGGACGTGATCGATGCCGTAGCCGGTCACGGTGTTGATGCTGGTGAGCTGGTCTTGATGGAGCTTCATGGCGGGCTGGTCAGTGGGGTGGGGGGCGGGTTGCAGGCCGGGTCTGGTGAGTGGCAAATTGCCGCGCTGAGGCGGCGGAGCTAAGATAGCAATCTTTTCGCCCTTTGCGCGAGCGGGACATGTTCCGCAGTAGAGGGCGGGCCGGCGCCCCGCGGTGGATTGAGGGCAAGTCAATAAAGGATAGCGGACATGAAAGCGGCGACGACACTGAATCTGGCAACGGCACCCACGGAACCTGTGGTCAAGGCCGAGCCCGCAGCCGCGCGCCCGATCCGCAAATCGGCCAAGCTCGCCGACGTGTGCTACGACATCCGCGGCCCGGTGATGGTTCGGGCCAAGCAGATGGAAGACGAGGGGCACAAGATCATCAAGCTGAACATCGGCAACCTTGCCGCGTTCGGTTTCGATTCGCCCGAAGAAATCCAGATGGACATGATTCGCAACCTGCCCAATTCGGCGGGCTACTCGGATTCCAAGGGGATTTTCTCCGCGCGCAAGGCGGTGATGCACTACACCCAGCAGAAGAACATCAAGGGTGTGGACATCGAGGACATCTACCTTGGCAACGGTGTGTCCGAGCTCATCGTGCTGGCGATGAATGCGCTGCTCAACGCGGGTGACGAGGTGCTGGTGCCGGCACCCGACTACCCCTTGTGGACCGCTGCGGTGAGCCTCTCCGGCGGCCGGCCGGTGCATTACCTGTGCGATGAAGGCGCCGGCTGGATGCCCGACATCGCCGACATGCGCGCGAAGATCACCCCCAACACGCGCGCGATCGTCGTCATCAATCCGAACAACCCTACCGGCGCGGTGTATCCGGATGAGGTCCTGAAGGACATCATCTCACTGGCTCGCGAGTTTGATCTGATCCTGTATGCCGACGAGGTGTACGACAAGGTGCTGTACGACGGTATCACCCATACCTCGGTCGCGGCGCTGTCGGAGGACGTGCTCACCATCGTGTTCAACGGCCTGTCCAAGAACTACCGTTCCTGCGGCTACCGCGCCGGGTGGATGGTGGTGTGTGGTGACAAGCGTCGCGCGCAGGACTACATCGAAGGTCTCAACATGCTGGCCTCGATGCGACTGTGCGCCAACGTGCCGGGCCAGTACGCGATCCAGACCGCGCTCGGCGGTTATCAGAGCATCGACGACTTGGTGGCCGAAGGTGGGCGCATGCGGCGCCAGCGCGACCTCGCATGGGAGCTGATCAGCGCCATCCCGGGGGTGAGCTGCGTCAAGCCCCAGGCCACGCTCTACATGTTCCCGAAGCTCGATCCGAAGATGTACCCGATCGTCGACGATCAGGCCTTCATCGCCGAGCTGCTCGAGGAGGAGCGCGTGCTGCTGGTGCAGGGCACCGGCTTCAACTGGCCGCAGCCCGATCACTTCCGCCTGGTCTTCCTGCCGCACGAAGACGACCTGCGCGATGCCGTCGGGCGTATCGCCCGATTCCTCGAACACTATCGCAAGCGTCACGGCTCCTGAGCCCGGCGCTTTTCACCCTCAACGACCATACGGAAGCACTGAATGAAACCGATCAACGTGGGCCTGCTGGGCATCGGTACCGTCGGCGGCGGCACCTTTACCGTCCTGAAACGCAACGAAGAGGAAATCACCCGTCGCGCCGGGCGGCCGATTCGCATCACCACGGTGGCGGACAAGAACCTTGAACTGGCGCGCACGGTGGCCGGCGAGGGTGTCCGGCTGACCGATGATGCGTTCTCGGTGGTCACCGATCCCGAAATCGATATCGTCGTCGAGCTGATCGGCGGCTATGGCGTGGCCCGCGAACTGGTGCTCAAAGCCATCGAAAACGGCAAGCACGTGGTCACCGCCAACAAGGCGCTGCTTGCGGTGCACGGCAACGAGATCTTCGCCGCCGCCCAGAAAAAGGGTGTCATGGTCGCGTTCGAGGCGGCAGTCGCCGGTGGCATCCCGATCATCAAGGCGCTGCGTGAAGGCCTGTCCGCCAACCGGATCCAGTGGCTGGCCGGCATCATCAATGGCACCACCAACTTCATCCTGTCCGAGATGCGTGACAAGGGCCTGCCGTTTGCCGACGTGCTCAAGGAAGCGCAGGCGCTGGGCTATGCCGAAGCCGATCCCACTTTCGACATCGAAGGCGTGGATGCCGCGCACAAGGCGACGATCATGAGCGCGATTGCGTTCGGTATCCCGATGCAGTTCGACAAGGCCTACATCGAGGGCATCACCAAACTCGAGTCGGCCGACATCAACTACGCCGAACAGCTCGGCTACCGGATCAAGCTGCTGGGCATCGCCAAGAAGCGCGAGGATGGCGTCGAGTTGCGCGTGCATCCGACCCTGATCCCCGAGAAGCGCCTCATCGCCAACGTCGAAGGTGCGATGAACGCGGTGCTGGTGCAGGCCGATGCGGTCGGCGCCACGCTTTACTACGGGAAAGGTGCCGGTGCCGAACCGACCGCTTCGGCCGTCATCGCCGATCTGGTCGACATCACCCGCCTGCATACCGCCGACCCCGAGCACCGGGTGCCGCACCTGGCCTTCCAGCCCGATCAGGTGCAGGACATCGCCGTGCTGCCGATCGAAGAGGTGATCACCTCCTACTACCTGCGCATGCGGGTGGACGACAAGCCGGGCGTGCTCGCCGACATCACCCGCATCCTGGCCGACAGCGATATCTCGATCGACGCCATGATCCAGAAGGAGCCGGGCGAGGGCGAGTCGCAAACCGACATCATCATGCTCACCCATCTGACGATCGAGAAGAACGCCAATGCGGCCATCGCCCGGATCGAGGCCCTGCCGGTGGTAAGTGGTCAGGTCAAGCGGATCAGGCTCGAAACGCTCTGACAGCGTGTTGTGGCGGGGCGGAAAGCATGGTGCTTGTCCGTCCCGTCACAAACAACTACGGCGCCAAGTACAGTGCGCGACCGATCAGGTCGCAGGCGTCCGGCTCACCCGTTCCAGATCCCGCGAGGCAAGACCGACGCTGGTGGTGGCATTGCCCTCGCCGGTATTCCACCACATCGTCACCCATGCCCGACCCTCTTCATCGAAGTAATCGATCTCGCAGACCGCACCGCGCATGAACTCGAACATCTCCCGTTCATCGTCGTCGATATCGGTGCCGATTTCGATGTTGATGATCCGGACCTCGTCGCCAACCGCAATTGGTTGACCGTGTCTGTCGGTATGCGTGTCAGTGGCGTGCATTTGATGCTCCTTCGGTGATCATGAAGTTCAGTGTTTCGAGGCCATGGCCTCGACTGCTGCGGACAGGGCAGGCACGATGCGGGCGCCGTCTTGCTGTTCGAGCAGGCGGACGGCATTCTCGACCAGTTTGTGCGCCTCGTCCGTCTTTGCCCCCAGCTTCAGTTCGGCCGCAAAACGGCCAATGCTGCCCGCCACCAGACGGGTGATGCGACCGTTCTCACCGGTCACCCGGGAACTGGCGATGGCATTGGCGATCAGGTCGGCGACGATGCGGTGATAGTCCTTGTCTGCCATGATGTGCCCCTCATTCCTCGACCACGGCCGCACTGTAGTTCTTCAGCCGCTGGCCGGCGCCAACCCCGAGGATCTTGGCCAGCCACGGCGGTGGCGACTGCGTCATCATGTGCTGGAACTCGCTCAGAACCTCGGCCGCCGGGCCGCCCTCGATGCGCTTGATCGGGTAGATGCCGCCCTTGATCACCTTGGCCGCCGCCGGCCCGCCCACCGATACCACGTACAGCACATGACAGTCCGAAATGAGCTTTACCCGGAAGCCGTTCTTGTCCTCGGCAAAATCGGCCTCCAGCGCATCGCGAAGACCGATCAGGCGAATCTCTTCGGGTGACACCTGATACACGAGGTAGCGGATACAGGAGCCGAAGTGTCCGTTGAGCGCCTCGCCGCTGTCGGACGCCAATGCAACCCGAACCGAGCCAGGCATGTCGCCGTCGACGAAGGGAATGGGCGCAGGCAGCGGGTCGCCCTCGATATCGCCCCACAGGATCCGCACCGCGAGTTTCATTGCCTCGAGGCCGATGCCGATATCCTCGCCATCTTCCTCGCCGTCGGCGCTGGCGAAAGCGGTCTTGAGGTCGGTGACGGTAACGGTGCGCAAGTCGTCGGCGTCGATCTGTTCGTTGCCGATGCGGTTCTGCAGCACATCGATCAGTTGCGACAGCGAGATGCCTGGCATGGCGCGTGCCGCCAGTGCCACACGCAGGGCGGCATCGCGGGTGATCGGAGCTGGACTCTGTTGCATGGGAGGAACTCCTCTGTAGGGGGATTCATCCTTTAAAAGCACGATGGGTGCCAGTCCGTGCGGGCGTTTGTGCTTTCGTGCAAGCGGCTGTTTTGGCGCGCTTTATTCTCGCGCTGCAAGCGGCGCGGAAGGTGGCGCAATGTCGCAGCGTCGACAAATGATCCCCATCAATTACGCCACAGGTGAATGGAGGCAGACTTTATCGGCGCCCATGTCCGTCGGCTGCGACAGTAGTCGACGGACATGGGTACGCGGTTTCATTTCACCCCGTGCTTTTCCTGCCCCGAGTCCCTGTCCGAATGATCTTCAAGCTCGTTGTCTTTCTTGTCATCCTGCTGGTGATCGCGGTGCTCGGCGTCCGTGGCTACAGAAATGCGGTGAAGCGATTCGAGGCTGAAAGGATCGGGCCGGACGAAGCGCTGCCCGGGTGCTCGCCGAAGCCGGAATCGCCTCACTGCCACAAGCCCACTCCCTGAAGAGATATTCATGCGAACGAAGCTGACCCTGCTTTTTCTCCTGCTCCCCATGCTGTTCGCCACCCCGGTGCTGGCCGAAGGGCGCTCCTGTCCCGATCTCGCCACCGCCGTACAGGTTGCCGTCTGCCCGTCCGACGAGGAACTCAAGTACACCTACATTGGCTACTGTGGCGACAACGCCCGGTTGTATGGCCGTGATGGAGATACCTGCGAGACGTTCGAGAATTACCGCCAGGCCAAGAACATTGCGCTGTGGGAGTCGGCCGACGGTGAATTCAGCGGCTATCTGTCATGTGAAACGTCAGATCAAGCCATCCGGTCTGCAAAGCCGGCGCGGATGGCGGTCGAGCGCAAGGGCAGCTTGACCCGGCTGATCTGCAGCTACACCGGCGATGTCAGCCTGATTCATCGCACCAAGGCGGTGTGCAAGGTGGAAGGGGATGGAGACTGTAGCGCGGCGGGTAATTGCCAAGCGAGCTGCGAGTAGGCGTGTCGAAGGGGGCAGTAGGGGCAGCACGTCGAGTATCTTTTGCAGGCGAGGAGAAAGCTGGGGCATCGTTCGCACTCCTTCAGTTACGGTTACCCGTGATTGAGAGATGCGATGGCGCGTCGCCGCTGTCGAACCCTTGCCGTCCTCCAGCAATGACTATGCGCTGTCACCGCAAGCGCTCCAGTCGCCCCTTTCGTCGGACGATGTTCTTGTAGTCCCACTGGATGTCCCGAGCCTTGCTAAGCCAGCGCACCAATTCATCCTGCCGAACCTGGGTTGCGGACGTGTAGCGTGCCTCGGCGGCTTTGAACTTGCCTTCTGGCTGCAGGGTGGGCTCATCGAAGGACTGTCCGCTCCAGAACAGCAGCCTCACGCTGTCTTTCAGCTCGCTATAGCCGACGACGGGGTTTCCGTCCAGAAACCAGACGGGATGTGCATGCCATATCTTGCGTTCGGCCTCCGGGAATTCGCGGTCTATGAGCTCGGCCAGCAGAGTACAAATCTCCTGATCGGTGGGTGAGCGTGCGGCGTTGTAGGCGTCGATGTCCGTGCAAGCGGGGCGGTTGGGCAGGCGCGTCATGGTATCTCCGCAGATGAAAGGGCGTCAGGGTTCCAGCCACAGCGCCTTATCGCTCTGCGGGTCGAAAGGGGCAGAGAAGTGTTCATGTACGATCCGCCATCTGCCGTGCTGCTTCTGGTAGCCGGCGGTCATGCGCATCCAGCCGGACATTTCCTTGCCGTCCGGTCCGGTGCCGCCACAGCGGTTCAATGCGTGAGCAAAGGCCAGTTCCTCGCCCGAGGTGATCTGAAGGTCATGGAGTTCGAAGATCATCGGGCCGGTGCACATCGTCATGCAGGTTTCCCAGTGCTTGCGGTACGCGTCTGCGCCCTTGAACTGCAGCTGTGCAATGGCGTCGAAGGCCACGATGTCCGGCGCGTAATGGGCGAAGATGCGATCGACGTCCTTGGCGCGGACCGCGCCTGCCCAGTCTTCCAGTTCGCTGCGAATCTCGGTTTCAGTGCGTGCAAGGGTGGATAGGGTGTCCATGACGGGTCTCCTTCGGTTGGATAATCGGCTGTGTGTACCTGCTAGTCGATTCGCCGGTGGCCAAATCGACATCGGTTCGCCGGTTCAGCGGTCTGATTCCGGTGCGGCGGCACCCAGTGCGCGCAACGTCTGCAAATCCTCCGCGACCGGCCGCACCTCGACGCAGCCAAACTTCGCTCCTGGGATGCGGGACGCGACCTGGATCGCCTCGTTCAGGTCCCGGGCCTCAATCAGGTAGTAGCCGCCGAGCTGCTCCTTGGTCTCTATCCAGGGCCCGTCTGTGACCGAAACCCGGCCGTCGCGCACCCGGACGGTACTGGCGGCATTGGGTGGCAGCAGCCGGTTGCATCCGACGTAGTGGCCGCTTTGCCGGATGTTGTCGGTAAAGTTGCGGTACTCCTCGAAGTGCTTGTCCGCATCGGCGCGGGGCATCTGCTCCATCACCTTCTCGGCACAGATCAGGCACAGGTATTTCATGACGGTTCTCCTGGTCAATGGTGGATGGGGGCCGACAATCGGCACCCGTTACGCTCAACAACCCTCAGGGTTCGCGTGTCGCAGCGCGTCGTGTTCGGTTGCGGCTTCCGTACCCCTAGTCGAATGGCGTGCCGCCAGATCGACATACGGTCGGCGACATCACGTCGGCAATTCCGCGAGCCGCCGCTCGAGGAAGCGACGCTCGGGCTCCTGCCGGGCCAGCGCAAGCGCCCGTTGGTAGGCCTCCCGCGCCTCCTCGGTTCTGCCCAGACGCCGACACATGTCGGCGCGGGCGGCATGCGCGAGGTGGTAGCCGGCAAGCTCGCCGCGCGCGAGGATCACGTCGATCGCCGCCAGCCCGGCCGTGGGGCCATCGCGCATTGCCAGCGCCGCGGCGCGATTCAGTTCGACCACCGGCGACGGGTCTAGCCGCAGCAACACGTCGTAGAGGCCAACGATCTGGGCCCAGTCGGTCGCGGCGGCTGCGGGCGCCTCGGCATGCACCGCCGCGATTGCCGCCTGCAGTGCATAGGTGCCGGCGCGGCCCGAGACCAGTGCGCGCGCGACCAGCGCCAGGCCGTCGCGGATTAGCTCGGAGTTCCACAAGGAACGGTCCTGCTCGTCTAGCAGCACGAGATCCCCCGCGGGTGTGGTACGCGCCGCGCGCCGCGACTCCTGGAGCAGCATTAGCGCCAGCAGACCGATCGACTCCGGTTCCGGGAGCAGTTCAACCAGCAGCCGGCCGAGCCGGATCGCTTCGCCCGACAGGTCGGCGCGGGTCAGCGAATCTCCGGTCGATGCCGAGTAGCCTTCATTGAACACGAGGTAGATGGCACACAACACGCTGCCGAGCCGAGTCGGCAGTTCCGCATGCGGGGGCACTTCATAGGGGATGCGCGCGTCGCGAATCTTGGCCTTGGCGCGCACGATGCGCTGCGCGAGCGCGGGCGGTGCAACGAGAAAGGCGTGCGCGATTTCCTCGGTGGTGAGGCCGCACACCTCGCGCAGCGTCAGCGCGACCTGCGCCTCGGACGACAGCGCGGGGTGGCAGCAAGTGAAGATCAGCCGCAGGCGATCGTCTTCGACGCTGTCCGCGTCGGTCATCCCTGCGGCCGCATCTAGGCTCGCCGGATCGGGCCGGTCGTCGAGATCCTCCACGAAGTCGAATCGCGTGCGCCGCCGCACCGCATCGATCGCCTTGAAGCGGCCGGCCGACACCAGCCAGGCGTGCGGGTTGGCCGGCATGCCCTGCAGCGGCCACTGCTCGAGCGCGACGCGAAAGGCATCGTGCAGCGCTTCCTCGGCAAGGTCGAAATCGCCGAGCAGACGAATCAGCGTCGCGAACATCCGGCGCGATTCTGTCCGGTAGATCACCTCCAGCTGCTCACGTACGTTATCAGCCGCTCCGGCGGGTGTTTCTGGCAAGGGCTGGTGCGATTCGTCCGATGAAGCCTTGCGATCGTCCATTAGCGCCTCCCGGGGTCGTCTCGGAATTCGGCGACTATCCTACGCCAAACCGTTGGCAGGTCCGACATGTTCGCAAACGCTTGTTATCGAGAAGCCTTCGTGATGATGCGGGCTGCTAACACTGTCAGAGGGCGACTGCACCAATTCAGGGGCTGGCCGCCGCGTGTGCAGCGGGCTTATGAAGGGGTGGGCCATGAGCTCCGCCGACACCTTACGTCGGCGGCAGCATTGACACTGCCACCAAGGAACGCGCAGCCAGCACGCTCGAAGTATTGGGGCTGTCGATTTTCGATGCCATCCGCCTGCTGATGAACTACACGTATCAGCGATACCGACCTGGCCATCATCCCGCCAGCATCGGGGGTCGGCTTCAGCCGGCTGCCTGTGCTGAAACCGGGCATCCATCTCAATGAAAATCCCGGCTCGGTGCTTCGAGCTGGCCGAGCAGGGCCGAATGGTCGACCACCCGTCCGGCGATCAGGTGCACCACCTGGCCTTCGCGGCTGATCTGGCCATACACGCCGAGCAGGCGCGAACCGAGCAGGGCGCGGCGCTGGCGTTCGACCAGGTCGGGGCGGACGATCACGTTGGTGAGGCCGGTTTCATCCTCTAGTGTGATGAACAGCGTGCCCTTGGCGGTGCCCGGACGCTGCCGGCAGGTGACGATGCCGGCGCCACGGGCAAGCATGCGGTCGCTGCATTGCATGATCTCGGCCGCGGACAGAAAGCGCATGCCACGCAAGGTGTCGCGCAACAATGCGAGCGGATGGCGGCCGAGGGTGAAGCCCAGGCGGTGGTAGTCGGCGCGCAGGTCTTCCGCTTCGGAAGGCGGTGCGAGCGGGATGACCGCCTCGTGACCGGCCGCGCCACCGAGGATGCCGGGCAGGGGAGTGTTGCCGGCGGCCTGCCATAGAGCCTGGCGCCGGTGTCCGGCCAACGATTTCAATGCGCCGGCGGCGGCCAGGCGCTGCAGGGTGGCCGCATCCAGCCGGGCCCGGGTGGCGAGATCGGCAACATCGGCGAAGGGGGCGGTGCTACGAGCAACAACGATGCGTTCGCTGACTTCCGCACCAAGCCCGCGCACCATGCACAGACCGAGACGGACCACCGGCGTTGAATGCGGCTGGCGCACCGATGCGCCAATTTCGTCTGCCATCTCGCCACCGCAGCTGCTTTCCCTGCGCGCCGACCTCGTGTCGTCGTCGGTGAGGGCGGCATCTTCGGCGCCGTTGTCGGCCCAATCGTGAGCGGTATCGCTCGTCGAGCGGACGTCGGGTGCAGTGGCCGCGAGCTCCAGCGTGCAGTCCCACTTGCTCGCGAGCACATCCGCTGCGCGCACGGCGACATCGTGACGACGCGCATCCTGGATCAGTTGCGAGGGCGAGTAGAAACCCATGGGCTGGCTGTTGAGCAGGGCGCACAGGAAGGCGGCGGGCTCGAAGCACTTCAGCCAGGCCGAGGCGTACACCAGCAGCGCGAAGCTGGCCGCGTGGGATTCCGGGAATCCATAGCTGCCGAAACCCTCGATCTGGCGACACAGTCGTTCGGCAAACTCCACTTCATAACCATTCAGCTCCAGGCCTGCCATCAGCTTGGCGCGGTAGCGTTCGAGTTCGCCTTTCTTGCGCCAGGCGCCCATCGCCCGCCGCAACTGGTCGGCCTCGCCGCCGGTGAAGCCGGCCGCCACCACCGCGAGCTGCATGACCTGCTCCTGGAAAATCGGTATGCCGAGGGTGCGTTCGAGCACGCCGCGGATCTCGGGGCGCAGGTCTGCCAGCGGGTCTTCCTTGCGCGCCTTGCGGGCCCGGGCCTCCAGATAGGGATGCACCATCCCGCCCTGGATCGGCCCCGGGCGCACGATCGCGACCTCCACCACCAGGTCGTAGAAGCACGCCGGCCTGAGCCGCGGCAGCATGCTCATCTGCGCGCGCGATTCGATCTGGAACACGCCGACGGTGTCCGCCTGCGACAGCATGCGGTACACCGCCTCGTCCTCGCGCGGGATGTTGGCCAACGTCATGTGCTGGCCGCGCCAGTCAGACACCAGGTCGAGCGCGCGGCGCAGCGCGCTGAGCATGCCCAGTGCGAGCACGTCGACCTTGAGCAGGCCGAGGGTGTCGAGGTCGTCCTTGTCCCACTGCAGCACGGTGCGCCCGGGCATGGCGGCGTTCTCGATCGGCACCAGTTCGTCGAGCCGGCCGCGGGCGATGACGAACCCGCCGACGTGCTGCGACAGATGACGCGGAAAACCGATCAGCTCGTGGGTGAGCACGAGCAACTGGCGGACCTGCGGGCTGTCGGGATCGAAGCCGGCTTCGCGCACCCGCTCGGGGAGGATGCGGCTGCCGTCGAACCAGAAGCGATCGCGGGTCAGGCGTTCGATCTGGGAGGTTTCGAAGCCCAGCGCGCGGCCAACGTCGCGCAGGGCGCTGCGGGCGCGGTAGCTGATCACGGTGGCGGCGAGTGCGGCACGCTCGCGACCGTACTTGCGGTAGATGTACTGGATCACCTCCTCGCGGCGCTCATGCTCGAAATCGACGTCGATATCCGGCGGTTCGTTGCGCTCGCGCGAGATGAAGCGTTCCACCAGCATGATGCCGAGCGAAGGATCGACTTCGGTGATGCCCAGCGCCCAGCACACCACCGAATTGGCCGCGGAGCCGCGTCCCTGGCACAGGATGCCGACGCTGCGGGCAAAGCGGACGATGTCGTGCACGGTCAGAAAATAGGCTTCGTAGCCGAGCTCGCCGATCAGCGCGAGTTCGGTCTCGATCTGCCTGCGCGCCTTGGGCGGTGCGGGATCGTCGTCCGGACAGGACGGCAGGGCGAGCGCTGCGCTTGCTGACGCTGCCCTGTGGTAACGCCAGGCCAGGCCGGCCTCCACCAGTCTGCGTAACCACGAAGCCGGGGTTTCACCGGGCGGAACCAGTTCTTCCGGGTATTCGTAGCGCAGTTCGTCGAGACTGAAGTTGCAGCGCTCGGCCACCACCAGG